>NZ_JAVDTM010000002.1:0-599637 GCF_031455855.1 Mycoplana sp. BE70
TCTTGGCGTCGATGATGATGGCGCCGTAGACTTCCAGGTTGCTGATCACCGCGTTGTCCTGGGTGACCCGGTAGGTGCCGGTGAACTTGGTCATGGTCGAGCCGGCGGCAATGCCGGTGTTCGAGGCATCCGGGAAGCCGGTGACCGTCGAGGCGGCAGCGGCGGCAGCAGCGGCGGCCGGAGCATCAGCGACGGGCTTCGCCGGAGTGATCAAGGCCGTTTCGTCCTGCGTGTCGGATACGGTCGGCGCGGATACGGTGTCGGTCACCGAACCCGGCTTCGTCGAGGCGAGGTCCGTCGTCGAATCCAGATCGCCCTTCGTGGACGTGGTTTCCGACTTGTCGGACGACGACGAGCCGTTCCAGCCCTTGTCGCTGTCATGGGCGGACCGCAGCTTGTCGAGGGCTGTGCTGAGACGGTCGGCAAAGCTGTTGCCGGCGTCGTTGTTGTGGTCGGTGATCTTCGACAGACGATCGAAAATCTTCTCAAGCGTCAGAGCCGCAGTCTGGCTGTTTTCGTTGATGGCATTGCCGATGAGGTCGACGAGCGTCGTTTCAGCCTGGACTCCGGCTTTGGTTACATCGCGAATGTTGCTTGTCACTGCTTCTTAGCCTTTCTCCCCACCCTAAACCCTTTGGAGACGGTGGTTACTACTTCTATGGGTGCCGGATAATAGTTTTGGTTATTCCGGCGGTACGGCGGGACTAATAGTTCAGCGTTTTCGGAGGCGCAACAGCACTAACCCAATAAAAGAACTGAGAAAAATGGCCTCATTGCTGCCACATTATCCGGATGATCGGAGAACTGTTTTTTGAAATAGTTGCAGAAATCCGGTTTGCCCAAATTGGGGCAACAACCCGGTGCGAATTGCCTGCGGCAACTTATCGATACAACTGAATCCCATGAGCGCCCACTGAAAACATTAGCGTTTTCTGAAAGATGCGGGCCGCGAGATACAAAAATTTCGCGCGGCAGGCGAAAATCAGGAAAAATCTGTGAATATCGCAATTTTACAACCGGAAGCTCGGCATTTGGAGGCGAGCAACCTCAAATTTGTCGAACGGTTTCGCGCTTGCCGGGGACTCTTCCCTATCACTCAACCCGAATCAAAGGGCGGAGCCCACTGATTCGGCCAGCGTCTGCACCGCGCACGGTCGACGGGTCGGTTGATATGCGCCCGCGAGCGGCCAGCGTCTATAAAGAAGCCTGCACGTTGCTACCGCGGCATAGTCGGACGACGCCCCCCGTGCCAGGTGTCAGCTTTCTCAGAAGGAGAAGGTTGCCTACCTTCGTACTGAAAGATCACATCGATCCGAAATGTCATTGCGGGTCTTGATCGCAGGTCGGACGTGCGTGGCTCAGGTCGGCAAATCCCGCATATGCGTGTGGACACTCAGGATAGAGTAACCCGTCCCAACAACTCTAACAGGCTGTTCGCCAGGCCCGCCTTAAAGATGGATCAAAAGCAGGAGTTGCCATCCACCAGATAAGAAGTTTTTGAAATCGGCGCGTCTACTGTGGAAGATGGTGCCCCATGCCGGCATTGAATACTTGTCCAACAAGGTACATTTTTGCTCAATACGATCATAGACTCGCTGATTTTCCTACGATTTCTTGCCATTATGTATCCATCGTAGTACGCCTTTGCTCACCCAAAGCCAAAAGCGAAAGGGGGATCAAAAGGGGGATCAGAATGGCGAGGGCATTGAACAAGCTTTCAGCGTTGGCGGTGAAGAATGCCGGCCCCGGCAAGCATTCGGACGGGGGCGGTCTCTGGCTGTACAAGCGAGAATACGGCCCGGGGCAATGGGTGCTCCGCTATACGATGCACAGCCGGCGTCGAGAAATGGGACTGGGCTCTGTCCAAGACGTGTCATTGAAAGACGCTCGTGAAGCTGCGGACAAATGGCGCAGCGTGCTGACCAAGGGCCTTGATCCGATGAGCGAACGGGAACGCGAGCGGCGGCAGGCCGAAAGGCGCCTTCACCTGTTGGAAGACGTGGCGATTGATGCGTTTGAGAGCCGCAAGGCGGAACTGAAGAACGACGGAAAATCGGGGCGCTGGTTCAGCCCACTGGAAATCCATGTGCTGCCAAAACTTGGCAAGAAGCCTGTGAGCGACATCGATCAGATCGCCATCCGCGATACCCTCTCTCCGATATGGCATTCAAAAGCAGAGACCGCGCGAAAAGCGTTGAACCGCCTCGCCATCTGCATGCGCCATGCAGCCGCCTTGGGTCACGAGGTCGATTTGCAGGCGACCGAAAAGGCGAGAGCGCTTCTAGGCCAGCAGAGGCACAAGCCAGAGAACATACCCGCGCTACCTTGGCCGGAAGTGGCGGCCTTCTATGCTTCTCTTTCAGACGGCACGACGACCCACCTCGCATTGCGGCTTTTGATCCTCACGGGCGTGCGCTCCGCGCCGTTGCGATTTTTGCGCCTAGAGCAAATCGATGACGATGTTTGGACCATTCCCGGCGAAAAGCAAAAAGGGCGCAAGGATAAGACGCCTGATTTCCGTGTGCCTCTTGTGACGGAAGCGCTTGCGATCATTGAACAGGCAAAGGCCTTTGCTCGCGACGGATACCTCTTTGCCAACTCCAAAAAGGGCGTGATCTCTGATGCGACCATGGCGCGGCTTATGGAGCGTCGAGGGATGGCGGCCCGCCCACATGGTTTTCGCTCCAGCCTACGCGATTGGATCGCAGAGGCGACAAGCACTCCGTACGAGGTCGCAGAGACGACGTTGGGGCATATGGTTGGCGGCAAAGTGGAGCGCGCCTATCGTCGCACTGACTTCCTGGAGCAGCGTCGCAACTTACTGGAGGAGTGGGCAAAGCTCGTGTCCACACCCCCGAATGCTGGTTAATTTCGTCTAGGCGTGAGTGCGCCGATCATGAACGAGCCATGCCCCGCTGGTTCAAGGGCTGGCTGCACCCTTTAAAAACAACCTACGCAATTGTTTATATTCAATGTTTTGATAAAAAATAGGAAACGTAGCAACTGCGTAGCAACAATGCTTCTAGTCAGACCGGATGTCTAAAACTTTCCCGGCTTTACGCCAAACCGCAGGCTTATCGCATACCCGACACCCGTTACAGCCAAAGGAGAACATCATACCTCCTCCTTTTGACGGGCGATTTTTAGCATGAGGCTCTCCCGCCGAAGCTTCTCAATCTGCTTCGATTTGTCCCTGTGTAGGTCCGACGGCTTTCCGCCGTGTAGCCGCACGATGGCACCGGCAACATCACTCTGAAGAGCTTCGAAATGTTGCGAGGAGATTTGGTCCATTTTCCTTAGTTCAATGATTTTCCATATAAGCGCTTCCGATAGATATTCGCTCGCGGCCAATTTCTTGATCAAATTCTTCAATACGCTGGGCGTCACAGGTAACTTGAGGTCTGCAATGAGGCAGGAGCGCAGAAACTCGTAAACGAGAGGCTCACCTGAATCGTCGAGCTCAGGCTCTGTCAATTGGAGTTGAAGCTTTTCTGTGCCCATCGCGGCAGAGATCAGTCTGGTTATGCTGGTCGGCATAACCAGTGCGATCTGGCGGCCAAGCTCCTCGTTAGGCATAGCTCGCGGAGCATGAATTTCATACAAGACTCCATTAATTCGCATCTGGCGGTGTTTAGCTAGCTCCTCAACAAGTGACAACGACGATTTAAGCATCAAAGACCAGCCCTTCCACGCAAGCCTAAGATGTCTTTGCTTATCCGAACTATCAATTGTCTCCATATTCTTAACCAAGCCAGAGAATAGGAGAAGACCGACAAGTAACTTATGTCCGGGGTGCTCAATTCTCGGCCTGAATACGACCTGACGATCTTCGTCATCGCGAGGGATTTCCGCCTCAAGCGCCTCATCGCGCTCCTCACGAGATAACGGCTGCCCCATCAAATGCGTTGAAAGCTGGCTCAGCGAAGCCGAATCTCCCTTTCTTGGGAGTTCTAGCGTAGCTAGTTGCGCGGGGTCGAAAGGAGTACCAAGAATTTCCGCCACTTCGTCGATGTTCCGCGCGAATCGTTCGGAAATCAGGTCCACAACCTTCGCGTCGTTACGAATTTTACCGGCATAGTACTGAATTTCATTGATGAAAGAGAGGTAGCGACTGTCATCGAGGACCCACAACTTGAAATCCGGCTCGGCAATCATCTGAATGGCAATGAAGTACTCGAGAACAGCGCGATACCGAAACGCGACGCCGCCATCACTCTGTCGCCGCATGATTCTAGCCTCGAAGAACTCGGCGGCCAGTAGGTCGAGATCTGCCACTAGCCCAACCTTGTCCACATAAGCTTTCATCGCCCCGCGAAACCGCTCAAATTGGGGTGTGTAGCAATTTTCTTTAGCCATCCAGCCAGCAACATGGGCGAGCAATGCGGTCTTGTTGGAGTAGTCGAAAGTCTCTCTCTGACTTTGATCAGCCGAGCTTTTTCGGAGAGTCGCATCCACGAATTGCTCTATAACCACTGAGCGGTTAATCGGTCGAAAATTGCTGTTTTGTTCATAGATAGTCATTAATATAGTTCCATTCGCGGCGGTGAATGGAAGATTAATTCCCGATATTTCAGAATGCAGACGATCAAGTATAGCCTCTACATCTCCGGAGTTGGCGAGTTTTAGCTTGATCAACTGCCGCATTTCCTTGCGCTTTAACTCGCAAAGTTCGACAAACTCAAACCGGACAGGCACTTCAGGCACAACGTGCGCACCGTACGGCGCTGCGGAAGACTTTAGGCTTGAGAGTATATAGCGGCACTTGGGGAACGCGGAGATGAAGTCCCTGATAATGGCCATCCTGCGGCGGTCTGAGAAATCGACATCGTCAATTAGCAGGCAAACCGAGCCAAGTCTAAGTAGGACCTCGGTATCGATCACTTGGCTATCCATATGCGATCGACTTTTCACAACGCGTGTCAGGTGCGCTGCGTTCTGCGCTACTTCGTCGAACGAGATCATGATTGGCAGGCGGGCGAGCTCGTGACTCTCAGCCTTGGCCAAAAGTTCGAGCTGCAACTCGCGCAAAACAGTTGTCCGCCCATATTCTTGCGGACTGTAGACGATGAAATTCGCAGGATCTGTTACAAGTTTCTCGAACGGCAAAGGAGTGTCAAAACGAGCAGCATTCTCTTTTGATGACGCCACTTCAATTTTGTTAAGGCGCGGGGCGACAAAATTCTGACGTCCACCCGCGTCCAGGACGCCCAACTCAACCAGTTCCGCGACAACGCTATTATATGCGGGACCACTCAACTGCTTACGAAACGCTGCGTCGTCCACCGGGCTCGACAGACTCCTCCAGTATTGCCTTGCGTCCTGTGAGTTGTAAAAGCGCCCTCCCCTCACCTTGTCGATGGCATCGTCAAAGCAGTTCCTATCTGGATAATAGCTCCGGAGAATGGCCTCGTAGTAACCTTTTTCCTTCTCGATACATATAAGCCCGTATCCGATATAATAGTCTTTACGGTGAGTGAATATCGCCCCTGCCTGATTGGAGAAAACATTTCCTTCAAATCCAACAATATGCTTGGACGTCGGATCATGCATATGGCCAAAGAGAAATAGATTGGCGTTTCGCTCGACCATCCGTGTCATGAACGCTCTCCCACTTTCCGAAAATACCTCCAGAGGGTGGTGCGTCGTGAATATTCGGAACGAGCCGGGCTTCAATTTATCCATAGCTTCCGCTACCGCGAACTCGGATATCACCATCTTTCCTTCGTCTCGATCAAATGACTTGTGACCGCCAGTCGAGAGAATAGATGAATTGAAGATGACAACGTCGGTATTCAAAGCTTCAATGTGGTATACCGCGCAGAATATATTCTGAAATACGAGCGAGCTTTTCGACAGATAGTCTTCAAGTTCGAGATAACTATCGAACTTTGCTTTATGAGCCGTAGTAAAGTTTCCTGCGTCATATGCAGCGTTTATTTCGTCAAGATTATTTGACTGCGACTGCCATGTTAGGTGGCTATCGAGAAAATTATCGATCGCGTCACGTTCCACGTCGTGGTTGCCGGGGACAATAAACATTCGCTCGTGTGAGGTGTTCGTAACTTTCTGCAGTGGCTCCAACAGAAAATCGTAGGCTTCCGCGTGACTGTCGCTCGGCGGCGCCTGCGTAAGATCTCCGCCAAAAACTACAATATCGGGCTTTCTGTGCCCGATGCAGAGGGTCTTTAGATCATCTAGGAGCGCCCTGACCACCATCTCTTGGTCTCGCTTGCGCTTCGCGGAGAAATGAAAGTCACTAACATGAAGGATGGTAATGCGTTCCGGCGATGCCATGCGTTTTCCGTACTTTATGTCACTCATATCGGCGGCCCTTTCAAGGACCGCGTACGGGCGCAATACTGCCCGACGCGCGATTAGAAGACGTGGACTGACCAAAAAATGTTCTTCACATGTTCTGCATGCCCACATCACCTGTCAATATTACGATCCAGCAATCATCAGTTGCCAACAACGAAATTCGCCGCCTGTGAGGAAAGGTAGTTATTGAACTCAGGTTGAACACAGTCTCGACCTCTCCGCATGCGGCCTGTTTTGCCATAACGGTTTTTCAGGCTTTCTTCCGATAGAAGCTGTCCTTATAGGACGCACAAATGCCATCCATCAGGTGAGTTATGATCCAGACTTCCGGAACGGCCGTAATCGAGCATCGCGACAGCGGCCGGATCTACGAGATACCAAATGGCGATATCCAGTGGGAGGATATGGATACTTATGAGCGAGACATGGGACCGGAGGTCCTTTGGGTTGCTCGTGTTTATCACGATGAACTTGGTGAACTAACATGGTCACTTACGGAGTATCCGGAAGGCGCGATATCGGGCACACCCGAAGCCGATGTAAACGGGCACGTTCTTCGAAATGATTTTAGCTTTGAGATCGCCTATGACGAACCAGATCCCGATCCCGACGACTACGTTTTCGACAATGTACCATCATCAGTTTCCGCTGCTGACGCGCGGGAGATGAGAGAGTGGTTCCACGCCAACTACGAAGATCCAGCAAATTCCCTCCCTTATTCTTCAGCCGATGGTGGCTACCAGTGGGTGAACGGGGGGCCATATTCGCCGTTAGAGGCGCTCCAAGAAGAATTTGATTCTGCCTTCAGCTTCGAATCTATCGAAGCGATAGCTCAGACTATTGTTGACGAAGATGGCACATACGAGTGGTCGCCCAGACAGACGACGGAATCTGCTGAAGAACGCATCGTTAGATTAGCCTCCAGACTCGACCGTCACCTGCCATTGGCGGAACGCCTTGTTCTGAACGAAGAGACAGGTGCATTCCGAGCCGTAGCGACCTTAGCCGCCAAACAGGATCTACTGAAGGCGACCCTTGTTCAGATTCGTGACGCCCTCGATGATTGTGTGGCATTGCAATCTAACGGTTTGGCAGAGCACGATCACGAAGTCCGGAAGCTTCGCCGCATGCTCGCAAGTTATGCGGAGAACCCTCAACGCATTGAGATGGATGTGACCTCCGTCCATAGAAGCATCTCCGCAAAGATCCGCAAGGAGGAGCTGCCACGTTCTGAAGCGATTGAAGATCTACTATACGCCCTCGACGACGCAGCGCGGGGGATTCGGGCGACAGATTCGAACATTGCGGAAAATCGAAGGATCCTGCAATCCGCCGATCTAAACAAGCTCTCGAACGAGAACGTCCAAACGATCATCAAAGCTGCTCCGGTTCTGGAAGCCATCACCGAAGGCGAACTCCAACTGCAAATGCAGGACGATATCGCCATTCTTGCAGAGTATGATGGTCAATTAGGTGGCGTGAGCCGACGTGATGGATTCGGTCACGATGAGATTGTACGGGTCGTCGGTCGGGCTGCTCGAATGGTTTTGGCCATAAAAAATGCTCCCAAGATTGTCGGCAATCTAGAGGCAAACCATCTGGTGAAGGCAGCGGGCGTGCTCACTACTCTGTACGGGATAATTGAAATCGGGATAAAAGCCTTCAGCTTTTTCTTCGCCTGAAGCTAAAGGCTGTCTACGCGATCTCTGAGACTCATTGAAAATCTCAAATCTTGAAGCCTTCCATGATCGGGCTCCGAACAGGGGTCCCAGACCGCGTTTCCATTGCCAGTTCGCAGCTGCCGTCGCGCGCCGCGAAACTGGAAGGTCGCACGCCTTGGTTTTCTGACTGGTAGCTTTTGGAAGCTATGACGAGGACGTGGGCGGTGATGCAACTCGATCTGCGAACAACTCGAAATAGCTCTCGTTTCGCGGGTTCAGGTGCAGAATACCCAACTCAAGCAGGGGTACACCGAGTATTGCTTGATAGGTTCTTCCACTTAAGTCGATCCCGGTGACCTCAATCTCTGACGCAGCCTGAATGACGGGAAACTCGATGATCACCCGGTAGCGGTGAAAATTCTTCTCGCCATGAACCGTGCGAACACGGTGCATCTCGCCGGTTCGGGGACAACCAAGGTTCTGCAGTAACGTTTCATCTAAAGCCTGCAGATCAGCTCCGGTGTCTATTAGGGCTTTCGCGTGGTATCCCCTACTTCCAAAGCCAAAATCTACGCTCATCATCGGGAAGCGCATAAAACCTTCATCACGAGTCTCCAACTGCAAAGGTATTCTCATCAAGTCCCCCTGTGGCTGAGTGCCGACAAATTTGCACGGTTTAGCGTGCGGGACAACTGAACGCATACATCAGCTCGTTTGGTGTTCGGTCTCACGATGGATCGCGTCGGCGAGCGTCACATTCGAGGAGGTCGACGGCGCCGCTCCTCTTCGAAATTTTCGTTTGTTGACTCGAAGGACCGCTCATGGGTGCAGGTGTCCGACGCGATGGCTGGCCTTCTCGGGAAATTCTTTGACTTTGTGCATCGAAACTCGTCGACCGATCTCGCCGGGGCAAAAGCGACTTTCAGTGATCGACAGAAGCGCGGCCTCGAAACGCTGATCCGCTTGATTGGCCGATCGATAAAAGAATGCCCCGCTTTTGTTCACTACGTGGTGTCGCCGGAGGATCAACAACGACGGGTGAGCTTGCTCGGCTTTTAGCCGCCATCACCGTTGGATCGTGAGCGACCGCTTCTGAACTTGGCGCGGCGAGTCCGGGAACGGCTTTCTTGGGGGCCACCCCTCCTTCACCTACGTTGATTCTCCGCGTTAACTGCGGGCCGCGATTTCGGTCGGAACCGGCTTTCATAAACGCTTAGGAACCGTAATTTGCGCAATGCCGCCGTTTGCCTCATTCGCAGCCGCGCTGTCCCTTGAGGGTATACCCTGCCGTGACACGCGGCGGGGTTACAGGCGCTATGTAACATCTGGGTTGACAGCGGCTATTTGTGACAGGGTAGCTTCGGGCCTAAAGCTTGAGGTTACACATGGCACGCATCGGTTACGCACGCGTCAGCACGGCTGATCAGGATTTGCAGATTCAACTTGATCGCCTTCGCGCAGAGAGGTGCGACATCATCCGTTCCGAAAAAATATCGGGCGGCAGCCGCGAGGGGCGCGCCGAACTCGCTACGGTGATTGAGTTTCTGCGCGCCGGCGACGAGCTTCTGGTGACGAGGCTGGACCGGCTGGGACGCGACACGCGCGACGTTCTGAATATCGTGCATGAATGCCAGCAGCGCGGGGCATTCGTAACAGTCCTTGACCCGCATGTTTCGACACGCGGGGAGATGGGTCATATCGTTTTGACCGTGCTCGGGATGGTCGCCCAGATGGAGCGGCGCTTCATTAAGGAACGCCAGCGTGAAGGTATCGAGAAGGCCAAGGCTGCGGGCGCTTACAAGGGTGCGAAGGCTCGACTGGACCACGAGCTAATCCGGCGCCTTTACTCCGATGGCGTCGGCCCATCTGAAATCGCCAAAGCAGCCTATTGCTCTCGAATGCAGGTCTATCGCATATTGCGATCAATCAAGTAGCAAAGCTTTTCAAAAGCAGTCCTTTATCAGGTATGGTTGCGGAATTGGGGAGTCCAAGCACTCATAAGGCCAGAATTAAAACCCTCTCAAGTTGGAGGGGCTCGGGTCACATGGCTGTCCAAATGAAGCATATAGTAGACACGACATAGTGCTTGGGTACCTTCTTCTCCGAAGCCGCCTTCCATGAGCTTATCGTAAAGAGCGTGGGCCAGCGCCAAGCCTGGCAGATCAAGCCCCATACGCGCAGCCTCATCCAGCGCGATCTTCATGTCTTTGGCGAAATGATGGACGAAGAAACCCGCCGCGAAGTCTTCGCGGATCATCTTCCGCCCCAGTCCGTTCAACAGAAAACTCGATGCAGCCCCGGTTCCTATGACCTCCAACACAAGATCAGGATTCAGGCCGGCCCGATTGGCATAGGTAACGCTCTCCGCCACAGCGACCATTGTCGATGCGATTGCTATCTGATTTGCCATCTTAGTGTGTTGGCCGGTACCAGCCGCCCCCATCCGAACGATGTTGCTCCCGATCGCCTGCAGCAGCGGCAAAACCTGGTCGAACGCTGTCTCGTCACCGCCGACCATAACTGCGAGCTTGGCATCCCGCGCGCCGATATCCCCACCCGAGACCGGCGCATCTAGTGCGGCGATTCCACGCTTTGATGCGGCGTCTGCGATGCGCACCGCCAAAGCCGGGCTTGAAGTGGTCATGTCGATGAGCACTGTGCCAGGCCGGGCTCTGTCGACAATTCCGTCCGCTCCGAGATAGATGGCTTCTACGTCGGCGGGATAGCCGACGATGGTGATCAGGACATCGCTGACCGCTGCGACAGCCCCAGGGTGATCGTGCCAGATTGCACCGGCTTCAATGAGGGGCAGAGCCCTGGACTGCGTACGGCTATGGATGTGGAGCTCACAGCCAGTGGCAAGGATATGGCCGGCCATGTACCGGCCCATATTGCCGAGCCCGATGAAGCCCACCTTCGGTTGCGCATTGCCAGATGAAGTCATAGTCGCGCCTTCAAATATATGAACTACTAGTTATCGCTTTTATTCGAAACGAGCTGGCTGAAATCCTCGAAGAATTTCCTTGTCAGCTTTGTCGCCGTCGTATCGAGTAATCTCGCTCCAAGCTGGGCTATCTTGCCGCCAACGTCGACACGCGCCTCATACTCGAGAATGGTATGGCCAACGGGCTCTTCCCTGAGCTTCAGGTGGGCTGCGCCCTTAGCCATGCCCGCGACCCCTCCCTTTCCCTCTCCGCTCAAGACATAGCCGTTTGGTGGATCGAGGTCGCTCAACGTCACCTCGCCGGCAAAGCGAGCCTTGATCGGCCCGATCTTGAGCAGCACTTGCGCGCGTAGCTCGGTTTGGGAAATCATTTCCAGTTCCTCGCAGCCTGGAATGCACTGGCGCAAAATCTCCGGATTGTTGAGCGCCTCCCAAACCAACCGACGATCCGCTGGGATCGCCACCGAATCCTTCATTTGCATCCCGAATCTCCATTTTAGAATGCTCCGGTAGAGGAGCCTGACTCGACAAAGCTGGCGAAAGTCGTAGCCGGGATGATCCTCGGCCCAGACATGGGGAAGCTAGTTAATGCGTCGCCCGGAAGTTTCGAAAAGATGAACCTTTTCAATGTCTGGAACGATGAAAACCTGATCTCCATAGCCAAGGGACAGGCGTTCGCGGAACGCCCCTACGATCTGCTGGCCGCCTAGTTTCAGAATGACATGCGTCTCGGCGCCCGTTGGCTCTACCTGCTCGACAGTGGCCGGTATTCCGCTATCGGCCAGCGTCAAATGCTCAGGACGTATCCCGTAGGATGCCGGCACGTCCTTGGCAGGCAAATCCCTGGCCACCACCGGAAGCAGCAGTCCCTCAGCCGTTCTGAATCCGGACTTCGTCAGCGTACCTTCGATGAAATTCATGGATGGCGACCCGATGAAACCGGCTACGAAACGAGTCTTTGGTCGGTCATACAGTTCGAGAGGAGATCCGATCTGCTCGATCAGGCCGGCATGCATGACGACGATCTTGTCCGCCATGGTCATCGCTTCTATCTGATCGTGCGTAACGTAGATGATCGTGCTCCCGAGGCGGCGGTGCAGGTCCTTGATCTCCGAGCGCATCTGGACGCGCAGTTTCGCGTCGAGGTTTGACAGCGGCTCATCGAAGAGGAAAACCTTGGGGTCGCGCACGATGGCACGCCCCATCGCAACCCTCTGCCTCTGTCCGCCCGACAGTTGCTTGGGTAAGCGATCAAGCAGTTCGTGGAGCCCGAGAATCTGGGCAGCCGCGTCGACCTTCCTATCGATTTCCGCTTTCGGCAGGCCTGCCAGCCGCAAAGAAAAGCTCATGTTTTTGGAGACTGTCATGTGGGGGTAAAGCGCATAGTTCTGGAAGACCATCGCGATATCCCGAGCTTTCGGAGGCAATTCATTGACGATGGTGTCGTCGATGCGGATTTCTCCTGCGTTCGTACGTTCCAGACCCGCGATCATGCGCAACAATGTCGACTTCCCGCATCCGGAAGGGCCGACCAATATAACAAATTCTCCATCGTCGATATCAACCGACAGGTCTTTTAGGGTCTCAACTTGACCGTAGAATTTTCTGATATTCCTGATGGAGACGCTTGCCATATCAACCCTCTTGTAGGGATCTGTGAAACACGTCGATGGGTTGCCGCCCGGCTTCTCGCGAATTATGCGAGGCAACTCACAACGAAAGCCTGTGCCTGAAGCCAACTGCGTGTTGGCTTCAGGCAGGATGTCAATCCGGAATACCGGCGATGACTTCGATCTCGATGATGTAACCCGGAGCAAGCTTGGCCACCTGGAAGGTCGAGCGTGCGGGCTCCTTGCCCTTGGGGAAGAATTCGCGATAAACGACGTTGAAATCATCGAAGTCATTGCGATCCATAAGGAAGCACGACGTTTTCAGGACCATGTCCATCGAGGTTCCGGCTGCTTCGAGCACAGCCTTGATGTTCTCGAGGACTTTACGGGTTTGCGGCTGGATGCCTCCTTCCACGGGTTGCCCGGTGGCTTCATCCTGGGCCAGTTGGCCCGACAGAAAGACGAGATTCCCGAATTTCACCGCATGAGGGTAGGGCAATCCCCAGTCGACGATGCCTTCGGCGTTGATTGGGGTGCGCTGGGTCGAAGTGCTCATCTTGTTCCTTTCACTGGTTGTGGAGCAGCCACTCTCCGGACTCTCCGGTTTGTGCGCGTGCGCCTGGACTTCAATCTGTTAGCGCCCGGCGAAACGCCGAGACGGAACTCGCACGAGGCCGCCATAGCCGAGCGACGGGGCGTCATCGATGCGCCTAATCTCGGCGCATCCGGCATTGCCCGGCGCAGTTTTCATGAATTTGCGTGAGAATGCGCGGCGCGAAGGGCCGCCAGCACTCGCGAGGGTGTCATCGGCAGTTGGTCCAACCGAGCGCCAACCTGCGCCAGTGCATCCTGCACCGCAAGTGCCACGCTTGCGACCGCGCCTTGCACCGGTCCCTCCGCCATTCCCTTGATCCCGTTGGGCGTGTTCGGGTTCCGGGTCTCGACGTGCGTGACCTCGATCCTCGGCACGGTGTCCATGGTGGGAAGGAGATAGTCCGCAAGCGTCGCGCTCACATTCATGCCCTGCTCGTCGTAGTGAATTTCCTCCAGCAGCACCTGGCCGATACCCAGGGCGACTCCGCCATGAACCTGTCCATCTACGATCATAGGGTTGATTAAGGTCCCGGCATCTTCGAGCACCTGATATTTCATGATTTCCACCCCACCGGTCTCCGCATCGATCTCCACCCGGCAAAGATGCGTCGCATTGGAGAACGTCATGAAGGGAGGATCATATGTGCTGTGGACCTCCAGACCCGGCGGCGTCCCTTCCGGCAGGCTGGTCGGATCGTTGTAGGCAATCCGAGCAATTTCGCTCACCGGGAGGGAGACAGTCGGATTGTCAGTGGCGACCACCGTATCCTTCACGATGCGCAGGCTCTCCGCAGGTCGCTGCAACAGGTGCGCCGCGATCTTGAGGACTTTTTCCCGGAGTTCCATTGCCGCCAGATAAGCGACCCCGTGCCCCGCCGCCGCACCGCGAGAACCGCGGCTGCCCATTCCGTAAGGCGCGATATGCGTGTCGCCGAGCCGCACATCGACATTTGCTGGGTCGCTGCCGAGCGCTTCGGCAACTACCTGTGCTACCGAAGTCTCGTAACCCTGGCCCGTCGCCACGATGCCCGCCATCACGTTGATCGTGCCGGTGGGCTCGATCTTCACGGTCGCGGCCTCGTGGCCGCTGCCATCGTCGCCCGAGGCTTTGTACCAGGCCGAGCCGTAAGTTGTGGGTTCGACCACGCTTGCGATACCCAAGCCTAGGAGGCGGCCCTTTTCGGCGGCGCGCGCCTGTTCGTCGCGAAATGCTTTCACGTCGAATTCAGCCAATGTCTGGTCAAAGCCTTCACGCAGCGTCAGGGCCTCGTACAGATAGCCGGGCGCGGACTGGTAAGGCTGGTCGTCCAGCGCAATCATGTTCTTGCGCCTGACCTCGAAAGGATCCAGCCCAAGCTCTTCCCCAACCCGGTGCATCATGCCGTCCGTTGCCCAGGTAACGATGGCCATCGGTGCGCGAAGTGTACCGGCTGGACATTTGTTTGTTATGGCAACATTGATCGTGTATTCGTAGTGATCGATCTTATAGGCTCCGAGCAGAAGCCAACCCACAACGTGGATAATGTAGCTGGGCGGATAGAAGGCGTAAGCACCGAAGTCCGCCCACAGATCTGCGCGGACGCCAAGAATGGTACCGTCATTTAGTACTGCGACCTCGACGGAGACCGCATCATCGCGGGCGTGATTGGAAGCCGTGAGATTCTCGAGCCGGTCCTCCACCCACTTGATCGGCCTTTTCAGCCGCATCGACATGGCCGAGACCGTGAATTCTTCCCGGAAAAGCGGAAGCTTCAGCCCGAAGCCTCCGCCCACGTCAGGCGAGATAACCCTCACCTTGTTCTCGGAAAGGCCGAGACGGGAGGCAAGCGTGGTTCGCAGGATATGGGCTGTCTGCGCCGCACCGTAGTAGGTCAGTTCCTCACGACCGTCATCCCAAACCGCCACAACCGACCGTGTTTCGATGGGAACGTGAGTGAGGCGCTGCGTCCTGAACTTCGCCGTAACGACCCGATCGGCCTTGGCGAAGGCCGCTTCAACGTCGCCATATCGGCGCGTTTCGTGCGTGTGCATATTCGATGGGAGTTTCTCATCCACAAGAGGCATGCCCGCGTCGGCAGCATGATACATGTCGAGAACGGGCGGCAATACTTCCCAGTCCACCTCGACCAGATCGACGCCGTCCTCTGCGACATAGCGGTCGACCGCCACGACGCATGCGACGGGATCGCCAGCAAAGCGCACCTTGTCCACCGGCAAGGCGTCCATCTCCATCGGTGGCGCGCCCTCCTGGCGACAAACGAATGGAGTTGTGAATTCGGCCAGCTCACGCCCTGTAACCACGGCAATGACGCCTGGAAGCTTCAGCGCCGCCTCCGCGTCGATCGATTTGATCCTGGCATGAGCATGGGGGCTGCGTACGAACGCCGCGTGCAACATACCCGGGAAAACCATATCGTCGGTGAAGCACCCCTTGCCGCGGACGAACCGGCGATCTTCCTTGCGCGGAGTGCTTTGGCCGATGAATTTCGGCTCTTCGGGAGTTGCCGTCCTGGCCTCCATATTCGCGGAATTGCTCACAATTCACCTCCTTCCGCCTGCAGGGCGCCAAGCTCAGATGCGGCCTGGTGTACCGCGCGAACGATGTTGGTGTAGCCGGTACAGCGGCAGACAGACCCCGAGAGATGCTCGCGGACCTCATCCTCGCTCAACGGTCCCGCATCGGGGCCACGTTCATCGAGATAGGCAATCGTGCTTATAACGAAGCCGGGCGTGCAGAACCCGCATTGCAGCGCGTGCTGCTCATGAAAGGCACGCTGCACCGGGTGCAGGGAGCCGTCGGGCCGGGATACACCCTCGATGGTGGTGATGGTTCGGCCGTGTGCCTGAACGGCGAGCATTAGGCACGAACGCGCCGGACGGCCGTCGACTAGCACGGTGCAGGCACCACACACACCCTGCTCGCAGCCGACATGGGTTCCGGTCAATGATAGGTCTTCCCGCAGGAAGTCGCACAGCAGCTTTCTGTCCGGTACGGAGCCCACAACGGTTTCCCCGTTGACCACCATTTCCACCTTTCTTGAGTCCGCACTTGTCATTGGCTCCCTCCTTGCGCAGCGACGAACGCCCGTTCGTGGGCCAGCGGCAGGGTTCGCTTGATAAGCGCCCTTGCAATGTCGCGGCGATCCGCTATTTCGGCTCGCCCGTCCGTCATCGGTTCGATTTCAGCAGAGATCGCATCGGCGATCCGGGTCATCGTCGCTTCGTTTGCCGGCTCTCCGGAAAGCTGCTCGGCAACCTTCGATAGGAATGGCCGATCCGAAACGCCACACAGTCCGATTCGGGCCGTATCGAAGCGGCCGTCCCTGACGCTGACCAAAGCTGCAACGCCCACGATGCAGAAATCACCCTTGCGGCGCGAGAACTCCATGAAGGCGGAGCCGCTATGTCGGTCGGCCAGCGGGAAAGCCAGGCTGGTCAGAATTTCGTCTTCGGCGAGTTCGGTTTGCAGCGCGGAATGGAAAAACTGATCGGCCTTGACGGTGCGTGTCCCACGTACGCTGCTCAGCGTCATCTCCGCGTCGAGCATGACCGAAGCCAGGGGAAACTCGGCTGTCGGGTCGGCGAGCGACACCGAGCCGCCGATGGTGCCTCGCTCACGGATGGGAATGTGACCGATGTTCGACGCCATTTCGCTCAGCAGCGGGGCTACGCGGCGAACGACGGGGCTCGTCTCGATTGTGCGGTGTGTAGTCGTCGCACCCACGACCAAATGGGTGTCGGTCAGCTTCACGCCGGACAGAGAGTCCAAGAACCTTAGATCCACGAGATGATCCGGGCGCGCGATGCGGAGGTTCATCATCGGCAGAAGGCTTTGCCCGCCGGCGGTTATTTTAACGTCTCCCTCGAGTTCATCGAGCAGTTGCACAGCTTTCTCAAGGCTGGTGGGAGCATGATAGACGAAGGGCGCAGGTTTCATTGGTTTTCCTCGCTTGTTACGAGATGAAGGAGTGGCTCGACCGTCACTTTGTCGCTCCCTCAGCAAGACCACGGATCATGTATCGCCACACCGGGACGATCACGATCAGCGCCGGCAGGACGCCGAGTATGATCCCTGCACATGTCAGTCCCAGCGAGACATCAGGGTTCACGGACACACTTGCCATCGTTACCGGCATGGTTCGCACACTCTGGTTGGTCGCCAGCAGCAGGCCGAACAGGAACTCACAGTAGGAAAGCATAAAGGCGAACAGACCCGCGCCGACTATTGAAGGGGCTGCCACAGGCACGACGATCCTGACCAGCGTTTGCAGCGGGTTTAATCCGTCGACTTGCGCCGCCTCTTCGATCGCCCGGTCGATCTGGCGAAATGCGACGCACAGGATCAAAATCACAAAAGGCAAGGTCAGGCCTACATACATGATGACCAGCGACGTCAACGTGTTGGTCAGTTTGAACAGTTGCATCAGTTCGTAATAGGGAATCGCCACTGCCACGAGCGGGATTAGACGAGTACCAAGGATGAAGTTCAAAACTACGCCCTTGCCCCGGATACGCATCTTCACTAGCGCATAGGCGGCCGGAGCACCCAGTATCAGGTCGAAGGCCATGACCAGAAGGGAAACGATGATGCTATGCAACATGGCCGTAGGCAGGAATCGGATTTCCTGGCTCACCATGCTCATCGTTCGCTGGCCAGCTTCGACCTCGTATTGAGAGGGAAGCTTGCCCGTTAGGATGTACACATAGTTGTCTATATTAAATCCGCTGGTGAACCACCGGGCCGGCTGGGAGATGATCGCCTTGTCCGGCGTCAGGCTCGCAAGCAACGTCACGAGGAAGGGCGTCAGGACGAAAACGAGCAGGATGGCTATCCAAAGATAGCGAACCGCAGCTTCGAGGCGCTCTCGCATGCTAGTCGACATCGCTCAGCGCTCCCTTTGGCAGTGCCCTTAGAATCCCAACGATAAAGACGATGGAGACTAGCGCGATGATCGTGGCGAGGGCTGCACCCTGACCGATGTTCAAATGGGTGAAAGAGATCGTCCAGGTAAAATAGCTGATCACGGAGGTAGCCGTGCCGGGACCTCCGGCCGTCAATGTGTAGACGATATCGTATGCGGTCAGCCCCATCAGACTGTTGTAGAGAGCGACGATCACCACCGAGGTACGAATGTGCGGAAACGTCACGTATCGATAGAGCTGCAGGCTGTTGGCACCGTCCAGCCGAGCCGCTTCGTATTGCTCTTCCGGAATATTCTGCAGCGCCGCCATGATCAGGATGATTGACAGGGGCAACAGCGACCAGGTCTGCGCAATGCACGCAGCCAGGAGCGCCAGGGTTGGCTTACTGAGCCAGTAGACATACTGGTCGATAATGCCGAGGGCGTGCAGTATGGTATTGATCGCCCCGTAATTGTTGTTGAACATCCAGCGCCAAATGACGCCGGCGATAACGCCGGGAACGGCCCAAGGAAGCAGCACCAGCGGCAAGGCGGGCAGGCGGCTCGCATGACCGAGGATATGCAGCACCGACCCCGCAAAGGTGGATCAATAAGGGGATCGGCGGCGTTGAATTGACTTTAAGGTATTGAAAATAATGCCATTTATTCTCAGTAATGGTGCCCCATGCCGGAATCGAACCAGCACTCCTTTCGGAACTCGATTTTGAGTCGAGCGCGTCTACCAGTTCCGCCAATGGGGCACGGGACCTGCGACAACAGTCATCGCCGTTTACACGAAGGATTTTGGGTGGGTCAACCGACAAATACAGTTGCCCGACGCAATCACGAATCCGTGCAGCGATTTACAAAGACAAGGGGGCTGGTAAAAAGCGGCTGATCTTTCAATCGGGACGCATCCATGCTTCGACGCCTTTATGACTGGACCATGTCGCTTGCGGCGCGCAAATCGGCGGAAGCCTGGCTCGCAATCATCGCCTTCGTCGAAAGCTCGGTCTTTCTCATCCCCGCCGACGTGCTGTTCCTGCCGATGGGCCTTGCCCGCCCGGAGCGGCTGTGGCGCTATGCGCTCGTGGCGACCGTGGCCTCCGTCCTGGGCGGTATCGCCGGCTGGTATCTCGGCCATTATGCCTTCGAGGCGATCGCCAAGCCGGTCCTGGCCTTCTATGGAAAGCTTGATGCCTTCGAGGAGATGCGCGCCTCCGTCGGCTATGAAACCCTCCTTCTGCTGCTGGTCACGTCCGGATTGGCGCACCTGCCGCCGATCAAGGTGGTGACCATCCTCTCCGGGGCCGCCAATATCAATCTCGGCCTTTTCATCGTCTCGGCGATCCTGGCGCGTGGCGCGCGCTTCTTCTTCCTCGCCTGGCTGCTTCGCCGCTACGGCGAGCCGATCCGGCATTTCATCGAAAAGCAGCTCGGGCTCATCGCCGGCGTCGGCGCGGCCCTGCTGATTGCTCTCTACGCCGCCTATCGTTACATCGCCTGAAAAGGAGCGCGCGCCCATGTCGGCCGTCCTGCAGAACCGTAAAGCCGCCCTCCCCTACGCCCTGCTGCTGACCTTCGGCCTTGCCGCGACGGTCGGCAGCGCGCTCGGTTTCGAACACATCGGCGGCTACATTCCTTGCGCGCTCTGCCTCCTGGAGCGGCTGCCCTATTATTACGGTATTCCGGTCGCGGGCCTGGCAGTCGTATCGGCGGCACTTGGCGGCCCCGCCTGGCTGACGCGCGGCCTGCTGCTGATCGTCGGCATCATGATGCTGGTCGGCGCCGGGATGGGCGTTTATCACGCCGGCGCAGAGTGGGGCTTCTGGGAAGGGCCTTCTACCTGCGCGACCTCGGCCCAGGCCGTGACCCAGAATGCCGGCGACCTGCTGGGCGACCTCGATGCCAAGAAGCCGCCGTCCTGCACGGAAGCCTCGCTGCGCGTCCTCGGGTTGTCCTTTGCCGGCTGGAACGTGATTGCAAGCCTTCTCTTCGCGGCGATCGCGTTTGCCGGCGTGCGGGCGAGAAAGGTCTGAGGCGGGAGAGGCGCGGGAGCAGCGCGGCCAGCCGGTGGCCGGCGCCGGTCAGGGCTGCAGTTCGACGTCCCAGTAAAGATAGTCCATCCAGCTTTCGTGCAGATAGTTCGGCGGGAAGAGCCGGCCGTTGTTGTGCAGATCCTGCACTGTTGGCTGGTAGGGGTTCTGGCTCGGGAACATGCCGGCCTGTTTCGGCAGCTTGCTGCCTTTCCGCAGGTTGCACGGCGAGCAGGCCGCGACGACATTGCACCAGGTCGTCTCGCCGCCATGGGCACGCGGGACAACATGATCAAAGGTGAGGTCGTCGGACGTGCCGCAATACTGACATTCGAACTTGTCGCGCAGAAAGACGTTGAAGCGGGTGAAGGCCGGATAGCGCGACGGCTGGACATAAGTCTTGAGGCAGACGACGCTCGGCAGGCGCATGGTGAAGCTCGGTGAGGAAACCGAGTGCTCGTATTCGGCGATGATGTTCACGCGGTCAAGAAAGACGGCCTTGATCGCGTCCTGCCAGGACCACAGCGACAAGGGATAGTAGCTCAGCGGCCGATAGTCAGCGTTCAAGACGAGCGCTGGCAGGGCCTGTGGTGAAACTGAAATCGTCAAGTGATTCTCCTGATCGATTCGGCATCTGCCCCTCTATATTAGGACCGTTGTTACAGCATTGTGAAGCCGGAAAGGAAATGTCGGAGCACGGTTTCGCCGCTTTGCAACCCCGTCGCGCAAGCGTCAGGCAAGCGGTGCACCTTCGCGGCGCATCGCACGGGCGTAGTAGGCCCAGAACAGTCGGGCAGAGACGCCTCGCCAGGGCGACCAGGTCGCTGCGATCTCGTCGAGTTCCGCTTGCGAGGGCCGCACAGACAACCCCAGCCCATGAGCCACGGCATTTTGCAAGGCGACGTCGCCGGAGGGGAAGATGTCGGGGTGTCCGGCACAAAAGAGCAGGTAAACCTCCGCCGTCCAGCGCCCGATCCCCTTGATCGCCGTCAGCGCCTGGATCGCCGCGCCCGCCTCCATATGACAGATCGCATCGAGATCGACCGAGCCGCGATCCACCGCCTCGGCAACGCGACGCAGCGTTTCCGCCTTTGCGCGGGAAAGGCCGACCGCGCGGCAGTCGGCATCGGTGAGGTTGAGAACGTGATGCGGCGTCACTTCGCCGGCGACCTCCTCCAGCCGCCGCCAGATGGCATCAGCGCTGGCACGCGACACCATTTGCGAGACGATAATGCCGGCCATGCCGCGGTAGCCGGGATCGTGAAGGCGCAGCGGCACCGGGCCGGCCTTGTCGATCACGGCGAAGAGGCGGGCATCGAGCAGGGCCAGGTCGACGAGACCGGCGGCGACATCCGCCTGCGTTCTGATCATGTGCAATTGCATAAATGTTCCCATGGCCCGGCGAGGCCTTCCGGGATTTCGGCGGCCGTGGCCACCGCGCCGGTTTCGTGTAAGAAAACCGGATGGATTCGCCCTTGTCAAAGCCAGCCGTCTTTCGCTTCGCCCCGAGCCCCAACGGGCTCCTGCACCTTGGACATGCCTATTCGGCGATGCTCAACCACAATCTCGCCATGGCGGCGGGCGGGCGCTTCCTGCTGAGGATCGAGGACATTGATACGGTCCGTTGCCGGCCGGAGTATGAAGAGGCGATCTATCGCGACCTCCATTGGCTCGGCATCGAGTGGGGACGTCCGGTGCGACGGCAGTCGGAGCATTTTCCGTTCTACCAGCGGGCGCTCGACGAACTGATTGCCCGCAGCCTTGCCTACCCCGCCTTTCTCAGCCGTGCAGAGGTACGCGACCGGGTGGCAGCGTTCGAGGCGGTCGGCGGAACATGGCCGCGCGACCCCGATGACGCACCCTGCTACCCGACCGAGGAGCGCGATCTGGACCGCGGCCTTGCGGGCGGCTGGATTGCCGAGGGACGCCAGCATGCCTGGCGGCTCGACATGGATAAGGCACTCGAAGCTGCCAACGAGAAATTGGCCGGCCGCAGCCTCGATTGGAGCGAAACAGGTATGGGGCCGGACGGCGAGACGGGCCTCGTGTCGGCGCAGCCGGAACACTGGGGCGACGTCATCCTCTCACGTCCGGACGCGCCGTCGAGTTACCATCTCTCGGTGACGCTCGATGACGCTGCGCAGGGCGTGACCCATGTCGTGCGCGGAAGGGACCTGTTTCACGCCACCTCCGTTCATCGGTTGCTGCAGGTCTTGTTGGACTTGCCCCAACCGCAATATCGCCACCACGGGCTGGTGCTCAGCGCCGACGGGCGCAAATTGTCGAAGAGCAACCAGGATACGGGGATTTTAGCCTACCGGGAAAAAGGACTATCCCCGGCGGACCTCCGCGCCCTGTTCGCGCGCGATGGCCTCGTCCTCGATTGAGGCGGGCACCTCCGGCAAAGGCTTGCTCCCGCGCAGACGCTCCAGGATCAGTCGCTTGACGCGGAACTTCATCATCGCCGCGTTGATTTCCGCGCCGAGAATGAAGATCACGCCGATGATGTAGAGGAAGACCAGCGCGATCATGATCGAGGCCAATCCGGCATAGGTCTTCACATAGGTGGAGAAGGCGGCGAGGTAGGACGCAAACAGATAGGCGCCGATACTCCAGGCCACCAGCGTCAGCACGATGCCCGGCAGCACGTCGGCGATGCGCCGATGGCCGGCGGGAAGCCAAAGGTGGGCGATCAGCAGTCCGAGGAACAGCACGATCAGCGTGCCGAGGATGCCCCAATCAAGAACCAGTGAGTAGACATAGCCGAGCCAAGGCATCCACTGATCGGTCGCGCGCACCGCAAGGGGGGCCGCGACAAGCACGATACTGATGGCGGCAAGCGCGACCACGCCGAGAATGACGAAGCCGAGGCTGGTCAGCCGGGTGACATACCACCAGCGCGTTTCGGCAACACGATAGGCACGGTTGAGGGACGCCCGCAGCGCCTCGACGCCGTTGGAGGCGAAATAGGCGGCGGCGAGCACGGAGATCGTCGCAAGCCCGCCGCGCGGGATCGTCAGCACCGCCACCACCTCGCGCGAGATCGGCGCGGCGATCGATTCCGGCCAGGTGTCGAAAATCAGATGGACGGCGGTATCGGCGAACTGGTCGGCACCGAGGAAGGAACCAAGCGCGGTACCGAAGATGAGGAACGGGAAGACTGCAAGCAAGGTCGAGAGTGCCACGTGACTTGCCATCGCCCAGCCGTCGTCCAGGGTGAAGTGCAAGATCGCGTCGTAAACGACCTTGTAGAGGAGGCGTAGAGCGGTCGGCATGTCCGTGTCCCGTTCCTGGGCAACCTCGTCTGCGAGGCATTTGGTTCTGGCGCGATTGTCAGCGCCCGGTGAATATGGGAAACGAAACTGTATTTGTACAGGAAATGCGCATGCCTGGTCCGGTTTCCCCTGGAAGAACGATCATCGTCACCGGTTGCTCCTCCGGCATCGGCGCCCATTGCGCCAGGGCCTTGAAAATGGACGGCTGGCGCGTGTTTGCCACCGTCCGAAAGGAAGCCGACCTAGCCCCGCTGGAAGCGGACGGCATCGAGGCGCTGCTGATGGATTACACGAAGCCCGAGACGATTGCGACCCTTGCGGAGAACGTCCTGTCGCGTACCGGAGGCCGGATCGATGCGCTATTCAACAACGGCGCCTATGGCCAGGCAGGAGCGGTCGAAGACCTGCCCGTCGAGGCGCTGCGGCAGCAGTTCGAGACCAATGTTTTCGGCTGGCACGACCTGACCTGCCGGCTCATCCCGGCCATGCGGCGGCAGGGCCACGGTCGGATCGTGCAGTGCTCCTCCATCCTCGGCATCGTTCCCTATCGCTGGCGCGGAGCCTACAACGCCTCGAAGTTTGCCCTCGAGGGCCTGTCTCTGACGCTGCGCATGGAACTTGCCGGCTCCGGCATCCACGTCAGCCTGATCGAACCCGGACCGATCGTGTCGCGCTTTATGGCCAACGCCATCCCGCACATCGAAAAGCACATCGATCTGGAGCATTCGGTACACGCGGAAGAATATCGCAGGCAGATGCGACGGCTGCGCGGTGAAAGCAGGCCCGCGCCCGGAAAGCTCGGGCCGGAGGCGGTCTATCATGTGCTCAAGCATGCGCTGAATTCCGCCGCGCCCCGGCCGCACTATGTCGTCACGTCGCCGGCGAAAAAGGGCGCACTTCTGAAGAAGCTTCTGCCGGCAGATCTCTTTTATCGTATTATCGGCCGCTTCGAATGATGCCGCCTAGGGCTGAGGGTGACCGGCCCGGCCGCACTTGCAGGCACGCCCAAGAGACTTGCCGACTAACACTTTGAAACTATGGATTATCCGCCCCGAATTGAGTTCCGCTTCACGAGCAAATGCATTAGTGTAATACACTCAGGAACGAACCGAACAACGGATTGCGAACATGTCCACCATCCTCACTTACGTCTCGCTCGTCGTCATGGGTCTTGTCGCAATTGTCTTGATCCGCGGCCTGATCAACATGGCCAAGGGCGGCAGCGGCAACAAGTCCAACCAGTTGATGCAGATGCGTATCGTCTTGCAGGCGGCTGCGATTGTCCTCATCATGCTGACGCTTTGGTTCGCCGGCGGCGGACGGCCTGCATGAGAACGAAAGAACGATGGTCAAGCTGAACAAGATCTATACCCGCACCGGCGATGGCGGCACGACCGGTCTCGTCGCCGGTCCGCGCCGCATGAAACACGATGCGCGTGTCGCAGCCTACGGCGATGTCGACGAGACCAATTCCATGGTCGGACTGGCGCGCCAGCACACGGCGACGCTTCCCCCCCTCGATCAGATGTTGATGCGGATCCAGAACGACCTGTTCGATCTCGGCGCCGACCTTGCGACACCCGAGACAGGCGAAAAGCCGCAATACGAGCCCTTGCGTATCGTCCCGGCACAGGTGGCCCGGCTGGAAGCGGAGATCGACACGCTGAACGCCGAACTTTCCCCGCTGCGATCCTTCGTCCTGCCGGGTGGAACAGCGGCGGCGGCGGCACTCCATGTCGCCCGCGCTGTCGCGCGCCGGGCCGAGAGGCGCATCGTCGAACTCGCCGCGCTCGAGGGAGAAACCGTGTCGCGGGAGGCGGTCGCCTTCATCAACCGGTTGTCCGATTTTCTCTTCGTTGCGGCCCGGTGGGCGAACGACAAGGGGGCTTTGGACGTTCTCTGGGTTCCAGGACAGAACAGGTAATCGCGCCGCAACCGGGGGAACGGATGTTCATGTTCATACCGCTGCACGATGCGAATTCCCTGAAGTACATCAAGGTCCAGTACGTCACGATCGGCATCATCGTCGCCAATGTCGCCGTGTGGCTCGTAGCCGGAATCCTGGCGAGCCAGACCTTTTCCGACGAGGCCGTGGTCGGCCTCGGATATATTCCGGCGGTCGTGTTCGATTTTGCCGAACTCGAGCCGGGCCTAGTGCTCGTTCCGCCGGATGCGACCTACATCACCTATGCCTTCATCCACACCGACTTTCTGCACCTTGCGACAAACATGCTGTTCCTCTGGGTGTTCGGTGACAATGTGGAAGACGCGCTTGGGCACTTGCGCTTTCTCATCTTCTATCTCGCCTGTGCCGCGGCAGGTGCCTTCGTCCACGGTATCGTTCAGCCGGCTTCGGAAGCGCCACTGATCGGCGCATCCGGCGCAATCTCCGGCGTCGTTGCCGCCTATTTGCTGCTGCATCCGAAAGTGCGCGTATGGGTACTCGTGTTCTTTCGCATCCCGCTACCCTTGCCGGCCGTTGTTCCGCTGGTCCTCTGGGTGGCCCAGCAGTTTTATATGCTGGCTTTGGAACCCGACGGGAACGTCTCCTGGGGCGCTCATGTGGGCGGCATACTCGCCGGGGCGACCCTGGTGCTCGTCTTGCGGCGGCGCGACGTGCCGCTGTTCGACCGCACCATCACGACACCTGTGGCGGTGCGACATAAGGAAGCGACGCCGGACGATCAGACTGACAGCTCCAAAGCGCCCCCGGCTTCGCCCATCCGTTGGGGGCGGTAATCGCTCCGGATCGGCATACGTCGACGTTCACGTCATCTGAGTGGCGACAGTTTTCGCACACAACGGCCGACCGATCATTGAAATTGGAAAAAAAACGCGTATCGATGTCGCCAACCGACAATCGGGCTGCGCTTGGATGGCGCATTTTCCCACGCGGGCATTGGAAGGAGAACCCATGAAGATCTTGGTCCCCGTCAAGCGGGTCGTCGACTACAACGTGAAGATCCGGGTAAAGCCGGACGGCACGGGGGTCGAGCTTGCGAACGTCAAGATGTCGATGAACCCGTTCGACGAGATTTCCGTCGAAGAGGCGTTGCGGCTGAAGGAGGCTGGCAAGGCCGAGGAAGTGGTGGTCGTGTCGATCGGACCGGCGAAGGCGGAGGAGACGCTGCGCACCGCACTCGCCATGGGCGCCGACCGGGCGATTCTGGTGGAAACCGACGACGCGGCCGAGCCGCTCGCCGTGGCCAAGATCCTGAAGGGCGTGGCCGAGGCCGAGGCCCCCGGCCTGATCATCGTCGGCAAGCAGGCGATCGACGACGACTCCAACCAGACCGGCCAGATGCTGTCGGCGCTGTTGGGCTGGGCCCAGGGCACCTTTGCCTCGAAGGTCGAGATCGGTGACGGCAAGGCCAAGGTGACGCGCGAGGTCGATGGCGGCCTGCAGACGATCGAGATCAAGCTGCCGGCGGTGGTCACCACCGACCTGCGCCTCAACGAGCCGCGCTATGCCTCGCTGCCGAACATCATGAAGGCGAAGAAGAAGCCGCTCGACAAGAAGAGCCCGGCCGACTTCGGCGTCTCCACCGCCGCCCGCCTGAAGGTGCTGAACACCGAGGAACCGTCCGGCCGCAAGGCGGGCGTCAAGGTCAAGTCGGTCGCCGAGTTGGTCGAAAAGCTCAAGACCGAAGCCGGCGTGCTCTAAGGGACTGGAAAGGGAGATATCATCATGGCCATTCTTCTTCTGGCTGATCACGACAAGAACCACCTTTCCGACCAGACCGCCAAGGCGTTGACGGCGGCGCAAAAGATCGGCTCCGACGTGCACGTGCTCGTCGCCGGCTCGAACGCCAAGGCCGTCGCCGAGCAGGCGGCGAAGCTGTCCGGCGTTGCCAAGGTGCTCGTGGCCGACGACGCCGCGCTCGCGAACAACCTGGCCGAGCCCTTGGCGGCGACGATCGTCGCGCTCGCCGGGAACTACGACACGATCATCGCCGCGGCGACCTCGGTCGGCAAGAACGTCATGCCGCGCGTCGCAGCCCTGCTCGACGTAGCCCAGGTCTCGGAGATCATCGAGGTCGTCTCAGCCGACACCTTCAAGCGGCCGATCTATGCCGGCAACGCCATCCAGACGGTGCAGGCGACCGACGCCAAGAAGGTGATCACGGTGCGCACGGCCTCGTTCGCCGCAGCGGCCGAAGGCGGCAACGCGCCGATCGAGACGGTTTCCGCCGGCACCAACCCGGGCGTCTCCTCCTTCGTCGCCGACGCGCTGTCGTCGTCCGACCGCCCCGAACTGACCTCGGCCAAGATCATCATCTCTGGCGGCCGCGCGCTCGGCTCGGCGGAGAAGTTCCAGGAGGTGATCCTGCCGGTCGCCGACAAGCTCGGCGCCGCGGTCGGCGCCTCGCGTGCCGCCGTCGATGCCGGCTACGCGCCGAACGACTGGCAGGTCGGCCAGACCGGCAAGGTCGTCGCGCCGCAGCTCTACATCGCCTGCGGCATCTCCGGTGCGATCCAGCACCTCGCCGGCATGAAGGACAGCAAGGTGATCGTCGCCATCAACAAGGACGAGGAGGCGCCGATTTTCCAGGTCGCCGACTACGGCCTCGTCGCCGACCTCTTCGAGGTCCTGCCGGAGCTGGAAAAGGCGCTCTGAATGCAACCGGGCGGCACTGGCGCGATCATTAAACGCTGGAAAAAAATGCCGCACCGCATTATCACTTCACCGGGCTGGGATTTTCCGGCCCGGTTTCGTTTTTGACTCGCGGCCGGTTGCGTCAGCGACGTCGTTATTCAGTGGGCAAGGCAATGAGCACGATCAGGAATGTCGGTATCGTCGGAGCAGGTCAGATGGGCTGCGGCATCGCGCAGGTCTGCGCCGTCGCCGACTACAAGGTCCAGATCTACGATCTGTCAGCCGAGAGGATCGAGGCCGGGCTTGCCACTATCCACGGCAATCTGGCGCGCCAGGTCGCATCCGGCAAGATGACCGACGACGAGCGCAAGAACGCGCTGGCGCGAATCAAGGGATCGAACGACGTCAACGATCTGTCCCAGGCTGACCTGGTGATCGAAGCAGCGACCGAGGATGAGACGGTCAAGCGCAAGATCTACGGGCAGGTCTGCCCGGTGCTGAAGGCCGACGCGATCCTGGCGACCAACACCTCCTCCCTTTCGATCACACGGCTGGCCTCGGCCACCGACCGCGCCGAGCGCTTCATGGGCATCCATTTCATGAACCCGGTGCCGGTGATGAAGCTGGTGGAACTGGTGCGCGGTATCGCCACCGAGGAAGACACCTTCGCCACGGCCAAGCAATTCGTCGCCACCCTCGACAAGACGGTAACGGTCGCCGAGGATTTCCCGGCCTTCATCGTCAACCGCATCCTGCTGCCGATGATCAACGAGGCGATCTACACGCTCTACGAGGGTGTAGGCACGGTCGACGCGATCGACACGGCGATGAAGCTCGGCGCCAACCATCCGATGGGACCGCTGCAGCTTGCCGACTTCATCGGCCTCGATACCTGCCTGTCAATCATGCAGGTTCTTTATGAAGGCCTGGCGGATTCGAAGTATCGCCCTTGCCCGCTGCTGGTCAAATACGTGGAAGCCGGCTGGCTCGGGCGCAAATCCGGCCGTGGTTTCTACGACTACCGCGGCGAGATTCCTGTTCCCACCCGCTGACGGTCGAGCGGGCGCGCATTAAGCTCTTTTGAAAGATTCCGCGATATCAAAACATATCGCGGAATCATTTCACGGCGGGCACATGAGCGCGTTTTCGCTGGAATCGAAGATACCCTTCTTGAAATCGCGGCTTTTTGACCGGGCGGCCTTGCGGTTGATGCTGATCGCCGGACTGGTACCGAACGGCATCTTTCTGATCGCGATGCCGTTCTTCATTGCCCAACGGCTGATCACGCCCCTGCTCTATCTGCTCGCGACGGCCGCGGCATTGTTTCTCCCGCCGTTCTGCGCCTACATCCTGTTCCTCCTAGTCGCCGCAATCGATCTCGGCCTGATCATATCCATCGCCTTCCACCTGCCTCTCCACACCGCGCTGGACTCCATCAGGTTCCTGAGCACGATCGATGTCACCGCATCGGCCTTCTATGTGACCACCGTCACCCTCACCTTCGCCATGCCCCTGCTGGCCGCGTGGCTCTTGAATCGCCACCGCGAAGAGGTCCGCCTCGCCTCGCCCGTCCCCGCCGCGCTTCTCGCCTTTGTCCTTGTTGGCGCCGACCTGTGCTTCAATCTGCCATATGCCACCAAGGGGGAGCCCGAATTCGACAGCGCAATGACACAGAACGGACTGACGGCTGACGCGGTAGCAGCACGCGGCAACAATCTGCTCGTGGTATTGGTCGAAGGACTCGGCGCGATCGCAGACGCAAACGACAAAGCCCTGCTCTCGGCAGAACTTGAGCGGGCGGCTGCGAGCGGAAACTACACGCTTACCCGCGGAACGACGCGCTACTCCGGGTCGACAACGGCGGCCGAATCGCGGGAATTGTGCGGTCGCTGGGGCGATCACCTCGACTATATCAATCAGGATGGCCCGTTCGATTGTCTCCCGCGGCAGTTGGCGGAGCGCGGATATGCGACCTCGGCCTACCATGGTTACAGTTCGGCGATGTTCGCGCGGAACATCTGGTATCCGAAGATTGGCTTCGAGGACCTCCATTTCGCTGACGAGTTGGTCAGGGATGTTCCGAAGCTCGTTCCAAACCGATGTGGCAGCGTCTTCGAAGGTCTTTGTGACACCGAAGTGGCGAATGCCGTGCGCGCCGAGTTACTGACATCGGACAAGCGCCCCAAGCTTGTCTACTGGCTGACGTTGAATTCCCACGTCCCCTTCGTTGCCAAGCCGAACGGCAAACTTCGCTGCGGCACGGAGGAAGCGGCGATCACCAACCGGACGACATGCGAACTGACCGAATTGTGGGGCGATGTGTTTAAGTCCGTGGCGTCCATCACAGCCGATCCGGAATTGCCTCCGACCGACATATTGGTGGTTGGCGACCACCACACCCCGCTTTGGGAGCGCGACGCGAAAAAGCGATTCATCCTTGGAGCGGTCGACTGGTATTTTTTGCGTAGCAGCGGAAGGATGCGTGAACAGCAGCTTGCCGCACGATGGAAAGATATTCCCCTTCGCACCGGTGAAATCCGTACGAACGGGATCGCGCACCCAAGCATAACCATTTCCACAAATTTTCTGCAGAACTCCGCCAAGCAGGACTAATTTTTTCCCGAGCAGTCTGGGATTGGTCCGACGTGCCTCGGATTGAGCTCGGCCGGCCATTATGGTCCGGGCAGACAACGCACTTGCTTCCGGGAGACAATCACATGAAGCGCCTTCTTCTGATCGGTGCCGCCATCGCGGCGCTGGCGGCCCCCCTTTCGGCCAACGCCGCCGACAAGCTCCTGAACGCGTCCTATGACGTCGCCCGCGAGCTTTTCGCCGCCGAGAACGAAGCCTTCGTCAAGGCCCATCCCGGCGTCACCGTCGACCAGTCGCACGGCGGCACCTCCAAGCAGGCGCGCGCCATCGTCGAGGGTCTTGAAGCCGACGTGGTGACCTTCAACCAGGTGACCGACATCGATTTCCTCGTCAAGAACGGCTTCGTCGCCGAAGACTGGCAGACGAAGTTCGCGAACAACGCCTCGCCCTTCTACTCCTTCCCCTCGTTCCTGGTGCGTGCCGGCAACCCGAAGGGCGTCAAGGACTGGGACGATCTCGCCCGTGACGACGTCAAGGTGATCTTCCCGAACCCGAAGACCTCCGGTAACGCCCGCTACACCTATCTCGCCGCGACGGCTTACGCGAAGGAGAAGTTCGAGGGCGACGAGGCGAAGGTGAAGGAGTTCGTCACCAAGATCTTCGACAACGTGCCGGTCTTCGACACCGGCGGCCGCGCCGCCACCACCACCTTCGTCGAGCGCGAGATCGGCGACGTCATCATCACCTTCGAGGCCGAAACCAAGGCGATCGCCAAGCAGTACGGCACCGACAAGTTCGAGCAGGTCGTGCCCTCGGTCAGCCTGCTGGCGGAATTCCCGGTCGCCGTCGTTGACAAGGTCGCCGAGAAGCAGGGCAGCCAGGAACTGGCGAAGAGCTATCTCGACTTCCTGTACGCGCCGGAGGGCCAGAAGATCGCCGCCGAGTTCGGCCACCGCGTCCATGACGAGACGGTCGCCGCCGAGTACAAGGACCAGTTCCCTGACATTCGCCTGGTAAAGGTCGAAGACGTCTTCGGCGGCTGGGGACAGGTCTCCAAGGAGCACTTCGCCGAAGGCGGTGTCCTCGACACGATTTACGGCAACCGGTAACGCCTGACACATCCACAGCGGACCGGCGGGAGAAAGTCCCGCCGGTCCTTCTGTTGCAGAAAAGGACGAGCATATTGAAACGGCGCGTTTTGCCGGGCCTGCCCCTCTCCCTCGGGATCACGCTGATCTATGCGGCGATCATCATCGTGCTGCCGCTGGCAGCGCTCGTGTTCAAGGCCGCAAGCCTCGGGCCGGCCGACTACTGGCGCATCGTTTCGTCCGACCGCGCCGTCGCCAGCTACGTCGTTACCGTCTCCTGCGCGCTGGCCGCGACGGTCTTCAACCTGCTATTCGGGCTGGCGCTCGCCTGGGTGCTGGTGCGCTATCGCTTTCCCGGCCGCCGCATCATCGACGCGCTGGTCGACCTGCCCTTTGCGCTGCCGACCGCAGTTGCCGGCATTTCGCTGACGACGCTGTTTGCGACGAATGGATGGTTCGGCGCGCCGCTTTCCCAACTCGGCATCAAGGTCGCCTACACGCCGCTCGGCATCATGATCGCCATGGCCTTCACCAGCCTGCCCTTCGTCGTGCGCACGGTGCAACCGGTGCTCGAGGAACTCGACCCGGCGCTGGAAGAGGCGGCGCAGACGCTCGGCGGCAGCGATCTGTCGATCTTCCGGCGCGTCGTCCTGCCGCTGCTGACGCCAGCGCTGCTCGCCGGCCTGTCGCTGTCTTTCGCCCGCAGCCTCGGCGAATTCGGCGCGATCATCTTCATCGCCGGCAACCAGCCCTTCTCGACGGAGATCACCGCGCTGCTCGCCTTCATCCGCCTCGAGGAGTACGACTACCCGGCCTCCGCCGCGATCGCTTCCGTCATGCTGATCACCGCCTTCGTCATGCTCGCGGTCACCAACCTCATGCAGGCGCGCGCGCTTCGCTACACCGTGAGAAACTAAGCCGATGAAACCGCATCATTCTGGCCGCCGGCCGCCCCGCATCGGCGACGCCCCATTGTTCCGTCGCATCCTGCTCGGCGTCGTGCTGTTTTTCGTCGCCGTCATCATCGTCGCGCCGCTGGCGGTCATCGGCGTCCACGCCTTTTCCAAGGGCCTCCCCTACTTCGCGGCCTCCATCGCCGAACCAGATACCCTGCACGCGATCATGCTCACCGTGCTGACGGCGCTGATCGCCGTGCCCGTCAACACCGCCTTCGGCGTCGCCGCCGCCTGGGCGATCACCAAGCACGATTTCGTCGGCAAGCGGCTGCTGACGATCCTCATCGAGATCCCCTTCTCCGTCTCGCCGATTGTGGCGGGCGTCGCATACCTGTTCGTCTACGGCCTGCAAGGCCTGTTCGGGCCAGCGCTGGAGAGCGCCGAGATCAAGGTCATGTTCGCGCTGCCGGGCATCGTGCTGGCCAGCATGTTCGTCACCGCCCCCTTCGTGGCGCGCGAACTGATCCCGCTGATGCAGGCGCAGGGGCGCGACCTGGAGGAGGCGGCGACCTCGCTCGGCGCCAGTGCCTGGCGCACCTTCTTCTCGGTGACGCTGCCCAACATAAAATGGGCGCTGCTCTATGGCGTCGTGCTCTGCAATTCACGGGTGATGGGCGAGTTCGGGGCGGTCTCCGTCGTTTCCGGCAACATCCGCGGCCAGACCAACACGCTGCCACTGCACATCGAACTGCTCTACCACGACTACGATGCTGTCGGCTCCTTTGCCGCCGCCTCGATCCTCGCCACGCTGGCGCTGGTCACGCTGGTCGTCAAGGTGGCGCTGGAGCGCCAGGGCGCCGGCCGCCGTAACCGTCCGGCGACACTCGCCGGCAACGATACAATCTCGGAGGTCTAGCCTTGAAAATCCGCCTCAACGATGTCGTCAAGACCTTCGACACCTTCCGCGCCGTGCACGGCGTGTCGCTGGAGATCCAGAGCGGCGAACTGGTGGCGCTGCTCGGCCCCTCCGGCTCCGGCAAGACGACGATCCTGCGCATGGTCGCCGGCCTCGAATATGCCGACTACGGGCACATTTATTTCGGCGACGAGGACGCCACCGACATCCCGGTACGCGACCGCGGCGTCGGCTTCGTCTTCCAGCACTACGCGCTGTTCCCGCATATGACCGTGGCGGAAAACATCGCCTTCGGCATGAAGGTGTCGAAGGTGAAGCGCTCGCCCGAGGCGATCCGCGACCGGGTCGAGGAACTCTTGGCACTGGTGCAGCTTTCCGGCCTCGGCGAACGCTTCCCGGGGCAGATCTCCGGCGGGCAGCGGCAGCGCGTGGCACTTGCCCGCGCGCTCGCCGTCGATCCGCGTGTGCTGCTGCTTGACGAACCGTTCGGCGCCCTCGACGCGAATGTGCGGCGCGACCTGCGCCGCTGGCTGCGCAAGATCCACGACGAACTCGGCATCACCACCCTCTTCGTTACCCACGACCAGGAGGAGGCGCTCGACCTCGCCGACCGCGTCGTCATCCTCGACAAGGGCAATATCGTGCAGGAGGGGACGCCGGAGGAGGTCTGCCGCAGCCCGGAAAACGCCTTTGTGATGAAATTCCTCGGCGACGCCAACGCGCTGCCGGCGACGGTGCGCGACGGCAAGGCCTATGTGCAAGACGTCGCCTTCGACGCCCCGGATCTGAAGGACGGTCCGGCCGACCTGCTGTTCCGCCCGGCCGATGTCGCCTGGCGCGACAGCGGCGACGGCGTGCCGGCCCAGATCCTGCGCGTGCTCGACCGGCCGGATTCGCGCCGCGTGCTGGCAAGGACCACCGGCGGCCAGTCGATCGAGTTCGACACTGCGCCGGAGTTTCCGCACAAGAAGGGCGAACAGGGTTTTCTCGCCATCCGCCGTCCGCGCGTCTACGCGACCACGTGAGATCCGGAAGGCGGGCCTAAAGCCCCAGGACACCGCCGGACCTACCAACAGACTGGGTGCCGTCGATTGCCCCCTCACCCTAACCCTCTCCCCGCAGGCGGGGAGAGGGGACGTGCCTCTCCTCCAGAGCTGTGGGGCCGAGACGGCGCGGCAGGCGGATGAGGGGCAGCGGTGTATCCGCGCTCCTCTAGTGTCCCGAAGTCCTACAAAATTACATCCCCGGCGCGGCCGAAACGGCGGCCTTGATCAGCGCCTTCGCATCCTCGCTGTCCCAGACGGCCGGGCCATTCATGGCACCGATGAGGCAGCCCTTGTCGTCCATCAGAAGCGTCACCGGCAGGCCGAAGGCGAGGCCTTCCTTCTTCAGGGCGTTGAAGACGCCCATCGAACTGTCGCGATAGTAGGCGAGGTCGTGCACGCCGGTCTCGTCGAGAAAGGCCTTGGGCTTCTCGTCGGTACCCGTGTCGATGTTGATCGCCACCACCTCGAAGCGATCGCTGCCAAGTTCCTTCTGCAGCGCGTTCAGCGCCGGCATCTCCTCCCGGCAGGGGAAGCACCAGGTCGCCCACAGATTGACGAGCAGGGTCTTGCCGGAGAAGTCGGCGACCGTAAGCGGCTTCCCGTCCGGCCCGTTGAAGGCAAGCGCCGGCAGCGGGCGCGGCTGGTCCGCAGCCTGCATGGCGGCGACCTGCCCTGTCAGGAACGGCGTCAGCGACGCTGCCTTTTCCTTTGCCGCGTCGCATTGGCCACCGGCCGAGGCCACGGCACCGCCGCCATTGCCAGACCGGCTCTCCATCACGTATACCCCTGCCGCACCGGCAAGGATGCCGGCAAGCGCGGCCACTGCAAGCAGCTTGGCGGCCGGGCGGCCCGGCTTCTTCTCGACTGTCATTTCATTCTCCAGGATAGGCAATCCCATGGCTGACGCAAAATCTGAGACCCAGTCCTCGAACCAGATGTGGGGCGGCCGCTTCGCTTCGGGTCCGGATGCTATCATGGAGGAGATAAATGCCTCCATCGACTTCGACAAGAAGCTCTACGCCCAGGACATCCGCGGCTCGATCGCACACGCGACCATGCTCGCCCATCAAGGCATCATTTCCTCCGAAGACAAGGACAAGATTGTCGCAGGCTTGGAAACGGTCTTGAAGGAAATCGAAAGCGGTGCCTTTGAATTCTCCCGCGAGCTCGAGGACATCCACATGAACGTGGAGGCCCGGCTTGCGAACCTGATCGGTCCGGCCGCCGGCCGACTGCACACCGCGCGCTCGCGTAACGACCAGGTCGCGCTCGATTTCCGCCTCTGGGTCAAGGAAGAGCTGCAGAAAACCGAGCAAATGCTCACCGCGCTGATCGCCGCCTTCCTCGATCGCGCCGAAGAACATGCCGACACCGTGATGCCGGGCTTCACCCACCTGCAGACGGCGCAGCCGGTGACGTTCGGCCACCACTGCATGGCCTATGTCGAGATGTTCGGTCGCGACCGCCAGCGCGTCCGCCACGCGATCGAGCATCTGGACGAAAGTCCGATCGGCGCCGCCGCGCTGGCCGGCACCGGCTTCCCGATCGATCGCCACATGACGGCGAAGGCACTCGGCTTCCGCGAACCGACCCGCAACTCGATCGATACCGTCTCGGACCGCGACTTCGCGCTGGAGTTCCTGTCGATCGCGGCGATCGCTGCCACGCACCTGTCGCGCCTCGCCGAGGAGATCGTCATCTGGTCGACGGCGCAGTTCGGCTTCATCCGGCTGTCGGATGCATTTTCGACCGGCTCCTCGATCATGCCGCAGAAGAAGAACCCGGACGCCGCCGAACTGGTGCGCGCCAAGACCGGCCGCATCAATGGCTCGCTGATCGCGCTGCTGACGGTGATGAAGGGCCTGCCGCTCGCCTATTCCAAGGATATGCAAGAGGACAAGGAACAGGTCTTCGACGCCGCCGAGAGCCTGGAACTGGCGATTGCGGCGATGACCGGCATGGTGCGCGACATGACGATCCGCACCGACCGCATGAAAGCGGCCGCCGGTTCCGGCTATTCGACCGCGACCGACCTCGCCGACTGGTTGGTGCGCGAGGCCGGCCTTCCCTTCCGCGACGCCCATCATGTCACCGGTCGCGCCGTGGCGCTCGCCGAGCAGAAGGGCTGTGAATTGGCCGAACTGCCGCTCGCCGACCTGCAGGCGATCAACCCGGCCATCACCGACAAGGTCTACGGCGTGCTGACGGTCGAGGCCTCCGTCGCAAGCCGCACCTCGTTTGGCGGAACGGCGCCTTCGGGTGTGCGTCAGCAGATCGCCTGGTGGCGCACCCGCAATTGACAGGCGACCGATCAATCGCCTTGCATGAAGCATCAGAAGAATCGGGGTGCACAAGACGCACCCGCTTCTGCTAAGTGTTTTACAACCATCGATCGCTTTCGGAGCCGCGAACCCGCATGACACTGAAGACCACTGCCAGGCTGGCCCTCATTCTTGTTCTTTCGGCGACGGTGATGGCGGCTTGCGGCCGCAAGGGCGACCTCGATCCGCCGGGCCCGGCGACGACGACAAAGGCGATCGTCGGCCCGGATGCAAAGAAACAGGCCGTCGAGGACAAGCCTTTCATTCTCGACGCCCTCCTCTGACGGACAAGACACTGTGAACCACTTCGAATATCGCGACGGCGTTCTCTTTGCCGAAGACGTGGCCGTTCCCGAGATCGCCAAGGCGGTCGGCACGCCATTCTACTGCTACTCGACGGCAACACTCGAACGTCACTACAAGGTCTTTTCCAAGGCCTTCGACGGCGTCGACGGGCTCGTCTGCTATGCGATGAAGGCGAATTCGAACCAGGCGGTGCTGAAGACGCTTGCGCGGCTCGGCGCGGGTGTCGACGTGGTCTCCGAAGGCGAACTGCGGCGTGCGCTTGCCGCCGGCGTCCCGGCTTCGCGCATCATGTTCTCCGGCGTCGGCAAGACGGCCCGCGAAATGGATCTCGGCATCGAGGCCGGCATTTACTGCTTCAACGTCGAATCCGAGCCGGAGCTCGAAGTGCTGAACACGCGCGCGGTGAAGGCCGGAAAGCAGGCGCACGTCTCCTTCCGCATCAACCCGGACGTCGACGCCCGCACGCACGCGAAGATCTCGACCGGCAAGAAGGAGAACAAGTTCGGCATCTCCTGGGAGCGCGCCCGCGCCGTCTACGCCCATGCCGCCAAGCTGCCGGGCATCAAGGTGACCGGCATCGACATGCATATCGGCAGCCAGATCACCGAGTTGCAGCCGTTCGAGGACGCCTTCCGGCTCCTGCGCGAACTCGTGCACACGCTGCGCGCCGACGGCCACACGATCGACCACGTCGACGTCGGCGGTGGCCTCGGCATCCCCTACAAGAGTGACAATTCCCCGCCGCCCCTGCCGGACGCCTATGCCGAGATCGTCAAGAACGAGCTGAAAGACCTCGACTGCAAGATCATTACCGAGCCGGGCCGGCTGATCGTCGGCAACGCCGGCATTCTCGTCACCGAAGTCATCTATGTGAAGGACGGCGGCGAGAAGACCTTCGTCATCGTCGATGCGGCGATGAACGACCTGATCCGCCCGACGCTCTACGAAGCCTGGCACGAGGTCAGCCCGGTGGTGATCTCGGCCGCCAACGCGCCGCGCATCCGCGCCGACGTCGTCGGCCCGGTCTGCGAAACCGGCGACTATCTGGCACTGGACCGCGAGATGGCGATGCCGAAACCGGGTGACCTGATTGCGGTCGGTTCGGCGGGCGCCTATGGGGCGGTCCAGGCCGGTACCTACAATTCGCGCCTGCTGGTGCCGGAGGTCCTGGTCAACGGCGGCCAATTCCACGTGGTGCGGCCCCGCCCGACCTACGAGGACCTGATGGGTCTCGACTCCGTGCCCGACTGGCTCGCCTGAGCGGCAGCCGGTTCGCCCTACCCCCGGGAAAAGTCGAAAGCTGGAAAACGATCACGTTTTCGAGCGCGCCCTCGCCTTGGCCACAAAGAATGTTATCCTTGCGGCAGGTGGGCGTCGCGAGGGGCCTGCAGGCATGCGAGGACTGATGCACGAAGACGCGAAAAACGCCTCCGGCAAGGGACAGGGCAATGATCTCTCGGCGCGGCTGAATCGCAAGCGCGCGCTGGCACGCGCGGTTCTCTTTGCCGAAGGCATTCTACCAAAGCTGCTTCCGCTGATCCTCATCGCCGCGAGTCTGCTCGCACTGACCTGGTTCGGCTATTTCCGCCATGTCCCCGCCTGGCTGCATGTGGCCACGCTTGCCGCCTTCGGGCTCGGCTTCCTGCTTCTGGCCGTGCGCTTGAGGCACGCGGTCTGGCCGCAGGTCGACCGGGCCGATCGCATGCTGGAAGAACGCAACGATCTCGTACATCAAGCGATCCAGGTGCAGGCGGACCGACCCGTCCGCGGTGGGCCGGTGGCAGACGCGCTCTGGCGCGAGCACCAGGCGCGCATGGCCCGCATGATCGGCGCCCTTCAGACCGGGTTTCCGCGCCCTGACATCGCGCGCCACGACCGCCATGGCCTGCGCGCCGTCCCGCTGCTGCTCCTGGCCGTTGCCTTCGCCTTTTCCTACTCCAATCGGGCGGGACTGCTGTCCGATGTCGTCACGGTCCGCCAGCTGACCGAGGACAAGCCGGACATCCGCATTGACGCCTGGGTAACCCCGCCCGCCCACACCGGCCGGGCTCCGGTCTTCCTGACCGGAACAGAGGAGCCGATCGAGGGGACGCTGCGCGTGCCGCAGTTCAGCGAACTGACGGTACGCATCACCGGTGGCGTTGCCGACGATGCCGACGGTGCGGTTTCCTACACCCCGACCGGGGAGAAAGCGACGGCGATCCGGCCAGACAAACCGAAGCAGGGCGCCGACACGGCGGAGCCAGGCGCCAGACAGGACACACCGCCATCCGCCACGCCCAGCCCCACGACGCTGCACTACAAGATCGTCAAGAGCGGCTCGCTGTCGCTCGATGGCCACCAATGGGCCTTCGACATCATCCCCGACCGCGTTCCGGAAATTGCCTTTGACGGCGTGCCGCGCAAGACCGCCGCTTCGGCCCTGGAAGTCCGCTTCGTCGCCAAGGATGACTACGGCATACAGGAGGCGCATGCGGAAATCGTGCCGGTCGAACCGCCGGCGAAGGACGCACGGCCACTCTATCCGCCGCCGGAATACCGATTGGATCTGCCGCGGCGCAACGCCCGTGACGCGAAGGGCACGACGAGCCGCAATCTCACCGAACATCCGCTTGCAGGAAAAAGGGTGCGCATAACGCTGGTCGCGCGCGATGCCGCCGGCCAGGAGGGGCGCAGCCAACCGCAGGAAATGATCCTGCCGGCAAAGGCGTTCTTCGAGCCGCTTGCCGCGGCGGTTGCCGAACAGCGACAGACATTCGCGCTGGATGCCAATCAGTTGCCGCGCGCGATCACCCTCAGCGAGGCGCTGATGGTGCGGCCGGAGGAGACCATTCCCAATCCCACGCATTTCCTGCTGATCAGGTCGGCACAGGAGCGCATGAAGCTCGCGCGCAATGACGACCAGTTACGGGAGACGGCAGACTACCTGTGGGAAATCGCCCTTGGGATCGAGGACGGCAACCTCTCACTCGCCGACCGTCGCCTGCGCGAGGCGCAGCAGGCGCTGTCGGATGCGCTCGAACGCAACGCTCCGGACGAGGAAATCGCCAAGCTGATGCAGGAACTGCGCCAGGCCATGCAAGCCTACATGCAGGAACTGGCGCGCCAGGCCGAGAAGAACGGCCAGATGCAACAGAATGCCCAGCAACAGGGGCAGATCCTGCGCCAGCAGGATCTGGAGCGAATGATGGACCAGATCGAGAACCTGGCTCGTTCCGGAGCGAAAGATCAGGCTCGCCAGCTTCTTGCCGAGATGCAGCGCATGCTGAACAACCTGCAGGCCGGGCGCCCGCAACAGCAGCAGGGCCAGCAATCGGACGCGATGCGCCAGCAAATGGACAAGCTCGGCAAGCTGCTGCAGGATCAGCAGAAGCTGATGGACAAGACCTTCAACTTCGACCAGGCCCTGCAGGATCGTCTGCAGAGCGGTGATCCCCTGCCCGGTGAGGACGAGTTGTTCGGTCAACCTGGCGATCAGGGCAACGAACAACAGCCGGGCAACTCACCGACCGACCAGATGACTGCCGACGAACTGCGCCAGGCGCTGAAGGACCTGAAGGCCCAGCAGGACGCTCTCGGTAAACAACTCGGCGAACTGCAGAAAAGCCTTAAGGAAATGGGCATCGAACCCGGCAAGGGCTTCGGCGAGGCCGGCCGCGAGATGAAGGGGGCCTCCGATGCACTCGGCAAAGGAGAAGGTGAACCTGCCGTCGGCAGCCAGGGCCGGGCGCTGGAGGCGCTGCGCCAGGGTGCGCAGGACATGATGAGCCAGATGCAGGCCATGGGCCCGGGCGGGCCGGGCGAGGGCCAGCCGCAAATGGAGCGGACGGGCCGCGACCCGCTTGGTCGGGAGCGCCCGGACACTGCACAAGGCCCTGACTATGACGGTCGCACGCGGGTGCCGGAAGAGATCGATATCCAGCGGGCCCGCGAGATCCTCGACGAAATCCGCCGCCGGCTTGGCACTGGCAATGCGCCGGTCACGGAGCGCAACTATCTCGAGCGGCTGCTCGGCATCGAGTAATTTCCGTTCGATCGTTCCAAGCGGCGTCAGAGATCATCGCCGCCGTCCGGCAAGGCGGTCTATCCGGGCTTACTTCCCTTATGCCGCCAGCGCCCGCGCAACGGCGGTGCGGATGTCGGGCAGGCTGAACGGCTTGGCGACTACGTCGATGATTTTCTCGGCGAGGTCGTCTGCGCGTTCGCGTTGTTCGGCATAGCCGGTCATCAGCAGGATCTTCAGGTTCGGATGGGCGTCGGCGGCCCTGTGGGCGAGCTCGATTCCATCCATCACCGGCATGCGGATATCGGACAGGAGCAGGTCGAATTCCCCCTCGGAGAGGGTTTCGAGCCCCTGCGCCCCGTCGGCGGCTTCGACCGTTTCATGCCCGTCGAGCCGGAGCGCCCGCGCCACGAAAATGCGAAGCGAATCCTCGTCTTCGGTGATCAGAATTCTCGCCATGATGTCCTCTTCAAGCCGCCCATCGACTTTGTCCGCGCGGCGTTGTGGCGGCACGGATGCCGTTGTTGCGGCTCAGACATGACCAGAGTTTCGTTTGCGATCGGTAAACGGCAGAGAGGCAAAAGCGGATTTCGCCTACTCGGCGTCGCCCGTGACGACGCCGACGAAGGGCAGTTCGCGGAATGCGTAAGCCGCATCCATCCCGTAACCGACCACGAAGTGATCGGGGCACTCGAAGCCGACATAGTCGGCCTCCAGATCGGTTTCCCGCTTGACGCTCTTGTCGAGCAGCACCGCGACCGTGACATGGCGCGCGCCACGCTCAAGCAACAGGTCCTTGGCGAAACGCAGGGTGCGACCCGATTCGAGAATGTCGTCGATCAGGAGGATGTCGCGCCCGTGGACGTCGCTGTCGATGTCCTTGACGATCTTCACGCCCTGCGACTTGGTGCCCTTGCCGTAGCTGGAGAGGGTCACGAATTCGACCTCAGGCGCAAGGCCGGTGGCATGCATGGCGCGAATCAGGTCGGCGGCGAAGATGAACGAGCCCTTCAGGATCGAGATGACAAGGAGATCACAGGTCGGACCAGCCTTGATCTCGGCGGCCATCTCGGCGTTGCGCTTGGCAATCTGCTCGGCGCTGTAGAGGGTCTCGATCTTCTTTCCGCGCACTACCTGCATTGCGATGTGGCTCCATATGGCGTGGCTCGACGGCGCCGCGCCTCCGATCGGACGCGCAAGGGACGCACTACATGTGGTTCACGCACGGATCTTCCAGGAATCCGTTCCGATCCCGGAGGCCATGCACGCGCGGGGCTGTACCGCACCCCAGCCGCATAGCACACTCAATGCAAGGGCGCACCCGCCGGTTCGAGCGAAAGCGCAATTTTCGGCAGGGTTGAGCCGCCGTGAGGCAGCTTCAGCGAGAATGCATCCGTAGCACCGGGCGGCAGGCTATCCGCACCCGGCTCGATCCGATGACGCGCGATCGATTTCCCGCCCGCGATGACGTCCACGACGATTGCCGGCACCGCACGCGTGCCGTGGGAGTGGTTTTCAACCGTACCGTACACCGAGAGCACTTTCATGCCGTCGCGGTCGTCGAGCGACGATGAGACACTCGCAATTTCCACTCCGTCGCCCCGCCCGGTGCTGGTGAAAACCGTTGCCAAAGCCGAAAGGCCGCCGGCAAAGAAGAACATGGCGACAACGCAACCCGCAACCATGGCGCCAAAGGCGCGTTGCGGCAGAAGCTGGAGAAGCCGCTCGGCACAGCGCGTCGCCCAGACAAGAGCCAGGAAAGCAAGACGGACCGCCCGCGCGGCGATGACAGTGCTCGGCGATGGGGAACGCGACCGATTGTCGTTGCAGACCGGTGTGCGAGCCGCCGGTGTATCGGCCGGAAGGACAATGAAGTGGGCATCGACGGCGGCCTCATGCCGGGCCCTTGGCGCAACGCGCTTGCGGATGCCGGGCTCCGGCGGCAGGAGATCGATCGAAGCGCTTCGTTCGCGCCGTGCGCCGAATGCACTCATGACGGTTCTCCTTGTCGTTGCTTCGGGCAATAGGCCTCACCCGCAAAAAAGTCGGGCATTGAACCAAATCCTTACGAAACGTAAACCATACTGGTTAATGCTTCGGAAACCGGCCTTGGATGGGCCTTGATTTCATGCGATTCGCGAGTGAAACGCGCGTCGCGCCAGACGGAACCGGGTAACCCCTTTGATACATTTCGAGAATGTTGGTCTGCGATATGGGATGGGTCCGGAAATCCTCCGCGACCTGACCTTCGACATTCCGCACCGGTCCTTCCAGTTCCTCACCGGTCCCTCCGGGGCCGGCAAGTCGACGCTGTTGCGGCTGTTGTTTCTCTCCCTGCAGCCGACCCGCGGCCTTGTGCGCACATTCGACCGCGACATCGCTACCATCCCGCGTGACGAGTTGCCGATGCTCAGGCGCCGCATTGGCATCGTCTTCCAGGATTTCCGCCTGCTCGACCACCTGACGACCTTTGAGAACGTCGCCCTGCCGCTGCGGGTGCGCGGCAAGGAGGAGTCCTCCTATCGCGCCGACGTGCTGGAACTCTTGAAATGGGTGGGGCTCGGAGAGCGGATCAACGTGCTTCCGCCGGTCTTGTCCGGTGGCGAGAAGCAGCGCGCGGCGATCGCGCGCGCCCTCATCGACCAACCGGAGTTGCTGCTGGCGGACGAACCGACCGGCAACGTCGATCCGCCGATGGCGCGGCGGCTGCTCAGCCTGTTCCTCGAACTGAACCGCCTGGGCACGGCGGTTGTGATCGCCACGCACGACCTGTCGTTGATGGATCAGGTCGAGGCGCGGCGCATGATCCTCTCGCAAGGTCGGCTCGATATCTATGAATGAGACCACCGAACGCAATGCGCAGGACCGCGCCCCGCAGAAGCGACCGGAGATGCAGGTCCGGCCAACCGCACCGATCGTGCCGCCCGCGAACGTTTCCGGCAACGCGCTGATGTGCGTCATCGCCATCATGGCATTCCTGGCCTGTCTGACCTACGGCGCGGTGAGCATGGTGCGGGCGACGGCGGCCAGCTGGCAGAGCCAGATCTCGCGCGAGATCACCATCCAGATCAAACCGGACGACAAGCTCGACATGGAGGCGGCCTTGCGCGATGCGCGCGATCTCGCCCTTACCTTTTCCGGCACCAAGGACGGCCAGATCGTCGATCGCGCGGCAACTGCGAGACTGCTGGAGCCTTGGCTTGGCGAAGGGCTCGACCTCGACGAACTACCGGTTCCGCGGCTGGTCATCATCACGATCGACGAGCGCAACCCGCCCGATTTCGCCGCCATGCGGCAGGCCCTGACCGAAACGATCCCGCAGGCTTTCCTCGACGATCACCGCACCTGGGTGAACCGGCTGGTGGCCATGGCGGAAACAACCGCCTGGATCGGCACCGCCGTTCTCGTTCTCGTCTTCACCGCCATGGTGCTGACGGTGATCTTCGCGACACGCGGCGCGCTCTCCGGCAATCGTCACATCATCGAGGTGCTGCATTTCGTCGGCGCCGAGGCGGGCTTCGTGGCAAGCGAGTTCCAGAAGCATTTCCTCAAGATCAGCCTGAAGGGTTCGTTTGCCGGCGGCGCGCTGGCCGCCCTCGTCTTCGCCATCGCCGGCTACTGGCAGAGCAGGTCTCTCGCCACGCCGGAGAGCGATCAGGCAACGGCGTTGTTCGGCACCTTCTCCGTCGGTCTCAGCGGTTACCTCGGCATCGCCGCGACGATGCTCATCATCGCCCTTTTGACGACGCTGACGGCACGTTTCACCGTGATGCGCACGATTTTCGAGATCGATCGCATCCGCTCCGACCCGGCGCGAACCGACGGTGTGCCAAGTAGCTGAAGCAAGCATGGTCGCCGAAACCTGGAGCCGGTTTCGGAGAAGCGCATGCGAAAACAAAAATCTGAGATGCAGCAAGCGCGCCTGAAGGACCGCTCTGCGCTTCGGGCGAAAGCCGCGCCAATCTGACGCAACCGACTCGTGCTTGCCGCAATCGCCAGCTATGAGAGAGAATCATGGCCGCAATGGACGAGTCGAAAAACGCGATTGTGGAGGGCCGGCAGCCACCAGCACGACGCTGGCGGATCCGCCCGATACGTCGTTTCGTGCGTCTTTTTCTCGTGCTGATGCTGTTGGTCTGCGGCGTTCTGCTTGCTGGTTTCCTGTATTTCGCCGAAACCGTGGCGTCCCTGGAAACACCACAGCACCCGAAAGCGGACGCGATCGTCGTCCTGACAGGCGGCTTTCAACGCATCGACCAGGCCCTCGAACTGCTCAGGCAGGGCGCGGGAGAACGCCTTCTGATTTCGGGCGTCAATCCGACGACGAGCGGCAATCAGATCCGCAGATTCACGCAAAGCTCATCGAGTCTGTTCGAATGCTGCGTCGACATCGGCCACGACGCGATGGACACGATCGGTAACGCCAACGAGACGGCGCGATGGATCAGCGACCACGGCTACCGAACCGTACTGGTCGTTACCAACAACTATCACATGCCGCGCAGCCTGTTCGAGTTGCGCCGCAGCGACGCGAAAACCGAATTTCTCTCCTATCCGGTCATCAACTCTGACCTGAAGAACGGCAACTGGCTCGGCCAGCCGATGGTCGTGAAAACGATCCTTTCGGAATACGTGAAATACTCCGTGGCCCTGCTGCGCGATGTGGTCGGCGCCGGAACCGCAAGCGGCCTGCGCCGTGACGAGCCGGTGCAGGCCTCATTGATGTAGCCGAGCGTCACGTCGCAAGGCGGGCTTCCAGACTGCTGCGCAGTGGCACGACTGGGGTGATCACGCGTTGGCGAGCAAGACGATGCGATCGTAGAGCTCCCGCGAGACTTTGATGCCCTCGCTTTCGCTTCGCTGCCGCGCGAGAAACCGCCTCTCGGACGGCAGCCTTGCCCCTTGGCCTGCAATCGCGGCGAAAAGCGCCTCCGCGGCCTCATGATTGCTTTCGATGTTCCCGCCTCCCAGCAGGGCGGGATCGAAGGCGATGACAAGCTCGGCATGGCAGGGCGCTGCCTTGGCATCCGCATCGAATGCCATCGACTGCATGCTTGTCAGCCCCCCGATCAGCGGGCCCGCCAGCAATTCCACCATGGTGGCGAGCGCCGACCCCTTGTGGCCTCCAAACGTCAGCATCGCACCGGACAGAACGGCCGCCGGATCGGTGGTCGGCCGGCCCTCGGAATCGACCCCCCACCCCATCGGTATCGGCTGGTTTTCCTTGCGATGGCGAGCGATCTCGGCTCGTGCGGCCGCGCTCGTGGCGAAATCGAACACGTAAGGCGGATGATCCTTGCGCGGCCAGCCGAATGCGATCGGGTTGGTCCCGAGTACCGGGGTGGAGCCGCCCGCGGGCGCAACCCAGCTATGGCTGGGGTTCATGATCAGGGCTGCGAGACCATGCGCGGTAATGGCTTCGACTTCCGGCCACAGGGCGGTTGAATGAAAGCAGTTGTTGATTGCCAGGATGGAAACGCCCATCGCCTTGGCCTTCGGGACCAGGACCTCCAGTCCACGCTCGAATGCGAGAAGGGAGTACCCGAAGTCGGCGTCGATCCTCGTGACCGCAGCGGAGACCTCCTCAGGTTTCGGATCCGCATTCCTGTTGAACCTCGGATGACTTATGGTGTCCAAACAGCCCGGCAGCCGTTGCAGTCCGTGCGACCGGCAATCGTCCCGCTCGGCCAAAGCCATTGCGCGCGCCAGCGGTTGAGCCTGGGCATGGGAGAGCCCGTTCAGCGTCAACACCTTCATGGAGAGGTCAATCACCTCCTCCAGCGAGAGGACAACCTCGTCGCACACGTCCTGCAAGTTCAAATCGACGTCTCCCGTACCGGTTGATATCCGTTCAACGCAGCTAATGCATTGATTACATGTCGTATACATACAGTATACACGTCTTGAGAAATCTTTGCCAGCCGACCTGCGCGTCACCATGGACCACCTCGATACGGCTACACTGTCGATCGGAACGCTGGCAACCGGACCTTCACCGCCAGGCAACGCGTTAGCCGGCTCGCAAGAAGTGGCTCCGGTGGAGCTATTTCGTCCTAACAGGAGGCGGCTCGACTGCTAGCCGGTTTCCGCCGCCCGAATTATCGTGTAGGCAGGCACACCTTTTGCTCATTGCTGTGCGGCGCGTCCGATCGGACGCGCAAGGAGACCTTCCGGCTGATGATCGTCCTGCGTTCCATTCTGTTCAACCTAGCCTTCTACATCAATCTGATCGGGCAGATGGTCCTGCTGTCGCCAGCCTACTTCCTGCTGCCACGCAAGAAGGCCATGATGGTGCCCAAGAATTGGGCTCGCAGCAATCACTGGCTGTTTGACAAGATTGTGGGAACCACTTTCGAGATCGAGGGCCTGGAGAACATTCCCAAGGGACAAGGCTACATCCTCGCGCCGAAGCATCAGTCGCTCTGGGACACCTATGCGCTGCTGCCCTGGCAGGACGATCCCTTTTTTATCCTCAAGCGCGAGCTGACCTGGATCCCGCTTTTCGGTTGGTACATCCTGAAACAGCGAATGGTGCCGGTTGACCGCGGCGCGCGTGGCAGGGTCATGGCCGCGGTGATGGAGCGGGCGAAGGCCGAAATGAAGTCCGGCCGCCAGTTGATCATTTATCCCGAGGGCACCCGCCGGCCGCCCGGCGCGCCGCCGGAGTACAAATACGGCATCGCCCGCCTCTATCGCGATCTGCAGGTGCCGGTGCTGCCTGTCGTCATGCACCCCGGCCTGTTCTGGCCGCGTCGCAAGTTCCTTCGCTACCCCGGTCATTTCAAGGTCCGCATCCTGCCGCCGATCCCCGCAGGTCTGGAACCGGACGATTTCCTCGCCCATCTGGTCGACGTGATGGAGACGGCAAGCGACAAGCTGCTGCTGGAAACGGTCGAGGCCAATCCGCACGTGCCGCTTCCGCCCACCGCCGCGAAGCGGGTCGCCGAACTGCATGGACGCGGCAATTGATGCGGATCGTCAGCGGCCGTTTGTGAAGCGCTCGACCGTGCGGCCGACTTCTTCGAGCCAGTGATCGCGTATGCCCATCTCCCGCAGGTGCGTGAGCGTATTGGCGACGTATTCGGTGTTCGGCCCGGACTTTCCCCTTGCCGTACTGACGGTCGCTGCTGCCTCCTCGACCGAAAGAGCGCCGGCGTATTGGTGGTGGGCGCGGTCGATCACGTAGGCGAGCGCCGGGGTGCGGATGCCGTCCTGAAGAGTGACGGGCAGCGTGCGCTCCTTGTAGACGTGGGTGACGAGTTCGCGCTCCCGTAAATAATCAAGCACGGCGTTCCGGCGCTCCGGCGCAACACGAAACGCCATGCCCCAGCAGGATCCACCACGATCGAGGCCGAGGACAAGGCCCGGATGGTCCGGCGTGCCCCGATGGACCCAGGAACGAACGCAGAGCGCCCGGCGAAAGCCATGCAGGCGCGCAGGCCGGCTCTCCTCGACTTCGAAACCAGGATTCCACATCAGCGAACCGTAGCCGAAGACCCAAAAATCATCCCTGTCCACTGCGCGATACCATTTCCACCTGAAAGCCGCCGCAATTGATGGCTCTTTGCCGGCGTCAGCACAAGCTATGCAAATCAATTTTCTTCCGTCACAACGGAGAGCATGATGACAACGTCAAATGGCGCCACGCGCCGCGGCACCAGCCGCAAATTCTGGCTTCTTGGCCTCGGCATCATCGTGTTCGTGGCGCTCTATAGCGGAGCGTGGTTTTTCGGCGCCGACCGACTAAGGAACCTCGTCCGCGATCGGCTTTCCGGTTCGTCCGTATCGGTGGCCTGTACCGGCCTCGATGTGAAGGGCTATCCCTTCCGCATCGGTGTCTATTGCGATGCCATCGGCGTCGACGATGAGCGCACGGGGACATCGGCGAGTTTCGGCGCGCTGCGATCGGCAGCCCAGGTGTACAACCCCGGCCATGCCATTGTCGAACTCGACGGGCCCGCCGTCGTCCGCGTTTCGCCCGACATCGTGTTGACGGCCGACTGGAACCTCCTGCATGCCAGCGGCGTTGCAGGCATCCGCGGACTGGATCGCGCATCGGTTGCCTACGATGCCCTGAAGGGAACCTTCGTCGCAGGCATGCGTGACGTAAAAATCGGTTTTGCCGCCAGCCATGGCGAGATCCATACCCGCACGAACGGGACGGCTCTCGATGCTGCCCTGTCAATGGACGGGCTCGAACTCACGGTGACCGAGACCCGTGTTCCGAAAGTAAACGTCACGGCCGACGTGACGGTCGCCGACGCAGCCAACTGGCTGAAAGATGGCATGCCGGCCAACGCGCCGCGCGGAACGCGAGGCGATCTGCGCAGACTTGGCCTCGACTTCGGCAACGGAAATGCTGCCGCGCTCTCCGGTTCCTATGAAATCAATGCCGAAGGGCTCCTCTCCGGCAAGTTCGAGCTGGAGATCAACGGCATCGATACCGTTCGCGATATTGTCGCGGAGGCATTTCCGGAAATCGCCGACACGGCGACAAGCGTTGCCGACACGATCCGGGGCCTTTCGGGTGGCCGTGAGGATGCCCGCGTGAAACTGCGGGCAAAGAACGGCGTCGTCTATCTCGGCATCATCCCGATCGCATCCATCGGGCCTCTCTGAGGCCGCCGGAAAGAGCGGAGATTAGTTTGGCGGCGTCGCGCCGGGACGACCGAAGTTCGCCGCCGCCGTATCCTGGCCGGCATCGATGATCGAGCGGCGGATCGTGCGGGTGCGCGTGAAGAGGTCGAACAATTTTTCGCCGTCGCCCCAGCGGATCGCGCGTTGCAGATAGGCGAGATCCTCCGAGAAACGCGACAGCATCTCGAGGATTGCGTCCTTGTTGTGCAGGCAGACATCGCGCCACATGGTCGGATCGGAGGCCGCGAGGCGGGTGAAATCGCGAAAACCCGAAGCTGAATATTTGATGACCTCGGATTCGGTCACCGTCTCCAGATCGTCGGCCGTGCCGACGATGTTGTAGGCGATGATGTGCGGCAGGTGGGACACGATGGCCAGCACCTTGTCGTGGTGCTCGGTGTCCATTTCATCCACCTTCGAGCCGAGCGTCTCCCAGAAGGTCGCAAGACGCTTCTTGGCCACCTTGTCGGTGCCGTGAACCGGGGTCAGGATGCACCAGCGTCCGCGAAACAACTCCGCAAAGCCGGCGTCGGGACCGGAATGCTCCGTACCGGCGAGCGGATGGCCGGGGATGAAATGGACCCCTTTCGGGATGTGCGGCAGCATCTGCGCGACGACGGACCCCTTGGTGGAGCCGACATCGGTGACGATCGCGCCCTGCTTGAGATTCGGTGCGATCTCCTGGGCCACGCTGCCAGAAGCGCCGACGGGAACGGAGACGATGACGAGATCGGCGTCGCGCACGGCCTCGGCGGTGTCGAGATAATAGTCGGTGCCGAGGTCCAGTTCGCGCGCCCGCTGCAGCGTCTCTGCGCTTCGGGTTGCGATCGCCACCGAGCCCGCGAGCCCCTTCTCCTTGACCGCGCGCGCAATCGACGAGCCGATGAGCCCGATACCGATCAGCGTGATCTTGTCAAACTGCTGCTCCGACATGCTGCCGCCTCTTTGCACAGGGGCGCATGCGCGCCCGTTACCCCTCCACCGCCCAGGCGTCTTCGGCCGGAATGGCTGCGCCAGCCATTACCGGCGTGACGGACGATTGTCGAGGGGGCGATAGTTGAGCCCGCCGCGCGTGCTCGGCACGCCGGAGGGCGCCAGCACCGGCACAAAGACGCGACGCGACGCGCGGACGGCCACCGGCAACCCCTGATAAAGGCGCTTCTGCGCCTCCACGACAAGCACGCCGGAGAACATCGGCCACAGCCAACGCCCAAGTCGCTCGAAGGCGCCGTGAAGTTTCAGGACGCTTCTGTGCTTCGACGGCGGGAAGAACAGCGATTCGGCACTGGCGCCGGGGGTAAAGTTGGTTTCGCGCAACAGATGGGTGAGCTGGCCGCGCGAATAGGGGCGCCCGGAGCCGAACGGGGTGTGCTCCATGCGCGCCCAGACACCGCGCCGGTTCGGCACGACGATGACGAGCCGTCCGCCCGGTGCAAGCACGCGCCAGAGTTCCTTCATCGTCTCGCGCGGGTTCTCGGCGAATTCGAGCGAATGCACCATCAGAACGCGGTCGACGGACGAATCGGGCAGCGGCAACTCCTCGTCGAACACGAGGGCCGTCGCCGAGGCCTCGCCAACCGGCCAGTTCACCGCCCCCTGCCCCGCCGGCATGAAGGCGAAGGTGCGCTCGGTATCCGCCCGGAAGCGCTCGAGGTACGGAACGGCGTATCCGAGGCCCACGAGCCGCTCCTCGGGCAGTCGCGCCCAGATCGAGGCAAGCGCCATGGTGATCGAATGCTCCGCGAGGTGACCGAGGGGGGAGTGGTAGAATTCGCGGAGGTCGACGATATCTGCGTGCATGGGCAAGATGTTAGCGACCGCGTGATGGACTTCAAGGCCCACGTGCCTACATTCGGGCGTGCGCGCGAAATGCCACGGGAAAGGACCAACAATGAAGCCGCTCGATATCGAACTCTTTGGCTGCCGGAGTGACAATTTCGGGGTGCTCCTGCACGACCCGGCGAGCGGAGCGACCGCCAGCATCGACGCTCCGGAGGAGAAACCGATCCTGGAGGCGCTGGCGCGGCGCGGCTGGCGGTTGACCCACATCCTCACCACCCACCACCATGGCGATCACGTGGAAGCGAACCTGGCGCTGAAATCACGCTTCGGCGCAACGATCATCGGCCCCGCGCGGGAGGCCGATCGCATTCCCGGCATCGACCAGACCGTGGACGACGGCGACCGGTTCGACTTCGCCGGCCACCCCGTTGAGGTCATCTGGACGCCCGGCCACACGGCCGGCCACATCTGCTACCACCTGCCCGACAATGGCCTGCTCTTTGCCGCCGACACGCTTTTCGCGCTCGGCTGCGGCAGGCTGTTCGAAGGGACCGCCGCGCAAATGTGGAAATCGCTATCGAAGCTTGCCGCACTGCCCGAGGAGACCTCCGTATATTTCGGCCATGAATATACGCTCTCCAACGCCCGGTTTGCGCTCACCGTCGATCCGGACAATGCCGCTCTGAGGGAGCGGGCCGCAGAGATCGAGCGCATGCGCGCTGCGGGGCGCTTCACGGCACCGACGACCATCGGGCAGGAAAAGGCGACCAACCCGTTCCTCCGCACCGCCGACCCTGGCATCCGCAAGGTGCTCGGCATGCCCAACGCAACCGATGCCGAGGTCTTCGCCGAGATCCGGGCCCGCAAGGATCGCTTCTGATGACACCGCAGGAGATCATTGCGACGCTCGGCATGGAGCGCCACCCCGAGGGTGGCTGGTACGTCCAGACGTTTCGCGATCCGGAGGGTGGTGCTCGCGGGCATTCCACCTGCATCTACTATCTGCTTGAACGGGGGGAACGGTCGCATTGGCACCGGGTCCGGGATGCCACGGAGATCTGGCACCACTATGCCGGCGAACCGATTGCGCTCTCGCTGTCGAACGACGGTGTCGCCAACCAGATCCATGTGCTCGGCCCTAATCTGGCCAAGGGCGAGCGGCCACAGGTGCTCGTGCCTGCCAACTGGTGGCAATCGGCCGAACCGCTCGGGGAATGGACCCTCGTCGGCTGCACGGTCGCGCCGGGCTTTTCCTTCGACGCTTTCGAACTGGCGCCGCCTGGCTGGCGGCCGGGAGGATAGATGGAGGTCAGCCAAGGGCTGGACGTTAAGCCTTCGCCCCTTGGGCGACGGCGAGCTTTTTGCGACGGAAGATCATATCCTTCGCAGCCAGGATCGCCCCGCCGGTGACGAGCGCGCACGCCAGGGCGATCCGCCAAGACGGTTCGGCGAATCCGGTGACAACCAGCATCAGCGTCGAGAGAACCGGCGCGGCATAGCTTGCGGCACCGAGAATCTGGATGTCCCCATTCTTGACGCCATGGTCCCAGGCATAAAAGGCGGCACCGACCGGCAGGAGCCCGAGGCCAAGAACGGCAAACCATTCGAAGCCGGTCGCTGGCCACACGGTCGTCTCCAGCGCCAGGTGGCACAGGAAGGACAGAAACGACGTGGCGAGGCAAAAACCGGTCACGACGTCCGTCGAGACCGCGTCGAAGCGCCGGGTCAGCAGCGAATAGCCTGACCAGGTGAAGGCGCAGAGGAAGGCGGCGCCGTAGCCCAGCGTGTAGGCGCCGTCAAAAGCAACGCCGTTGCGGGCGACGATCAGCACCGTTCCTGCAAGCCCCGCAAAGGCACCCGCGACATGATACCAGCGCAACCGTTCGCCGGGCAGCATCGCCGAGCCGACGACGATCAGCAGCGGCCACAGGTAGGCAATCAGGCCTGCCTCGACGGCCGGCGCATTCCGCAGCGCCGTGAAATAGAGGAAGTGGTAGCCGAAGAGGCCGGCGATGCCGACGATCCAGACCTTCGCCGGCTGGCGCAGCAGCTTGAGCCGTTCGGGCCGGGCCACCAGCACGGCAATGCCTGGCAGGCTGCCGATCAGGAAGCAGATCGCGGAGAGCTGGAACGGGGGCATCTGGCCGGAAGCAGCGGTAAACAGGGCCAGCAGCGACCACATCAGGATCGCCGAAAAACCAATAAGCGTCGCCTTCAAATTCACTGCCCTTGCCGTTGAATGTTGCCCTCAGCCACCGAAACGGGTTGCCGACACCGTAACCGGACCGAGCGCGGTCGGAATCCGGACGAATACGGGGGCATACATATCGACTGCTTCGGCTTTGGCAAACCAGATTTCCATCGACGCGAGCTTGCGCAGATACTCGACGTCCCGGCGCCCCTTGCGATAACCCGCGCGCGGCACGAAACGCACGCCGCAGACCTTCACCTCCCCCTCGAAGCCTCTCGTCGAGAACGACCGCGTGCCTTTGTCGGAGAGTTCTATGTCCATGCGCGACTCACCATCGAAGATCGGCAAGGTCTTGGAGCAGACATTCGTGGTGGCCGGTATGATCAGCCCCGAGATCGGATCGAGGACGGAACGCATGTCGCTCGCCTTGACCGGCACCCAGTTTTTCGGCGGACGCTTGCGCTCCGGGCGGATGGATGCCCGGATCACGTCGCCGTTGCGGAACGCGACGTCGATCGCCCGCGCCTTCTTGCCGCTGCGGTAGGACATCGAATAGTTGGTCGCCCTCAGCTTGCCGTCCATCAGGGTGCCGGACACCGAGGTCGTGCCATGCGTGCTGGATAGAATTTCGGCCAGACCGGCGGAATCCATCCGGCCGGAGATCGTGTATCTGCGCCCATCAAAGTCAGAACGGAAACTCGCGGTCGCGACCGGAAAACCGGACAAGCGAATGCTGTAGTCGGTAATGTGACTGATATTGGCAGCCGGAGCGGCAGCGGGGGACCCCACCAACACCGCCGGAACGGCCGCTGCTGCAAACCAAGCCCGCCAGCTCATTTTCCTGCGCTCCTTGACCCGTATCGACTATAAAATCCTTTGCGGCAATTCTACGCCGCTGCTATCCCTTGAGACGATGGAATGAGCGGAACCAGTCCGGCTATTGGCCGCAAACCGCGGCGATTTGCAACCGTTTTCCCCGAATGCGGCAAGGTTTGGCTTGACGCCATCGCTGCGGGTGACTATAGAACCGCGACTTTCCAATAAGGCCAGACGGACTGCGGCCGGACACGGCGCCGGAATCGTATTGTCCGAACCCAAAGAAGAATAGGTGCATCCATGTCCCGTAGTTGCGAATTGACCGGCAAGGGCGTCCAGTCGGGCCACAATGTGAGCCACGCCAACAACAAGACCAAGCGCAAGTTCCTGCCGAACCTGTGCAACGTCACGCTGATCTCCGACAGCCTTGGCCAGCGCTTCCGCCTGCGCGTTTCCGCAGCAGCGCTCCGCTCGGTCGAACACCGCGGCGGCCTCGACGCCTTCCTGCTGAAGTCGGACGAGAACGAGCTGTCGATGCGCGCCCGCCTGCTGCGCCGCCAGATCGCCAAGAAGACCGCCGCCTGATCCGGCGCAGTTCCTTCTGATTGCTTCGAGGCTTGGCCGGGCATCCGGGCAGGCCTCGTTTCGTTGAATACATCGTCGTCTCCAACTGGTGGCATCACCCAGGATAAAAAAATGCAAGCGAATCGCACGACCCTGATCTACGTCCTGATGATGACGCTCGTCGTCGTCGCCTCCAACATCCTCGTTCAGTACCCGCTGCCATGGACCCTCTTCGGGATCAACCTTGGCGACATCCTGACCTTCGGCGCCTTCAGCTATCCGGTGGCCTTCCTCGTCACCGACCTGACCAACCGCCAGTTCGGTCCTAAGACCGCACGGAAGGTCGTGGTCGCCGGCTTTGCCGTCGCGGTCCTGTTCTCCTTCGCCGTCGCCTCACCGCGCATCGCCATCGCGTCGGGCTCGGCCTTCCTGCTCGGCCAATTGCTCGACATCTCGGTGTTCAACACGCTGCGTCGCCAGGCCTGGTGGCGAGCACCGCTGGTCGGCTCGCTGATCGGCTCGGCACTCGACACCCTGATCTTCTTCTCCGTCGCCTTCGCTCCGGTCTTCGTCGTCTTCGGTCCGAACGAACCGTTTGCGATCGAGAACGCGCCGATCCTCGGCGTTTTTGCCGCCGAGGCACAGCGCTGGGTTTCCTGGGCGCTCACCGATTTCGGCGTGAAGGTGCTGATGGGGCTGGTAATGCTGCTTCCCTACGGCGCGCTGATGAGCACGCTCAGGCCGATGCCGGGCGTCGAGAAGGCCGCAGCCTGACCGCCCTCCTCAGGCTCCAGCCTGAACGCCGGCCCCGTCTGGACCGCCTTGGATGACGACACCACGGCAGCCGCCTCGTTGATCCGGGTACGAGCGGTTAGGAGGTCTCGCCGTTCGAACCTGAGGCGTCGGCGCGGCAAGCTATCGGCATCGGCCCCCGCTGATGCTATGACTGCAAAGACCTCAAGGCCGACGCGGGCGGGACGAGGCGTGCATGTCGACAGCGATTGCCATTCTCGGCGGCGTCGGGCTGTTTTTGCTCGGCATGACCGTCATGACCGGCGGCCTGAAGGCGCTGGCGGGTTCCGCCCTGCGCACCGTGCTTGGCAAGGCGGCAGCGACGCCGCTCTCCGGCGCCTTCTGGGGCGCGATCGTCACGCTGCTCGTGCAATCTTCGAGCGCGGTGACGATGACGACGATCGGGCTCGTCAGCGCCGGCCTTCTGACATTTCCGCAAGGGCTCGGCCTCGTGTTCGGCGCCAATGTCGGCACGACGGGCACGGGCTGGCTCATCGCACTGATCGGTGTGCGCGTTTCGCTTTCGGCCTACGCGCTTCCGATGATCTTCGTTGGCGCGCTGGCCAAGTTGCTCGGCAGCCCGCGGATCGCGGCAGCGGGCGGCGCGCTCGCCGGCTTCGCGCTGGTGCTCTACGGACTGACGACCCTCCAGCAGGGCATGGGAGGCCTTGCGGAGACCCTGCATCCGTCCGACCTGCCGGACGTTCTCGGGGCGCCCGGGGTTGGCTGGATCGCGGGGTCGGTCGGTCTCCTGACCCTGATCGTCGCCGGCCTGGCGATGACCGCGGTCATGCAATCCTCGACGGCCGCCATTGCCGTCACCATTTCGGCCTACTACGCCGGGGCGATAGGCCTGGAGCAAGGCGCGGCACTGATCATCGGCCAGAATATCGGCACGGCGACGAGCTCCGCACTGGCGGCAATCGGCGCCAGTGCGACGGCCAAGCGCCTCGCCCTCGCCTATGTGCTGTTCAAGGTCATAGCCGCGCTCATCGCCATCGTCGCCTTTCCGCTCACGGCCGCGCTGATGAAGACCCTATCCGCGTCTGTCGACGGGATGACGCTGCTGGCCGCCTACCACACGGCCTATAACGTCGTCGGCGTGGCGGTGCTGCTTCCGGCGACGCAGTGGTTCACCCGTATCGTCGAGCGGCTCCTGCCCTCCAAGGAGACGCCGCTCCAGCGCGCGCTCGATCCGAGCGCGCTTGCCAGTCCGGTGCTCGCGGTCGAGGCTGCCCGGCGGGTCGTGGCGGACATCCTCACCAAGACCGCCGTCTCGGCTTCCGCAGCGCTTTCGGGCGTGGCTGCCCCCCCGTCGCAGGGAGCCGCGGCTGCCGCCGCGCTCGACGAGGTGCGGGATTTTCTGTCCGAACTGAAGGAGCCGCCCGAGACCGAGGCCGAGCGGCTCCGCTTGACGAGCATCCTCCACGCACTCGATCACGCCGCGCGTCTCGTGGAAGCCGTGGCGGAGGGCAACTTCCCTGGACCGCCGGCCGCAGCCTCTCATGACCTCCACGTCGCCGAACTCTGCAAGGAGGCCATGCGCGCCGCACAGGTGGTTGGCGATTCGATAACTTCGGAATCCGCCCTCAGCCCACAGGCTGCCCCCATCGGCTGGAGCGCTTCGCCCGAGGTTGCCAAGGCTCTCGCCGAGGTGGAGGACGCTGCAAAGAGGCTCGCCGCCCTGCAGCGCGGCCATCGGGCCACGACCCTCGCCTCGGTCGCATCGGGAAAGCTGACCGCCGCGGATGCCTTCGCGCGGATCGACGCCGCCAGGCGACTCGACCGGATCGTCCATCACGCCTGGCGTTCGGCGGCACACCTCCTCGGCCTCGGCGCCCACGAAGACCCAGGCACCGGAGAGCAATGAAGCGGGACGCGTATGCCTGAAGCGGCTACTGTTTCTTCATCCGGAATTTTTCATGGCATCCGCCGCAATTTGCGGTAACCGCATTGAACTGAACCTTCAATGCGTCGAGATCCTGCGGGTTCGCAGCTACGGCAGCGGCCGTATCCACCCGGAATTTCTCGGTGGCCGCCTTGAACGCGGGCATGTCTTGCCAAATTGCCGGCAAGGCAGCCGTATCTCCGGTGTCACTACCAGCGGGAAACAATATGTCCACGTTGACGTTTTGCGCATTCTCGCTGAGGCCATTGAGGGCGGTCATGGCAAGGGCAGCGTCAAACGGCTTTTCTCCCTTGATCATGGGAGCGAGGGTACCGGCCAGTTTACCGCGCTCCTTCATGATAGCCTTGCGATCTGCAATTGGGTCAGCGAAGGCGGCGGAGGCGGTAAGCGCGAATGCGGCGATGGCCAGAATGAGCGTTCTCATGAGCACCTCTCTCTATTGCGGTTTGGACTGATCACTCGTCGGAAGAAGCTCCAACAATTGGCAGCGACATACTGTTTGATGACCGCTCTTGGTCCAAAGCGGGCGCGGTCACTGCGGACAACTCCGCTCTGTGCAATTCCGTCACCTAATGTTTATGGGACTGCTGGAAGCCAGCCACATCGTACTGAGATACGCTCTTCGGATTCTTGGAGTTCTGCGGCTGCTCGCCCGCGTAGTGTGTTCCCGCGTTCCCATCTGGGTTGAAGGCTGAACCCGGGGCAGTGCTGGCGTGGCCCGGCGTGGCAATCCCCGTCTGAGAGGTTCCAATCGTCTGGTTGGGCTGACCAGTCGTCCCTGTTACCGCGTGGACATTGCCGGCCAGAACCAAGCCAGTGGAGGCTAGGAGAAAGGATGCGCCTAGCAATATCGGCGTGACGAGATGTTTCATGGTGCGCTCTCCCAAAAGCGTCTACGCTGCGAGGAGGAGACACCCGAGGCCTGCGATTTATTCCGGCACTTTCATTCTTTCACCCTGCACCCTGCCCTTTGGCTCGCGTCCGGCCGCGCAGCCATGTCCGCGATTGGCGCAAAACTGGCCGCAACACCGTGACGGCCTGTTCGTCAGGAGGGTCGCAGGCCGCCGGTCAGGCGGAATTCGAGCATGAGGTTGCGCTGCAGGATCGAGTGGTTGTCGTCGGAGACAATGATGATGCGGATGTCGCCGTCCGGCATCTGCACCACGTCGAGGCCTTCCATGTTGTCGATCTGGTGGCTCATGTCGGCGTCGATCAGCACCTCGCCATCGACGACTGCACCCGGCCTGATGTCTGCACCCTTGATGCGGCGGATGCGCATGCCGACACCGTCGGACAGGCGGAAGCGGCGCTCGAGCAGCAGGAGGTCGCCGTTCGGCAGGAAGGCGCCGTCGGTGGCATCATACGGATCGTTGCGCACAACGGAGAAGGTGCCCTTCATTGGCCCGTCGAGGATCGCCGCAAGCAGGTTTCCCTGTTCGTCCAGGCTGCGCTCGGCGATGATCACCGGCGCACCGGCAAGCGGTCCGTCCGCGGGCGCGACGACCAGGGTCTCGAAGCCGCGATTGCCGCGGAGTTCCGAGCGAGGAAACGGGATCGGGTAGCTGCCGGACGGGCGGGAGGTCTCAAAGCCGGGATCGGGATAGATGTCGACGCGATGGCGCTGCTCGAAGCTGACGATTGCGGCGCCCGGGGCCAATGCCAGACCCTCCGCATCCATCTTTGCCTTGGCGTTCTCGCCCTCGCCGTCCGAATTCAGCATCGAGGTTATATGGAGATCGGAGAGGCCCGAAAGCGCCCCTTCTCCATCGCGCTGGATCCGCCCGGTCAACCAGTGGCCGGTATCGAGCACGGCGACGAAATGCGCCTGATCGGGTCGAAACCGGATGGAGGAAACGGCTCCGAGCAAATTGTTGGGCGAGGAATAGGTGATGCCGCCGACGAATTCGAGCTTGCCGAAGGCGCGTTCGCTGGAGCCGATGCCGAAATGCGAGATGACCCGACTGCTGGCCTCCATCGCGACGCTGGTGGCCGCGCTCGGGGCGGCCACGGCGGCGGCCGTGGCAAGAGCTAGGGCAAACAGGGCGGGCAATCGCGTCATCGGCTACTCATGCCAAGCGAACGCAGCCGCCTGGGTTCCAGTTGGTGTTCAGCCGGCGCGGCGCAGGCCGCCCGGCCGTCTGCGGCCTGTCGTTTCATCAGCGAAGAGCGAAGCGAGCTGCTCGGTCATGGCCCCCGCAAGCTCGTCAGCATCGACGATCGTCACCGCGCGGCGATAGTAGCGCGTCACGTCGTGGCCGATGCCGATCGCCAGCAGCTCGACCGGCGAGCGTGTCTCGATCTGCTCGATCACCGCGCGCAGGTGCCGCTCCAGATAGTTGCCGGGATTGACCGACAGCGTGGAATCGTCGACCGGTGCGCCGTCGGAGATCATCATCAGAATGCGGCGCTGTTCGGGCCGGCCGAGCAGCCGGTTGTGCGCCCAGATCAGCGCCTCGCCGTCGATGTTCTCTTTCAGGAGGCCCTCGCGCATCATCAGGCCAAGATTGCGGCGGGCGCGCCGCCACGGCGCATCCGCCGACTTGTAGATGATGTGACGCAGGTCGTTGAGGCGGCCCGGTGCCTGCGGCTTGCCGCTGCCTAGCCATTTTTCGCGCGACTGCCCGCCCTTCCAGGCCTTGGTGGTGAAGCCGAGAATCTCGACCTTGACGCCGCAGCGCTCCAGCGTGCGGGCCAGGATGTCGGCGCAGGTGGCCGCAACCGTGATCGGCCGGCCGCGCATCGAGCCGGAATTGTCGATCAGCAACGTGACGACCGTATCACGGAAGTTCGTGTCCTTCTCGCGCTTGAAGGAGAGCGGCTGCATCGGATCGATGATGATGCGCTGCAGGCGAGCGGAATCCAGATACCCCTCCTCCAGGTCGAACTCCCAGGACCGGTTCTGCTGCGCCATGAGGCGGCGCTGCAGGCGGTTGGCGAGCCGGCCGACTGCGCCTTGCAGGTGGGCGAGTTGCTTGTCGAGGAACGCCCGCAGCCGGTCGAGTTCCGCCTCGTCGCACAGCTCCTCGGCCGCGATGGTCTCGTCGAATTCCTCGGTGAAGACCGAATAGTCGACCTTTTCGTTGAAGTCGCCGAAGATGCCGGGGTGGCGGACTTCGCCGGGCGTCTCGCTGTCCTCGTTTTCCTCGTCGGCGAGGTCGTCGTCGGAAATCTCCGCGCCGTCCATCTCGCCTTCGTCCATCTGCTCCTCGGCAGACTGGTTCTCGTCGGCGGGAGCCGCCTCGTCGCCGGCTTCTTCCTGCGAGTCGCTTTCGTCCTGCTCGTTGCTGCGCGGCTGGTCCTCGTCGGTCTCGCTGTCCTGATCGTCCGGCTCGGTGTCCTCCTCGCTGATGTCCTCGGCGACATTCATCGAGGCCAGCATATGCCGCACCACCTTGGCGAAAGCGTGCTGGTCGTTCATCGCGGCCGTAAGATCCCCAAGATCGCCGCCGGCCTTGTCTTCGATGAAGCCGCGCCAGAGATCGAGCACCTTGCCGGCGGACTCGGGCGACTTTTGCCCCGTCAGCTTTTCGCGGACCAGCAGCGCGACCGCCTCTTCGAACGGAGCGTCGGCCTGGCGGGTGATCGCGCCGAAATTGGCCCGGGCGTATTTTTCCGACAGCATGGAATTGATGTTGGCCGCCATGCCCGGCATCCGGTTGGTGCCGATCGCCTCGACTCGGGCCTGCTCCACCGCATCGAAGACGGCGCGGGCGTCGGTGCCCGGCGGCGACATGGTCGCGTGAATGCGCGCGTCGTGGCACGCCTTGCGCAACGCCATGGAGTCGCCGAGCCCGCGGGTGACGGCCAGTTCGTCGCGCGTCGGGCGCTTGGACAGTTCCGGCAGGCGAATGCGCTCGCCGGCGATGCCGGGCCGCTCGTTGGCGAAAACCACCTCGACTTCGGCATCGCCGGCAACCGAGCGGATACAGCCGGTCAGCGCCCTGCGGAAGGGCTCGACGTCGACCGGGGCGCCGGGTCTCGGCCTGGAATTGTCACCGCGAGCAGCCATGTCTCACCTGTCCAGCCGTCAGGCCGTCGCCTCGAGGACGATATTGGCGGCGCTCTCCTTGAGCTCGACGCCGAAGGCGCGCTGGTAGTGTTCGGCAACCAGCGGCCGTTCCAGCTCGTCGCACTTGTTGAGGAAGGTCACCCGGAAGGCAAAGGCGAGGTCGCCAAAGATCTCCGCGTTCTCTGCCCAAGTGATGACGGTGCGCGGGCTCATGACGGTGGAAAGATCGCCGTTGATGAAGGCGGCGCGTGTCAGGTCGGCGACGCGCACCATACGCGAAATGGTCTCGCGGCCATCCTTCTTGCCCGACAGCGTCTTCACCTTGGCGGCGACGATGTCGACTTCGTTGTCGTGCGGCAGGTAGTTCAGCGTGGTGACGATCGACCAGCGGTCCATCTGCGCCTGGTTGATCTGCTGGGTGCCGTGATAGAGGCCGGTCGTGTCGCCGAGACCGACGGTGTTGGCGGTGGCAAACAGGCGGAAGGCGGGGTGCGGACGGATGACGCGGCTCTGGTCGAGCAGGGTCAGGCGGCCCGAAGACTCCAGGACGCGCTGGATCACGAACATCACGTCCGGGCGACCGGCGTCGTACTCGTCGAACACGAGGGCGACATTGTGCTGGTAGGCCCAGGGCAGGATGCCGTCCTTGAACTCGGTGACCTGCATGCCGTCCTTGACGACGATCGCATCCTTGCCGACGAGATCGATGCGGCTGACGTGACTGTCGAGGTTGACGCGGACGCAGGGCCAGTTGAGGCGGGCGGCGACCTGCTCGATATGGGTGGACTTGCCGGTGCCGTGATAGCCGGAGACCATGACGCGGCGGTTATGGGCAAAGCCGGCCAGGATGGCGAGCGTGGTCTGGCGATCGAACAGGTAGTCGGGGTCGAGATCCGGCACATAGGCGTCCGCCTTCGAATAGGCCGGGACGCGAATATCCGTATCAATGCCGAAAACCTCCCGCACAGAAACCGTGGTATCCGGGAGGTTGGAAATATCGAGATCCATCTTGCTCATAATGTCTCCGCAGCAGACGCCGCTCGCATCCGCCCTAATGTCCTGTTGCTGCCGGCATGCTCTAGCAGAAGCCGGCCTGCTTTAACAATTGATATGCTTGGATGACCGCCCGAAAACGCTCTTCCGATCCCCTATCTCCGCCATTTGCATCCGGATGGTGCTTTTTGACAAGCGCTTTGTAGGCCGTCTTGATGTCCCCGGAGGTGGCATTGGCATGCAGGCCAAGCGTGTCGAAGGCCTTCGCCTCCAGCGTCTTCAGTTTTCTGGCGCGCGGCTCCATCCGCGGTCCACGTCCGCGCCCCTCGTTGACGAATCCGAACGGGTCACGGATGCGTTGCTGGGCGCCTGCCGTGCCCGATCGGACGTTTCCATGCGCCGGACCGCCCTTTGCCGTCTTGTTGACGCCCATTGTCCAGGTCGGGCGATGACCGGTGATCGCCTCCTTCTGGTAGCGCGCGATCTCCGAATCGGAGAGGCCGGAGAAGTAGTTGTAGCCCTTGTTGTAATCCTTCACGTGCTCGAAGCAAAAAAGGAAGAACTGGCCTTCGGCGTTGCGGCCGACCGGCGCGCGATGGAGGCCGGGCTTGTCGCAACCGTCCCATTGGCAGGTCGGCGCAACCGGTTCCGGGCGCTCCACGCGCCGGCGCGTCCGGATCCGATCGAAGTATTTGGAATCGAGTTTCATGGGCCCAATTATGGGACTCGCGGCGAGTCACAACAAGAATTGACAAAGCGGATTGTTGCTGGCTTTTTGGGGCCATTTGGCGCCGTGCGCCAGGGGCTTTCATCAGCTACAGGACATCGCATGTCAGTGACATCCCGGATTGAATCTAGGTTGACCGAGGCTCTTTCGCCAGAGCGGCTCGAAGTGATCAACGAAAGCCACATGCATGCCGGCCACCAGCCCGGCTTCACCGGCGCAGGCGAGACGCACCTGCGCATCCGCATCGTCTCGGCGCAGTTTGCCGGCGCAAGCCGAGTCGCCCGGCACCGGATGGTCAACGATCTGGTCAAAGACGAGTTCGACACCGGCCTGCACGCGCTGGCGATCGAGACGGCGGCACCCGGAGAGCCGGTGCGCTGGTAGGTTACCCCTGCGCCGTTGCCCCGTTGGCGGGGCGGATGCGCAGCTTGGTGATACGGTTCTTGACCCGCTTCATCACGATGAAGCGCTTGCCGTGGAACGTGAAGGCCTGACGCTCCTCCGGGATTGATTTCGTTTCGTGAATCACGAGGCCGGCGATCGTCGTCGCCTCCTCGTCCGGCAACGCCCAGTCGAGGGCGCGGTTCAGGTCACGAATCGGCACACTGCCGTCCACGACGATGGACCCGTCCGCCTCCTGCCTGACGCCCTGGATGTCGATGTCGTGCTCGTCGGAAATATCACCGACGATCTCTTCGAGGATGTCCTCGAGCGTCACGAGCCCCTGGACCTCGCCATATTCGTCGACAACGATGGCCATGTGCGTCTTGCGGCGCAGGAAGGCGTTCAGCTGATCCTTGAGGCCGGTCGTATCGGGAACGAACCAGGGTTTGTCGGCCACCTTGGCGATCTCGACCGTCGACGGCTCGCACCCCGGCTCGGCAAGCGCGCGAAAGAGCTCCTTGGCGTGAACGATACCGATAATATTGTCCGTCGAGCCACGCCAGATCGGCATCCGCGTGAAAGGACTGTCGAGGACAGCCCGGACGATCGCCTCCGGCGCCTCGTCCGCATTGAGGCCACGCATCGCCGTCCGATGCACCATTACGTCAGACACCTCGAGTTCGCTGAATTCGAGCATGCCGCCCGACCGGTCGGGCCGTGTCGCGATATCGCGCGTGGTAAGCTCTGCGGCAACGCGACCCTCGCCGGGTGACGGCAGAAGTGTGACATCCCGAACAGGCGTCAGGCCTAAAAGCCCGAGAAGCCGGCGCAGCATGCCATTGCCCGTGCTCATCGCGGGTGCTTCTCCTGCAGGAAGGTGAGAACTTCGGAGGCCGGCACGTCGTCGGCAACGAAGGACTGGCCGATGCCGCGAGTAAGAATGAAGGTCAGCTTGCCCGCCTTGACCTTCTTGTCCTGTGCGATTGCATCCATCAGCACCTCCGCCGGCGGCAGGCCACCGGGGATGGCATCCATGGAGATTGGCAGGCCGACTTCAGCCAAGTGCGCCTCGACCCGGCGCGCGTCGTCGGGGCTGGCCAGGTTCATACGGGCGGAGAACTGGTGCGCCAGCACCATGCCGATGGCGACACCTTCGCCGTGAACGAGACGGGCGCTGTCATATTCGGTCGCCGCCTCCAGCGCATGGCCGAAGGTGTGGCCGAGGTTGAGGAGCGCGCGCAGGCCGTTCTCGCGCTCGTCGGCGGCCACCACGTCCGCCTTGGCCTGGCAACTGGTCGCAATCGCCTCGATGCGGGCGGGACCACCGGAAAAGATGTCGTTCCAGTTCTTCTCCAGCCAGGCGAAGAAATCGGGCTTGTCGATCAGCCCGTACTTGGCGACCTCGGCATAACCGGCACGGAACTCACGCGGCGAAAGCGTGTCGAGCACGTCGGTGTCCGCCAGGACGAGATCCGGCTGGTGAAACACGCCGATCAAGTTCTTGCCATGGCGCGAATTAATGCCGGTCTTGCCGCCGACCGAAGAGTCGACCTGCGCCAGCAGCGACGTCGGCACCTGGATGAAACGCGAACCGCGCCGCACGATGCCGGCCGCGAACCCGGTGAGATCGCCGATGACGCCGCCGCCGAGCGCAACAACCGCATCGTTGCGCTCGATACGCGCGCCAAGCACGCCGTCGCACACCGTCATCAGGTGCTCAAAACTCTTCGTCTTCTCACCGGCCGGCAGGATCTGCGGCACGGCTTCGATGCCGCTTTGCGCCAGCGAACGCATGAAGGGGTCGAGGTAAATCGGCGCGACATGTTCGTCCGTCACCACGGCAACCCGACGACCCTTGAGGCGCGAGCTGATCTCTGCGCCGGCAGCGGTAATCAAGCCCGGCCCGATGAGGATGTCGTAGGAGCGGTCGCCGAGATCGACACGGACGGTGCGTCGGATTGCGGATTGAGAGTTGTTCATGCGGATCACTTCTTGATTGGCCAGGCGGCGATGGCGGCAAGCACGTCCTCGACCACCATTTCTTTCTTCACGTCGCGCGAGTGGACCGTAAGGTCCGCCTCTGCATAGATGGGATAGCGCGCGTTCATCAGGTTTTCGAGCGTCTGCTTCGGATTCTCGGTCTTCAGCAGCGGCCGGGAGTCGCGCTTGTTGACCCGCTCCCAGAGCACGTCGAGATCGGCCTTCAGCCAGACGGTGAGGCCGCCACGCTTGATATGCCTGCGGGTGCGTTCATTGATGAAGGCGCCACCGCCGGTGGAAACGACCCTCGGCCCGGTCTTGAGCAAACGCTTCATGACCCGCGCTTCCAGGGCCCGGAATTCCTCCTCGCCGTAAGCGGCGAAAAGATCCGAAATCGACATGCGTGACACCCGCTCGATCTCATGATCCGAATCGATGAAGGGCACCGACAGCGCCTGGGCCACCAGCCGCCCGATCGCCGACTTTCCAGCCCCCATCAGCCCGACCAGAACGAGGTTGCGCTTGCCGAGCGCCATCCGTGCTTTTTGCACGAGTTCCGGGGAGGACGTTTCCATCAGGCCGATCATCAGCGAGTTCCGGTTGTTGTTGATTTCGGTATCTGCAAAAGCATCGGAAGCGTCAAGTGTTCGAGGCCGGTGACGTCTTGCGCTCGCCTCCCCTCGGAGCGATATAGGACCTCAGTCCCAAGGAGCGCGCAATGCCTACACTCTTCCGTTTCCTGTTCTTCTGCGCGGTGGTCGCCGGCATGATCTACGGGACGATGGTCGCGCTCGTCACCTTCGTCGAGCCGCGCGAGCGGGAGGTCACCATCCGCATCCCCTCGGATCGGGTGAACCCCCAGCCATGACCAACCGTTCAGCGATCCAGATCGAGGCTTTTCTGGAAATGATGAGCGCCGAGCGGGGTGCCGCCGCCAACACGCTCTCCTCCTATGAGCGGGACCTGGAGGATGCGCGATCCTTTCTCCTTGAGCGGCAGGTTCAGATGACCTTGGCCACTCCCGACAATCTTCGCGCCTATCTCGGCCATCTGACGCGCCAGGGTTTTAAGGCATCCTCACAGGCGCGTCGGCTCTCCGCGCTTCGCCAGTTCTACAAGTTCCTCTATGCCGAAGGCCTGCGCGGCGATGATCCAACCGGAATCCTCGACGCGCCGCGCAAGGAGCGGACACTGCCGAAGACGCTTTCGGTGGACGACGTCACGCGCCTTATCGGCCTTGCGGAGGAGGAAGCCAGGGCGCCGGGCGCGAACCACCTGAACCGGCTGCGCATGCATGCGCTGATCGAACTTCTGTATGCGACGGGCATGCGGGTCAGCGAACTTGTCTCATTGCCAGCGACGGTGCTGGCTCAGAACGGCAGGTTTCTGGTCGTCAAGGGCAAGGGCAACAAGGAACGACTGGTTCCGCTGTCGCGCTCCGCCATTGCGGCGCTGCAGGCTTATGGTGCGGTTCTTGCCGACAAGCAGGCGAGCCAGGAGAACGCAAGGGAAAGCCTTTATCTCTTTCCCTCCACGAGCAAGGAGGGCTTTCTGCCGCGGCAGGTCTTCGCACGCGACCTCAAGGGGCTGGCGTCGCGCGCCGGTATCCGCGCATCGACGCTTTCGCCGCACGTGCTCCGTCACGCCTTCGCCAGCCATCTCCTGCAGAACGGCGCCGACCTGCGCGCGGTCCAGGAGCTGCTCGGTCACTCGGACATTTCGACCACACAGATCTACACGCATGTGTTAGAAGAGCGCCTGCATCGGCTGGTGCAGGACCACCACCCCCTTGCCAAACAGGCAAAAAAGCCGGAATAGAGCCCCCATTCCGTCGCCAGGCCTCCAAAGGCAGGTCGACGGGACAGTTGGAGCAAACGATCGGAAACGCATCTCATGCACAATTACCTCGACTTCGAAAAACCCATCTCGGACCTCGAAGGCAAGATTCACGAGTTGCGCAAACTCGCCGAAGAGGACCAGAGCATCGACACGTCTGACGAGGTGAGTCGGCTTGAGGGGCGTGCCCGCGAGGCGATGGTCGACATCTATGCGAAGCTCACGCCGTGGCAGAAGACGCAGGTTGCCCGCCACCCGCAGCGACCGCATTTTCTCGACTACGCGGCAAAGCTGTTCGAAGAATTCACGCCGCTTGCCGGCGACCGCAAGTTTGCCGAGGACGAGGCGATCCAGGCCGGCCTCGGCCGGTTCCGCGGCCAGTCCGTGGCCATCATCGGCCAGGAAAAGGGCAACGACACCAAGTCGCGCCTGAAGCACAACTTCGGCAGCGCCCGGCCGGAAGGGTACCGCAAGGCGATCCGCGTCATGGAAATGGCCGACCGCTTCGGTCTGCCGATCATCACGCTGATCGACACCGCCGGCGCCTATCCGGGGATTGGCGCGGAAGAACGCGGCCAGGCCGAGGCGATCGCACGCTCGACCGAGATGTGCCTCAACGTGCGCGTCCCGATCGTTTCCGTCGTTCTCGGTGAAGGCGGCTCCGGCGGCGCGATCGCGATCGCCACCGGCGACCGGGTCTACATGCTGCAGCACGCGATCTACAGCGTGATCTCGCCGGAAGGTGCTGCCTCCATTCTCTGGCGGGATGCCACCCGCGCGAAGGAGGCCGCGAGCAACATGAAGATTACCGCCGACGACCTGAAGGCGCTTGGAATCATCGACGGCATCATTTCCGAGCCCCTCGGCGGCGCTCACCGCGACCCGGAGGCCGTCATCACGGCGACCGGCAACGTCGTGGCCGATGCACTGCGCGATCTTGCCGCCAAGCCGGGCGACCAGTTGCGCCGTGACCGGCGTCAGCGCTATCTCAACATCGGCCGGCAACTCTGAGCGGAAACGCTGCGCGAACCCACCGATTTCACACCGCTGACGGGAATATGGCCAAACCTTGGACATATTCCCGTGTTTTCAGCGTATCCACAGATCGAGCGAAGGATTCCCGGCTAACACTTGATTAAGTATAAACACCTATGATTCCGTGTCCGGCGTGCCGGTATGGATGAAGTAGACAGATTTTTTGGAACTGACGCATGCGCCTTAAGGTACTCGCCGCCGTTTCCTTGCTCGCCGTCGCCACCGCCGGCTGCACCAACGAGACGCTCGACAGCGTCGGCGTTGACGTCAGAAAAGTTTCCAACAAGACGCAGTACCAGCTCTCCGGCCAGGTCGTCTCCAAGATGGCCTCGCTGAACATCGACCGCAACGCGCCGTTGATGATCCGCATCTTCAAGGAAGAGGGAACGCTGGAAGTCTGGAAGGCCGACCGATCCAACCGCTTCCAGATGATCAAGACCTATAATATCTGCGCCTGGTCCGGCAAGCTCGGCCCGAAGCAGAAGGAAGGCGACCGTCAGGCGCCTGAAGGATTTTATCCGCTCGGCCCGCAGCACATGAACCCGAATTCGCAGTATTATCTTGCGATCAACACCGGCTTCCCCAACCGATACGACCAGGCGAACGGCTTCTTCGGCACCAACCTGATGATCCACGGTGCCTGCTCGTCCTCCGGTTGCTATTCGATGACCGACGAACAGATGGTCGAGATCTTCGCGTTCGCCCGCGATTCCTTCAACGGTGGGCAGAAGGCGATCCAGCTTCAGGCCTTCCCGTTCCGCATGACCGCGGAGAACATGGCGCGTCACCGCGACAATCCGAACATCGAGTTCTGGAAGATGCTGAAGGTCGGCTACGACCATTTCCATGTCACCAAGCGCCCGCCGGAGATCGGCGTCTGCGACAAGAAGTATGTCTTCAACCAGCAGGCTGCGGACGGCGCCCTTAGCGCCAGCGCGCAATGCCCGGCCATGTCGACGCCGGCCTCGCTTCAGGTTGCCCTCACCGCCTACGACAAGACCTACGCCGCCGACTATGCCAAGGCGATGAAGAAGTACGACGGCACCGTCTGGCTCGAGCCGTCGGAAGCCCAGCGCAAGGCGATCGTTGCCGACAAGCGCAAGGGGCGCGAGCTCGCCTATGCGCCGACCGGCAACTCGATCGACGCCGGCAAGCTGATGAGCGTGCGGCAGATCGAGGCCGACAAGAAGAAAGCCGAGGAAGAAGCGCAGCGCAAGGTCGAAATGGCGGAGAAAGCCAAGCAGGAGGAGGAAGCCCGCAAGGCAGCCGAACTGCAGAAGCTCGCCGACGACGTCGCGTCGCAGAAGGCTGCCCAGCAGGCGACAGGCACCGGCGTGGCCGTACCTCAGAGCAATCCCGGCCCTGCTTCCGCTCAGGCCGATGCCGATGCCGCAAAGAAGCCGTTCTGGAAGCTCTGGTCGAGCCCGACCACTGCCGCGTCCGGCGCAGCAGGAAGCGCTGCCACCACGGCAGTCCCTGCCGCTCCGCAGCAGCCACCTCAACCCGCCACAGCAGCAGCCGAGGCGAATATTGCCGCCGCCAATGGAGCCGCGGCCACGCAGCAGCAGCCGACGGAGGAGGCTCAGCCTCCCCAGAAAACCGGCGCCGCGGGTGACGGCACTTCGTTGACGGCCCCTGCCGCCGAGACCACCGCCGATGCAAGCTCCACCCAGAAGGCACCGTTCTGGAAGTTCTGGAAGAAGCAATGAGCAGCGCCGCCACTAGCGCGACCGAGATTTACGACCTCAGGGGGCTGAAATGCCCGCTGCCGGTCCTGAAGACGAAGAAGCGGCTGGAACAGCTTCCCGCAGGAGCCGCGCTCTGGATCGAGACGACCGACCCGCTCGCCGTCATCGACATACCGCATTTTTGCAGCGAGCAGGGCCATGCGCTCGAGGCCAACGAAAAGACCGAGGGCGGCCACCGCTTCCTGATCCGGAAGAAGTCCTGAGCATCGACAGCCGTTCTTGCCTCCCATCTCCGCAGCGCCTATAGGGTCGGCATCGGTAGAAGGAGATTGATGCGCAGAAGCCCAACTTGAGAGCCGCTTTTGACGCGGTGGCGCATGGCGTCCCGTGGGCGCTATTCTGTGTACTCTATTCTACGGAAAATCATGAAACATGTGGATCTTTTCATCCGCGCCTATGAAGAGGCGTCGGATCTCCAAAAACTGTCGGCCATCTGGTTCGATGCATCTGTTCGCGCACATTCGTTCATCGGTGAGAAGCGTTTGAAGGAGCAACGGGTCGCCGTCGAGACGATCTATCTCCCCAAAGCCGAGACCTGGGTCGCCTGCCATCGGGGCGAGCCGGTCGGATTCATCAGCCTCCTGGATACGTTCATCGGCGCATTGTTCGTCGCCCCCGAACGACAGGGGCTCGGAGCCGGCCGGGCGTTGGTGTCCCACGCGCTGAGACTGAAGGGGGAACTATGCCTTGAGGTCTATACCGCCAATACGCAGGCGCTCGGCTTCTACAAAAGCCTCGGTTTTGAAGAGCTCTCGCGGCGCGCGCAGGACGACGAAGGCCTGCCGTTCGAGAACGCCTGCATGCGACTGATGGCCTGACGACTCGGCAGGGCGGTCCAAGCCGCCCTGTCCGAAATTAGACCGAGTTTCGATGTCAGAGCCTGAGGCCCGGCACAGCCAGCGGATTGTCTTCCAGCGCCGCGCGATCCGGGCGGTCGATGCGGGGCTTGCCGACAAAGGCATCGAAGAGATCGCGCACGAACTCTTCCGGAAGATCCTTCGTGATCAGCACCATGCGCGTGCGGCGGTCGGACGGATCCGGCCAGTTGGAAAGCCGCTCCGGCGGGTGGAACACGGCCTGTACGCCGTGCAGGATCAGCGGGCGCTCCGGATTGTCGGACAAGGCGACGATCGCCTTCATTCGCAACAGCCTCTCGCCATGGGCGGAACGCAGGAGATCGACGAACATGTCGAGCGCCATCGGGTCGATCGGGCGGTCGTGCACGATCGAGTAGGACCGGATGGACGCGCTATGACGGGTCACGTCATGGACATGCTGATGGCCATGCAGGCCTTCACCGTGCGCATTATGATCGTCGTGATCATGCGCATGATGATGGTGGTCGTGCGCATCATGATGCGCCTCGTCGCTCAACCAGCGCCCCACGTCGGCGATCTTGGAGTCCGGATCGTAGAGTCCACAGGCCAGCACGGAAGGCGCGATCCCGGCAGGATCGTCCCCATCAAAGATCGCAGCCCTCGGATTGAGTTCAGCCAGCGCCGGTGTCAACCGGTCCACCGCCCCGGCCCCTGCCAGCGCCGCCTTCGTCAGGACGAGGCGGTCCGCCACGGCGACCTGCTTCACCGATTCGGGGTGTTGTGCAAGCGTCGACAGACCGTTCACCGCATCGACCACGGTGACGACCCCGTCGAGCCGGAAGGAGTGCGCGATGACCGGATGGCCGATGACGGCCTGGATCACCGGCGCGGGATCCGCCAATCCGGTGGTTTCGACAACGACGCGTTTCAGCGGTCGAATGCGCCCCGTCTGCATCCGATCCATCAGATCGGCGAGTGTGTCGACCAGTTCGCCGCGGATCGTGCAGCACAGGCACCCATCGGAGAGCTCGATGATACCGTCGCCGGAGCGTTCGACCAGCAGGTGGTCGATCCCGACCTCGCCGAACTCGTTGATGATGACGGCCGTGTCGGTGAGGTCCGGATGCTTGAGCAGCCGGTTCAGCAAGGTCGTCTTGCCGGCACCGAGGAAGCCGGTCAGGATGGTAACCGGCACGGTGCGATCAGCGGCTGACATGTGCGCTTTCCTGTCAGAAGGTCGGCCGGGGGACCGGGATCGGGATGTTCGCGGCGTCGCCGACGTCGCCGACCGACGCTTGCTCGTTTGCGCCGGCCTTCGCCGTGCTGCCGGAGATCAGGCCGGCAAAAACGAACCGCGGCGGTCGGTTCATTTCGCGAATATAGGGCGACAGCAGCTTTTGGCGGCCCGCTTCGTCGCGCCCTTCGCTGCGTACCTTCGCGGCGTACTGGCTGCAGATCTCCTTGGAAATGTCGGCGACCTCTCCGGTGTTGCCGTAGGGGGCAAGCCCGCCGAGCGTCGGCCCGCCGCCGCGTTCCGTCAATCCTTTCTGCAGCATGCGCGCCGATTCGTCGGCGCGCGCACCAAGGCTCTCCTCGCCGAGGACGACCGAGACGACGCTGCGGCCGTTGCGCGTGGCCGAGGAAACCTGGTTGAACCCCGACGCGCAGATGAAGCCGGTCTTCATGCCGTCGGCGCCGTCAAACCGGCCGATCAGCATGTTGAAGTTCGGATACTGCTTCTTGCCGGTAGTGAAGCCTTCCAGCGCGAAATACGGAGCGTGCTGCGGAAACTCGCGCTTCAATGTCACGGCGAGCACGGCGAGATCGCGGGCAGTCGTGTATTGCCCCTTGCCGGGCAGACCGTTCGCATTAATGAAATGTGATGAGCTCATGCCGATGCGCGCCGCCTCGGCATTCATTCGGTCGACGAAGCCCTGCTCGGAGCCGCCGACGGCTTCCGCGATCGCGACGGACACGTCGTTCGCCGACTTGACCATCATGATCTTGATCGCACTGTCGAGCGTCAGGGACTGGCCGGGCTTGAAGTACATCTTGCTTGGCGGTTCGGCGGCGGCGTTCTTCGTCATCACCACCGGCGTTTCAAGCGTGATCTCGCCGGCCTTGATGGCCCGGAAGACCGTATAGGCGGTCATCAGCTTGGTCAGCGAAGCCGGGTACCATTTGCGAAAGGCATCGCGATGCTCGATCACCTTGAGCGTGTTGACGTCGACAAGCAGACGCGGCCCCGTGTCTGCCAACGCCGCGCTCGCCAGCAAGGTGGCGGCAAGCGTTGCTCCAATGCACGCCATCCTGCGGCGCATGAACCGTTCAGCAATCTGCAAGTGCCAGTCCTCGGAAAATCGGGAGTTGTCTCGAATGCTCCGCCTATTTAGCCTATATGGCAGGCTCATGGCAAAGCCCTCGATTAAAGAAAGGCCGATTTTCGGCCGCAACGGTGACAGGAACAGCGTATGCCCATTTTGAACCGCGCCGCAGAACTGCAGGACGAAATCGCCGGCTGGCGCCGCCAGATCCATCAGCATCCGGAAACGATGTTCGCTGTCGAGAAGACCGCCGCCTTCGTCGCCGACAGGCTGAAAGAATTCGGCGTGGACGAGATCGTGACGGGTATCGGGCGCACCGGCGTTGTCGGCCTGATCAAGGGCAAGGGACCGGGCCGGACCATCGGGCTGCGCGCCGACATGGACGCCCTGCCGATCACCGAGACGACCGGCAAGCCCTGGGCCTCGACGGTGCCGGGCAAGATGCACGCCTGCGGCCACGACGGTCACACGGCGATGTTGCTGGGGGCTGCGAAGTATCTCGCCGAGACGCGCAATTTCGCGGGCAACGTCGCCGTCATTTTCCAGCCGGCCGAAGAGGGCGGCGGCGGCGGCAACGAGATGGTCAAGGACGGCATGATGGAGCGGTTCCGCATCGACGAGGTCTACGGCATGCACAACATGCCGGGCATGCCGGTCGGCCAATTCGGCACTCGCCCCGGCCCGATCATGGCCGCAACCGACGAGTTCGACATCACGGTCAAGGGACGCGGCGGTCATGCCGCCCAGCCCCACAGGACGATCGATCCGATCGTCATCGGCGCGCAGCTCGTCACGACGCTGCAGACGCTCGTCTCGCGCAACACCGACCCCATCGCCTCGCTCGTGGTCTCGGTGACGAAGTTCAATGCCGGCTTCGCCCACAACGTCATTCCCGAGGAGGCGCGGCTGGGCGGAACGGTGCGCACGCTCAGCCCTGCGCTGCGCGAGGAGGCCGAAGCCCGCATCCGCCAGGTCTGCGCCGGACTTGCGAGCGCAAACGGCGCCGAAATCAGCGTCCACTACCAGCGCAACTATCCGGTGGTGGTCAATCACGATGCCGAGACCGGACACGCACTGGCTGTCGCCGGCGAGATTGCGGGAGGCAGCAATGTCAACGGTGCGCTCGACCCGATGATGGGCGGCGAGGATTTTGCCTACATGCTGCTTGCTCGCCCGGGCGCCTTCGTCTTCGTCGGCAACGGTGATACGGCCGGCCTCCACCACCCGGCCTATGACTTCAACGACGATGTGATCCCCTATGGCGTCAGCTATTGGGTCAAGCTCGCAGAAACGCGGCTCGCCGCCTGAAACTGCAGCGGCAAACGGATCGCGCTGCCGTATCCGTTTGCCGCCTCGGCTCCTGACGAGAGAATGCTAAAATCGCTTGGCTTCAAGCGCCGGCTTTTGTATGGGTTCTGTCAGTGGTCCCATAGCTCAGCAGGATAGAGCGCAGGATTCCTAATCCTGAGGCCGATGGTTCGAATCCATCTGGGATCACCACCTGTCGAGCGCCGATCTTCCCCATCCCGAATGATGAGCTAACGGCGAAACGCTAGACCTTTTCCTCTTCCCTCTCCGGCGTCGTCACGCGCGGCTTCGGCTTTACCGACGGCACGATCGACGGCCGCGCCTCGACCTTCGGGCTCGGCGCCTTGATGCCCAGCATGCTCTTGATGCGGTCGGAAACCAGCGGGCGGAAGCGGCTCGCCCGGAAGGGCATGTCCACGGCGCCATAGCCCTCCGGGCCATCGTCGTTGCCGCGATAGAGCTCCATCAGCTTGATGCCGTAGAAATCGCCGTCGACGTAGTGCCGGTATTGGCCCACCCAGCGGACCGTGTAGATCTGTCCCTTGCGAATTCCCTGGTCGATCGAGACGTTCTTGAAGGTATCGTTGATGCAGACGACCTTCTGTCCGACGCGGAAATGAGCCATGGGTGTCTCCGTGGAAGGGCACGGAAGCGATCCGCTTCCGTGATTGCTCGTGGTATCAGGGGGCCCTGTGGCAGGCGATGCCGGGCGCTTCGGCGCCCTTGGTGAGATCCTTCAGCGTGCCTTCGTCACCCTTCGTCCACCACTCGAACTGCCCGCCCGCGTAGCGCGCGCCGGAACCGGAGAGCACGTTGCTGGCAATCACGAAATTGTCGCCGAAAGAGAGGATTGCCAGCGAGACGGACTCCGCATTGATGTAGTCCGCCCTCACCTTGAGATCGCCATCACAATCATAGGCAACGGTCTGCCGATCGACCGTTATGGTGTTCGGAACCTGCAGGACAATGTCGGTCGTGTTCCTCAGCATCGCCAATCGCATCGCATGACCGCCGTCCTTGTCGGCGAGGTGCAGCAGTCCGTTTTCGAGCTTCCACGACTTGACGGTGCCGAGCGCATCGAAGAACTTCTGCTCCTGGTCCATGACCGCCGGGGCACACATCTTGCGGGTGGCTGCGGCCGGCGCAAAGGTTACCTCACCTTCATTGCCGAACTTCAGGTTGCCACGATAGGTGTTGCAGCCGCCATTGCCGCCATACGACCCATCGGTACGGATTTCCAGCGTCGTCTGGAGGTCGTCAATAACCCCCTTGCCGTTGAGGTCCTCGACCACCCAGGTCGCGCTCAGTCCCGGCGGCAGCGTGTCCGCGGCGAAGCCATTCGACGCAGAGCCGAGAGACAGCAGCAGAGCCGCGAGCGCATTTACCGAGAACCGCACAAACAACCTCCAAAATCACCTGGGCGAACCATTGCTCGCCAGTGGCGACGTTATGGCGGCTCCATTGAAAACGTCAAGCCTGTGCACACCGACGTGTCCAGGAACGCGCGCATCAACAGCTTGTTGCGCGCGGCAATCGGCTGTAGAGCCTCAACTAGACAATAAAATGATCGCGGAAGACAATTATGGCCCCCAACGAGGCGAACAGGCGCCGCGTCACCATTCTCGGTTCGACCGGCTCGATCGGCACGAACACATTGGACGTGATCGAACAGCTTGGCGGACGTGACGCCTTCGAGGTGGTCGCCGTCACCGGAAGCGCCAATATCGAACTGCTGGCAAGACAGGCAAAGGCCGTCGGCGCCGGTCTGGCCGTTACCGCCGACGAGCGCCGCTACGACGAACTCAAAAGCGCGCTGTCCGGCACCGGCATTGCCGTGGGCGCCGGCCGCAGCGCCCTCCTGGAAGCTGCGACCGCACCCTCGGACTGGGTCATGGCGGCCATCGTCGGTACCGCTGGCCTGGCGCCGACGCTGGCCGCCGCCGAGCGCGGTGCGGACATTGCGCTTGCCAACAAGGAATGCCTGGTCACCGCTGGAAATCTGTTCGTCGAAGCGGTCGCCGCCGGCGGCGGGCGGCTGATCCCGGTCGACAGCGAGCACAGTGCCGTGTTCCAGACGCTCGAGGCCGACCAGCGCCACGCGGTCGAGCGCATCGTGCTGACGGCATCCGGCGGTCCGTTCCGCACCTGGTCGCGCGAACAGATGGCCGGGGTCACGGCAGCCGCTGCCGGTGCCCATCCGAACTGGTCGATGGGCCTGAAGATTTCGATCGGCAGCGCCTCGATGTTCAACAAGGCCCTGGAAATGATCGAGGCCAAGCATCTGTTCGACGTCCGGCCCGATCAGATCGAGGTGGTCGTACATCCGCAATCGGTGATTCACTCGATGGTCGGCTACAGCGATGGATCGGTGCTGGCGCAGCTCGGCTGCCCCGACATGCGAACAGCGATCGGTTATGCTCTGAGCTATCCGAGGCGGCCGGCGCTCAATGTCGAGCGGCTGGACTTCGCCAAGCTCTCGCGGTTGGACTTTGAGGCACCCGACGAGGAGCGCTTCCCTGCGCTACGGCTCGCACGCACGGCGCTGAAGCGCGGCGGACTCCAGGGCGCGGTGATGAATGCCGCCGAAGAGGTCGCGTTCCAAGCCTTCGTCGGTGCACGCATCGGCTTTCTTCAAATGGCCGATGTCGCCGAAGTGGTCATGGATGCCATGGTGGACTGGGGTGCTGCTTCGTCGATGGCGGACGTCTTTGCGGTCGATGAGGAAGCACGCCGACGCGCCGACGAGGTGATCGCCAAAATAGAAATGGCCGCGTAAGCCGCGGCCATTGGAGTTTCCTGTCGATCAGGCGCCTTTGTCAGGCGACGGCACGAGCCAGCGCACAACGCGACCATAGTGCATGCAGCGCGCCCACCAGATGGTCGATATCCGCGTCCGAGTGCAACGGCGTCGGCGTGATGCGGAGGCGCTCGGTCTTCTTCGGGACCGTCGGATAGTTGATCGGCTGGACGTAGATGCCATAATTGTCCAGCAGCAGGTCGGAGATCCACTTGCACTTGGCGGCGTCGCCGACCATCACCGGAACGATATGGCTCGGGTTCGGCATGTGCGGGATGCCGTTCTTGTCGAGCAGCGAACGCAGCCGGCGCACCCGCTCCTGATGGGCGAAGCGTTCGACCTGGCTTTCCTTGAGGTGACGGATTGCGGCGCAGGCGCCGGCGGCGAGCGTCGGCGGCAGCGCGGTCGTGAAGATGAAGCCGGAAGCAAACGAGCGGATGAAGTCGCAAAGTGCAGCAGAGGCGGCAATATAGCCGCCCATGACGCCGAACGCCTTGCCGAGCGTGGCTTCGATCACCGTCAGACGGTGCATCAGCCCTTCGCGCTCGGCAACACCGCCGCCGCGTGGGCCGTACATGCCGACGGCATGGACCTCGTCGAGATAGGTCATGGCGCCGTACTTGTCGGCGAGGTCGCAGATTTCCTTGATGGGGGCGATGTCGCCATCCATCGAATAGACCGATTCGAAGGCGATCAGCTTCGGCGCCTTCGGGTCTGCGGCGGCGAGCTTCGCCTCCAGGTCCTTCAGGTCATTGTGCTTCCAGATCACGCGTTCGCACTTGGAATGGCGGATGCCCTCGATCATCGAGGCGTGATTGCCGGCATCGGAGAAACAGATGATGCCGGGGATCTTCGAACAGAGCGTGCCGAGTGCGGCCCAGTTGGAGACATAGCCGGAGGTGAACAGAAGGGCTGCCTCCTTGCCGTGCAGATCGGCAAGCTCGCGCTCCAGCAGCACGTGATAATGGTTGGTGCCGGAGATGTTGCGGGTGCCGCCAGCACCGGCGCCACACTGGTCGATGGCAAGCTTCATCGCCTCGGTGACGGTCGGATGCTGCCCCATGCCGAGATAGTCGTTGGAGCACCAGACTGTGACTTCCTGCACGCCCGAATCCGTATGGCGTGTCGCCTTAGGGAAACTGCCTTTCTGGCGTTCCAGCTCAGCGAAGACGCGATAGCGGCCTTCCTGATGCAGCCCGCTGAGTTCGTTTTTGAAGAAAGCCTCAAAGTCCATCACTGTCTCCAGACCGGTTTCCCGGCACATCCGGGCGGAGTATGCCACCCACTTCGCCGCCTCCGCCTATACCTCTGGCGGGCCACTCGCAACGCAAAGACGCTGCGGCAAATCCGCACCGACCTTTGAAACATTGCAAGTTAGGCTACAAGGTCAAAAACCATCCCAACTTGATGCATGTCAAGCAAGAACGATTGCGGGGCGGCGCGCGCCGCCCCGCAAGGCCTTGTCAGGCAAGGTGCATGCAGCGATCAGGCCGCCGCGACGGCACGCTTTGCCATCACGTTGACGAGGTTTGCCCGGTACTCGGCACTGCCGTGGATGTCCGAGAGGAGGTCAGACGGGTCCGTCGTAACGTTGGCGAGCGCGCCGGACGAGAAGTTGGCAGACAGGGCCTTCTCCATCGCCGCGTGGCGGAACACCCCGTTGGAACCCGCACCGGTGACCCCGACGCGGACGCCACCGCCCCCCTTCGTCACGAAAACGCCGGCCATCGCATAGCGCGAAGCCGGGTTCGGGAACTTGCAATAGGCGGCCTTGTCCGGCTTTGAAAAACTGACGGCGACGATGATTTCACCCTCCTCCAGGGCCGTTTCGAACAGGCCGGTGAAGAAGTCGTCGGCCGAAATCTTCCGCTTGTCGGTCTCGATGGTCGCGCCCAGCGCCAGCATGGCAGACGGATAGTCCGCGGCCGGATCGTTGTTGGCGATCGAACCGCCGATCGTACCCATGTGTCGCACGTGCGGGTCGCCGATCAGGGACGCGAGATGGGCCAGCGCCGGGCATGCGGCTTTCAGGTCGGCGGAGGTAGCGACCTCGGCGTGGGTGGTGCCCGCGCCGATGCGAACCGTGTCGCCGGAGACGCTGATCCCCTTCATCTCCGGCACATGCCTGAGATCGATGAGATCGGTGGGCGCTGCGAGACGCTGCTTCATGGTCGGAATCAGCGTCATTCCTCCGGAGACATATTTGCCGTCGTCCGATGCCCCCTTCAGCCGGACAGCGTCAGCGACCGAGGATGCGCGATGATAGTTCGTTGCATACATATCCTGTCACTCCCTCAATGGGCCGCATGGGCCGCCGCCCAGACCTTCTGGGGCGTGGCGGGCATGGTGAGATCGTTGTTGCCGATCGCGTCGGTGATGGCATTCATCAGCGCCGGCGGCGAACCGATGGCGCCGGCCTCGCCGCAGCCCTTGATGCCGAGCGGATTGTTCGGGCAGGGGGTGTTCTGGTGCGAGACCTGGAAGGACGGTAGGTCGTCGGCGCGCGGCATGGCATAGTCCATGTAGCTCGCCGTCAGCAGTTGCCCGGTCTGCGGGTCGTAGTGGACACCCTCGAGCAGCGCCTGGCCGATCCCTTGCGCGATTCCACCATGCACCTGGCCCTCGACGATCATCGGATTGATGATGTTGCCAAAATCGTCGGCGGCGACGAACTGGATGATCTCGGTCTTGCCGGTGTCGGGATCGACCTCGACCTCACAGATGTAGCAGCCGGCCGGGAAGGTGAAGTTGGACGGGTCGTAGAAGGCGCCTTCCTTCAGGCCCGGCTCCATCCCGGCGGGCAGGTTGTGGGCGGTGTAGGCGGCGAGCGCGACCTGGAACCAGGGCACCGACTTGTCCGTGCCCGCCACCTTCAGCTCACCATTCTCGATGACGATGTCGCTCTCGTCGGCTTCCATCAGGTGGGCTGCGATCTTCTTCGCCTTGGCCTCGACCTTGTCGAGTGCCTTGACGATCGCCGACATTCCGACCGCGCCGGAGCGCGAGCCATAGGTGCCCATGCCCATCTGCACCTTGTCGGTGTCGCCGTGGACGATCGAGACGTTGTCGATCGGCACACCGAACCGGTCGGACACGAGCTGGGCGAACGTCGTCTCATGGCCCTGGCCGTGGCTGTGCGAACCGGTGAGGACCTCGACCGTGCCGACGGCGTTCACCCGCACCTCCGCCGATTCCCACAAGCCGACGCCCGCGCCGAGCGAGCCGACCGCAGCCGACGGGGCGATCCCGCAGGCCTCGATGTAGCAGCTCATGCCGATGCCGCGCTTCTTGCCGCGCTTTTCCGCCTCCGCCTTGCGCCCGGCAAAACCGGCCCAGTCTGCCTGTTTCATCGCCGCCTCGAGCGAGGCTTCATAATCGCCGGCGTCGTAGTTCATGATCACCGGCGTCTGGTGGGGGAAGGAGCGGATGAAGTTCTTCCGCCGTAACTCCGCCGGCGAGACGCCAAGTTCGCGTGCCGCTGTCTCCATCGTACGCTCGATGAGATAGGTGGCCTCCGGCCGCCCTGCCCCGCGATAGGCATCGACCGGCGAGGTGTTTGTATAGACCGCCCGGACGTTGGCATGGATCGCCGGAATGTCGTACTGGCCGGACAGCAGCGTTGCATAGAGATAGGTCGGCACTGCCGAGGAGAAGAGCGACATGTAGGCGCCGAAGTTGGCGATCGTGTCGACCTTGAGCGCGGTGATGCGGTTGTCCTTGTCGAAGGCCATCTTCACGGCCGAGACATGGTCGCGGCCATGCGCATCGGTGAGGAAGGCTTCGGTGCGGTCGGCCGCCCACTTGACCGGAACGCCGGTGCGCTTGGACGCCCATAGGCAGACGATCTCCTCCGGGTAGATGAAGATCTTCGAGCCGAAGCCGCCGCCGACGTCCGGTGCGATCACCCGAAGCTTGTTCTCGGGCGCGACGTTGTAGAAGGCGCTCATCACCAGCCGCGCCACATGCGGATTCTGGCTGGTGGTGTAGCAGGTGTAGTGATCCTCGGCGCTGTCATAAATGCCGAGTGCGGCGCGCGGCTCCATCGGGTTCGGCGCCAGGCGATTGTTGAGGATCTTCATCTCGGTGACATGGGCCGCAGCGGCGATCGCCGCGTCCGTGTCGGCCTCGCTGGTGCCGATCGCCCAGTCGTAGATGAGATTGCCGGACGCCTCAGGGTGGAGCTGCGGCTGGCCGCTTTGCAGCGCCGTCACCGCATCGGTCACCGCCGGCAGTTCCTCGTACTCGACGGCGACCTGCTCGGCCGCATCCCGCGCCTCGCCGACACTGTCGGCGACGACGACGGCAACGGCATCGCCGACATAACGCACCGTCTCATGCGCGAGCGGCCGCCAGGCGCCCATCTTCATCGGACTGCCATCCTTGGAGTGGATCATCCAGCCGCAGATGAGATTGCCGATTCCGTCGGCCTGCATCTGCTGGCCGTTCAGGATCCCGATCACGCCCGGCATGTTCTCCGCGGCCGACGTGTCGATGCTCTTGATCTTCGCATGCGCGTGCGGCGAGCGCACGAACACGGCATGCTTCATGCCCGGCACGACCATGTCGTCCGTATAGCGGCCCTTGCCCGTCAGGAACCGCTTGTCTTCCTTGCGCGCCACCCGCGCCCCGATACCATCGACACCCATCAGTCATCTCCTCCCGAGATACGTCGAGCCGATAGGAAGCAGCCGAGGATTCAACGAACAGAGAGTCCTTTTCCGGCCACCAACACCATCGGACTTGTCCTTCTGGCTATTGGCTGTTCTCTATTCGCGAGGCTATTCGGCCGCCTGGCGGCCGGCGCTCATCTCCTCGGCGGCGGCGAGGATCGCCTTGACGATGTTGTGGTAGCCCGTGCAACGGCAGATGTTGCCTTCCAGGTTCTCGCGCACCGTCTTCTCATCCAGCTTGCCGCCGTAGCGGTTGATCATGTCTACCGCGGTCATAACCATGCCCGGCGTGCAGAAGCCGCATTGCAGGCCGTGGTTCGCCTTGAAGGCCGCCTGCACCGGATGCAGTTCGCCATTCTGGGCGAGACCTTCGATCGTGGTGATGGAGGCGCCGGCGGCCTGGACCGCCAAGGTGGAACAGCTCTTGATCGACTTGCCGTCCATGTGCACGACGCAGGCGCCGCATTGCGATGTATCGCAGCCGACATGCGTCCCGGTCAGGCCCAGCTTGTCGCGGATGAAGTGGACGAGCAGCGTGCGGTCCTCCACGTCACCGCTGACCTGCCGGCCATTGACCGTCATCGTTACCTTCGTCATTCGTTCCTCCCTCGTGGTTCACGCCCGCGAGGCATTCCGGATCCGAAATCGGCTTTGGCGGCGAATTCGAAAAACCGAAACACCTGCAAATTCCGCGCTGCAACCGGGACCATTTATCAGTCCGCCCGACGGACCGTGACGCCCCCTCGCCGTCCGACCCTGCAGCCACCGCATCATTCGTCCTTTTCAATCTGTGATCAACCGCTTCTTTGCCGGCCAATCGAAATTTTTACGCTGAAACGAACAGGAACGGCAGGCGCCATGCCTTTATTCACGAAGCAAAAAAATACTTTGCGCCCATAGACTTCCCCATTTTCGGCCGTATTGTTCGCGTTTGTGACATTGCCTAAATGCGAATCGGCAACGCCGATTTGGGGGACATTCGAGAAGCTGGCGCCTACCTGCACCGGCACAACCTTGGAGAGATTTGCATGAAGAAAGCCATCGCGCTTGTGCTGATCGGCCTGTCGGTCGCAAGCTGCACGCAGACGGAGAAGGGGGCTGGCATCGGCGCAGCCACCGGCGCAATCATCGGCGGCGCCGTCACCGGTAACGTCCGCGGCGCAGCCGTCGGTGCTGCTATCGGCGGCGTCAGCGGTGCCGTCATCGGCCACGTCACCGACCAGCCCGGCCAGTGCTACTACCGCGACCGCTACGGCCGTCGCTACATCGACCGTTGCTGATCCAAAGCGGAACACAGCGAAAAGCTTCACGAGACCCCGGCATCGTCCGGGGTCTTTTGCCTTAATGCAACGGTCGCGGCGGAAATCCTCTCCACACTGCGAATTTTCTTCCCAACCGGCTGGAACCGCCGTTAATCTTAGGGAAATGCTAACAGGCTAGGCTCAAAGCCAGCCTGCGTGGCGTGACAGACCGTCGTTCGGACTGCGAGTGCCGCACAATCTGAGGAGAGACGGGCAGAAGCCGGTCCATCGTCGGAACGGGAAAGGCAACAACAGCGGATGCGGCAGCGTATCGACCGGCCGAGATTGAGTATTGCGTTCTTGCGAGCTGGCACGAGCCTAGCGATCGCGACCGCACTCGTGATTCTGCCTGCCGCCACGCCCGCCTTTGCCTTCAAGATCTTCGGCATGCGCTTCTTCGAGCGCGACGCGGAGGAAGCGGAGGTCATCGATCCGGTCAACTACACGCTGACCTTCGATGCCGGCACCGATGACGACGAACTCAAGAAGGCGATCGAGGCAAGCACCCTGTTGAAGCAGGACGAAGGAAAGCCGGTCTCCGGCGATCTCGGCCTCGTCATCAAGGCGCGCGACGATCGCGACCGAATCCTGGCCACCCTCTACGAAAAGGCCCGCTACGGCGGCGTGGTCGAGATCCGCATCAACGGCACACCGCTCGATTCGTTGCCGCCCCTTCCCGATTTTCCCTCCGGCAAAGTACCCGTTGCGGTGACGGTGCGCCCCGGCCCGGCCTTCACCTTCGGAACCGTGACGCTTTCAGGGGACGCCGCCGGGCGCTCGCCTGCGGACTATGGGCTGGTTCACGGCGCCCGAGCGGATTCGACCATCATCATCAAGGCCGGTGAGAAGGTGGTGGCGGACCTCAAGGCGGAGGGGCGGCCGCTGGCCAAACTCACCGACCGGAAGGCGATTGCCGACCACAAGACCAACACCGTCGATGTCGTCATCGGTGCCGAGGGCGGACCGGTCGCCAGTGTCGGCGATGTGACCGTGGCCGGGGCCAAGGGTGTCGATCCCGGGTTCGTCAAATACTATTCGCGCATCAATGCCGGCCAGCCATACTCGCCGGAACGGTTGACCAAAGCGGCTGACCGGCTGCGCCAGCTTGGCGTGTTCTCCAGCGTGACCATCCGCGAAGCCGAGACGCTCGCCCCCGACGGCACGCTGCCGATGACGATCGAAGTATCGGAAGGCAAGCAGCGCTACTTCGGCGCTGGCGCGCAGTTCTCGACCATCGACGGTTTTGGTCTCCAGGGTTACTGGGGCCACCGCAACCTGTTCGGCCGCGCCGAGTCGCTGCGGATCGAGGGGACGGTAAACGGCATCGGCGAGGGCAGCGGTTTCGACGACATCGGCTATTCCGCCGGGTTCCTGTTCGCCAAACCCGGCGCCTTTGGTCCGGCATCGACCTTCACCGCGAGCCTGAAGGCCGCGATTGCCGACACGGACGCATACTATGCGAAGAGCCTGACATTGGCGGTCGGCGCAACCTTCGAGCTGACGGACCGCGACACGGTGTCCATCGGCGGCGAAGGCGCCTGGATGGGCGTGAACGACCCATTCGGCGACAACACCTACCTGACAGCCGCCGTTCCGATCGAATACGTTCGCGACACGCGCGACGACAAGCTCAACCCGACGACCGGCTATCGGGCGATGATCAACGCCAAACCGACTTATGAATTCGACCACAGCACGTTCTTCTCGAGCTTCGAGACCTCCGGATCGGTCTACCAGGCGCTCGGCGCCGAAGAACGCGTAGTGCTAGCAGGCCGCCTTGGCGCGGGCACGATCGTCGGCGCGTCGACGCTGCCCGACATCCCGGCTCCCCGCCGCTTTTATCTCGGCGGCGGCGGTACGGTCCGCGGATACGGCTTCCAGGATATCTCGCCGCGAAACAGCGACGGCGACCCGATCGGTGGCCGCTCCTACGTTCTCGCCTCGGCGGAGGTCCGGGTCAACGTCACGGAAAAGATCGGCATCGTGCCGTTCATCGATGCGGGCACGGTTTCACGCGACGAGATCCCCGATTTCAGCGACATCCGCGCCGGCGCCGGCATCGGCCTGCGATACGCCACGCCCTTCGGGCCGATCCGGCTCGATGTCGCAGTTCCTCTGAACCCCTACGCCGACGGCGACTCTTTCGGGATCTACGCCGGCGTGGGGCAGGCCTTTTAATTGACGCCGCGAGCACATTTTGAAGCGTGCTTTCCGTTCGGGGATTCCGGTTTTCGGGGTTATGCTTTAGGACTTGAATCATGAGCCGGTTCTTCAAATTCCTGCAGCAGGCGCTTCGCTACGTCGGCTACGTTGCCGCCCTCCTCGTTCTGGTCCTCCTGAGCGTGATCGGCTTTGTCGGCTTCACCGACGCCGGCGCCCGGCTCGCCGCCTCTTTCATTGAAGATGCAACCGCCAATTCCGACACCCGGATTGCGATTACCGAACCGTCCGGTCTGTTGACGGGCCGCTTCCGCGCCGGCGCGATCACGCTTAGCGATCGGGAAGGCAGCTTTGCGGAAATCCGCGACGTTGCCGTCGACTGGTCGCCACTCGATCTGCTGTTCTTGCAGTTCAACGCCCAGCGCCTCACCGCAAACGATATGCTCATGTCGCGCCGGCCGGTTCAGGGAAGCGAAACCAGCACCGCATCCGGCGGCAAGGCGTTTTCCCTGCCCGTCACCGTGCAGGTCGACAGCATCGAGGTTCCGAACATCAACTTGGCCGCAGATGTGGCCGGCATTGAACAGCGCCTGCGCCTTTCCGGTAGCGGTGGCTTCGACCGCAAGAGCATTGCGCTGAACCTTGCCCTGACGGCGAAGGACCAGCCCGGCATCTCCGCACTGGTGGACCTGGTGTTCGATCCCGCCGAGGACAAGCTCCTGCTGAAGGCGGACATCACCGAGCCGCCGGGTGGCATGCTCGCCCGCGCGCTGCTCATACCCGGTGAACCCGCCGTGGCCGTGCGCCTGACCGGCGATGGACCGCTGTCGGCATGGGCCGGGCGGCTGACGGCGGCGCTCGATGGAACCGAAGTGCTCGCCCTCGACGCGCGCCACGACCAGTCCACCAGCGGCCTTCACACCGTCGCCCTCAAGGGCGGCGGCACGTTCGAGGCGTTGCTGCCGCCGCACCTGCGGCCGCTCTTCGCCGGCACGACGGCAATCGACGTGGCCGCCGCGACCAACGGCCGTGACCTCCTGCGCATCGAGCGTGGCCTCGTGGCGACGGGCGCGCTGTCGCTGAACGCGGCCGGCTCGCTGCAGACTACGGGTGAAAACAACCTCAACATCCGACTGACGGGTGCCGACAGCGCGACGCCCATCCCGGTCCGCTGGCCGATGGCCAATGGCGATTTCACAGCCGATCTCTACGGACTTCAGCTGGTAGCCTCCGGCCCCGCCGAAGCGACCGCCGTCAACCTGAACGTCAACCTCGCCAGCGCGACGATGCCGCAGGGACGGCTGGAGAGCGTCCTTCTGACGGCCAGCAGCGCCGATACGAACGTCTCGACGAAAACAGGACATGCGAACGTGACGCTGATCGCCGAACGATCGGCCATGTCCGACCCCAATCTCGAACGGCTCGTCGGCACGCCACTGAAGGTCAACGCGGCCGTTGCCTTCTCCCCCGAGCAAGTGAGCTTCGCCCCTGTCGCCATCGAAAGCAGCAGCATCGGCGGCCAGATCACCGGCAGCTATCAACTGGCACCATCGACGGGAACGGCTACCTTCAATTTGTTCGCGCTACCGGAGGTCCTGCCCGACGCTATGGCTTCGCGGGTGCAGGGAACGATCGCACTCAAGGGAGAGGCAGCGCTCGGAGCTGGTGGTGCCTTGTCGCTCTCGAACCTTCAGCTCAAGTCGAACGTGGCGGAAGCGACGGGAGAAGCGAGCCTTGGCAAGGGCAGCCTGCAGGCAAAGCTTGTCGGGCGGCTGATCGATGCCGGCGCCTTCATCTCCGGCGGCAGCGGCGAGATCGCCTTCGACGCAACCGCGAGCGGCCCTGTAATCGAGCCCAGCGTAAAGGCGAAGATCACGTCCGCCCAGTTGGGGCTTGCAGGCCGGACACTCGACAGCATTGCCATCGATCTCAACGGCAAGGCATCCGCGACAGCGCCCGCCGGCGACTTCACCTTGACTGCCTCCATGAACGGCCAGCCGATCAACGTGCGGTCCAGCGTCGTCTCCGACGCCGGCCAAATTTCGGTACCGACGCTCGAGGCGATTGTGGGCAACAACAAGCTGAACGGCGCGCTGACGCTCGGCGAAGGTCTTTTGCCGGACGGCACGATCCGCTTCGATTTCCCAGACCTGTCGACGCTGGCGACGCTCGCCGGCCAGAGCGCAACCGGCGATCTCGCCGGCACGCTGACCTTTGCCAACGCGAACGGCAAGGGATCCCTGGTGGTCGCCGCGACGGGAACCGAGATCCGCCGCGACACCGCGGCAATCTTCAAGCCGGTTCTCGAGGCCACCATCGAGGACCTGAGGTCTGCGGCCGTCTCCGGTACGCTCCGCGCCGATCTTGCCCGCGTCGGCGAAAACGACCTGGAAGCCCCGATTGTGACCTTCACGCACTCGGGAAGCATTACCGGCTTCGACATTGCCGGACGCTACGAGAACGCGCCGCTGGCGCTTAAGGGCGATGTCGCCCGGCAGGATGCGACGACCGTGATCGCGCTCAGGACCCTGGATGCCGCGGTCGCCGGCATGCCGCTGTCGCTGAAGGAAGCGGCCTCGATCTCCATTCTCGACGGCAACATCTCCTTCGACAATCTCGCGATCAATGCCGGTGATGGCGTCATCTCCATTTCCGGTTCCGCCAACCCGGCCGGCAAGAGCAGCCTTGCGATCAACCTGAGCGGAGCCAACGGGGGCCCCGCGGAGTACCGGGTTCCCACCGAGGACGGCGAAGCGGTCGCTCGCATCGAGACGGCGCAGCTGACGCTTTCCGGTGAATTGAAAGCAGCGGCGATATCGCTTGCGGCAACGGTTGCATCGGCACAGGCGCCGCAGGGGTCGGTGTCGGGCGCCGACGTCGTCGTCACTAGCGATGCTTTCGACCTGATCAACCGCCGAGGCAACCTCAAAGCGGGCATCTCGGCCGCGATGGTCGACCTTTCGAACGCTGACGCCAACCGGCTGCTCCAGGCGCCGCTCAACGCAACGGCATCGCTCTCGGTCACGCCGCAGCGCATCGACTTCAACGACGTTGCCATCGACGGTACCGGCCTGAACGTCAAAGCCGATGGCCACTTCGTCACGGAAGATGCATCGGCGGCGGCAAAGGTTGAAGCAAGCGTTGCGGCAACGGCGCTGCCGCCCGCGCTGTCCGCCCGCCTCGACACGCCTCTCCAACTGACGGCGGATATCGTCCGCGGGGCGGATGGTGCAATCAACATCCAGTCCTTCGACCTTGCCTCCGGCACGATCACGGCGAACGGAACGGCGAAGCTTGCCGGAGAAACTCTTGAAGCAAGGCTGTCCGGTACGCTGCCCAATCTTTCAAAGCTGCTCGCCGACGCCAAGGGCAAGGCAACCTTTGAGGCGACAGCGACTGGGCCGCTTGCAGCACTCGGCGTGAAGGCCGAACTGCAGGCAAGCGGCGCGGAACTCGCCGGCCGCACGCTGAGTGACCTCGTCGTCACGCTCGACGGCACGGCCGACCGGGCAAGGCCGTCCGGAAACCTCACCGCGACGGGCGCGATCGGTGGCCAGGCGATCAACGTCAAGTCCAGCGTCGTTTCCGAGAATGGCAGGATTTCCGTTCCGTCGATCGACGCGCGCATCGGCGAGAACGTGCTGACCGGTGCCCTGAAACTGGATACGAACTTCCTGCCGGACGGCACCGTCAAGTTTGATTTCCCCGACATCGGCCTGCTGGCGGCGATGGCCGGCCAACAGGCAAAGGGCGACCTTGCCGGATCGGCCAGCATCACCGCGGTGGGCGGCAAGACTGCAATCTCGGTCCAGGCGTCCGGCTCCGGCATCACGCGGGACCAGTTCCGCATTGTCCAGCCGCGCGTCGACCTGAAGACCGACGATCTTCGCTCGCTCGCCATCTCCGGCAGCGTTCGTGCCGAGACGTTTGCCTCCGCCACCAACCGAGTGGACGCGCTGGCACTGAATTTCTCTCAGCAGGGTGCCAAGACTCTGTTCGATCTCGACGCCCGCTACGATGGCGCGCCGCTTGCGGTCAAAGGCTCGGTGGAGCAACAGCAGGGCGGCATGGCGATCGGGCTCGATGCTTTCCAGGCCACCCCGCGGGGGATTGCGGTTCGGCTCGACCGGCCCGCGGTCCTGACAGTCCGGGGCAATGCGGTCTCGATGAACGACTTCACGATCCGCACCGGCAGTGGCGCTATCGCGGTCAGCGGCACCGCGGGTGAAAACCTCAGCCTCGCCGTCAGGGTCAATGCCGTGCCGGCCAGCCTGGCCAACACCTTCTCGGCTGGGCTCGGGGCGGAGGGCTCGATCGGTGGCACGGTGAACGTCAAGGGTACGGCTGCGGCACCACAGGTGAGTTACGCCCTGACCTGGAGCAATGCGGCGACAACCCAGACCCGCTCTGCCGGCGTTGGCCCGCTGACCATCGGCGCCGATGGGCAGTTCGCCAACAACATCGTGCAGGTTCAAACGAGGCTCACCGGTCCGAACGGGCTCGCTTTCAGGGGCGGCGGTACCGCGGGTGTCACGGGCGATATGACCCTCGACCTGACTGTCTCCGGCACCTTGCCCTTCGCACTCCTGCAGGGGCCACTCGCCCAGCAGGGCTTCATGCTGACCGGCAATGCCACGGTCGACCTCGCCGTCAGGGGGCCTGCGAAAAGCCCATCCGTCACCGGCACGATCACGACCTCCGGCAGCCAACTGGTCGATGTGAGGCGCAATGTCTCGATCGAAAACCTGACGGCCCGCGTGGTGCTCGACGGCCGGCAGGCGGTGATCCAGCAGTTGACCGGCCGCGTCGCAACCGGCGGCCAGATCTCCGCGACCGGTTCCATCGGCATCGTCCCGGGGTCCGATTTCCCGGCCGATCTGGCGATCAGGCTGAACGACGTCACCTATGTCGACGGCCGGCTGGTGACGGCCAACCTCACCGGTGAGCTGACGGTCAGAGGACCGTTGCTCGCCAGCCCCGTTCTCGGCGGCCGCATCGAGATCCGGCGAGCCAACATTACCATCCCGCAGCAACTGCCGGGGTCGCTTGCCGAGATCGACATCAAGCATCGCAACGCGCCGGCCGACGTCAAGGCGATGGCGGCAGCGCTCCGCGGTGATCAGGGGGGCGGCTCCGGAGAAGTGCGCGGTATCGGGCTGGACCTGCGGATCGATGCGCCGAGCCGGATTTTCGTGCGCGGCCGCGGCATCAACGCAGAACTCGGCGGCAGTCTGACCCTGCGTGGCACCTCACTCAGTCCCATCGTTTCCGGCGGCTTCGATCTGCTGCGCGGACGATTGGAAATCCTTGCCAAGCGGCTCGATTTCACGAGCGGCCACATCGGCTTCACCGGCGGCCTCGTCCCGACGATCAATTTTGTCGCGACCTCCAGCGTCAGCGCCACGACAATCAACATCAACATCGCCGGGCCGGCCAACAATCCGTCCGTCACCTTCACCTCGTCGCCGGCCCTTCCACAGGACGAGATCCTGGCACGCCTGATCTTTGGCCGTTCGATGAACAACCTCTCCGCCTTCCAGATCGCCCAGCTCGCGGCAGCGGTCGCCGATCTCGCCGGCGGCGGCGGTGGCGGTTCGCTGCTCAACGGACTTCGCAGCAGGCTCGGGATCGACGACCTCGACATCACCACCGACGCCCAGGGACGGGCCCAGGTATCGGCTGGCAAATACCTGAACGACCGCACCTATCTGGAACTGAAGCAGGATCCGGAGACCGGCGGCGGCAAGGCGGCGATCAACCTGGACATCGGCAAGGGCGTAAAGTTGCGCGGCGAAGCCGGCAGCAACGGCGCCGGCGCCGCCGGGATATTCTATGAGAAGGAGTATTGAAGGCGCACCTTCGTCCAGCGAGCAGTTGGCCCTCCGTTATCTGGGCCGCTACGCGAGCACGCTCTTGGTCGTCTTCAAGAGAATGTTCGTCTCCGTCGAGTTGATGCCGTCGATCAGGCGGATGCGCCGCAGCGTCTCGTCGAAGGTGCCAAGGTCCTTGTCCTCCAACTCGGCGATGAAATCCCAGCGACCATTGGTCGAATGAAGAGCGCGGACCTGCGGTAGCCCGCGCAGTTGCGCCGCCACGCGGTCTGCCATTTTCCCCAGTACCTCGATCATCACGATCGCGCGAACGCCGCTGCCACTGAGTTCAGCGCCGGTGCGGATCGTGAACGCCGCGATCGTGCCCGACTGCACCAGGCGGTCGATCCGCGCCGACACCGTCGCCCGCGACGTGCCGGTCATTGCCGCCAGCGACGAGACCGGCATGCGCGCATTGTGACGAAGCGCGCTGATGAGGGCGTGATCGAGATCGTCCAGACTTATCATTCTGCTCTCACCTGCTTTTCATTATGCAGTTTTCGGCCTTCTATTTGTCAGTTTATCCCCTTTTTGCCAACGCGGTGAAGGGCAATAATCGCACCAAATCCGGCCGGACCGGAAAGAACGAACGCACGCTCTGCGGGGACTGGACATGATGGCACAGAAGCAAACCATCGCGCTGATCGGCGCGCCGCTCGAGGAAGGCTCCGGCCGCCGCGGCGCCGCCATGGGACCGACAGCACTGAGGATCGCCGGCATCGATACCACGCTGGGCGAGCTCGGCCACGCCATCGTCGACGAGGGCGACCTGCAGCCACTGCCGGCCCGCGACCTCGCTAGTCACCCGCGCGCCAACAACCTGCAGACGGTGGCTGGCTTTACGCGCGCGCTCGACGCTGCGGTGCACGAGGCTGCCCGGGCCGGACGGTTTCCGCTGATCCTAGGCGGCGATCACGCGCTCTCGATGGGGAGCGTCTCCGGCATGGCGCGCCATGCCAAGGACGTCGGAAAGCCGCTGTTCGTGCTGTGGCTCGATGCGCATGCCGACTTCAACTCACCCGAGACCTCACCGTCCGGCAACATGCACGGCATGCCGGTCGCCTTCTTCTGCGGCGAGGCCGAGTTCGCACCGATCCTTGCCGCGGGCCGGCCGCTGGTGGACCCGAAGAACGTCTTCCAAGTCGGTATCCGCTCCGTCGATGAGCGCGAGCGCGAGGAGATCGCCGAGCACGGCGTCAATGTCTACGACATGCGCGCCGTAGACGAGACGGGCATGGCCGGCATCATGCACGAGATCATCGACACCGTTCGCCGCGCCGACGGGCTCTTGCACGTCAGCCTCGACGTCGACTTTCTCGACCCCGAGATCGCGCCGGGAGTCGGCACCACCGTTCCGGGCGGCGCCACCTTCCGCGAGGCGCACCTGATCATGGAGATGCTCTGCGACAGCGGCCTCGTCGCCTCGCTGGATCTCGTCGAACTGAACCCGTTTCTCGACGACCGCGGCAAGAGCGCCCGCATCCTTGTCGAACTGACCGCAAGCCTTTTTGGTCGCCGCGTGCTCGATCGACCGACACGCAGCGCCTGACAATCCGGAGGAACCGATGACACCCACGACCGCAAGCCTGATCGAAACCGAGCACCGGCTCGGCGCCCACAACTACAAGCCGCTCGACGTCGTGCTTTCCCGCGGCGAAGGCGTCTATGTCTGGGACGTGGACGGCAACCGATATCTCGACTGCCTCTCGGCCTACTCGGCCGTCAACCAGGGCCACTGCCACCCGAAGATTCTCGCGGCGATGGTGGAACAGGCGAAGAAGCTGACGCTGACGTCACGCGCCTTCCGCAACGACCAGCTTGCGCACTTCTATGAGGAGATCGCGTCCCTCACCGGCTCGCACAAGGTCCTCCCGATGAACTCCGGCGCGGAAGCCGTGGAAACCGCGATCAAGGCCGTCCGCAAATGGGGCTACGAGGTCAAGGGCGTTGCCAGGGACAAGGCCGAGATCATCGTCTGCAACGACAACTTCCATGGCCGCACCATGGGGATCGTCGGCTTCTCGACCGATCCGGACGCACGCGAAGGCTTCGGCCCGTTCGCCCCCGGCTTCAAGCACGTGCCCTTCGGCGATATCGACGCGTTCCGGGCGGCGATCACCGAAAACACCGTTGCCTTCCTGGTGGAGCCGATCCAGGGCGAGGCCGGCGTGCTGATCCCGCCGGCCGGTTATTTCGCCGCCGCGCGCGAGCTCTGCACCAAGCATGGCATCACCCTGATCCTGGACGAAATCCAGACCGGCCTCGGGCGCACCGGAAAACTGCTCGCCGAAGAGCACGAGAAGATCGAGGCCGACGTGACGCTGGTCGGCAAGGCGCTGTCCGGCGGCTTCTACCCAGTCTCGGCGGTGCTCTCCAACAGCGAGGTCCTGGGCGTGCTGAAACCCGGCCAGCACGGCTCGACCTTCGGCGGCAATCCGCTCGCCTGCGCCATCGCCCGCGCCGCGCTCCGCGTGTTGACCGAGGAGGACATGATCGGCAACGCCGCCCGCATGGGCGAACGCTTCCAGAAGGGTCTCACCGAGATCCGCTCCAACATCATCAAGGAGGTGCGCGGCCGCGGCCTGATGCTCGCCGTCGAGCTCGACCCGGCCGCAGGCGGTGCGCGCAAGTATTGCGAGGCGCTGAAGGAGCGCGGCATCCTCGCCAAGGACACCCACGGCGACACGATCCGAATCGCCCCACCGCTCGTCATTAACGCCGACCAGGTCGACTGGGCCGTCGCCCAATTCGCAGCCGTGCTGCGCGACTGACTGTGGCAGCGGGACTCCGCCAGATCCCCCGCCGCCATGACGCCGGCCCGCCCCGTGCGGGTCGGCGTGCCGGTTGAGCAATCCTTAACCTCGCCGAGGTTATCCTCATCGCCTGCAAGCCATACAGCGCGGTTAGATGAGGCACGACTTCCCATGACGACCTTCAACACGGCCGGCTTCGCCGGCGAAACCCTCGAGATCATCGCCTTCCGGCTGCATGATCAGGAATTCTGCGTCAAGACGACCACGATCCGCGAGATCCGCGGCTGGGCACCATCGACCCCGATTCCGCATTCGCCTCCCGACGTCATCGGCGTCATGAACCTGCGTGGCACCGTCATTCCGATCATCGACCTTGCCCACAAGCTCGGCATGAAGAGCACCGAGGCCAACGAGCGGAGCGCCATCGTCGTCGCCGAGGTGCACAACATGGTGGTCGGCCTCGTCGTCGATCGTGTGTCGGACATCCTCACCATTCGTGCCGACCAGATCCAGCCCGTTCCGGAAGTCACGACCTCCTTCGACAAGGTCTATGCCGAGGGCATCATCGCCCACGAAAACGGCATGATCTGCTTCCTCAACCTGGCGCGCATGTTCAAGGAGCGCGACGTCGAGGAAATGGCGGCCTGAGCCTGAAAGCACAAGCCTGATCTGCCGAAGCCGCCCGATTGAAAGATCAGGCGGCTTTTGAGGTTTTGGACGGGCTCCGGGCACTCGATTTTCGGGGCGCACGCCGACCTCGTTCGTCCTGCGTCGAAACGCTGGGCTAGGAATGCTATCCCCTTGCGCGCGCCGTCACGCGGCGGACGTGCGCCTGCCAGGCAGACGCCGTATCGGCGGCGACGGTGTCGAGGAAACGGTCGAGGATGGGATTGAAGACGTCCGGCCGCTCCCAGAAGGGCGCATGTCCGGCACCGTCGATGACGATAGTCTCGTCGGAAAAGTGGCCCGGAAGGTGAATCCCGGAAAGATAGCCAAGCTTTACGAAAGGATCGTCGGCCCCGGCCACGATGGCGATCGGAATCGACGCCGTCTCGACTGCGCGTCGCTGGTCGGCGCCGTCCCCTCGCGCAAGACTCTGTGCAAAGACCGACCGGACCAGGCCGTCCGCTCGCAGGACGAGATCCTGGTAAGGGGCGGGTTTGACCGACCCGAAGCACAGCGAGGAAAAGCGCGCGGCATCACGCTCGCTGAAGGTCTGCTTCGAGGTCAGAAGAAGATCCCGCGACGGATGGAAGGCCCGGAACATGCCGATCAGTCCCCGTGGCATCGGCGGCGCGCCGCAAAGCATCAGCCCGCGAATGCGCGTGCTGCGGCTCATCCACTCGATTGCGGCATGGCCACCGAGCGACCAGCCGAAAATGGCAAGCCGCTTCAGGTCGAGGGCTTCGGCAATTTCCTCCAGGCAGTCGGCGAAGCCGGTGACCGCGTAGGCGGACCTTGGATCGCGTGCGTCCTCCGAATCGCCATGCCCCGGCAGATCAACGGCGATCAGCCGCCAGCGCCCGGCGAGCCCGCTGTCGAACTGCTTCTCGAACACCCGCCGGGAGAAGCTGGAGCCATGGATCAGCAGGATCGGGAATCCGGACCCACCCGTGTCGCTGTAGCGCACGGCTCCGTGACGGGTCACGATCGTCCGAATGTTGAACACCATCATCCAAGTCCCGATGAGAACGCCGCGCGCCGCGCGGAATCGCTCCCGGAGGATACACGTCGATCATGAACGAGACGCTAAGGCTGGCGGCGCGGCGGTGCCGCCAAACGCGAGGTGCGGCGACGATTACGCGGTACGGATATCTTCGAGCCGCATTGCGGCAGCGTCCGAGCGCGGATATGGTTCGATACCGTACAAGAGGGGGTCGGCAGCGCCGACAGGGGAATGGAAACAGCACTGGATATCGCAGTCACCTGCGTGAGCGTCATCGTCGTCGGCTTCTACACGTGGTCTTTGCGCGGACATTTTTCATCGCCGCGCATGCCGGCCGGCATGAAGGTCGTGTCGGCCGCGGTGACGTTGACGACACTCTGTTTTCTTTATCTCCTCTGGAGCCGGCAGCAGCCGGTTGCCGCGCAACTGGTCGGCCTTGGTCTCGAAGTTGCGGCCACAGTGCTCTTCTGGTGGGCGATTTCGGCTTCCCGCAAGGCCCGTCTGCGCTTTGCCTTCGACCCCGACAAGCCGGACAGCCTCGTCACGATCGGGCCGTATCGTCTCGTACGGCACCCGTTCTACACGTCCTACATCATCTTCTGGACCGGGTGGGCGATTGCGACCTGGACCCTGTGGGCCGCCCTTCCGGTGCTCGCCTTCGTGGTCATCTACGTTGTCGCGGCGAAAGGCGAGGAAAGCAAGTTCGCCGCCACGCCGCTGGCGATCGAGTACGAGGCCTATCGCCGCCGGACCGGTTTCCTGATCCCGAAGCTGGTCCGGGCATAGACCGGAAGGAACGGACGTCAGCCGCCGGAGGCGTTGCTGCCCACTGAGGGCGGCGGAGGGCGGCGAATCAGCGGCACGGCGTCGAGCACCATCTGATCCAGCCCTTCGCCACGGTGATTTTCCACGATCGCAAAGAACTGGCGGCGCATGCGCGGCTCCCAGAACTTGTTGATATGGGTGGCGACCCCCTTCGGCCCGTCCTCTCCTGGCTGGGAATGGAAGAAGGTGGCGATCTGATTGGCCATGCGGACCAGCTTTGCTTCGTTCGACATGAACTGTTTCCTACCTGTTGACGACCCGGCGTCCGGCATCGCCCGAAGACGACACCACGCGCTCGGCGCCTGTAAAAATTTCGAACTCGTCACCGCGCACCAGCGCGATCAGCGTCACACCGGCCTCTTCGGCCGTGCGGATGGCAAGCGCGGTGGGCGCCGAGATGGCAATGATGAAGGGACTTCCGACGACGGCCGTCTTCTGCACCATTTCGACGGAGACTCGGCTCGTAACGACGACCGCCCCCGCGCTGCCGCGATAGCCGGCGCGGGCAGCCGCACCGGCGAGCTTGTCCAGCGCGTTGTGCCGGCCAACGTCCTCGCGCACGCCAATCAGCCCCTCACCCGGAACGAAGAAGGCAGCACCATGGACGGCGTGCGTCTCCATGTGCAGAGGTTGTTGGCCGTTCAGAAGGCGCACGGCCTCGACGACCTCGCTCTGCGTCAGCACCAGCGCCGACGTCCGCACCGACGGCGTCACCCGAACGGCCTGCTCGATCGATTCGATGCCGCACAGTCCGCAGCCGACCGGCCCCGCCATATGGCGACGGCGGGCGGTCAGCGCCGTGCTTTGTGCGTCGGCGAGGCGGATCTGCAGGTCGATGCCCTTCTCTTCCGCAACGACTTCGACCAACTCGATCTCGTCGGCACCAGCGATGATGCCCTCCGTCAGGCTGAAGCCGACCGCGAAGTCCTCGAGATCCCCCGGTGTTGCCATCATCACCGCATGGGTCGAGCCATGATAGGTGAAGGCGACCGGAACCTCTTCAGGAACAGTGCGCGCCCGCTCCTCAAGCCGCCCGGCGCGCCGGGCCAGCTCGGGAACCCTGGTGGTCGTGCTGAATTGCGTCATCGACACATCCCGACCCTACTCCGCCGCCTCCAGCTTGCCGGCGATCCGCCGCGACTGGCGGGCCTGCTCGCCGTACTCGACCTGCCATTCGGACGGGCCGTTAGAGGGCGAGACCTGCACCGCGGTCACCTTGTACTCCGGGCAGTTCGTCGCCCAGTCGGAGAAGTCGGTGGTGATGACGTTCGCCTGCGTGTCCGGATGATGGAAGGTCGTATAGACCACGCCGGTCGCCACGCGATCGGTGATCAGCGCGCGCAGCGTCGTTTCACCGGCGCGGCTGGCGAGCCGCACCCAGTCGCCGTCGCGGAGGCCGCGGTTCTCGGCGTCGTGCGGATGAATCTCCAGCCGGTCCTCGTCGTGCCAGACGACGTTTTCCGTACGCCGTGTCTGTGCACCGACATTGTATTGGCTGAGAATACGGCCGGTGGTCAGAAGCAGCGGGAAGCGCGGCCCTGTCTTTTCGTCCGTCGCCACATATTCGGTGCGGATGAACTTGCCCTTGCCGCGCACGAAACCGTCCACGTGCATGATCGGCGAACCCTGCGGGTGCTTCTCATTGCAGGGCCACTGCACCGAGCCCATCTTTTCGAGATAGTCGTAGGACACCAGCGCGAAGCTCGGCGTCGTCGCGGCAATCTCGTCCATGATCTCGGAGGGGTGCTTGTAGTTCCAGGCAAGACCCATCGCCTGGGCGAGCCTCTGGGTGACTTCCCAGTCGGCATAGCCATTGCGCGGCGTCATGACCCGGCGCACCCGATTGATGCGGCGTTCGGCGTTGGTGAAGGTGCCGTCCTTCTCAAGGAAGGTCGAGCCGGGCAGGAAGACATGCGCATAGTTCGCCGTCTCGTTCAGGAACAGGTCCTGCACGACGACGCATTCCATCGCTGCGAGACCAGCCGAGACGTGCTTGGTATCGGGATCGGACTGCAGGATGTCCTCGCCCTGGATGTAGATGCCCTTGAACGTGCCTTCCACGGCGGCGTCGAGCATGTTCGGGATGCGCAGGCCCGGCTCTTCGTTGAGCTTCACGCCCCAGAGCTTTTCGAAGATCTCGCGCGTCGCATCGTCGGAGATGTGGCGGTAGCCCGGCAGCTCGTGCGGGAACGAGCCCATGTCGCAGGAGCCCTGCACGTTGTTCTGGCCGCGCAAGGGGTTCACGCCGACGCCCGGACGGCCGATGTTGCCGGTCGCCATGGCGAGGTTGGCGATGGCCATGACGGTGGTCGAGCCCTGGCTGTGTTCGGTGACGCCGAGGCCGTAATAGATCGATCCGTTGCCGCCGGTGGCAAACAGCCGCGCCGCGCCGCGAACGAGGTCGGCCGAAACGCCGGTGAGCGCCTCGACTGCCTCCGGGCTGTGCCGCTCCTCGGAGACGAAGGACGCCCAGTCCTCGAATTCCGACCAGTCGCAGCGCTCGCGGATGAACGTCTCGTCAAAGAGCCCTTCGGTGACGATGACATGGGCAAGCGCCGTCACCACGGCGACGTTCGTGCCGGGCTTCAGCGGCAGGTGGTAGCTCGCCTCGACATGCGGCCCCTTGACGAGATCGATGCGGCGCGGATCGATGACGATCAGCTTCGCCCCCTGGCGCAACCGCTTCTTCAGGCGGGAGCCGAAGACCGGGTGACCGTCGGTCGGGTTGGCGCCGATGACGATGACGACGTCGGTCTCCTCGACCGAATCGAAATTCTGCGTGCCGGCCGAGGTGCCGAAGGTCTGGCCGAGGCCGTAGCCCGTCGGCGAGTGGCAGACGCGGGCGCAGGTGTCGACGTTGTTGTTGCCGAAGCCGGCGCGGATCAGCTTCTGCACGAGGAAGGTTTCCTCGTTCGTGCAACGCGACGAGGTGATGCCGCCAATGGAATCGCGGCCATACTGGTACTGGATGCGGCGGAACTCGCTCGCCACATGCGACAGGGCCTCTTCCCAGCTCACTTCGCGCCAGGGATCGGTGATCTTTTCGCGCACCATCGGGTTGAGAATGCGGTCCTTATGGGTCGAGTAGCCGTAGGCGAAACGGCCCTTGACGCAGGAATGACCGCGGTTCGCCTGACCGTCCTTCCACGGCACCATGCGCACGAGTTCCTCGCCGCGCATCTCCGCCTTGAACGAGCAGCCGACGCCGCAATAGGCGCAGGTGGTGACCACCGAGTGCTCCGGCTGGCCGATCTCGATGACGGACTTTTCCGTCAGGGTCGCCGTCGGGCAGGCCTGCACGCAGGCGCCGCAGGAGACGCATTCGGAGGAAACGAAGTCCTCATGCATACCGGCGGAAACCCGGCTGTCGAAGCCCCGGCCCTCGATCGTCAGCGCGAAGGTGCCCTGGACTTCCTCGCAGGCCCGCACGCAGCGCGAACAGACGATGCACTTGGCCGGATCGAAGGTGAAATACGGGTTCGATTCGTCCTTCGGCTGCCACTTGATGTTGATGGCGCCGTCAGTGCGGGCCTTGACGTGGTTCTCGCCGTCATAGCCATAGCGGACGTCGCGCAGGCCGACTGCCCCCGCCATGTCCTGCAGCTCGCAGTCGCCGTTGGCGGCACAGGTGAGACAGTCGAGCGGGTGGTCGGAGATATAGAGCTCCATCACGCCGCGACGGACATCCTTCAGCCGCGGCGTCTGGGTCGAGACGACGAGCCCGGGTGCGACCGGAGTGGTGCAGGAGGCCGGCATGCCGCCACGGCCCTGGATCTCGACGAGGCAGAGTCGGCAGGAGCCGAAGGCATCGACCATGTCGGTGGCGCAGAGCTTCGGGATCTCGATCCCGGCATCCATCGAGGCGCGCATGATCGAGGTGCCCTCCGGCACGGTGATCTCGCGCCCGTCGATCGTTAGCGTCACCATTTTTTCCGACTTGGAGGCGGGCGTACCGAAGTCGATTTCCTTGATAAGGTTCATTGGCTTTTCTCCTCCCTCACTCGGCCGCCTGCACGACAGGTGCGGGTGAAAAATCTTCCGGGAAATGGGTCATGGCGCTCATCACCGGGTAAGGCGTGAAGCCGCCGAGCGCGCAGAGCGAGCCGAACTTCATGGTGTTGCAGAGGTCGGCGAGCAGTTCGCGGTTCTTCTCCGGTTCGATGCCGCGGGCGATATTGTCGGCCACCTCGACGCCGCGCGTCGAGCCGATGCGGCAGGGCGTGCACTTGCCGCAGCTTTCGATGGCGCAGAACTCCATGGCGAAACGCGCCTGGTTCAGCATGTCGGCAGTGTCGTCGAAGACGACGATGCCGGCATGGCCGATCAGCCCGTCCTTGGCGGCAAAAGCCTCGTAGTCGAAGGGCGTGTCGAACAGCGCGCGCGGGAAGTAGGCGCCGAGCGGCCCGCCGACCTGCACCGCCTTGACCGGCCGCCCCGACGCGGTACCGCCAGCGATGTGATCGACGATCTCCCCGAGCGACAGGCCAAAGGCGGTCTCGTAGAGGCCGCCGTGCTTGACGTTGCCGGCGATCTGGATCGGGATCGTGCCGCGCGACCGGCCCATGCCGAAATCGCGGTAGAAGGCCGCGCCCTGGTCGAGGATGACCGGCACGGAGGCGAGCGAGATGACATTGTTGATGACGGTCGGACAGTCGAACAGGCCCTTGTGGGCCGGCAGCGGCGGCTTGGCGCGAACGACGCCGCGCTTGCCCTCGAGGCTGTTCAGCAGCGACGTTTCCTCGCCGCAGACATAGGCGCCGGCGCCGGTGCGCACCTCCATGTCGAAGGCGCGGCCCGAGCCGAGCACCGACGGGCCGAGGACGCCGGCCTTGCGGGCGATCTCGATTGCCTCGCTCATGATGGCGATCGCATGCGGATATTCGGAGCGGGTGTAGATGTAGCCCTTGGTGGCGCCGGCCGCGAGCCCGGCGATCGCCATGCCCTCGATCAGCACAAAGGGATCGCCCTCCATGATCATGCGGTCGGCGAAGGTACCGCTGTCGCCCTCGTCGGCGTTGCAGACGATGTATTTGCGATCGCCGGCGGCGTCGAGAACCGTCTTCCACTTGATGCCGGTCGGGAAGCCGGCGCCGCCGCGACCGCGCAGGCCGCTGTCGGTGACTTCCTTGACGACATCGGCCGGCGCCATGGCGACCGCCTTCTCCAGGCCCGTCAGGCCGCGGAACCGGCGATAGTCATCGAGCGAGAGCGGATCGGTAATGCCGCAGCGCGAGAAGGTCAGGCGCGTCTGCTGCTTCAGGAAAGGTATGTCCTTCGTCGAGCCATGGCACAGCGGATGCGCCGCACCGGAGACAAAACCCGCGTCAAACAGGGAGGGCACGTCGGAGGCCTTCACCGGACCATAGGCAATCCGCTCGCCATCGACGACAACCTCGACCAGCGGCTCCAGCCAGTGCATGCCGCGCGAGCCGTTGCGCACGATCGCGACATCGAGGCCGCGCGCCGCGGCTTCGGTTTCGATGGCCGCCACCACCTTGTTTGCGCCGAGCCCAAGGGCGGCCGTGTCACGGGGGACGTAGATCTTGACGGTCATCGACGCGCCTCCTGAACGAGCTCAGCGGCAGCGGCGGCGTCAAGGCGGCCATGCACCTCGCCGTCGAGCATCGCCGACGGCGCGCAGGAACAGAGACCGAGACAGTAGACGGGCTCCAGCGTCACCGCACCGTCCAACGTCGTCTGATGGAAATCGATGCCGAGCAGTGCCTTGATCTTTTCGGCGACCGCGTCACCTCCCATCGACTGACAGGCCTCGGCGCGACAGAGCTTCAGCACGTGCCGGCCAGCGGGACGTTCGCGGAAATCGTGATAGAAGGTGACGACGCCATGCACTTCGGCGCGCGACAGGTTCAGCTCGCGGGCGATCACCGGCAGGCTTTCCTGCGGGACATAGCCGAACTCCGCCTGGATCTCGTGCAGGATCGGCAGCAGCGGGCCCTCGAGCTCCCTGAGTGCGCCGATGATGGCCGATGTTCTCGTCCCGACATCGCCGGAAACGTGCAGATTCATGCGCAGACCTCCCGAATGACAAAGGCCTGCCGCCTGCCAAGCAGCGGAAAATCGGGCCCAATGCCTTGAAACCGAAGGGGAAGAACGGAACCCTGTCGATCTCCACCCCTTATCGAAACAGCTTCTCAGGGAAGGCTGGAGGGGTCAATAAGGCTATCCCGTCACTTGATAGTTTTTTTCTATTGTTCCAGCCCATGCTCAGCCAGAATCCGCGCCTCATGCAACAGAGCCGATACCAGTGGCGTGAATGGCTCACGATGCGTCGCAACCAGACCGACGAGATGATGCGGGGCGGGATCGACGATCGAAACTATTTTGATCTCGTCGTGAAAACCGAAAGAAAGCGCGACATTTCGCGGCATTATACTGCACCAACGCCCGGTTCGGACATGCGAGAACAGGACGATCATCGAATTTGACTCGAGCGTTGGCTGCGCTGTCACGCCGACCTCGGCAAAATGACGATTGATGATACGCCTGTTCTGCATGTCGGAAGTCAATAGACAAAGCCTAACGTCGGCCACGTCCTTCCAGGTCACGCTATCGCGATCGGCCAGTGGACCGTTCTTTGCGGTGATCAGGTGATAGTGCTCCGCATGCAGCGGCACGCTGGTCACGCGCCCGAGCGGCTCGTTTTCCAGGTAGGTCAGACCTGCGTCGATCTCCAGGTTCTCCAGGAGGCTGAGGATCTGCAGCGAATTGGCGGAGAGCACGGAAAAGGTGACGTCGGGATGCTTCTCCTGGAAGGGGGCGGTGATGCGCGGAACCATGGCAAGCGTCGTGGGGATGGCGGCCAGGCGGATGTGACCGGAGAGCCCCTTGCGCGCCGCCCGCATCTCCTCGCGCATGGTGCGCGCGTCGCCAACGATGCGCCGCGCCCATTCGAGCACACGCTGACCTTCCGGCGTGAGCCCCTGGAAGCGGGAGCCACGATTGACGAGCACGACGCCGAGTTGGTCCTCCAACTGGCGGATGGCCGCCGACAGCGTCGGCTGGGAAATGCCGAGCTCATCAGCCGCCCTCGCGAAGTGCCGCTCTCGGGCAAGCGCTATGAAGTATTCCAGCTTGTCGATCATCGGGGCTCGTCCCTACCTTGCCGCCCTGCCCTCATACAAAAGAACGCTGGCACGACCAAGCAATGGGGATATAGAAAGAAGGCAGGCGGAGGAACTGGCAATGACTTTTAGAGCACTCCTGGTTGAGAAGGCCGAGGACGGCGCGATCTCGGCGTCTGTGCAAGACCTGCAGGACGACCGCCTGCCGGACGGCGACGTGACCGTCGCAGTCGAATATTCGACGCTGAACTACAAGGACGGGCTCTGCATTACGGGCAAGGGCGGACTGGTGCGCAGCTTCCCGCATGTGCCTGGCGTCGATTTCGCCGGCACGGTGGTGTCATCCGGCGACCCTCGCTATCTCCCCGGCGACAAGGTGGTGCTGACCGGTTGGCGCGTGGGCGAATCCTGGTGGGGTGGCTATGCCAGCCGCGCCAGAGTGAAAGGCGACTGGCTGGTGCCGCTTCCGGATGAGCTGACGACGCGCGAGGCCATGGCGATCGGCACCGCCGGCCTGACCTCGATGCTTGCCGTGATGGCCCTGGAGAAGGCCGGCCTGTCGCCGCCCAAGGGCGAGATCCTGGTGACGGGAGCCGCCGGCGGCGTCGGCTCGGTCGCGGTGGCGATTCTCGCCCGCCTCGGCTATCGCGTCGCGGCCGTCACCGGCCGGCCAGAAGCGGCCGCCTATCTGCGCGAGCTTGGCGCCGAGACGATTATCGACCGCGCCGAACTGGCCGAAGCGTCCGCAAAGCCGCTGGAATCCGAACGCTGGGCCGGCGCCATCGATTCGGTGGGCGGAGAGATGCTGATGCGCGTGCTCAAGCAGGTGAAATACGACGGCGCCGTCGCCTCGATCGGGCTTGCGGCCAGCGCGGCGGTGCCCTCTTTCACCGTGATCCCCTTCATCCTGCGCGGCGTCTGTCTGGTTGGCATCGATTCGGTGATGCGCCCGCGCGATGAACGGATCGACGCCTGGAGCCGCATCGTCACCGACCTGCCGCATGACAAGCTGGACGACATGGTCACCGAATATGGGCTGGCCGATCTGCCGACCCTCGGCCCGGCTATTCTCGAAGGCAAGATCCGCGGACGGGCGGTGATCGACGTCCGCAAATAGACCTTCAAAAGCTCATGCGCCCCGTTCACGCGCGGCCATCGGCCGGCAGAAAGTCTCGTAGAGCGCGCCCATGATCGCGCTGACATTCTCGTCGGCGAGGCTGTAAAACACCTGGCGGCCATCGCGGCGGGTGACAACGATCTGATCCTGACGGAGGCGGGCGAGCTGTTGCGAGACGACAGCCTGCGGCAGACCGAGGATCGCCTCGATCTCACCGACCGCCCTCTCGCCTTCCGTCAGCAGGCACAGGATCAGAAGCCGCGTCTCGTGGGAAAGCGCCTTCAGAAAGCGGCTGGCCTTCTTTGCCTGATCGAAGAACAGGTCGACGGTTGCGATGTCATCCGCCCCAGGGTTCATGAACTGCTTCATCTGCCCTCCTGACCCGAAATCGGCACGTCCAACCACGGCGCCCGCGCAACTTGATCTGGTGCACGCGAAATATGGCGCAAGGGGGAAGCGCGTGGCGGGCAGCTACTTTTTCGCGGCAGCGTTGCGGTTTGGCATCAGCAGATCAGTTGGCCGCCGTTTACCTCCAGCACCTGCCCGGTAATGTACCCCGAAAGCGTGGGCGAGGCGAGAAACAGATAGGCCGGCGCGCAGTCCTGAGCCATTCCGAGACGCTGCAGAGGTATCGACTTGCGCGTCGCCTCCAGCTTCTCTGGCGTCGAGTAGCGCGCATGGAAATCGGTCGCTATCGTTCCCGGCGAGACACAGTTGACCCGGATGCCGTCGGGTGCAAGCTCGCGCGCCAGGGCCTTCGAGTAGGTCGAGACGAAGGCCTTGGTTGCCGAATAGACCGCCGAGCCCGGGCTGCCGCCGGTCAGCGCCGAGATCGAGACGGTATTGACGATCGCGGCATTGGTCGCGCGACGCAGCGCCGGCAGCATCGCCCGGGTCATCTCGACGACGGACGTCTGGTTGAGCCGCACCACGGCCTGGTATTGCTCGTCGGTCAAGGCATCGGCGGCAAAACGGCCGACCATCGTGCCGGCATTGTTGATCAGCACATCCACCTGCTCGAAGAGGTTGTCGGCATAGCGGGCAACCTCGGAAACGCCCTGCGACGTCAGGAAATCGGCGTGGACAATGTGCGCCCGCGCCTCCTCGAGCGCCTCCTCGAGAAAGTCCGGAACGGCCGCAAGCGGCTCGCGTCCGCCGTGCAGCAGCACGTGCGCTCCGCAATCCAGGAACTGGCGCGCAACCTCGAGACCGATGCCTCGCCCGGCCCCGGTGACGACGACGTTAACACCCTTGAACAAGGCCGGATGAAACATGGCGATCTCCCAATCGGTGTGCGGTCCCCGGACGTGACCGCACCAGTATCACAAATATTTCTGCGCACACCAACTACGCGCGGCAGGAGAATTGCAGCGCTTTCGTTTTTGCATATGATGAACAAAAACGAAAGCGCAGGAGAGAATCGATGTATCTGACAGGTCGCCAGGCAGAGATCCTGGACCTTGCAAGGACGGAAGGCCGGGTGCTGGTGGAAGACCTCGCCGCCCGCTTCTCCGTCACCCCCCAAACCATACGCAAGGACCTGAACGATCTGTGCGACAACAAGGCCCTGACCCGCATTCATGGTGGCGCGCTGTTTCCTAGCGGCAACGAGAACGTCAAGTACGAGGCACGCCGATCGATCGCCGCCCCGGAAAAGCAGGCGATCGGCAAGGCAGCCGCAGCGATGATTCCCGACAACTCCTCGCTCTTCATCAACATCGGCACGACCACGGAAGCCGTCAGCGAGGCCTTGCTCGACCACAGGGAACTGATGGTCATTACCAATAACATCAATGTTGCCAATAAATTGCGCGGCTTCCCCTCGATCGAGGTAGTCATCACCGGCGGCGTCGTGCGCGGCGCGGATGGCGGCATTGTCGGCGAGGCGACCGTCGATTTCATTCGCCAGTTCAAGGTCGACTATGCGGTAATCGGCGTGTCCGCGATCGACCAGGACGGCGCCCTGCTCGACTTCGATTATCGCGAAGTGAAGGTGGCGCAGGCGATCATCGCCAATGCCCGCCACGTTATCCTGGTCTCCGATTCGACAAAGTTCGAGCGGACCGCGCCGGTGCGAATCGGCCACCTTTCGCAGGTGCACACCTTCATCACCGACCGGTGTCCGCTCGACAACATCCGCGACATCTGCGCCAGCCAGGACGTGCGGCTGATCGAGACGTCCGCCGGCGACGCGAGCGGCTGATCGGATCTTCCTTCCACATTCGTTTGACATTCGAAAAATTTTCGTTTTAACTTTCCTGGCTTTCGCAAGTGCGTATATTTGTGCGTTGCGAAATTGAGAGGGAAAACGTTTGGCGATCGAAGTGGTCAGCGACATTTTTGTCATTGGCGGGGGCATCAATGGCTGCGGCATCGCGCGCGACGCCGCAGGCCGTGGCTACTCCGTCGTGCTGGCCGAAATGAAGGATCTGGCCGCCGGCACCTCTTCCGCCTCCACCAAGCTCATCCATGGCGGCTTGCGCTATCTGGAGCACTATGAGTTCCGCCTGGTGCGCGAGGCACTGATGGAGCGTGAAGTGCTCTGGGCCATGGCGCCGCACGTCATCCGGCCGATGCGCTTCGTGCTGCCCTATCACAAGGGAGGCATCCGGCCGGCCTGGCTGATCCGCCTTGGCCTCTTCCTGTACGATCATATCGGCGGACGCAAGCTGCTGCCGGCGACGCGTACCCTCGACATGCGTCACGATCCGTCCGGGCAACCGCTGAAGAAACTTTTCACCAAGGCGTTCGAGTATTCCGACGGCTGGGTTGACGATGCGCGCCTTGTGGTGCTGAACGCCCGCGACGCCGCCGATCGTGGCGCCGACATTCGCGTCGGCACACGCGTCGTCTCGGCCCGGCGCGAAAACGGGCACTGGGACGTGGAAACCGAAAACGTCGCCTCCGGTGCCCGGGAGACGGTCAGGGCGCGGATGCTCGTCAACGCCAGCGGCCCCTGGGTCGACAAGGTGCTTGCCGGCGCGCTGGGACAGAACAACGTGCACAATGTCCGCCTCGTCCAGGGCAGCCACGTCGTCGTCCGCAAGAAGTTTTCCGATCCGCGCGCCTACTTCTTCCAGAATCCAGACGGGCGCATCATCTTCGCCATTCCCTACCAGGATGATTTCACGCTGATCGGCACCACCGACCGCGACTATGACGGCGATCCGCGCGATGTCCGCATCAGCGACGAGGAGATCGACTACCTCTGCCGTTCCGCAAGCGAGTATTTCGTCGAGCCGGTGACAAGGGCTGACATCGTCTGGACCTATTCCGGCGTCCGTCCCTTGTTCGACGACGGCGCGGGCAAGGCGCAGGAAGCCACGCGCGACTACGTGCTGAAGGTCGATGGAAACGGTAGCCAGGCGCCGCTGCTCAACGTCTTCGGCGGCAAACTCACCACCTATCGGCGGCTTGCGGAGGCCGCCCTCGACAAGATCGGCGAGGCCATCGGCGAAAAAGGCGGAAAGTGGACAGCCGTCTCGCGGCTGCCGGGCGGGGATTTTGGCGTCGAGGCGTTCGACGCCGAAGTCGGCAAACTGTCGCGCGCCTACCCCTTTCTGTCTCCCTCGCATGCGAGACGGCTGGTGCGCCTCTACGGCACGCGTGCCGCCGCGATGCTTGGCGAAGCAAGGTCGATCGAAGACCTCGGGCAGCATTTCGGCTGCGACCTTTACGAACTTGAGGTTCGCTGGCTAATGCGGGAAGAATGGGCGCGGCACGCCGAGGATGTGCTGTGGCGCCGCACCAAGCGGGGATTGCAGCTTAGCGCCGACGAAGCGGAGGCGCTCGAAAGCTACATGGTGAAGGCAGAGCAGGCACCAAACTAGTGCGCATTCCGATGGCAGGGGGAACGTTGGAGACATGAATGCTTGAACTTAGAGACATCACGAAGGTCGCGGGCGGGGAGACGCACATCCATCCCACCAACCTCGTGCTCGAGCGCGGTTCGCTGAACGTGCTGCTCGGCCCGACGCTGTCCGGCAAGACCTCGCTGATGCGCCTCATGGCGGGCCTGGACAAGCCGAGCTTCGGCTCCGTCTGGTTCGACGGCAAGGACGTGACCGGCATGCGCGTGCAGGATCGCAGCGTCGCCATGGTCTACCAGCAGTTCATCAACTACCCGGCGATGTCGGTCTACGAGAACATCGCCTCGCCGATGCGCATCAAGGGTGCCGACCGCGCCACGATCGATCGCGAAGTGCGCAAGGCGGCCGACCTTCTCAAGCTCACCCCCTATCTCGATCGTACCCCGCTCAACCTCTCCGGCGGACAGCAGCAGCGTACCGCGCTGGCGCGCGCGATCGTCAAGAACGCCAGCCTCGTCCTGCTCGACGAGCCGCTCGCCAACCTCGACTACAAGCTGCGCGAGGAACTGCGCGAGGAACTGCCGAAGATTTTTGCCGCCTCCGGAGCGATCTTCGTTTACGCCACGACCGAGCCGTCCGAAGCGCTTCTTCTCGGCGGCAACACGGCAACGCTGTCGGAAGGGCGCATCACCCAGTTTGCTCCCACCATCGATATCTATCGCCGCCCGGTCGATTTGATCACGGCCGAAACCTTCGCCGATCCGCCGCTGAACACGTTTGCGCTGATCAAGGCAAACGGTCATTTCGTGCTCGAGGGAGAGACGGTCCTGCCGGTGCCGGCGCACCTCGCCGGCATCCCGGATGGGCCGTGCACCGTCGCCTTCCAGCCGCATCACCTGGCCCTCACGCCCCAGACGCCCGTGGCCGCGCCGGTGCCGGTCCGTACCGCGATCTCGGAGATTGCCGGTTCGGAGAGCTTCATCCACGTCGAATTCGCCGACACGCGCTGGGTGATGCTCGCACCCGGCATCCACGACATCGAGCCCGATGCCCAGATCACCGTCTATGTCGACACGCGCCACCTGATGGCGTTCGCTCCGGACGGCAGGGCCATCGCCGGCTCGGCGACGGCGTGAGGAGGAAGCCATGGCGCGCATCAATCTCGAACATATCCGCCACGCTTACGGCGAAAAGCCGAAGTCGGAGGCCGACTATGCGCTGAAGGAAGTCCATCACGAGTGGAACGACGGCGGCGCCTACGCGCTCCTCGGCCCTTCCGGCTGCGGCAAGACCACGCTCTTGAACATCATCTCGGGCCTGCTTCAACCCTCCGAAGGCAGGATCCTGTTCGACGGCAGAGATGTCACGAACCTGTCCACGCAACAGCGCAACATCGCCCAGGTCTTCCAGTTCCCGGTCATCTACGACACGATGACGGTCTACGACAATCTCGCCTTTCCGCTGCGCAATCGCGGCGTCCCGGAAGCGGAAGTCGACCGGCGCGTGCGCGAGATCATCGACATGACCGGCCTTGGCGGCTGGGCGAAGAAGAAGGCGCGCGGGCTGACTGCCGACCAGAAGCAGAAAATTTCCCTCGGACGTGGACTGGTGCGCAGCGACGTCAACGCCATCCTGTTCGACGAGCCGCTGACCGTCATCGACCCGCACATGAAGTGGGTGCTGCGCTCGCAGTTGAAGAAGCTGCACCGCCAGTTCGGCTTCACCATGGTCTATGTCACCCACGACCAGACCGAGGCGCTCACCTTCGCCGACAAGGTCGTCGTCATGTATGACGGCCAGATCGTGCAGATCGGAACGCCGGCGGAGTTGTTCGAGCGCCCGAGCCACACCTTCGTCGGCTACTTCATCGGCTCGCCCGGCATGAACGTGCTGCCGGCGACGATCGACGGCAGCAACGTGACGATCGGCACCGACACGATCGCGCTCGACTTCCGTCCGCAGGTCGCCGCCAACGCGACGACGGAACTCGGCATCCGCCCGGAGTTCGTCCGGCTTGGGCGCGAGGGCATGCATGTCCGCGTCAATAAGGTCGAGGACATTGGCCGGCAGAAGATCGTCCGCGCCGAATTTGCCGGCAACCCGATCTCGATCGTCGTTCCCGAGGACGGCGAGATCCCGGCCGATCCGCGCGTTAGCTTCGATCCGTCCGCCATCAACATCTACGCCAATTCCTGGCACGTCGGCAGGGAGGCCTGATCCATGGAAAAGACCTGGAATAACAAGGCCTGGTTCATGGTGCTGCCGGTGTTGCTGCTGGTGGCGTTTTCGGCCGTGATCCCGCTAATGACGGTGGTGAACTATTCGGTTCAGGACACCTTCGGCAACAACCAGTTCTTCTGGGCCGGCACCGACTGGTTCGTCGAGATCCTGCACTCCGATCGCTTCTGGCAGGCGCTCGGCCGCAACCTGCTCTTCTCCGCCATCATCCTTTCGATCGAGATCCCGCTCGGCATCCTGATCGCGCTCAACATGCCGAAGAAGGGGATCGGCATACCGGTCTGCCTCGTGCTGATGGCGCTGCCGCTGCTCATTCCGTGGAACGTGGTCGGCACGATCTGGCAGGTTTTCGGTCGGGTCGACATCGGTCTGCTGGGCTTCACGCTGTCCGCCCTCGGCCTCGACTACAACTACGTCAACGACGTCTTCGACGCCTGGGTGACGCTGATCGTCATGGACGTCTGGCATTGGACAAGCCTGGTCGTACTCCTCTGCTATGCCGGCCTCGTCTCCATTCCGGACGCCTACTACCAGGCCGCCAAGATTGACGGTGCCTCGCGCTGGGCCGTCTTCCGTCACATCCAGTTGCCGAAGATGAAGCGCGTGCTGCTGATCGCATTCCTGCTGCGCTTCATGGACAGTTTCATGATCTATACCGAACCCTTCGTCGTCACCGGCGGCGGGCCGGGCAACTCGACGACCTTCCTGTCGATCGACCTCGTCAAGATGGCGATCGGCCAGTTCGACCTGGGGCCGGCGGCGGCGATGTCGCTCATCTACTTCCTGATCATCCTGCTGCTGTCGTGGATCTTCTACACGGTCATGACCAGCAGCGACGAGCAGGCGTGAGGGAGGAGAACATGACCGCACGCGTTGAACCACAAGCCGCCGCACAGGCGCCCGCACGGACCGCTGAACGCGCTCGGGCGAATGTCTCCCGGTCGCCGCACCGCAGCTTTTCCTGGGTCGTGCCCACGCTCTATATCCTGTTCTTGATGCTGCCGATCTACTGGCTCGTCAACATGAGCTTCAAGACGAACATGGAGATTACCGGCACCTTCTCACTGTGGCCGCAGAATCCGACCCTCCGCAATTACATCGTCATTTTCACCGATCCCGCCTGGTATTCCGGCTACATCAACTCGATCATATACGTGGTGATGAACACGGTGATCTCGGTCACTGTTGCGTTGCCGGCGGCCTATGCGTTCTCGCGCTATCGCTTCCTCGGCGACAAGCACCTGTTCTTCTGGCTGCTGACCAACCGCATGGCGCCGCCGGCGGTCTTCGCCCTGCCCTTCTTCCAGCTCTATTCGGCCTTCGGCCTGATCGACACGCATATCGCCGTCGCCCTGGCGCATTGCCTGTTCAACGTTCCGCTCGCCGTCTGGATCCTCGAGGGCTTCATGTCGGGCGTGCCGAAGGAGATCGACGAGACGGCCTATATCGACGGCTACTCGTTCCCGAAGTTCTTCGCCAAGATCTTCGTGCCTCTAATCGCATCCGGCATCGGCGTGGCCGCCTTCTTCTGCTTCATGTTCTCCTGGGTCGAACTCTTGATTGCCCGCACGCTGACGACGACGGCCGCCAAGCCGATCGCCGCGACGATGACGCGCACGGTCTCGGCGTCGGGGATGGACTGGGGCGTGCTTGCCGCGGCCGGGGTGCTGACGATCATCCCCGGGGCGCTGGTGATCTATTTCGTTCGCAACTACATCGCCAAGGGCTTCGCCCTGGGGAGGGTCTGATGGCTGCCAACGCCAACCGCAACAACCGCTGGCCCGTCGCACTCCTGGCCGTTCTGCTGGCCTACGCGCTTGCCACCGGCCTTTTGGTGATGTCGCTGCCGGTGAAGGACGACGCGCGCGACTGGTTCGCACCGCTCATTCCCGGCGGCTGGATGGCCTGGACCTTTCCGACCGCGATGTTCTTCCTGTCCATCTTCACGCTGCTGGCGCTGATGGCCGTCTGGGAGTACGCGCGGCCCGGCGGCAATCCCCGCGTCGGCATCCTGCACTTCGAGACGACGCGCGGCGACCGACTGTTCATATCGCTGCTCGGTTCGGCATTCATCAATCTCGCATGGCTGGGGCTTGTCGGCTCCAACCTGTGGTGGGCTCTTGCCTTGAGCGTGGTCTACGCCATCGGCGTGTTCCGCTACGTGTAGGCAACAAGAACGAGGGGCCGGGCACGCCCGGCCTTTCAAACTGCAGTCGCACAACCTAAGGGAGGATAATGATGCGAAGGCACCTTCTGACGACTACGGCAACCCTGTTGCTGGCCCTAACGGGCACCGCATTTGCAGGTATGGACGAGGCGAAGAAGTTCCTTGATGCGGAAATCGGCGACATGTCGACGCTCGACCGGACCGCTCAGGAAGCTGAAATGCAGTGGTTCATCGATGCCGCCAAGCCGTTTGCCGGCATGGACATCAAGGTCGTTTCCGAAACGATCACCACGCACGAATACGAATCCAAGGTTCTGGCCAAGGCGTTCTCGGAAATCACCGGCATCAAGCTGACGCACGACCTGATCGGCGAAGGCGACGTGGTCGAGAAGCTGCAGACGCAGATGCAGTCGGGCGAGAACATCTACGACGCCTACATCAACGACTCCGACCTGATCGGCACGCATTGGCGCTACCAGCAGGCCCGGTCGCTGACGAAATGGATGGCGAACGAGGGCAAGGACGTCACCAACCCGAACCTCGACCTCGACGATTTCATCGGCCTGAAGTTCACGACGGCTCCGGACGGCGACCTCTACCAGCTGCCCGACCAGCAGTTCGCGAACCTTTACTGGTTCCGCTACGACTGGTTCAACGACGAGAAGAACAAGGCCGACTTCAAGGCGAAGTATGGCTACGATCTCGGCGTTCCGGTCAATTGGTCGGCCTACGAGGATATCGCCGAGTTCTTCACCGGCCGCGAGATCGACGGCAAGAAGGTCTATGGTCACATGGACTACGGCAAGAAGGACCCCTCGCTTGGCTGGCGCTTCACCGATGCCTGGCTGTCGATGGCCGGCAACGGCGACAAGGGCTTGCCGAACGGTCTTCCGGTCGACGAATGGGGCATCAAGGTCGACGAGAAGTCGCGTCCGGTCGGCTCGTGCGTCGCCCGTGGCGGCGACACCAACGGCCCCGCCTCGGTCTACGCAATCCAGAAGTACCTCGACTGGATGAAGGCCTATGCACCGGCAGCTGCCCAGGGCATGACCTTCTCGGAATCCGGCCCGGTTCCCTCGCAGGGTGAAGTTGCTCAGCAGATGTTCACGTACACGGCGTTCACCGCCGACTTCGTGAAGGATGGTCTGCCGGTCGTCAACGCGGACGGCACGCCGAAGTGGCGCTTCGCCCCCTCGCCCCATGGCGTCTACTGGAAGGACGGCATGAAGCTCGGCTATCAGGACGTGGGGTCCTGGACGTTGCTCAAGTCGACACCTGACGACCGTGCCAAGGCGGCCTGGCTCTATGCGCAGTTCGTCACCTCCAAGACGGTCGACGTCAAGAAGAGCCACGTCGGCCTGACGCTGACGCGCGAAAGCACCGTCCAGCACCAGAGCTTCACGGACCGCGCTCCGAAGCTCGGCGGGTTGATCGAGTTCTACCGTTCGCCGGCCCGCGTCCAGTGGTCGCCGACCGGTACGAACATCCCGGACTATCCGAAGCTGGCCCAGCTGTGGTGGCAGGCGATCGGCGATGCGTCCTCGGGTGCGAAGACCGCGCAGGAGGCGATGGACTCGCTTTGCGCCGAGCAGGAACAGGTGCTGAGCCGCCTGGAACGCGCCGGCGTCCAGGGCGACATCGGCCCGAAGCTCGCCGAGGAGCATGATCTCGAATACTGGAACAAGGATGCGGTCGCCAAGGGCAACCTCGCGCCGCAGCTCAAGATCGAGAACGAGAAGGAACAGCCGCAGACAGTCAACTACGACGAGCTCGTCAAGAGCTGGGAGCAGTAGGTTGAACGCGGTCGGGCCCAAGCGGACCTGAGCCCAGAACACGCCGCCCGGAGGACACCTTCCGGGCGGTTTCTGTTGCGGCGCTGTCCACGCCTGCAAGTCCGGGCAGCCGCCTCGTTGCACTTGCCGCCAGAAGCGTTCTGCCCTATCACCGACACAACCGGCGGATCCGGCACCACCGGCCGGCCCGGCTCGAACCGGACTGGTGGAATTCGCAGCGATCGGGCAGCGACGGCATCCATACAGCATGGCGGACCAGAGGAAAGGCAGATCCGGCAAGACCCTGTTTGCGCTGCTGACGCTGGGCATTCTTTCCGCAATCGCCGCCACCGTCCTGCTTGCCAACGACTACCGCAACCTGAACCGCCTGCTCGATCGCTTAGGCTATGCCCCGGTCCAGAACCAGTCTGCCGCCCGGGAACCCCTTTCCCACGAGATCCGCGGCAAGCGCATTCCACGCCCCAAGGTCGAGATCCCCGAGAGGCTTGTTTCCGACCTCGTTCCCATGGAAACGAAGTTCAGGCGACAGATACGCCGCGACCCGAAAGACCTTTGTGCAGCGCTCGAGCGCAGCGGTTTTCTCAACGCCGGCTGGAAGGAAGGACTGGCAAAGGGCAGCTGGGAATGCACCTCCTATCGCGAGTTTCCCGTCCAGGAGGGCACAAGCGGACCGGCCAGTTCCGCCTATCTTTCCATCCGCGGCAGTGATTCCGCACGCCTTAGCTCGTTCCGCATCAAGCTGAATCTGGAGAACGAAGACGACCGGGCCGAGCTCACCGATGCCGCCATTGCCGCCGTGGAGGTCTTTCTCGACGAAGTGCGCTGGAAGGATGCGCCCGAGATCGTCGACAGCATCCGGAACCTGAGGGAATTCGATGTTGTCGTGTTCGGCAACCGGATCCAGCTGAAGAAGGAATTTGGAGAAACGCCGCGTTACAACTTCATCATCACGCCGGACCGAACCCGACCGAAGGACAGCTACCTGCCGGATTACTTCAATCGCGAAAAGTGGCTTCCGATGCCGGAGAAGCCTCTCGAGAACCGCTGAGTCCGGGGCTTGGCACCGACATGCGGCCGGAAATTCGGATTCGATTTCTGCCGAGGAATATGCGCAGATTCAGGATCTGCTCCTATCCTTACGCGACAATGGAACAGCTGTTGGACAGAATTGTCGAGATTGTTTCCCCCCGCGGTCGTCGCCGAGGCCGGAGACGTTTGCGACTGGACGGCCCGCTCCCCAGCATCTACGCGATCGGCGACGTGCATGGCTGCTATCGGGAGGTGCTCGAGGCCGAAGCCCGCATCAGGGTTGACCTGCGATCCGCCGGAAACGAGGCCCTGGTCGTCTATCTCGGCGACTATGTCGATCGGGGCCCGGCCGCAGCATCGGTACTGGACCATCTCACTCGGGAACATCACGACGGCCTGACGCGGGTTACTCTTTGTGGCAACCACGACGATATCTTCCTGCAATTCATTCGGGACCCCGTCGCGTGGGGATACTGGCTTGGCCCCAATTTTGGCGGCGAAGCGACCCTCGCCTCCTATGGGATCAGCCTCGACGACGTCCGCTGGCGGGAACTCGATACGGAGGCACTTTCCGCCTGGTTGCGACGGATCATCCCGGCACGACACATCATGTTCCTGGCCGGACTGCCGGTCCTGCTGACAGTCGGGAACTATGTCTTTGTTCACGCCGGCCTGCGGCCAGGGATCCCCCTGGAAGCACAGGAGGACGAGGATCTGCTGTGGATCCGCGAGCCCTTCCTCATCGCCGGATCGGAGCCGCCGCAAATCGTGGTGCACGGTCACACGCCTTGCAGCAATCCAGAATTTGCACGCGGCCGCATCGGCATCGACACCGGCTGCTTCGCCACCGGCCGCCTGACGGTCCTGAAAATCGATGCGGCAGGCGCGCGTCTGCTCTGATGCAGTGCGGCCGGCCTGGCGCAAACGCTACTGCCGACCGAATTCGTCCTCAATGCGAATGATGTCGTCCTCTCCGAGATACGATCCCGTCTGCACCTCGATGAGTTCGAGCAGGATCTTTCCGGGGTTGGAGAGACGGTGAACCTCGCCCTGGGGGATATAGATCGATTCATTTTCTCGCAGCGGGACGGTGCGGTCCCCGATGGTCACTTCAGCCGTACCGCGCACGACGATCCAGTGCTCGGAGCGATGGTGGTGCTTCTGCAGCGAAAGCCGTTTTCCGGGGTTGACGAACAGCCGCTTGACCTGGAAGCGTTCTCCATTGAGCACCGAAGTGTAGCCTCCCCACGGTCGATAGGACGTGCGGTGTGTCTCGGTCAGTGCCGCCGTCTCTTCCATCGAGGCAAGATACTTGACCAGTTTGCCGACGTTCTGGCTGTCCTCCATGCGGCCAACATAGACAGCATCCTCGCTGGCAATGACAGCCACGTCGGAAAGACCCTGGACGGCGACATGGATGTCTTTGGAAAGGACAAGCGAATTGTGCGTTTCGAGCAAGGTCGCACGCCCCTCGGCGACATTACCCTGCTCATCGCGGGTGCCCAGCTTCCAGACCGAATCCCAACTCCCCAGATCCGACCACTCTATCGGCGACGGCACGACGGCAGCGATCGGCGTCTTCTCGAAGACGGCATAGTCGATGGAAATGTCCGGAGCCGTCGCGAAGGCTTCTGGGTCGAGCCTCTCGAAATCAAGGTCGTGTTGTGCAGCAACCAGCGACCGGCTCGCCGCATCGAGAACGCCAGGCGCCAAGCGGCGCAGTTCCTTCAGGAACGGCCCTACCGGCAGCATGAACATGCCCGAATTCCAGAGATGGCCGGCCGCGAGAAGCGCCTCGGCCTTCTCCCGGTTCGGTTTTTCGATGAAGCGCTTGACGGCAAAGGCACCGCCACCGAGCTCCTCGCCGGCCTCGATATAGCCGTAACCCGTCGCAGGCTCCACGGGCGTGATCCCGAACGTGACGAGCCGTCCCGCCTGTGCGGCGTCGCGCGCCCTTGCGACACAATCGAAATAAACCTCGTCGGCAGCAATCTCGTGATCAGAGGCCAGCACCTGCATGACGGCGCCTTCACCGTGCTCCCGTTCGACAACCAAGGCAGCGACCGCCAAAGCCGGAGCGGTGTTCCTCGCCACCGGTTCGAGCAGGATCTTCGCCAATTGATGATCGATCAGGCGCGCTTGTTCTGCCACCAGGAAGCGGAACTCCGCATTGGTCAGCACGATCGGCGCTTCGTAGCGCTCACTGTCGGAGACCCGCTCCAGCGTGCGTTGGAACAGCGTCCTGCCGCCCAGCAGTTCGAGGAACTGTTTCGGCGCCTGCGCGCGCGACAAAGGCCACAGTCGCGTTCCCTTGCCGCCCGCCATGATGATGGGAATGATTTTGTCGGACATTGATCTAAATCCAGCGAAGCACGAATGGAGCCGGCGCGCCGCAGCCAGCGCGGTTGGCGCATAGAAACAGCAAACTGCTCCGTTTCAAAGCAATTAGTCTGCCGAATGCCACCAATCTGCCGTTGTAGTTAAGCGCTTCTTCGCCATACCGGCAGACCTTGGACAACAAAAAAGCCCCGCTGTCGCGGGGCTTGATATCTGATCGCCTAGCGGTTTCAGGCTGGCAGGACCGTTCCCTGCACCGTGCCCAGTTGCGCAATGTAGCGCTCGATGTTGGCGCGGTGCTCGTCGTTCAACGCGGCCTCGAGCTCGGAACGGGCAACCTCGACGCGCTTGAGGATATCGTCACGGCTGATCTCATCGACGTGGACCGCCGATTCCGCCAGCAGCGTGCAGCCGGAGGGCAGGATATCGGCAAAGCCGCCAAAGACGACGAAGCGATCGGTCTTGCCGTTTGCGAACTTCACGGTGACGACGCCCGGCTGAATGGTCGTCATGGTTGGCGCATGGTTGGCCATGACGGTCATTTCGCCTTCCGTCGCCGGCAGCACGACGGCTTCCACGCTGTCGGAAAGAAGCAGCCGCTCCGGAGAAACGAGTTCAAAGTTGAAACTGTCGGCCATGACCATTCACTTCTTCTGATTTCATCAGGTCAGAAACAGGCGCCCGGCAAGCGGGCGCCCGAGACATTCGGCATTAAGCGGCTTCAGCAGCCAGCTTCTTCGCCTTCTCGACGGCTTCCTCGATGGAGCCGACCATGTAGAAGGCTGCTTCCGGCAGGTGATCGTACTCGCCGGCGACCAGGCCCTTGAAGCCCTTGATCGTGTCTTCGAGCGCGACGAGCTTGCCCGGCGAACCGGTGAAGACTTCAGCCACGAAGAACGGCTGCGACAGGAAGCGCTCGATCTTGCGGGCGCGGGCAACCGTCAGCTTGTCCTCTTCGGACAGTTCGTCCATGCCGAGGATGGCGATGATGTCCTGAAGCGACTTGTAGCGCTGCAGGGTCGTCTGCACCTTCCGCGACACTTCGTAGTGCTCTTCGCCGACGATCATCGGGTCGAGCATACGCGAGGTGGAGTCGAGCGGGTCAACGGCCGGGTAGATACCCTTTTCGGCGATCGAACGCGACAGAACGGTCGTTGCGTCCAGGTGGGCGAACGAGGTTGCAGGCGCCGGGTCGGTCAAGTCGTCGGCCGGAACGTAGATGGCCTGAACCGAGGTGATCGAGCCCTTGGTCGTCGTGGTGATGCGTTCCTGCATCTGGCCCATGTCGGTGGCAAGCGTCGGCTGGTAGCCCACGGCCGAAGGAATACGGCCGAGCAGAGCGGACACTTCCGAGCCTGCCTGGGTGAAGCGGAAGATGTTGTCGACGAAGAACAGAACGTCCTGGCCCTTGTCGCGGAAGTCTTCAGCGATCGTCAGACCGGTGAGAGCAACGCGTGCGCGGGCACCCGGCGGCTCGTTCATCTGACCGTAAACGAGGGCTGCCTTGGAGCCTTCGCCGCCGCCCAGCTTGTTAACGCCGGACTCGATCATTTCGTGGTAAAGGTCGTTGCCTTCGCGGGTACGCTCGCCAACGCCGGCGAATACCGAGTAGCCGCCGTGCGCCTTTGCGACGTTGTTGATCAGTTCCATGATGAGAACCGTCTTGCCAACGCCGGCACCGCCGAACAGGCCGATCTTGCCGCCCTTCGCGTAAGGCGCCAGCAGGTCGACGACCTTGATGCCGGTGACGAGGATCTGGGCTTCCGTCGACTGCTCGACATAGGCCGGAGCGTCCTGGTGGATGGCGCGCTTCGCCTTGGTCTTCAGCGGACCGGCTTCGTCAACCGGCTCGCCGATGACGTTCATGATGCGGCCGAGCGTCTCGTCGCCGACCGGAACCGAGATCGGAGCACCCGTGTCGGAGACCGGCTGACCGCGAACGAGACCTTCGGTCGAGTCCATGGCGATCGTGCGAACGGTGTTCTCACCGAGGTGCTGGGCGACTTCGAGAACAAGGCGGTTGCCGTTGTTGTCGGTTTCCAGCGCGTTCAGGATGAGCGGCAGGTGACCGTCGAAGGCGACGTCGACGACGGCGCCAATGACCTGGGTCACGCGGCCGTTTGCGCCAGCGGCGGAAACGGAGGTCGATGCGGCCTTGGCGGCTGCCGTCTTGCGCGGGGCAGCGGGCTTCTTCTCCGCTGCGGTTTCTTTCGGGGTAGCTGCCTTAGCCATGATCCTTACCCTCTTTGTCCTGGTCCTTAGAGCGCTTCAGCGCCCGAGATGATTTCGATGAGTTCCTTGGTGATCTGAGCCTGACGCTGGCGGTTGAAGCTGAGCGTCAGCTTGTTGATCATCTCACCGGCATTGCGTGTCGCGTTGTCCATGGCGCTCATCTTCGCACCCATCTCGCCGGCAACGTTCTCGAGCAGGGCCCGGAAGATCTGGACGGAAATGTTGCGCGGAATGAGATCACCGAGGATCGCGGCCGCATCGGGTTCGTAGTCGTAAATCGCGTCGGACTGCTCGGTTGCCTCGCCAGCCGAAGCCGGGATCAGCTGCTGAGCCGTCGGGATCTGCGCGATGACCGACTTGAACTCCGAGTAGAACAGCGTGCAGACGTCGAACTCGCCCTTGTCGAACAGCCCGATCACCTTGCGGCCGATGTCATCGGCGTTGGCGAAGCCGATCTTCTTGACTTCACGAAGATCGACGCGGTCGATGATCAGCGACGCATATTCGCGACGCAGGATATCGAAGCCCTTCTTGCCGACGCAGATGATCTTGACCGTCTTGCCGTTGGCAAGGAGCTTGCGCGTGTGGTCGCGAGCGAGACGAGCGATCTGCGAGTTGAAACCGCCGCAGAGGCCGCGTTCGGCGGTGCAGACGACGAGCAGGTGCACGTCGTCCTTGCCGGTGCCCGTCATCAGGCGTGGTGCCGCGTCGTCCTGGCCGACCGCTTGCGCGATGTTGGCAAGAACAGCACTCATGCGCTGCGAATAGGGCCGAGCGGCCTCGGCCGCCTCCTGCGCACGCCGAAGCTTCGCCGCGGCGACCATTTTCATCGCCTTGGTGATCTTCTGCGTCGCCTTGACGGAGGCGATCCGGTTTTTCAGATCCTTAAGTGAAGGCATCCGTTGTCCGTCCTAGAATAAAGCCCGTTCAGGCGAAAGTCTTGGCGAAGGCGTCAAGAGCAGCCTTGAGCTTGCCCTTGGTGTCGTCGCTGATGGCCTTCTCCGTACGGATCGTTTCGAGGATGCCCTTGCCTTCCGTACGCATGTACGAAAGCAGACCCTGCTCGAACTTGCCGACCTCGTTGACCGGCAGCTTGTCGAGGTAGCCGTTGACGCCGGCGAAGATCACCGCGACCTGCTCTTCCGTCTTCAACGGCGAGAACTGCGGCTGCTTCAGGAGTTCGGTCAGGCGCGCACCGCGGTTCAGCAGGCGCTGGGTCGCAGCGTCCAGGTCCGAACCGAACTGGGCGAAGGCGGCCATTTCGCGATACTGGGCGAGTTCGCCCTTGATCGAGCCGGCAACCTGCTTCATCGCCTTGATCTGTGCGGACGAGCCGACGCGGGAAACCGACAGACCGACGTTAACGGCCGGGCGGATACCCTGGTAGAACAGGTCCGTTTCAAGGAAGATCTGGCCGTCGGTGATCGAGATCACGTTGGTCGGAATGAACGCCGAAACGTCGTTACCCTGCGTTTCGATGACCGGCAGAGCCGTCAGCGAGCCGGCGCCGTTGTCGTCGTTCAGCTTTGCAGCGCGCTCGAGCAGGCGGGAGTGCAGGTAGAAAACGTCGCCCGGATAGGCTTCGCGGCCCGGCGGGCGGCGCAGCAGTAGCGACATCTGACGGTAGGCAACGGCCTGCTTGGAAAGGTCGTCGTAGCCGATGAGCGCGTGCTTGCCGTTATCGCGGAAGTACTCACCCATGGCAGCGCCGGCGAACGGCGCAAGGTACTGCATCGGGGCCGGATCGGAAGCGGTCGCGGCAACGATGATCGAGTAGGGCAGTGCGCCCCGCTCTTCGAGAACCTTCACGAACTGTGCAACCGTCGAACGCTTCTGGCCGATGGCGACATAGACGCAATACAGCTTGTCCTGCTCCGGGCCGTTGTCGTGGATCGGCTTCTGGTTCAGGAACGTGTCGAGGATGATGGCGGTCTTGCCGGTCTGGCGGTCGCCGATGACGAGCTCGCGCTGGCCGCGGCCGACCGGGATGAGGGCGTCGATGGCCTTGAGGCCGGTCGACATCGGCTCATGCACCGACTTGCGCGGAATGATGCCCGGAGCCTTGACGTCAACGCGGGCGCGCTGCTTGGCGTTGATCGGGCCCTTGCCGTCGATCGGGTTGCCGAGCGCGTCGACGACGCGGCCGAGCAGTTCCGGGCCAACCGGGACGTCCACGATGGCGCCAGTCCGCTTGACGGTGTCGCCTTCCTTAATGTCACGGTCCGAACCGAAGATAACGACACCGACGTTGTCGCTTTCCAGGTTCAGCGCCATGCCGCGAATTCCACCCGGGAATTCGACCATTTCGCCGGCCTGGACGTTGTCGAGGCCGTAGACGCGGGCGATACCGTCACCGACGGAGAGCACCTGGCCGACTTCCGAGACTTCCGCCTCTTTGCCGAAGTTTTTGATCTGATCTTTGAGAATTGCGGAGATTTCCGCGGCGCGGATATCCATCAGCCGACCTCTTTCAGTGCAAGCTTAAGGGTAGAGAGTTTGGTGCGAAGGGAAGTGTCGATCTGGCGGGAACCGACCTTGACGATCAGGCCACCGAGGATAGACGGGTCGACGGTGACGGCGATCGCCACGTCTTTGCCGGTGACGCCCTTGAGCGCCGCCTTCAATTCGGTCTCCTGCGCCGCCGAAAGGACGTGCGCGGAGGTTACGTCAGCGGTGATCTCACCGCGATGGCGCGCCGCAATGACGCGGAAAGCCCTGACCATGCCCGGCACGGCGAAAAGCCGGCGATTGGAGGCCACGACCTTCAGAAAGTTTGCGACGAGGCCCGTGAAGCCAGCCTTCTCGACGATTGCCGCAATGGCCTTCGTCTGCTCTTCGGCGGAGAATACCGGGCTCTGGATCAGGCGCTTCAGGTCGTCGCTTGCATCGATCATCGCCTGGAAGCGGTTCAGGTCAGAACCAACCCCTTCGACGTTTCCGGCCTCGAGCGCGAGCTCGAAAAGCGACGACGCATACCTTTCTGCAACACCGGAAATAAGCTGGGATGTGTCTGCCACGGGCACAAGCTTCTCTTATTTTCATTCAGAGCGGCAGCTTGCGGACTGGCCGTAAACTCAAAACCCTGAATTCGTTGCGATTGTTTTCAGTTCTCACAAGGCTGGACGCCCGCTCTTTCTGAAATTCGCGGTTCGTCTAGCATAGGAACTTCAGACTCGCAACACGCCGAGGCGCAGGAATCCGTGATATGTGGAGAAGCCTTGTCCCGAATTTTGGCAAAATTGAATCCGCTGCTGCTGATTCCGCGCCGCGAGGGAGAAAATCCTTCTCAGACAAGGCCGAAAACGTAGGCGAGCGGCAAGGCGGCGAGCACCAGTTGCGCCACAAGCAGAGCAAGGTTCTTCATGCTGAACGAGGCGTCCGACATCATCGAGAGCACACGCCCGAAGGCGGCCAGCGCAAAGGCCGAGCCGACCGCGAGGTAGGCCCAATCCTGCGCAACCATCACGGCGGAGAGAGCCAGTCCGGCGTGAAAACCGCCGAGAGATCGAGCAGCGGCATATCCCTCCGCCGTTCCGTCGCGCAACTGAAGGCCGTTGAACTTCAGGCTCGATCGCGGCGCGAACAGGCCGACAAGACCGAACAGAAGCGCGGCGAGCGCGCCGCAAAATGCGAGAAATTCCCCAGTTTCTGTCGGAACATAGAATTCCATGAACGCTCTCCGGCGCTTGCCCTTGGTCTGGTGGACTTATTGCACAAACCTGCGGCACGAGGAATCCGAACCAACTGGTTATGCACGACGATTGGCCGCAATGCGAGCCCAACCCGCAGAACCATATGACCGAGCGCTGGCCGACAGCTTCGGACGCGTCCCGCCTGGCTGCGACATTGTGACACCATCGATAACCGGCGTAATGCGCTCAGAGGAAACTCTGCGGGTCAATATCGACCTGTACGAGGATCGAACCGCGCTCTTTCGGTCCGTTGGCCAGCATCGCGCTCAGAAAGGCCTGCATGTCGCTGGAGCGCTGGCCGTGCACGAGCAGGCGGAAGCGATGGCGGCCGCGGATCAGCGCCAGCGGCGCCTCGGCGGGACCAAGGACGGCGATGCCGGAAACGGCGGGCGCCGCCTGCCGCAAGCCGCGCGCGTGCCCTTCGGCGTCCGCGCGGCTGTCGGCGGAAACGATGACGGAAGCGAGGCGGCCGAAGGGAGGCAGCATCGCCTTCTCCCGCTCGCCGATCTCGCGTTCGTAGAAGTCGCGCGCATCGCCGGACACGATCGCCTGCATGACAGGATGCAGCGGCTGATAGGTCTGAATCAGGCCGTGGCTTTTCAGACCCGTCCGGCCCGCCCGGCCCGTCACCTGCGACAGGAGTTGGAAGGTGCGCTCGGCCGCACGCGGATCGCCGTTCGACAGGCCGAGATCCGCGTCGACGATGCCGACCAGCGTCATCAGCGGGAAATTGTGCCCCTTCGCCACGAGTTGCGTGCCGATCACGATGTCCGCCTCGCCCTTGGCAATCGCCTCGAGTTCGAGGCGCAGCCGCTTGACCCCCATCAGGTCGGAGGAGAGCACGATCGTGCGAGCCTCCGGGAAATGTTTTTCGACTTCCTCGGCGATGCGTTCCACGCCGGGACCGCAGGCGGCCAGGTGATCGAAGGTACCGCATTCCGGACAGGCTTCCGGCGTGCGTTCGGCATAGCCGCAATGGTGGCACTGGATCTGCCCGCGAAACCGGTGCTCCACCAGCCAGCTCGAACATTGCGGGCACTGAAAACGGTGGCCGCAGACGCGGCAGAGCGTCAGCGGCGCATAGCCGCGACGATTGAGAAAGAGCAGTGCCTGCTCTCCGCGCTCGACCGTCTTGCCGATTGCCCGCAGCATGACGGGCGAGAGAAACCCGCCGCGCTGCGGCGGATGGCGGCGCAGGTCGACAAGGTGCAGGTCCGGCAGTGCCGCCTCGCCAAAGCGCGTCGGCAGGTGCAAGGCCTGGTAACGGCCATGATCGGCGTTGACCCGGCTTTCGACCGACGGCGTCGCCGAGACGAGGACGGCCGGAAAATCGCCGATACGGGCGCGCACCACCGCCATGTCGCGGGCATTGTAGAAGACGCGGTCTTCCTGCTTGTAGGCCGGGTCGTGCTCCTCGTCGACGATGACAAGGCCGAGGTTCTCGAATGGCAGGAACAATGCCGAGCGGGCACCGGCGACGACACGCACCTCGCCCGTCGCCACCTGCCGCCAGACCTTTTCGCGGGTTCGGGGGGCCAGATCGGAATGCCACTCGGCCGGCTTCGAGCCGAACCGATCCTGGAAGCGTTCGAGGAAACTTGCCGTCAGTGCGATTTCCGGCAGCAGGATCAGCACCTGCCGACCCCGCCGCAACGTTTCCGCGATCGCCTCGAAATAGACCTCCGTCTTGCCCGAGCCGGTGATGCCGTCGATCAGCCCCACACTGAAACGGCCTGCGCACACCTGCTCGACGAGATCGGCCGCCGCATCCGTCTGCGGTCCCTCCAGCCGTGGCGCGACATAGTCCGGGTCGGGTCTGGCCACCACAGGCGGCGGCGGAAGGAAGACCGTTTCAAAGCTGCCCTGGGCCGTGAGGCCGTCGATCACGCTCGAGGAAGCGCCAGCTGCGTGCGCGAGGCCGGAGCGGGTCCAGGGGAAGCCTTCCTCAGCCAGCGCCAGCACCCGCTCGCGCGCCGTCGTCATGCGTTCCGGCCGGACCCCGGTGAAGCGCAGGCCCTCGATCATCGGCTCGGGGTCGAAGGCGGCCGGCGCGCGCAGCGCCATCCGCGCCACCAGCCCCGGCGGCGTCAACGTGTAGGCGGAAACCCAGTCGATGAAGACGCGCATTTCCTTCGTCAGGGGCGGGCAGTCGAACACCTTCTCGATCGGCCTCAGCTTCTTCGGATCGACCGTGTTGTCGCTCTCCCGGTCCCAGACGACGCCGAAGACGAGGCGCGATCCCAGCGGAACCTGCACGATCGAGCCCGGCTCCACCGCCATGCCCTCCGGCACGGCATAGGAGTAGGGGCGCGGCGCCGGCATCGGCACAAGCACCGGCACGGTCACCGATACGGGGTGCGGCGTCGGCGGCCCGCCGAACAGGTCGTCGGACAGGCGGTTCATGCGGCCACGTTCCCACGCAGCGACGGGGGCGACAATTCCATGCGGACGCCAAGGCTGCTCACGCGTCCTCCTCCGCGATCTCGCCGCTCAGCCGCATGCCCTCGATCCAGGTGGCGCCCTCGTTGCGGATCACGCGCTTTGCCCGAATGCCGCAGCGCTGCTCCACCTCGCGCGCCAGCAGCTCGGAATGGGTGACGAGCCAGACCTGGCTCGAGCCTGCCGCGCTGGAAATCATGGTGGCGAGCGCCGGTAGCATGGAGGGATGCAGACTCGCTTCCGGCTCGTTCAGCGCGACGAGCGGCGGGCTTCGATAGGAGAGCAGTGCGGCTGCCAGCGCGAGAAAGCGGATCTGGCCGTCGGAGAGTTCGCGCGGCTGGAAGGTGCGCTGGGGAAACTGCGGAAACACCAGCCCGAAGGAGGCGAACTCGCCCGGCTCGGGCACCGAGAGGCTTGCGCCCTCGAAAGCTTCGGCGATCGCCCGGTCTAAGTCGACGCTGTCCTGCCGGGTATGGGCGAGCGTCGCAAACACCGCCGCCAAATTACCGCCGCCCTCGTCCAGCATTGGCGCGGTGACGGCAAGGCAGGGCTGGCGCAGCGGCGATTCGCGGTCCGTGCGGAAGCCGTGGTAAAAACGCCACTGCATGACGGCGCGGCGGAAGGTGCCGATTTCTGGGTAATGGCCGGCGTCGCCGAGAAGGGCCAGCGCCGTTTCCGAGGTCAGCGCCTGTTCCGGATATTCTTCCATCCGCCCCGCTTCGTTGCGCACCATGATGCCGGGGCCGGCACGCTTCAGCATCGTCACCGGCCGGCTGCCGGTTTCGATCGCCAGCTCCTCCGTCTTGATCTGCGGCTCGAAGGCAAAGCCCGCCGCGGCCGGCGGGCGCAGCCCCGCCTCGATGCGGTAGCGGAAGGTGATCGCCCGCTCCTCATCGAGGAGTTCCGCCTCAAGCCGGATGCGGATCGGCTCGTTCGGGCGCCTGCGGCCGGTCCACAGCGCCGAGGCCATGCCGCCTTCGGCGGCGATCTCCTCTGCAAGCGTGCCCCTGACGGCGGCCTGCACGAGCTGCAGCGAGCGGTAAAGGTTCGATTTTCCCGTACCGTTCTCGCCGACAAACAGGTTCACCTGGCCGAGATCCATGCGGATCGACCGGAGCGAGCGGTAGTTTTCGGCAAGCATGGAGCGCAGCAACATGGCCTTACCTAAGCGATTCCACGCGCCAGAGAAAAGGATTAATGCGTCCTCAGGCGCGCGGGAACACCGCGTCCGGATCCTGTGCCAGCGAGAAAACGCTGTGACGCTCCAAGGCCTTGGTCACTTCCATCGGGTCGCCCGCCAATTCGTCCGGCTGGATCAAATTGCCGATCGTGAACTCGAACCGGTTGCCCTTCTTGTTCAGGAGCTCGTGGAAGACGGTCATGTCGCGCAACTCGGTGGACCATTTGGCAAGCCAGTAGAACAGACCGGAATTGCGCGCCGACATGTGCACCGGCAGGATCGGCAGGTCGTACCTGCGCGCAAGCGAAACCGCCGAGATCTTCCACGGCCGCTCGTTCAATCGACCGTCGCCCCAATAGGCGATGCGGCCGGAGGGAAAGAGAATGGCGGCCTTTCCCTCGGCAAATGCCCGGTTGGTGAGGTGGAGCGTCTCGCGCGTCTTGAGTTTGCTCTTGTGCTCCTCGCGCCATTCGACCGGGATGATCATCTCGGCGAACCGCGGATTGACGCGGATGGCGTCGCGATTGGCGAAGAACATCATGTCCGGACGCCGCGTCTTCATCAGGTCGAACATGGCGATGCCGTCGGCAATCCCGGTTGGGTGGTTGCTGACAAGCAGAAATCCGCCCCGCTCGGGGATGCGGTCCGGATGGCGGACCGCGACGTCCAGCATCAATGACGCACTCAGGAATTCAAAGGCCTGGAAGCCAGACAGGTTGGCCACGGCGCCCGCGAACTCGATCGCCCGGCGATAGTTGAGCACCGTGTAGAGAAGGGGCCGCAAAACAGGCCAAAGCGGGTGGAGGACAATCCGCGTGCCGCGCTCGGCGATCAGCGTGTCGACGATATGGCCGGGCTGTCCCTGCGACACCAGCGCCAGGGTCTCTGCGAAGTGGGCGAACGCCGTTGCTGAATCGCGCCTTTCCATGGGATTCCCTGCCGAGTACAGCCCGATATCGCAGTTCCATATGATCTAATCGTGACAGTTGCGAAGTCAATGTTAGCAAATCCCTAACCGCGCAGCCGCAGGATGGGGCGACACGGATTGGATATCGATGGATCAACTGCTCATCATTGCCGACCAGCCCCTGCTGGACGAGCGCATGGCCTGGCTCGCCTCACTTGCGCAAGAGCGCCGTCTTTCCGACAATACGCTGGACGCCTATGAACGCGACACGCGCCAGTTCCTTGCCTTCCTGACGGGCCACCTCGCCGCTCCGGCCCGCCTGAAGGACATAGACAACTTGCGACCCGCCGACCTGCGCGGCTTTCTGGCGGCCCGGCGGCGTGACGGGGTCGGCGCCCGCACACTGGGGCGGGGCCTGGCCGGCTTGCGTTCCTTCCTGCGCCATCTCGAGCGTAAGGGCCTCGCCAATGCGGCGGGTGCGGCAGCGATTCGTTCGCCGAAGCAGCCAAAATCACTGCCCAAGCCGCTGACCGACCAGCAGGCGCTCTCCGTTGTCGATGCCGGCGCGCAGCTGGCCGAGGAGCCCTGGGTCAGCGTGCGCAACGCCGCCGTGCTGACGCTCCTCTACGGTTGCGGGCTGCGCATCTCTGAAGCCCTGTCGCTTACGCCGGACGACTTCGCCGCTGGCACGAATTCGCTGCGCATCACTGGCAAGGGCGGCAAGACCCGCATCGTGCCGCTGCTCACGGCCGCCCGCACCGGTGTCGAGGATTACGTCCGCCTCTGTCCCTACCCGCTCGCCAACGACCAGCCGCTTTTTCGTGGCGCTCGCGGCGGCCCTTTGCTGGCGGCCATCATTCAACGCGAGATGCAGAAAATGCGCAGCGCCCTCGGCCTGCCGGACAGCGCCACGCCCCATGCGCTCCGCCACTCCTTCGCCACGCATCTGCTCGCCGGCGGCGGCGACCTGCGCACGATCCAGGAACTGCTCGGCCACGCCAGCCTTTCGACCACCCAAGTCTATACCGGGGTCGATTCGACCAGGCTGCTCGAAATCTACGACAGGGCGCATCCGCGCGCCTGAGATCAATCGACGCTCAGCTCGTCCGGTGCAGAATTGCCACGCAATCGCCGCGCCGACCTGCCACAAGTGGTCCCGTTAAGGGATTGTGAGGGCTCCGCCGCTAGTTTCAGGCTGAAATCGTTGGGAGCCGAAAGCTGATGAATCGTTTCCTTCAACCGGCACGGGACCATATCCTCGATCGCCTGGCGGACACGGCCCTCTGGCTCGTGGCGACGCTGCACGTCCTCGCCGCCGTGCTGTTCTTTTCCGTCCTGCTGTCGCTTTCCCCGGCAAGTGCCGCCGAGGAGCCGGCCTGCGGCGGGGAGAACCTGCTGGCGAGGATGCAAGCAAGCGACCCGGCGGCCTATGACAAGCTGGTTGCGGAAGCAAAAGCGACGCCAAACGGCGAAGGCATCTTCTGGAAAATCGAGAAAGCGGGTATCGCCCCGTCCTACCTGCTCGGCACCATGCACGTGACCGACCCGCGCGTGCTCGCCATGCCGGACGGCGCAAGCGCCGCCTACGAGAATGCCGGGACGGTCGTCGTCGAATCCGACGAGATCGCCGACGAGCGCAAAGCGAGCACCGCCCTGCTTGCGCGACCGGACCTGACGATGTTTACGGACGGGCGCACGATCACCGGCCTGCTCGGCGAGAAGGACGCGACAATCCTTGCCGCGGGGCTGAAGGCGCGAGGCCTGTCGCTCGCCGCCGTCTCGCGGATGAAGCCCTGGATGATCGCGAGTTTTGTGGCGCTGCCGGCCTGCGAAATGGCGCGCAAGCAGGCCGGTGCGGCTTTCCTTGACCAAAAGCTGGCAAAGGAGGCCGTTGCCAAAGGCAAGACCCTCAAGGGGCTGGAAACGCTGCTCGAACAGATCACGGCTCTTGACGCGCTGCCGATCGAGCCGCAGCTGGCCGGCCTCGTCCAGACCGTCGAGCTCGGCGACGGCATCGACGATGTCATCGAGACCATGAGCCAACTCTACCTGGCGGGCGAGACCGGCATGATCATGCCGATGATGCGGGCGGCCGTACCGGAGGGCGAAGACGACGCCGACGCCTATGCCGATTTCGAGCAGCGCATCATCGTCGACCGCAACCACCGCATGGCTGAGCGCGCAGTCCCCATCCTGGCCGGTGGCAACATCTTCATCGCCGTCGGTGCGCTTCACCTGCCGGGCAATCAGGGGGTGATCGAATTGCTGCAGAACAAAGGCTTTACCCTGACCGCAGTCGGCAAGTAGCAGACCTCGGCCGCCCCCCGTTTGGGACTACCCCAGGTCAGCCCTTCGTCATGCGTTGCGCGACCGCGGTCTTCCAGTGGAACTGGTGGACGAACAGCGCGGCGACGTGCACGACGATCAGGATCCACATGGCCAGTTTCAGCGGCCCCCCATGCGGCAGCGCCGCACCGCCGATCCCGAAATAATAGGCGGCGATTCCGCTGAGCGGCAGGGCGAAAAAGAGCAGATAGAACGTCACGTGCACGACCTTGGCCGCCGTCTTGAAAAGCGGCGGCTCCTCTGCCGGAGCATCTGGTGCTCCCTGCGCCAGGCGCAGCGCGATCCGCAGGACCGCGAGACAGAGGACGGCGATGCCGACATAGGCGTGGATATTGGCCGCCGAAACCTGGTCTGCGGACGGGGTTCCGCCGTTGCGCACCACGCGCCAGAGCTTCTCCATGTCCTCGGCAAAGAGGAGGTTGAAAAGGATGAGGGCGGCCATCAGCCAGTGAACAAGACGCTGTGGCACCGAATAGGACAAAACAGCTGCAGATTGCATTTTCTTGCCTTTTATCAAGATGTTAGCTTTATCAACATCCTGAACATAAAAACCGCGGCTTGTTCGGCAAGCCGCGGTTTCCAAGGTGGACAAAATTTAATCTGCCGTTTGCGTTTTCACATGTGAATCGGCTTGAAGAAGGCCGCGAGTGCTGCTTCCTTCACCGCTTCCGACATGGTCGGATGGGCATGGCAGGTGCGGCCGAGGTCTTCCGCCGAGCCGCCGAACTCCATCAGGACGGCGATCTCGTGGATCATCTCGCCGGCGCCGAAGCCGACGATGTGGCCGCCGAGCACGCGATCGGATTCCTTGTCCGTAAGGATCTTCACGAAACCGTCGGTGACGAGCATGGCGCGGGCACGGCCGTTGGCGGTGAACGGGAACTTGCCGACCTTGTAGGCAACACCTGCCGCCTTCAGTTCTTCTTCGGTCTTGCCGACGGAGGCGACTTCCGGCTGGGTATAAACGACGCCCGGAATGACGTCATAGTTCACGTGACCGGCCTGGCCCGCGAGGATCTCGGCGATCGCGACGCCTTCGTCTTCGGCCTTGTGCGCCAGCATCGGGCCGCGCACGACGTCGCCGATCGCATAGACGCCCTTAACGGCCGTCTGGAAGTGGCCGTCGATCTCGATGAAGCCGCGCTTGTCCATCGCAACGCCGGCCTCGGCAAGACCGAGACCGTCAGTGTAGGGCTTGCGGCCGGTGGCGATCAGCACGACGTCGGCATCGATCGTCGTCGCCTCGCCGCCCTTGACCGGCTCATAGGTGACCTTCGCGCCGGTGGCAGACTTTTCGACAGCCGTCACCTTGGCGCCGACCTTGATGTCCATGCCCTGCTTGGCCAGCATGCGCTGGAATTGCTTGGAAACCTCGCCGTCCATGCCGCCGAGGATGGTGTCGAGGTATTCGACGACGGTGACCTTGGCGCCGAGGCGCTGCCAGACCGAACCGAGTTCGAGCCCGATCACGCCGCCGCCGACAACGACGAGGTTCTGCGGCACCTTGTCGAGCGCGATCGCGCCCGTGGAGGAAACGATCACCTTTTCATCGATGTCGACCGGAACGCCCGGAATGCCGGCAACATCCGAGCCAGTGGCAATGACGATCGCCTTCGTTTCGAGAACCTGCTCCTCGCCCTTGTCGTTGGCGACGCCCACCTTGCCCGTGCCGAGCACCTTGCCGGTGCCCTGGAAGGCATCGATCTTGTTCTTCTTGAACAGGAAGGCGACGCCGTCGACGTTGGCCTTCACCGTCGCGTCCTTGTGGCCCATCATCTTCTCGAGGTTCAGCTTCGGTACCAGGCCCTCGATGCCGAGCGCATCCATGCCGTGGGCGGCGTGGCTGTACATCTCGGAGGCATGCAGCAGCGCCTTGGAGGGGATGCAGCCGACGTTGAGGCAGGTGCCGCCGTAGGTCGCGCGCTTTTCAACGACCGCGACCTTCAGGCCGAGCTGCGCCGCCTTGATGGCGCAGACGTAACCGCCAGGACCCGAACCGATAACAACGAGATCATATGCCATGAAATGTCCTTCCTGAGGGCGACGGCTACCGGCCGCCGCTGACGTTGAGGGCGGCACCCGTCACATAGGAGGCCGCGTCTGAAAGCAGATAGAGAATCGATTGCGCAACTTCATCGGGCGAACCCGGACGTTGCAACGGAATTGTCGAAGCCAGCTCGCGCGCCCTGTCCGGCAGCCCGCCCGATGCGTGAATGTCTGTGTCGATGATGCCGGGCCGCACGAGATTGACGCGAATGCCTTCGGTGGCGACTTCGCGCGCAAGCCCGATCGTGAAGCTGTCGATCGCGCCCTTGGTGGCAGCGTAGTCGACATACTGCCCGGCAGAGCCAAGCAATGACGCCACGGAGGAGACGTTGACGATGGCCCCGCCCCGGCCGCCGTGGCGGGTGGACATACGCCGCACGGCTTCCTGCGCGCAGCGAATCGAGCCGATGACATTGACGGCGAACATGCGGTCGAGGCGCTCGACGGAAATCTCGTCGACGCGGGCGGGATGGCCGACGATGCCGGCATTGTTGACCAGGCCGTCGAGGCGGGCGAAGGTCGCGTCCACCGCTGCGAAGATCGAGGCGAGGCCCACTTCGGTACCGACATCGCCTTCGATCGCAACTGCCGAGCCACCGGCGGCACGGATCTCGGCAACGACCGCGTCCGCGGCGGCCGCATTCGACGCATAGTTGACCGCAACCTGCCAACCGGCCGCCGCGGCAAGCCGACAGACGCTGGCGCCGATGCCCCGGCTTCCGCCGGTGACGAGAAGCACGCGATGATCGCTCATTGTGCGCAGCCCTTGTAAGTCAGGACATCCCACGGCGCGATGGAGAGCTTTCCTTCGTCCCAGGCATTGGAAAAGCGCAATGCCGGGCCGATGCCGGCAAACAGCAGGCGTTGTGCGGCATCTTCTCCTTCGGCCGGAACCAGTTCAGCCGGCATTCCGGTGGCCTGGTCCAGCGGATAGACAATCCCCTGCCAAACGGTGCAGGCGGCAATCTCCTCGCCGGTCACGTCCCCTTCCGGGCAGTTGTGCATGACCATGCCGATCGAGCGGACCACCTCGTCACCCATCATGATGTGACCGTCGAGCACGAGCTCGCCCTTCACGGCCTTCACCTTGAAACGATGCGTGATGGCCGCAGCCTCCGAACCGACGGGCTCGAAGGCAAGTTCATAGGCACCGTCGCGATCCGCGTAGACCGCCCGTTCCTGCTTGCACTCTTCCGCGAGAGCAGCATTCGCCACGCAGGCCGACAACGCCGTGGATACCAGCAGGGATCGAGTGACCATGAGTTAGACCGCCCGTTCCGTTGCAAGCTTGATGCCGAGCCCAATGAAGACGACGCCGCTAATGCGGTCGATCCACTGGCTGGCGCGCGAGAAGGCGGCGCGCATCCTCGGTGTGGTCATGAACAACGAGACGCCGACGAACCAGAGGATCAGGGAGGCGGCCATGACAAGCCCATAGCCGAATTTCACCACCATCGGCGTGTGTGCGTTGACGACGGTCGAGAAGATCGACAGGAAGAAGAACACGGCCTTGGGGTTGAGCACATTGGCCATGAAACCGAGGCCGAACGCCTTAGGCGCCGACTGACGCTTGGCGGGGGTGAGGCCGGTGCCCATCCCGGGGTCAATTTCGGTCTTGCCGGCGCGCAACGCCTTGATGCCGATATAGACGAGATAGGCGACGCCACACCATTTGACGATGTTGAAGAGATAGATCGACTGGGAAATGATCAGCCCCAGCCCAAGGATCGTGTAGCTGACGTGGACCATCAGCGAGGTGCCGATGCCGAACGACGTGATGACCGCCGACCGGCGACCGTGGACGATGGACTGGCGCAAGACCATGGCGAAGTCCGCCCCGGGCGAGATGATCCCGAAGAAGAAGATCGCCATCAGGGAGGCAAGCTCGATCAGATAGGTATGCATCTCAGGTCTCCGTCGATCAGAGGACGAGGGCGGCGAACATGCAGAAAAGCCCGACAAGAGCGCCGAGCCACACCAGTGAGCGGATATAGGCAATACCCGCCAGATAGAGCGGCAGATAGAGGATGCGGCAGGCAAACCAGATCAGAGCGCCGCGAAAGCCCCATCCCGAGGGGTCCCCGGCAACGGCAAGGGCAAGTGCCAGGCCGACGAAGGCCGGGTACGTTTCGCGCAGGTTCGCCGAGGCGCGGGCCGCGCGACCGGCAAGCGCGCCGGAAGGCTCGCGCTCGTCGTCGCGCGGGCCCGCATTCCACTCGGCGCCCAACTCAACCGTTGAGAAAAAGCCTTGCAGCGCGACCTGAAGGACGAGCAGCGCCGCGCTCCACGCCACGAGCGTGACGAAGGGTGAGGCGGCGAGCGCTGCTGCGTCCATGGTGATCCGTCCTTAGAGATCCAGAACCAGGCGCTCCGGATCTTCCAGGCTTTCCTTGACGCGCACGAGGAAGGTGACGGCTTCCTTGCCGTCGACGATCCGGTGGTCGTAGGAAAGCGCGAGATACATCATCGGGCGGATGACGATCTGGCCGCCGACGACGACCGGGCGCTCCTGGATCTTGTGCATGCCGAGGATACCCGACTGCGGCGCGTTCAGGATCGGCGAGGACATCAGCGAGCCATAGACGCCGCCGTTCGAGATCGTAAAGGTGCCGCCCTGCATGTCGGCCATGGAGAGCTGACCATCACGGGCTGCCTTGCCGAGGCGGCCGATTTCCTTCTCGATCTCGGCAATCGACATCTGGTCGGCATCGCGCACGACCGGGACGACAAGACCCTTGTCGGTGCCGACGGCGACGCCGACGTGGCAGAAGTTCTTGTAGATGATGTCCGTGCCGTCGATCTCGGCGTTGACGGCCGGCAGTTCCTTCAGCGCGTGGGTGACGGCCTTGGTGAAGAAGCCCATGAAGCCGAGCTTGACGCCGTGCTTCTTCTCGAAGATGTCCTTGTAGCGGCTGCGCAGGTCCATGACCGCCTTCATGTCCACCTCATTGTAGGTGGTCAGCATCGCGGCGGTGTTTTGCGCATCCTTCAGGCGCCGGGCGATCGTCTGGCGCAGGCGCGTCATCTTCACGCGTTCCTCGCGCGGCGCGTCGGCTTCCGACGACGGGGCACGCGCCTGGATCTTGACCGGCTCGGCGGGCGTGGACGGAACCGAAATGCCCTTGGCGACGGCAGTGATCACGTCGCCCTTCAGCACCTGGCCGCGCTTGCCGGAACCATCGACCTGGTCAGCCGACAGATTCTTTTCAGCGAGCATCTTGGCGGCGGCCGGCGCCGGCGACATGGTGGACGCGGCTGCAGCAGCCGCAACCGGGGCGGCAGCGGCAGGTTCGGCCGCCTTGGCGGCGGGCGCAGCAGCGCCGGCAGAAGCGCCTTCGGCGATCTGGCCGAGCAGCGCGCCGAGGCCGACGGTCTCGCCGTTGGCGGCGAGGATCTCGGAAAGCACGCCGGAGGCCGGTGCCGGCACTTCGACGGTCACCTTGTCGGTTTCGAGCTCGACGATCGGTTCGTCAGCCTTGACGACATCGCCGACCTTCTTGAACCAGGTGCCAACGGTGGCTTCGCTGACGGATTCACCGAGGGTCGGGACGCGGATTTCAGTAGCCATTGTTCAAGTCCTGAAATGTTGAATGGTTGAATTCTTGGGCGGATCCGGCCTCACGGCCGGAGGATCAGGGAGGGCATGGGCGAGACGCGGAAATGAAAGCCGAGGCCGGCGAGGATGACCGGATCGTTGTCGGCCACGGTCTGCGCAGCCGCCTCATTCTCGACCTCGATCACCGCCATGCCCCAGGCGCCTTCGGGCTCGAAGACCGGGCCGACGGCGATCGCCGTTCCTGCCGCAGCCTTCTCGCGCCAGTAGGTGGCATGCCGGCTCATGGCTTCCATCTCCTTCTCGCTTGCATCATGGGGAAAGCTTGGACGCGGCGGCAGCAGTTTATGCCATCGCGTCCCCCTTCCTCAACCGCCGAGCGCATCCTCGAGGAATGCGGCCAGCTGTTCAAGATGCTTGGACATCAGACCCGTTGCCGGCGAGGCCGACGCCGGACGGCCGGTGTAGCGGACGCGCTGGTGCTTGGCATCGATGTGGGCAAGGACCCATTCCAGGTACGGATCGATGAACGACCAGGCGCCCATGTTCTTCGGCTCTTCCTGGCACCAGACCATCTCCGCATTGCGGAAGCGCGACAGCTCGTTGATCAGCGCCTTGGCCGGGAACGGATAGAGCTGCTCCAGACGCAGCAGGTAGACGTCGTCGATGCCACGCTTCTCACGCTCCTCGAGCAGGTCGTAGTAGACCTTGCCCGAGCACATGACGACGCGCCGGATCTTGGCATCCTTCTGCAGCTTGATTGGGCCGTCCTTGATCACCTCGGCATCGTCCCACAACAGGCGGTGGAACGAGCTTTCGCCGGCAAGTTCCGACAGGCTGGAGACGGCGCGCTTGTGGCGCAGCAGCGATTTCGGCGTCATCAGGATCAGCGGCTTGCGGAAATCACGGCGCATCTGGCGACGCAGGATGTGGTAATAGTTTGCCGGCGTCGTGCAGTATGCGACCTGCATGTTGTCTTCCGCACAAAGCTGCAGGAAGCGCTCGAGGCGAGCTGAGGAATGCTCCGGCCCCTGGCCCTCGTAACCGTGCGGCAGCAGGCAGACGAGACCCGACATGCGCAGCCACTTGCGTTCGCCCGACGAGATGAACTGGTCGAACACGACCTGGGCGCCGTTGGCGAAGTCGCCGAACTGCGCTTCCCAGAGCGTCAGCGCGTTCGGACGCGCCAGCGAGTAACCGTACTCGAAGCCCAGCACCGCTTCTTCCGAGAGCATCGAGTTGATGACCTCGAACCGTGCCTGGTTCGGCGACAGGTTGGCGAGCGGAATGAAGCGGTCTTCGGTCTCCTGATCGTACAGGACGGAATGGCGCTGCGAGAAGGTGCCGCGCTCACAGTCCTGACCGGAAAGGCGGATCTTGTGGCCGTCGAGGCAGAGCGTGCCGAAGGCGAGCGCCTCGGCCATGGCCCAGTCCAGGCCCTCGCCCGTCTCGATCATCTGGGCGCGGTTGTCCATGAACCGCTGGATTGTACGGTGTGCCTTGAATCCTTCCGGTATGGTCGACAGTTTGCGGCCGACCTCCTTCAGCTGCTTCATCGGCACCGACGTCTTGCCGCGGCGCTGCTCATCGGCATTGTCGGCTGCGCGCAGGCCCGACCAAAGGCCGTCCAGCCAGTCGGCCTTGTTCGGCTTGTAGGACTGGCCGGCTTCGAACTCCTGTTCGAGCTTGGCGCGCCAGTCGGCCTTCATCTTCTCCACTTCGCCTTCGGTAATCAGGCCCTCGCCGACCAGCCGCTGCGCATAGAGCTGCACGACCGTCTTGTGGGCGCGGATCGCCTTGTACATCTTCGGCTGCGTGAACGCCGGCTCGTCGCCTTCGTTGTGGCCGAAGCGGCGGTAGCAGAACATGTCGATGACGACCGGCTTGTGGAACTTCATCCGGTATTCGGTCGCGACCTTCGCGGCGTAGACAACCGCCTCCGGATCGTCGCCGTTGACGTGGAAGATCGGCGCCTCGATCATCTTGGCGACGTCAGACGGATAAGGCGACGAACGCGAGAACGCCGGGTTCGTTGTGAAGCCGATCTGGTTGTTGATAATGACGTGGACGGTACCGGCGACGCGATAGCCGCGCAGGCCGGAAAGGCCGAGGATCTCCGAGATTACACCCTGCCCCGCGAAGGCGGCGTCGCCGTGGATCAGCAGCGGCATCACCTTGACGCGCTCGCGCAGCGGAATGATGTCGCCCTCGAAGATCGTCGCCATCTGGTCCTGCTTGGCGCGCGCCTTGCCCATGACGACCGGGTTGACGATTTCCAGGTGCGACGGGTTCGCCGTCAGCGACAGGTGGACTTTGTTGTTGTCGAACTCACGGTCCGAGGAAGCACCGAGGTGGTACTTCACGTCGCCGGAGCCTTCGACGTCGTCCGGTGCGTAGGACCCGCCCTTGAACTCGTGGAAGATCGCCCGGTGCGGCTTGGCCATCACCTGCGAGAGCACGTTCAGGCGGCCGCGATGGGCCATGCCGAGCACGACTTCCTTCAGGCCGAGCTGGCCGCCGCGCTTGATCAACTGTTCCAGCGCCGGAATCAGGGACTCGCCGCCGTCGAGACCGAAGCGCTTCGTGCCCTTGTACTTGACGTCGATGAACTGCTCGAAGCCTTCCGACTCGATCAGCTTGGAGAGGATCGCGCGCTTGCCTTCCGGCGTGAAGTCGACCCCTTTGTCCGGCCCCTCGATGCGAGCCTGGATCCAGGCTTTGATTTCCGGATCGGAGATGTGCATGAACTCGACGCCGAGCGTCGAGCAATAGGTGCGCTTCAGGATCTCGATCATCTGCGGGACCGTCGCGTATTCGAGGCCCAGCACGTTGTCGATGAAGATCTTGCGGTCGTAATCAGCTTCCGTGAAGCCGTAGGCCGAAGGGGAAAGCTCGTTATAGTCGTCGACCGGATCGGCCAGACCGAGCGGATCGAGATTGGCGTGCAGGTGACCGCGCATGCGATAGGCGCGGATCATCATGATGGCGCGAACGGAATCGCGGGTCGACTGCTCGACCTCGCTTGCGCTGACCGGCGCGCCGGTTTGCGCGGCCACCACTTCAGCCTTCGCCTTGACCTTCTTTTCGATCGCCTTTTCGACCGTGCCCCAGTCGCCGTCGAGGGCCGATACGAGCTCGCCATTGGCAGCGATCGGCCAGTTCGACTTCTTCCAGGACGCGCCCTGCGCCGCCTTCTGGATGTCGGCGGGCTGGTCGCCCAGGCCCCTGAAGAAGCCTTGCCATTCCGGCGACACCGAAGACGGGTCCTGCTCGAAACGGGCATAGAGCTGTTCGATGTAGTTGGCGTTGGCGCCGTCGAGGAACGACGTTACCTGAAACTGTTCGTTGGCGTCTTGTCTTGCCATGTGCCACTCGCGGGCGCCGCGCCCGCCTCCTGACTAAAATCCACCCCCGTCCTTCCGGGGGAAATGCCCGCCCGGCCCCTCGCAACGGCGGGGCCCGGGCGACCTTCATGGAACGGCCGGCTCAGTGCCGGCCGCCCAAGCGATCGTTTCAGCCCTTGAGGACTTCGACCAGGGTCTTGCCGAGGCGTGCCGGAGACGGCGACACCTTGATGCCCGCCGATTCCATCGCCGCGATCTTCGATTCAGCATCGCCCTTGCCGCCGGAAACGACAGCGCCGGCGTGGCCCATCGTGCGGCCCTTCGGCGCGGTGCGCCCGGCGATGAAGCCGGCCATCGGCTTCTTGCGGCCCTTCTTGGCTTCGTCCTTGAGGAACTGCGCCGCATCTTCTTCCGCCGAGCCGCCGATCTCGCCGATCATGATGATCGACTGGGTGGCTTCGTCGGCGAGGAACATCTCGAGCACGTCGATGAACTCGGTGCCCTTGACCGGGTCGCCGCCGATGCCGACGGCCGTGGTCTGGCCAAGGCCTTCGTTGGTGGTCTGGAAGACGGCCTCATAGGTCAGCGTGCCCGAACGGGAAACGATGCCGACCGAACCCTTGCGGAAGATCGAACCGGGCATGATGCCGATCTTGCATTCTTCCGGCGTCAGGATGCCCGGGCAGTTCGGACCGAGAAGGCGGGACTTGGAGCGGTCGAGGCGAGCCTTCACGCGCACCATGTCCATCACCGGAATACCTTCGGTGATGCAGGTGATGAACGGGATCTCCGCATCGATCGCTTCGATGATCGCATCCGCGGCGCCTGCCGGCGGAACGTAGATCACGGTCGCGTCGGCGCCGGTCTTTTCCTTGCCTTCGGCAACGGACGCGAAGATCGGCAGGGCTTCGCCCTTGGAGCCGGTCCAGGTTTCGCCGCCCTTCTTGGGATGGATACCGCCGACCATCTGGGTGCCGTAGTAGGCCAGCGCCTGCTCGGTATGGAAGGTGCCGGTCTTGCCGGTCAGGCCCTGAACGAGGACCTTGGTGTTCTTGTTGACGAGAATCGACATGAGTACAGGTCCTTCAATTAGCCGTTGATCGCAGCGACGATCTTCTTGGCAGCGTCGTCAAGATCGTCTGCTGCCGTGATCGCCAGACCCGACTCGTTCAGGATCTTCTTGCCGAGCTCGACATTCGTGCCTTCAAGGCGCACGACGAGCGGAACCTTCAGGCCGACTTCTTGAACGGCCGCGACAACGCCCTCGGCGATGACATCGCACTTCATGATGCCGCCGAAGATGTTGACGAGAATGCCTTCGACCTTGGGGTCGGCAGTGATGATCTTGAAGGCCGCAGCGACCTTGTCCTTGCCGGCGCCGCCGCCGACGTCGCAGAAGTTGGCCGGCTCCTTGCCGTAGAGCTTGATGATGTCCATCGTCGCCATGGCGAGACCGGCGCCATTGACCATGCAGCCGATGTTGCCATCGAGCGCCACGTAGGCGAGATCCCACTTGGAGGCCTCGATTTCCTTGGCATCTTCTTCGGTCTCGTCGCGCAGGGCCTTGACGTCGTCGTGCCGGAACAGCGCGTTGCCGTCGAAGGAGACCTTAGCGTCGAGGACGCGCAGGTGGCCGTCCTGCATGACGATCAGCGGGTTGATCTCGAGCAGCGCCATGTCCTTCTCGTTGAAGGCTTTGTAGAGCGCCGGGAAGAGCGACTTGGCGTCTTCGGCAGCAGCACCGGACAGCTCGAGAGCCTTGGAGATCTTGGCGACGTCGTCAGCCGTGACGCCGGTTTCCGGATCGATGGCGATCGTATGGATCTTCTCTGGCGTGTCGTGTGCGACGGCCTCGATGTCCATGCCGCCTTCCGTCGAGACGACGAAGGCAACGCGACCGACCGAACGGTCGACCAGCAGCGAGCAATAGAGCTCGCGGGCAATGTCGGCGCCGTCTTCGATGTAGAGGCGGTTGACCTGCTTGCCGGCCTCGCCGGTCTGCGCGGTCACCAGCGTGTTGCCGAGCATGTCCTTGGCGTGGGCAACGACCTCATCGATCGACTTCGCCAGGCGAACGCCGCCCTTGGCGTCGGGATCGAGTTCCTTGAACTTGCCCTTGCCGCGGCCGCCGGCGTGGATCTGGCTCTTGACCACGTAGAGCGGACCGGGGAGCTTCTTGGCAGCAGCCTCGGCCTCTTCGACCTTGAGGATGGCAACGCCTTCGGCGACCGGTGCGCCATAGCTCTTCAGCAGAGCTTTCGCCTGATATTCGTGAATGTTCATGAAAAAATCCTCTCTCTTGGCCGAAGCGGGTTACTTCAGCGCCGGAGCGATGTTGATGCAGGCTTCGCAAAGACCGGCGACCGCGCCGACCGACTTGTCGAAGGCTTCCTTCTCGTTCTTGTTGAGGTCGATCTCGACGATGCGCTCAACACCGCCGGCACCGAGAACGACCGGCACGCCGACATACATGTCCTTGACGCCGTATTGGCCGGACAGGTGAGCGGCAACCGGCAGGACGCGCTTCTTGTCCTTCAGGTAGGACTCGGCCATTTCGATCGCCGAGGCAGCCGGAGCGTAGTAGGCCGAACCGGTCTTCAGCAGGCTGACGATCTCGGCGCCGCCGTCGCGGGTGCGCTGGATGATCTGGTCGAGGCGCTCCTGCGTGCACCAGCCCATCTTGACGAGGTCGGTGAGCGGAATGCCGGCAACGGTCGAATAGCGGGCGAGCGGCACCATGGTATCGCCGTGACCGCCAAGCACGAACGCGGTGACGTCCTGGACGGAGACCTTGAATTCCTCGGAGAGGAACAGGCGGAAGCGGGCGCTATCCAGCACGCCGGCCATGCCGACGACCATGTTCTTCGGCAGGCCGGAGAACTTCTGCAGCGCCCAGACCATCGCGTCGAGCGGGTTGGTGATGCAGATGACGAAGGCGTTCGGGGCGTACTTCTTGATGCCCGCGCCGACCTGTTCCATGACCTTGAGGTTGATGCCGAGAAGGTCGTCGCGGCTCATGCCCGGCTTGCGGGCGACGCCGGCGGTGACGATGCAGACGTCCGCGCCCTCAATGGCAGCGTAGTCGCTGGCGCCGGTGAGCGAAGCATTGAAGCCCTCGACCGGGGACGACTGGGCGATGTCGAGGCCCTTGCCCTGGGGGATGCCGTCGGCAATGTCGAACAGGACGATGTCGCCCAATTCCTTGAGGCCGGCCAGATGGGCCAGCGTGCCACCGATCATTCCAGAACCAATAAGTGCGATCTTCTTGCGCGCCATGAAAGTGCTTCCTTTGCGATCTAAGTTCGAAAGGTCGGCGCCGCAAACGCCCAACCGTCCGGCAAAACGCAATAGCGCCCAACGGCTGGAAGATCAATCACTACTTTTGGCGTGAGATATTTCAATCGGTTAGAAGCAAAAATTCTTACGTTCACGTAAGAATTTCGGCTGCAAATTCGTCACAATTCGGCCATCCGTTGACGATGGCTTTCGGCATACTCCACGCTGCGGATCTCGATCAGCCGCGATACCGTGCGGTCGAACTCGAACCCTTCCGTACCCTTCTTCGCCACCAGCAGGTTTTCGGGGGCGGCGGCGGCGGATGCAAAAAGACGCGCGCCGTGATCGTAGATCGTGTCGACTAGGTTGATGAAACGCTTCGTCTCGTTTCGGCGGTCCGGTCCGAGCAACGGGATATGATCGACGAAAATGGTATCGTAGTGCTTGAGAATGGCCAGATAGTCCGCAGCGCCATGCGGCCTCTCGCAGAGGTCGGCGAAGGTAAACCGTGCGACCCTGCCCGCCGCTGCCGGAACTGCAATCTTGCGCCCGCGAAAGCTGATCGCCGTCGGCGCCACATCCCGGTCGGCCGTTTCCCGCCGCCAGGCACGGTCCATCGCCTCGTCGGCCTCCGGACCCAGGGGAAAACGGAAGACCGGCAGGCCTTCGTCCTTCTCCAGGCGATAATCCGTCTGCGAGTCCAGCGCGACGATGTCGACGTGTTTCTTTAGGAGATCGACGAAAGGCAGAAACAGGCCGCGATTGAGCCCATCCTTGTAGAGATTGTCCGGCTCAACGTTCGAGGTCGCAACGAGTATGCACCCACGCGCGAAAAGCTCGCCGAACAGGCGCGACAGGATCATCGCATCGGCGATGTCGGTGACCGAAAACTCGTCGAAGCAGAGGAGCCGCGCCTCCGCGATCAGACTCTCGGCAACCGGGGGAACGGGATCGGCCTGCTTCGTCTCACCGCGCTTCAACTTCTGCCGGTGCTGATGAATGCGGTCATGCACATCGGCCATGAATTCGTGGAAATGAGCCCGGCGCTTGCGCTTGATCGGAACGAGCGCGAAGAACAGGTCCATCAGCATGGTCTTGCCGCGACCGACACCGCCATGGATGTAGAGCCCGCGGGGTACGACGGACTTTTCCGGCTTGCGGGAAGCGAAGAGCCAACCGAGCGCGCTGGACTTTCGCGCCGGGCGCTGGGCCTGGATGGCTTCCAGCAAGGCATCGAACCGCCGCGCCATCGTCGCCTGCAGCGGGTCGGGGCGCAATTCGCCCGCCGCCACCATCGCCGTCAGCCTGTCGGAGACACCGTGCTCGGGATAGGCGGAAACACCGTCCCAATCCTGCTTGATGGGCACCGTAACCGATCTCCGTGATGTGTTGGTCGTCGCTGATCAGCGCGACAGGCTGATCGGCTGCCCGCCGGAAGTCGCGCCCTCGAACCGGGAGTCGCCGGTCTTGCTGAGCCGGGCGATCGGGTTGCCGCTGCGGTCCTTCAGGATCACCTGGCTGCCGGCCACTTCCCACGACCCCATCTGCGTCAACTCGCCGGCGCAGCCGCGCGTGCCGCCCCGCGAACCGGAGCCTAGATTGGTCAGTGTCAGGAACATGTCGCAGGAGGTGGGACCGTTGGCGACCCGCCAGTTGCCGACCATCGCTTCCTTCTTCACCTCGAGCCCGCCGGCGGCGGCACCAGAAGCGTCACCCGGCATCGCCATCGCGGTATTCGTCGTCGGCGCATCAGGGAACTGCTGCGAGGTGCTCGTCGTCGGATCGGGCAACTGACCCGAGGATACGGAGCCCACCGGTGCGGCCTGCAGCGGCGTTACCGGCTGCGTGTCGATGCCGCTCATCGAAGTCCGCTGGCAGCCGGCCAGTGCGAGCGCCATCATCAGGCCGCCTGCCACATGTTGAATCCGCATGTCGAAACTCCTGCCGCTGCGTCGGACGCTATCGATACGTAGCAATCTTGGCCGGATTAGCGTGAATCGCGAGTCTAAATCAAGTCTCCGCCGACGGATTGGCCGGAGCCCAGCGCAATCTGCCAACCGTTGGACAGAAACGGTGTCCAGCCATCAGGCTTCAGGACTTCCTTGGCACTATACGCCGGGAAACAAAAATGCCGGGCAAGGTACCCGGCATTTTTAAGATCAAAGCAGTGCGCCCGTCAGAGCCGGCGCTCGACCAGCATCTTCTTGATCTCGCCGATCGCCTTGGCCGGGTTCAGCCCCTTCGGGCAGGCCTGGGCGCAGTTCATGATCGTGTGGCAGCGATAGAGGCGGAACGGATCCTCGAGATTGTCGAGGCGCTCGCCGGTGGCCTCATCGCGGCTATCGATCAGCCAGCGATAGGCCTGCAGCAGCACGGCCGGACCGAGATAGCGGTCGCCATTCCACCAGTAACTCGGACAGGAGGTCGAGCAGCAGGCGCACAGAATGCACTCGTAGAGCCCGTCGAGCTTCTGCCGGTCCTCATGGCTCTGCAGCCATTCCTTGGCCGGCGTCGGCGACACCGTCTTGAGCCACGGCTCGATCGAACGGTGCTGGGCGTAGAAATGCGTCAGGTCCGGTACGAGATCCTTGACCACTGGCATGTGTGGCAGCGGGTAGACCTTCACGGCCCCGGTCACCTCGTCCATGCCCTTGGTGCAGGCGAGCGTGTTGGTACCGTCGATGTTCATCGCGCAGGAGCCGCAGATGCCTTCACGGCAGGAGCGGCGCAGCGTCAGCGTCGGATCGATCTTGTTCTTGATGTAGAGCAGCGCGTCGAGCACCATCGGGCCGCAATCATCGACGTCGACGTAATAGGTGTCGATCGACGGATTCTTATCGTCGTCCGGGCTCCAGCGATAGACGCGGAACTCGCGGGTGTTCGTGGCGCCGGCCGGCTTCGGCCAGACCTTGCCTTCGGTGACCTGCGAGTTCTTCGGGAGAGCGAGTTCAACCATGTCCAGTTTTCCTCGGGATCAATAGACGCGTGCCTTCGGCGCGATCTTTTGCGGATCGATGCCGTCAGCGATGAGGTCGGTGTGGACCGGGCGGTAATCAAGCTTGACGTCGCCGGCTTCGTTTACCCAGGCAAGGGTATGCTTGCGCCAGTTGACGTCGTCGCGACCACCGAGCGGACCGTCCTTGTAGTCCTCGCGGGCGTGCGCGCCACGGCTTTCCTTGCGGGCCTCGGCGCCGACGACCGTGGTGATCGCGTTAGCCATCAGGTTTTCCAGTTCCAGCGTCTCGACGAGATCGGAGTTCCAGATCAACGAGCGGTCGGTGACCTTCAGGTCGGCCATTTCGCCCCAGAGTTCCTTCATGCGACGGCAGCCGGCTTCCAGCGATTCCTGGGTGCGGAACACGGCGGCGTCTTCCTGCATGGTGCGCTGCATCTTGTCGCGCAGGACCGCCGTCGGCGTGCCGCCGTCAGCAAAGCGCAAACGGTCGAAGCGGTCCATGATCTTGTCGCAGGCCGCCTTGTCGAGGGCCGGGATCAGCTCGGCGCGGTCGATGACTTCGCCGGCACGGATTGCCGCGGCGCGACCGAAGACCACAAGGTCGATCAGAGAGTTGGAGCCGAGACGGTTTGCGCCGTGCACCGAAGCGCAGCCGGCTTCGCCGACCGCCATCAGGCCGGGCGCGATCCGACCCGGATTGGCGCTGTCGGCGTTGAGCACCTCGCCCCAGAAGTTGGTCGGAACGCCGCCCATGTTGTAGTGCACGGTCGGCAGAACCGGGATCGGCTCGCGCGTCACGTCGACGCCGGCGAAGATCTTCGCGCTCTCGGAAATGCCTGGCAGGCGCTCGTGCAGAACCGCCGGATCGAGATGGTCGAGGTGCAGGAAGATGTGGTCCTTGTTCTTGCCGACGCCTCGGCCTTCGCGGATTTCCATCGTCATGCAGCGCGAGACGACGTCGCGCGAGGCCAGGTCCTTGGCCGACGGCGCATAGCGCTCCATGAAGCGCTCGCCTTCGGAATTGACAAGGTAGCCGCCCTCGCCGCGGGCGCCTTCGGTGATCAGACAGCCGGAGCCGTAGATGCCGGTCGGGTGGAACTGAACGAACTCCATGTCCTGTAGCGGCAGGCCCGCGCGGGCCGCCATGCCACCGCCGTCGCCGGTACAGGTGTGCGCCGAGGTCGCAGAGAAGTAGGCACGGCCGTAGCCGCCGGTCGCCAGCACCACCATCTTGGCGGAGAAGCGATGGATCGTGCCATCGTCGAGGTTCCAGGCGACGACGCCGGTGCAGCGGCCGTCGGGGGACATGATCAGGTCGATCGCAAAGTATTCGATGAAGAACTCGGCGTTGTGTCGCAGCGACTGGCCGTAGAGCGTGTGCAGGATGGCGTGGCCGGTGCGGTCGGCAACGGCGCAGGTGCGCTGCACCGGCGGGCCTTCGCCATAGTTCTGCATGTGGCCGCCGAACGGACGCTGGTAGATCTTGCCTTCCGCGTTGCGCGAGAACGGCACGCCGTAGTGCTCCAGCTCATAGACCGCCTTCGGCGCTTCCATGGCGAGATACTGCATGGCGTCGACGTCGCCCAGCCAGTCGGAACCCTTGACGGTGTCGTAGAGGTGCCACTGCCAGCTGTCCGGCGTCATGTTCTGCAGCGAGGCCGCGATGCCGCCCTGGGCAGCGACCGTGTGCGAACGGGTCGGGAAGACCTTGGTGATGCAGGCGGTGCGGAAGCCCTGCTCGGCCATGCCGAGGGTGGCGCGCAGACCCGCACCACCGGCGCCGACGACAATCACGTCGTAGGCATGATCGACATACTGATAGGCTTTGCCGTTCGTCGCCGGCGAGGAGTTCGGTGCCATGATGAATTATCCCGCGAAAGCGATCTTCAGGACGGCAAAGAGACAGAGCCCGCCGACCAGCGCCGCAAAGAAGGTGTTGAGCATGAGCAGCAGGACCTTCGGGCCCTCTGCATGGACATAGTCCTCGATGATGACCTGCATGCCGAGCTTCATGTGGTACAGGCCGGAGATGACGACGAGGCCCATCAGCACCGCGACGATCGGATGCGACAGCGCCGCACGGACCTCCGCATAGGGCGCGCCGGCGTAGCAGACGATAAAGCCGACGAAGAACAGGAGCAGCGGCAGGTTGGCGACCGCGGTCATACGCTGGCGCCAGAAGTGATCGGTGCCATCCTTGGCCGAACCGAGGCCGCGAACGCGACCGAGAGGTGTACGCATATCCATGTCAGTTCCTCAGCGCACCAGATAACCGATGATCCAGGTCAATACCGTCAGGGCGACGGAGACGACCGGCATGGCCTTTGCAACCTTGGTGGAGAAATGCTTCTCGTAGCCGCGCCCCGTGTCCCAGACCAGGTGACGGATGCCACCGAGCATGTGATGGAACAGCGCCCAGGTGTAGCCGAACAGAATCAGCCTGCCAATCCAGGTACCGAAGAACCAGCTGACCCAGTTGAAATAGCTTTCGCCCATCGCGGCGGCGATCAGCCACCACGCAACGAGAACCGTGCCGACATAGAGCGCACCACCGGTGATGCGGTGCATGATCGACATGACCATCGTCGGGATCGGCTTATAGATTTGAAGATGCGGCGAGAGCGGCCGGCTTTTTGTGACATTCGTCATCAGAACCCTCACGGAACCCCGGAGAATTGCCCCGATAACTGGACTATTATACTCCGGAATTGCACTTAGTTTGTGCGCAATGCAGTGAGAGCGACGTTTAATCGCCGGAATGCGGAACGACAAGTGTCATTGCACTGCAAAATCAATTTAATCGATTAAGACAAAAGTATGGCATTGAGGGTCCTCCAAGCCCGTTAACCATTGTTAACGATTATTACCTAGTCATTAACCAAACCCGTGACTTTCCAGCAGAAATAGGCAAAGCTGGTTGAGTGGACCTGTTTCCGCGTAACCTGGAGGCAAAACAGAATGAGTCTGTTTTCAAGAGCCTGCATGATTGCAGTCGCGCTCGCCGTCGCCGTCCCCTGCGTCATTGCGATGCCGGCGGCGGCACGGGACGGCCATGACGGCCGCGGCCACAACGGCTTTTCCAATGGCAGCGTCTCAGGCGGAAACACGTCTCGGGTGTGGCGGCGTAATCACCAAGCCCGCAACGACGACAACCGCCATCACCGGAACAGGGATCGCAATGTGCTCGGCCGGGATATTGTCGGCGGCAACCTGTTCCGGGACAATCGCCGGAGACACGATGGGCGCTTCGGCAACGACTGGCGCTTCGGCCGGGACTGGCAGATCGCCCGCCCGGATTGGGTGGGGCAACCGGACCTGCTGCGCAATCGCGTTCGCCCCTATTACGCTGGGCCATACCGTCCTTATTACGCCGGCCAGTATGACGATCGCGAGCGGTTCAACAACAACTTCTACGGCGGTTCAATCTCCGCCTATGACGATCCGGGCAACGGGATGTACTTCTACATGGATGGCTACGGCGACGGCATGGGCGATCAGGGCGGCTTCTCGGTCCGTTCCGCCAACAACGCCAAGGTCATCGTCGTGTCGCCGGAAACGGAGACCTCGAGCTGCAGCTTTGAAGCCGGCGTCTGCGTCATTCGCCCCTGACGGCTTGCGCCCGGCTTCCTGTTTCCTGGCGCGCATTGTGACAACCACTGCGGCTCACAGCCGGCCGGGGGAGCCGAGAGGTCATGACCCCTCCAGTTCCTCCCGGAGCATTTCCAGTTCGAGCCACTCTTCTTCCATTCGAGTCAGGTCCGCACGCAGCTTTTCCATCTCGGCAGCAAGGCGGTTGAAACCCGCAGGGTCCTTCGAGAACAGCGCCGGATCGGCCATCTTCTCCTCGCGCCGGGCGATTTCGGCCGCCACCTTGTCCATTTCCTTCGGCAGGTTCTCCAGCGCAAACTTCTGCTTGTAGGATAGCTTCGCCCTGCCCTTGTCCCCGGCCTTTTCAGCGGACGCATTGTCGCTCTTCGCCTTCTCGGCCTTTTCCGCCTTGCGACGCTCCTCGATTGCGCCGCGGCGCTGGGCCATCATGTCGGAGTAACCGCCGGCATATTCGATCCAGCGCCCATCCGGCGCCTCCGGATCGGCCGGTGCGATCGTTGACGTGACCGTACGGTCGAGGAAGTCGCGGTCGTGGCTGACAAGGATGACGGTGCCGGAGAAGCCGGCGACGATCTCCTGCAGGAGGTCCAGCGTTTCGATGTCGAGATCGTTGGTGGGCTCGTCGAGGATCAACAGGTTGGTCGGGCGCGACAGGATCCGCGCCAGCATCAGCCGGGCTCTCTCGCCGCCGGAAAGGTTGCGGATCGGCGTGCGGGCCTGCTCCGGCTGGAACAGGAATTCCTTCATGTAGCCGGTCACGTGGCGCTGCTCGCCGTTGACGATCAGGCTCTCGCCGCGGCCATCCGTCAGATAATGCGCCAGCGTGTCGTCCAGGTTCAGTTCCTCGCGGCGCTGGTCGAGGGTGGCGATCTCGAGATTGGTGCCGAGCTTGACGGTGCCGCTATCGGGTGCGAGCTGACCGGTCAGGATTTTCAGCAGCGTCGTCTTGCCGGCACCGTTCGGCCCGACAAGGCCGATGCAATCGCCGCGATGGACGCGGATCGAAAAGGGCGCGACGATCGTCCGTTCACCATAGGCCTTGGTGACCTTGTCGGCCTCGATCACCAGCTTTCCGGATTCCTGCGCATCCGACGCCGTCGCCTGGACGGTGCCCTGCGGTCCCTTGTGGCCGCGGTGGCGGGCACGCATGTCCTGCAACTCGCCGAGCCGGCGCATGTTGCGCTTTCGCCGTGCCGTCACGCCGTAGCGCAACCAGTGCTCCTCGCGCTCGATCGCCTTGCCGAGCTTGTGCTGCTCCAGTTCCTCAGCCTCCAGCACCTGATCCCGCCACGCCTCGAAATGGCCGAAGCCACGGTCGAGGCGGCGTGACGTGCCGCGGTCGAGCCAGACCGTGGCATTGGAGACTTTTTCCAGGAAGCGCCGGTCGTGCGAAATGACGACGAGCGCTGACCGGCTCTTTGTCAGTTCATCTTCCAGCCATTCGATCGTCGGCAGGTCGAGGTGGTTGGTCGGCTCGTCGAGGAGCAAGATGTCCGGTTCCGGCGCAAGCACGCGTGCCAGTGCAGCACGGCGCGCTTCGCCGCCTGAAAGCGTCTTCGGGTCCTCCTCACCAGTCAGGCCCAAATGCGACAGCAGATAGGTGACACGATAGTGATCGTCGCCGGGGCCGAGACCGGCTTCAGCGTAGGCCGCAACCGTTGCGAACCCTTCGAAATCCGGCGCCTGTTCCAGATAGCGGATGGTTGCGGACGGGTGGCGGAAGACCTCGCCGGACTGCGGCTCGACGATGCCGGCGGCGATTTTCAAAAGCGTCGACTTGCCCGAGCCGTTGCGGCCGACAAGGCAGATGCGATCGCCCGGCTCCACCTGCAGGTTCGCACCGGCCAGCAGCGGCGTTCCGCCGAAGCTCAGGAGCATGTCGTCAAGTTTCAGAATGGGCGGTGCCAAAATCAGGCTCCTGAAAGATCGTAGGGTCGGGCGAGCAACACGGCCAGCCCGGCATCAAGGGTTAAGGTGACGGCGCCGAGCGCCACGTTGGAGACCGTGCGCGACGAGCCGAACGGCAGGTCGAACGCGTTCAATGGGTAGCGCACGTTCTCGATCGAAAGGCCCGACAGAGCAGTCAGGCCGAGGATCGAGAAGAGGCTGTTCTCCGGCAATTCGATCGTCGTGCGGCCCGGAGGCAGCGGCCAGGCTTCCTCCAACCCGGAGCTCAGCATGATGTCGCAGCCGTCCGCCTTCAGCGCTGCCGCATGGAGCAAGTGCATGAGGGCGTGATCGCTGCGCTCGCCGCCGAGCCCCCCCGCGAGGATCAGTCTTTGCGCCCCGCGTGCAAGCGCAGCCGAGACGGCAATCTCGCCATCGGTCGCGTTCTTGGCAGTCGGATAGGGCTCGCGCGGAACATGGCTCCAGGCTGCAAGTTCCTGCGGCGTGGTGGAATCGAAATCGCCGACCCAGGCTTCGGGGGTGATGCCAAGCGTCGTCGCATGGCGCATGCCGCCGTCGGCGGCGATGAAACGGGCACCGTCAATGGCCGCCTTGAACCGGGGGGTCGGTTCAAGGGTTCCTCCGAGAAGGAGGACAAACAGTTGATCGGCGGCGTTCGTCATGGGCACACCGTCTAGCGCATGTTCAGCGGGAATGGAAACGCCTTTGCAGAAGAAGCTGCAGCGTCCAGCCGCTTGCATAAGCGGCGCCACCGGACTAAAGCTCTTCCTGCTCTAACGGGGTGCCGCACGGTTATGAGATGACCAGCGGCTGAGAGGCATTTGCCAACCCGCGGAACCTGATCCGGTTTGTACCGGCGGAGGGATTAGACGGCACATTCAGCGCCCTATTCCCGTTTATTTGGAACTAAAGGAGGCGCCGATGCGCATAGGACTTCTTCCATCTTTCATGCTACTTGCTGCAACGTCTTTCGTTTCTCCCGCGCTTGCGGCGGACAAGACGCTCACCATCTACACCTACGAGAGCTTCGTCACCGAATGGGGGCCCGGCGCAAAGGTCGCAGCCGAGTTTGAGAAGACCTGCGACTGCAAGGTCGAATGGGTCGGCGTTGCCGACGGCGTCGAACTGCTGACTCGGCTGAAGCTGGAGGGCGAAGGCACCAAGGCGGATCTCGTTCTCGGCCTTGATACGAACCTCGTGGCTGAAGCCAAGGCGACGGGGCTGTTTGTGCCCCACCAGCTTTCTCCCGAAGGCTTGACCGTGCCGGGCAATTTCGTCGACGACACCTTTCTGCCTTACGACTACGGCCACTTCGCCGTGGTCTATGACACCGAGACGCTGAAGAACCCGCCGAAGAGCCTGAAGGAACTGATCGAGGGCGATCCGAAGGAAAAGATCGTGATCGAGGATCCCCGCACCTCGACGCCGGGCCTCGGCCTGTTGCTCTGGGTCAAGGCCGTCTATGGCGACAAGGCGGGCGAGGCGTGGACGAAGTTGAAGGATCGCATCCTGACCGTCACCCCCGGCTGGTCCGAGGCCTATGGGCTCTTTACCAAGGGCGAAGCGCCGATGGTCCTGTCCTACACCACCTCGCCGGCCTACCACATGGTGGCGGAGAACTCCGAGCGCTACCAGGCGGCCCCCTTTGCCGAAGGCCACTACGTGCAGATCGAGGTCGCCGGCATGACGAAGGCGGCCAGCGATCCGGACCTCGCCCGCAAGTTCCTCAGCTTCATGACCGGCCCGGATTTCCAGTCCATCATTCCCGAGACCAACTGGATGATGCCAGTCGGCGCGACCCGCGAGCCGCTTCCGGACGCCTTCGGCAAACTGGTGAAGCCCGAGCACACCTTCCTTTTCCCCGCCGACGAGGTTGCCGCGAACCGCAAGGCCTGGATCGACGAATGGCTGTCGGCGATGAGCGCCAAATGAGGGCCTGACCTCTGCCGAAAGACCGTTCACGCGGACGAGTGGCATCGCCCGCGTGAACGGCCAACATGTTGCTTGGGTCACTGCATGTACACGAACAGCGAAAGAGCAGCGATTACAGCAGCCGGGGGCGCCGCCCTCGGCTTCATCCTGTTGTTTGCCGGCATTTCGACTGCCGTGCTGCTGCTCAGCGCCGAAGGCGACACGTACGGCACGCTGTTCGACAGCTATCTCGTCCGTATCGCCAGGTTCACGCTGCTCCAGGCTGGCCTGTCGACCGTGCTGTCGGTGGCCCTTGCCATTCCGGTAGCGAGCGCACTGGCACGCCAACGGTCCTTTATCGGCCGGATCTGGATCGTCCGGCTTTCCGCCCTCCCCCTTGGCTTGCCCGCATTGGTCGCCGTTCTCGGCATCATCGAGGTCTGGGGGCGGAAGGGTGTCGTCAACAAAATGTTGAGCGCGCTCGGACTCGACAATCCCGTCAGCATCTATGGTCTGGCGGGCATCCTCGTCGCGCATGTCTTCTTCAACCTGCCGCTCGCAGCGCGCCTGCTGCTAGCCGGGCTCGAGCGCATCCCCGCCGAATACTGGCTGACCTCGGCTAATCTCGGCATGCGCCCGGCCGCCGTATTCCGCCTGATCGAATGGCCGGTGATCCGCGGACTGCTGCCAGGAATCGCCGGTCTCATCCTCATGCTTTGCGCAACGAGCTTCACGATCGTCCTGACGCTCGGCGGCGGGCCGGCCGCGACGACGATCGAAGTGGCGATCTACCAGGCCCTGCGCTTCGAATTCGACCCGCCGCGCGCCGTCATGCTGTCCGCCATGCAGATCATCGTTACCGGGACGCTGCTGGCACTGATGCGGATGCTCGGAACGCCCGCAGATGACGCGCCGACGACCGGCCGCGCCGTCCGTCGGTTCGACAGCCGCCGGGGAAGGTTTGCCGACGGCATCGTGATTGCGGTCTTTGCCGTGTTCACGGTGGCGCCGCTCCTGGCCGTGGCCGCCTCCGGCCTGTCCGCCGATCTGGGTCGGCTGGCAACTGATCCGCTCCTGCACCAGGCGCTGCTCACCAGCCTGGCCATTTCGGTTGTCTCGGCTGCGCTTTCGCTCACAATCGCGGTTCCCACCGTCGCAGTTCCACAACTCGGCGAGGTCGGGATCAAAGGCACGCGCCACCTGGCCGCCGGATTGCAAGCCGCAAGCTCGCTGATTCTGCTCGTCCCCCCCGTCGTGGTTGCCACCGGCTGGTTCCTGCTGCTGCGCCACGTTGGTGCAACCGGACGCTTTGCACCCTATGTGGTTGTCGTCGTCAACGCCCTGATGGCCTTGCCCTTCGTGGTCCGTGTCCTGGGACCGGCCTACCGGACGCATCTGGTGCGAACCGGACGGCTGTCAGTCAGCCTCGGTGTCACCGGCTGGCATCGAATGAGATGGGTCGATCTGCCGGCGCTGAAGCGGCCGCTGATGACCGCCTTTGCCTTCGCCATGGCTCTGTCGCTCGGCGATCTGAGCGCCGTCGCGATCTTCGGCGCCGATGGTTTTGTCACCTTGCCCTGGCTGCTGTTCAGCCGGATGGGAAGCTATCGGACGGAGGACGCGGCGGGGATTGCCTTGCTTCTCGGCGTGCTCTGCCTGCTGCTGACGCTGCCCTCCACCGCAGCGGAGAAGAACAAAAGGGAAGAGAATGCGTGAACCCTCCCAGCAGGGCGCGGAGGCCCCTCCGGCGATCCGGCTCGAGTTTGCCACCGTGCAGTTCGAGCAAAAGCGCCTCGTCTTTGATTGCACCATCCCCAAGGGAGCAAGCGTCGCCGTCACCGGACCATCCGGCGCCGGCAAGTCGACGCTGTTCAACGTCATCGCCGGCTTCCAGCCGATCAGCTCCGGTACCGTTGCGATCTTTGGAAAGAACATGGCTGGACGTGAGCCGGCAGCGCGGCCAGTCTCCATCGTGTTCCAGGAGAACAATCTCTTCGTCCATCTGACGGTGGCGCAGAATGTCGGCCTGGGCATCGACCCATCGCTTCGCCTGGGGCCGGCCGAGCGGGAGAAGGTCGATACGGCCCTCGCCCGCGTCGGACTGGCCGGCTATGGGCATCGCATGCCGGCGCAGCTCTCGGGTGGAGAGCGGCAGCGGGTGGCCCTTGCCCGTGCGCTTGTTAGGAACCGTCCGGTCCTGCTCCTCGATGAGCCCTTTGCGGCGCTTGACCCGGCCATGCGCGCCGAAATGGCAGTGCTCCTGTCGGAACTTCGCATCGAAACGGGAAGCACGCTGCTGTTCATCAGCCATCAGGTCGAAGATCTGCCACGTCTCGCCGATCGGGCCATGTTCATCGACGACGGAGCGATCGCGTTGATGGCGCCGCTCGAGGGCTTTCTTGCGCACCGGAAGCTGCCGGCTTTGGCCGCCTTCCTTGGTTCTGATGGATAATGCCTCTCAGCCCGAGGATTGCCATACTTTGGACGCTACGCTGTGTCACCGGAGCCACATTGAAAACCGATTCTGGAATCGGGAGTTGTCGGCAAGGGGCGGTGCGTCTATCTCTCGGCGAAGGGTCCTAACGGGACCTGCGGGTGTCGGCACGATACTTCGGAAAGCCGTAACAACAATCCGAACAAGCGCGGGTCGTTCGTCTTCGAATCGGATACGGTCCGGATGTCGAGGCCCGGGTGATTTCCGAACAGGTCGTTAGGTTGCAAAAGGGACATGGGGCGAATGCTGGGCAAGAGTCGGCATCCGGGATTGGGCAGAGGACGCGGAGCCGCCGTTGCGCGTTCCGTGCTTGCCGTCGCGGTCGCGGGCCTTGTCGTATCGTGCCAGGCTTTCGATCAGACCTATGAGCCGACCGTCGCGCCCTCGTCCAGTCCACAGATCGTCGACGAAGTTCAGAAGAACGATCCACGCGCGGCCATGGGCGCGCGCGAGCATCCGCGCATCGTTGCCAGCTATGGCGGAGAGTACAAGGACGCCAAGACCGAGCGTCTCGTCGCCCGCATCGCCGGAGCGCTGACGGCGGTCTCGGAGAATCCGAGCCAGTCTTATCGGATCACCATCCTCAACTCGCCGGCAATCAATGCGTTTGCGTTGCCGGGCGGCTATCTCTATGTCACGCGCGGCCTTTTGGCGCTCGCCAACGACGCCTCGGAAGTGGCGGCCGTTCTGTCGCACGAGATGGCCCACGTGACGGCAAACCACGGCATCGAGCGGCAGAAGAAGGAAGAGGCGGAAGTCATCGCCAGCCGCGTCGTCGCCGAAGTGCTGTCGAGCAATCTTGCGGGCAAGCAGGCGCTCGCCCGCGGCAAGCTGCGGCTTGCCGCCTTCTCGCGCAATCAGGAACTGCAAGCGGACGTGATCGGCGTGCGCATGCTCGCCGAGGCAGGTTACGAGCCCTATGCGGCAGCGCGTTTCCTCGATTCCATGGCCGCCTACGGCCAATACACGTCGGTCGATCCGGAAGCCGACCAGAGCCTGGACTTCCTGTCCAGTCACCCGAACGCACCGCAGCGGGTCGAACTTGCCCGCCGCCATGCCCGTGCCTTCGGCGCGCAAGGAACGGTTGGCGACCGCGGTCGTGACTACTACCTCGCCGGCATCGACGGTCTGCTCTATGGCGACAGCCCCGAAGAAGGTTACGTGCGCGGACAAACGTTCCTGCACGGCACGCTCGGCATCCGCTACGATGTGCCCGCCGGCTTCCAGATCGACAACAAGGCGGATGCCGTCCTTGCGACCGGCCCGGGCGACATCGCGATCCGCTTCGACGGCGTCGCTGACAACCAGCGCCAAAGCCTCGTCAACTACATCTCCAGCGGCTGGGTCACCGGCCTGAAGACGGAAACGATCCGTCCGACCACCGTCAACGGCTTGGAAGCAGCAACGGCACGGGCGGCCGCTGACCGCTGGGAATTCGACGTCACCGTCGTGCGGATCGGCAATCGGATCTACCGCTTCCTGACGGCCGTTCCGCAAGGTTCGACTGCCCTCGAACCGACCGCAAACGTCCTGAAAAGCTCATTCCGGCGGCTGACGCCGCAGGAGGTCGCATCGCTGAAGCCACTGAGGGTCCGCGTGGTCACCGCGCGGCAGGGGGACACCGTCGCCTCGCTCGCCGGCCAAATGATGGGGACCGATCGCAAGCTCGGTCTTTTCCGCCTGATCAACGCCTTGGACTCGACCAGCACGATCAAGCCGGGCGATAAACTCAAGATCATCACCGAATAGCAGGCCTGCGACGGAGTTGTTCGGGCGTGGCTGGCCACGATTGCGCCATCTTTCGGCGCATCCGCGTAAGTGCTAGTTATATACTGGCATTCGAATTCAACGACAGACTGAAATGACATTCTGGGTTCCGCAAACACGTGTGGGGTACGATGTCCAGGTTTTTTGCTTTCCTGTCCTTTAGCCTTTTCTGTCTTTTACTCGGCCTGACCGCTGCTCCATTCGCCATGGCCCAGACGGCGCCGGCAAGCCCCGCCCAAGCGGGTCAGGCGGCCCCGCCGCCGGAAAAAGTCACCGAACTTCTGAAGCTGCTGGACGATCCGGACATTCGAAAATGGATCCAGAGTCGCTCTTCCACGGCGGCCACTTCGAGCGAAGTTTCCAAGGAAGCAACGCTGGAGGTCGAAGACATCGAGGCCAAGGCTCGCAGCCGGTTTAAGGCATTGGGGGCGGCAATCCCGAAGGTTCCGTCCGAGATTGCCGCGGCTGCCAGTCGGGTGCGGCAGCAGGCAAGTGAAAGCGGCTTTGCGCCGGCATTCATCCTCCTGCTTGGCATCGTCGCTGTCGGCGCTGGTGCCGAATGGCTGTTCCGCAAGAGGGTGCAGAAGGCGAAATTCGAAAGCGCGATCTTGACCCACGCCTATGCCGAGTTCGGCCCCCTGCTCGTGTTTACGGCCGTTGCCGCGCTGATGTTCTTGGCACTGGAGTGGCCGCCACTCGTTCGCGTCGTGATCCTGTACGCCCTGCTGGCGATGATCGGCTATCGAATTGCGCTCGCATTGTGCCGGCTGTCGATGGATGTCGGCGGCACCTCGCAGTTTCACTACACCCGCCTGCGGATCTTCGGAGCCATTCTGGCATTTGCCATCGCCATCTGGGCGATGTGCCGGCCCCTCGGCGTCGATCCCGATGTTCGCACCATCATCACCTACGCCTTTTCGATCGTCCTTCTGGCCGTGTGCATCGAAACGGTCTGGCATCGACCGCTCGACCGCAGCGGCAATCCGCCGACCCGTGCAACCAACATCCTTGCTAGCCTCTACCTGGTGGGCCTCTGGATGCTTTGGTGCGTGAATTTCCCGGGCCTGTTCTGGCTCGGCATATACGCGCTCGCCCTTCCAAAAGTCCTTGCGGCGACCGATCGGTTGACGAGGGCATTCGCGTTGACACACTGGAACGAGGAGAACAGCGACACGCCGCGCATGGTCCTGCTCGTCAGAGGGATTCGCGCAATCGTCATTCTGATCGCAGTCGGCTGGATCGCCCTCCTCTGGAACTACAACCCCAACGTCATTGCAAAGGAGAGTCCGCTCCTCCAGACGATCATCACCGGCCTGTTCAAGAGTGTCATTATCCTCCTGCTCGCCGATCTCGCCTGGCAACTGGCCAAGACGGCGATTGACCGCAAGCTGACGCCTGGCGAGGACGAAGCTGCCTTGACACCGGACGAGCAGGCGCGAAGAGCACGCATGCGGACGCTCCTGCCGATTTTTCGCAATGGGCTTGCTGTCGTGGTTCTGTGCGTCGCGGTCATGACGATCCTTGCGGAAATGGGCGTTCAGATCGGCCCACTGATCGCCGGTGCCGGCATTTTCGGCGTCGCGATCGGCTTCGGCTCCCAGACGCTGGTGAAGGATATTGTCAGCGGCATCTTCTATCTGATGGACGATGCCTTCCGCGTCGGCGAGTGGATCGAGAGCGGCAGCTACAATGGCGTCGTCGAATCCTTCAGCCTGCGTTCGATCCGACTTCGTCATCACCGCGGCGCGGTGTTCACCGTCCCCTTCGGCTCGCTCGGTGCGATCCGCAACGGCAGCCGCGACTGGACCGTCGACAAGTTCCGAGTCAGGGTGCCGTTCAAGACCGACATGACCAAGGTCGCCAAGATCGCAAAGGATATCGGCAAGCAACTGCTGGAGGATCCGGAACTCGGGCCGCACATCATCAAGACGCTGAAGCTGAAGGGCGTGGAGCAGATCGGCGAGTTCGGCATCGAGATCAGCTTCGGCTTCACCGCGCGGCCAACCGGCGAGCAGACGGCGATCAGGCGGCGCGCCTACACCATGATTACCCAGGCGTTCGCCGAAAACGATATCTCATTCGCCCAGCCGACGTTCCAGGTGGGCGGAGAAGGTGAAAAGGAGGGAGCCGCCGCGGCTGCGATGTACAAGCGGCAGGTGGATCTGGCCGCCGAACAGGCAGCGGCGGGAGGGGAGGCGAAAACCTGAGACCATGCGCCGTTGAGCGCCGAGCAGGATTTAGCAAGGTATCCGGCCGTTTAGGAAAGAGATTGCGGCGTGTATCAGTTTGAAATATCCGACGCCGCGACCATAGTGCAGACGGCCCTCACACCCGTTTTCCTGCTGACGGCCACCGCGGGCTGTCTGAATGTGTTTGCGACCCGCCTGGCTCGGGTCTCGGATCGCGTCAATTCGCTGTTTGAGTCGATCGAGGACCCGGACGACGAGCACCTCTTGCATCTGCTGTTCCTGCGCAAGCGGACCCTCGCACTGGAAGCCGCAGTCCTGCTGGCAACAGCGTCTGGCGTGAGCACGTGCTTGGCAACGCTCGGCTTCATGGTCGGCGCGATGCGGCAGGTTTACCGCGAGCAGATCTTGCTCTGGTTCTTCGGGCTGGCAGTTGCGACCTTGATCGGAGCCTTGCTCGCCTTCCTCTACGAGATGAGCCTTGCAGGCCGCAGCATGCTGCAGCAGATCGCATCGGATACGCTTGTACTCGAACGGCGGCGCGCCTCGAAAGAGAGGGATTAGCGCGATCGCCAGCGACGCCGGAAACGGCCGTGGGCTGCGCCGCGTCACTGGTATTAGCGCGGCGCATTTGACAATTCAGGTGCAGAGTTCCGCAAACGCCGGCGTCGCCTCGCAAAGTGCGGCCCGCAGCTTTTCGAGGGCTCGGTTCTCGAGCTGGCGCACTCGTTCCTTCGAAATCCCGAGATCGGCGCCCAATTCCTCCAGAGTGGAACTGCTGTCGGTCAGCCGTCTGGCGCGAATGATCTTCATTTCCCGCTCGTTGAGCCGTGTCAGCGCCCGACGCAACCATTCCCGCCGGCGCTCGCCGTCGATCATCTCCGTGACCTGCTCGTCCGGCAAGGGCGCCTCGCTGGCGAGCAGATCGATGTGGCTCGCCCCCGTCTCCCCCTCGCCAGCCACCGGCGCCTGCAAGGACACGTCCGCGGCGGCGAGCCGTGCGTCCATGGTGCGCACGTCCGCGGTGCTGACTTTCAACGCATTTGCGATCTGCAGATAGACACTCTCGGAGGTCAAATGCGTCTGGCCCCGGGCAATGCGGGCACGAAGGCGGCGCAAATTGAAGAACAGCGACTTCTGCGCCGAACTGGTGCCGCCGCGGACAATCGACCAATTGCGCAGCACATAATCCTGGATAGAGGCGCGGATCCACCAGGTGGCGTAGGTGGAGAAACGAACTTCACGTTCAGGCTCAAAGCGGGCAGCGGCCTCCAGCAATCCGATATAGCCTTCCTGCAGCAGATCGTTGAACGGCAGGCCAAAATTACGAAAGCGCGAGGCAAGCGCGATCACCAACCGCATGTGGGCCATGGCGATGCGGTTGCGTGCTTCCTGATCATGGTTGTTGCGCCAGGCAAATGCCAACGCCTGCTCTTCATGCCGCTCGAGATAGGGCGCGGACATGGCGATCTTGATCATGCGACGGTCTGCTGCGGTATCGGTAGCCATTGGCATCTCCCTGAGCCGGGATTGGAAAGGATCCATGGCCAACATCGCCATGGTATTCACCTGACAACGCATCTGCGAGCACTTCGGTTTCAGCCAGCTGATGATCCGGCTGCGAAGGCTAAAGCCTATGGATGGCGACCCTGCCAAACCGGCCGCCAATACGATCATGCTATACTTCTCATCGTCGGGGGGCGAGTGGCTATTTTTGGCATTGGTCAGGAAGCGGCGCCGGAACGCGCCCACCGCCATGGATAGCCAATTGGGTCTTGCCGCTGTTCTGCTTCAGATCGAGGTTGCCAGAGATTCCGCCGCCGAGCTCGGCACGACTATCTGCATCAACCTGCCGGTGTGGAGCGAGCGTGCAGAACCGAGCCTGCCATTGCATCGAATTCTGCACTGCAGGGGGCAAATGAAAAAACCCGGCTGGGAGAGCCAGCCGGGTTGAAAGTTCCGAAGGACAGAGGACGTATCAGGCGGCTTCGTCCTGTGCGTCGTCTTCCTCGATGACCTTTCCACGCTTCGGCCCCTTGTTGAGGTTGGCCTCCACGAGACGGACCGCTTCGGTCTCGGACATCTTGTTGACGGCAGCGATCTCGCGGGCCATCCGGTCGAGAGCGGCCTCGTACAGCTGGCGCTCGGAATAGGACTGCTCCGGCTGGTTTTCGGCGCGATAGAGATCGCGAACCACTTCGGCAATCGAGATCAGGTCGCCGGAATTGATCTTGGCATCGTATTCCTGCGCCCGCCGCGACCACATGGTGCGCTTGACGCGGGCCTTACCCTGGACAACCTTCAACGCGCGCTCGACGAAATCGGTTTCCGACAGCTTGCGCATGCCGATGGACACGGCCTTGGCGACCGGAACCTTCAGGCGCATCTTGTCTTTCTCGAAGTCGATGACAAAAAGCTCGAGCTTCATGCCGGCGACTTCCTGCTCCTCGATCGCGACGATCTGGCCGACACCATGGGCCGGATAGACGATCGATTCACCGGTCTTGAAGCCCTGGCGCGTGGAAGATTTCTTCTGCTGGGTCGTCATTCTATTCAAATACTCCCTGTTACGTCCCGGCGCAGGCCGGGGCCGGGTCAAGAGGCCCGGGAAAGACGGAGACACCGTCGGGGTGACACCATTCCTGGTCCGTCCAACAAGGCACAAACGGATGCGGCTGCGCGTTCACAAGAGAGCAACGTGACGTTGCTTATGGGAGGTGAGCGGCGCCGGGAGATCGTTTGCTCGTGGTGGTGCTTGGGCACACCAAGTGCCTCGCTTGGATCAGTATTGCGACCCTACCACAAAAAAGTGCCTAAATCAATAATTTGCTTCGCATGGGTCATCAAGCCTGCCCTATCCAACTTGCGGACGGACATGCTCGGTTTTCCCCAATTGTAACCACGCCGTTCAAGGCGCGGGCCGATCAGTCGCCCTGGCCGGGCTCGGCGGAGAAGTACTTCTCGTACTTTCCTTCTTCGCCGTCATAGGCCTTGGCATCCGGCATCGGTTCTTTCTTGACCGTGATGTTCGGCCAGACCTGCGCGAATTCGGCATTCACCTTCAGCCACTTGTCGAGCCCCGGCTCGGTGTCGGGCTTGATCGCCTCGGCCGGGCATTCGGGCTCGCAGACGCCGCAGTCGATGCATTCATCCGGATGGATCACCAGAAAGTTCTCGCCCTCGTAGAAACAGTCAACGGGGCAGACTTCCACGCAATCCGTATATTTGCAGCGAATGCAATTGTCGGTCACGACATACGTCATGATGAACTCCAGCGAATTTCCTCGTCGGCGGCCGAGCGGCCTGACACCGCCATATCAACCGGCGAAACGGACGCGATCCGGGCACCTGAGGATATCCGATGCCGCCCGTCTTCCGGCTTGGAGGTAAAGGCTTTGACCCCGGTTTGCAAGGAAAAACCATGCGCAAGATCGAGCGGACGAAGGACGAATTTTCTATGCACACCAACAATTTCGCTAGGATTAGGGATTAATCTTCCGCTTCATCGAAGCGACTGTGCAGCGCATCAGTTTCGCGACGCTCGCGTTTTGTCGGACGCCCTGCGCCGCGCTCGCGCGTCGCCTGCTCGAACAGGCTGCGCTCCGCCCTCGGCGGAGGCGGCGGTGTCAGATCCTCGTAGAGCGTACGGGCCTCCTCGAAAGGCCCGCGGCGGGTGCCCGGCAGGAGCACCTTCACCACAAGATCATGGCGCTCCAGCGACAGCACGACCGTGTCGCCGGGTTTCAGGTTGAAAGACGGCTGGCGTATCGACTGGCCGTTGACGGAGACATCGCCCTGCTCCACCGACTTCGCCGCGAGCGAGCGGGACTTGCGAAGCCGAGCGAAGAACAGCCATTTGTCGATGCGCTGGCGCACCGGATCCGGTGGCTGTTCCCGCTTGTCGGCCATGTCCCTACTTCTTCATCTGCTCCTTGAGCGCGGCGAGCTTGGCAAAGGGCGAATCCGGATCGACCGGCTTCTCCTTGCGCGGCGGGCGCGCCTCGAACTTGGCCGGCTTGCCGGAGCGGTCGTCGCGCTGCGGACGGTCGTTTCGGTCATTTCGATCCGGGCGGCCACCCTGCGGCTTTCCGTCGCGGCCCTTGGCAAACTCCGGACGACCGCCCTGCGGCCGGCCATCGCGTCGATCACCGTCACGCCGATCGCCTTCACGCCGTCCGCCGGCCTTCTGGCCGCGATCACCGCGCCGGTCACCCTGGCCGCGCTGGCCATGACGCTGGTTGTCGTTGCGGCCACCGGGCCGCCACAACAGTACCGGCCGTGCTTCCGCCGGAACCGCATCTTCCGTCGCCTCGGCAACGACACCTTCGCTGCCAGCCGCTTCCGCGGTCGGTTCGGTAGAGGCCGTTTCCGCGGGCGGCTCGGCAGAGGCCGCTTCGGCGGCTGGCTCTTCGCCTTCGCCGGCAGTCGCGGGCGCAGATTCGGCCGGCGGCTCCGCATCAGCATCGTCGTCAACCCCTGCCTCGACGGTGTCAGCAGCGACACCGGCAGCTTCCACCGTCTCGCCGGTCGCCGGGACAGCGGTCTTTGCGTCTTCCGCGGCCAGGAAAGCGGCGGCCTCCTCGGCCTTCACGCTGTCGGCGCGATAGCCAAGGCCCTTCAGGATTTCTTCCATGTCGTCGGGCGTTGCGCCGAGGATCGAGAGCATGGAGGTCGTCGCGGTGAACCGGCGGCCATCATAGGCGCCTTCCGGACGCGGCGTCGTGCCGGGCTTCCACTGAAGCAGCGGCCGGATGAGATCCGCCAGGCGCTCGAGGATGTCGATGCGCACCGCGCGCTTACCGAGGAACCGGAAGCCGGCGAGCTTGTAGAAGGTGCGCTCGAAGCTCTGATCGGCGACGACCGAGGTGCGGCCGGCGGCCAGCGCCGGGATCAGCTCGCCGTAGCCCGGCTTGTCGAGTCCGTCATTCTTCAGCGCCCAAAGCAGCGTGATGAGTTCCGCCGGGGCCGGCTTGAGCAGCGCCGGCATGAAGATGTGGTAGGCGCCAAAACGGATGCCGTGCTTGCGGATCGAGGCGCGCGCCTCCTGATCGAGCGACTTGACGTCATCGGCAACGTCGCGGCGGAACATCACGCCGAGGTTTTCGACGAGCTGGAACGCCAGACCCTTGGCAAGCCCCTGCAGATCTTCGGCGCGCGACAGATCGTCGAGCGGCTTCAGGACGGTGGCGATGTGGTGGTTGACGAAGCGCTCGATACGAGCGGCGACATGGTCACGCGCGCTGCCGGTCAATTGCTCGTCGGCGAGCAGGATGACGCGTGGCCGCATGACATGATCACTGGCCGCGAGGCGGGCGACGGGCTCGCCGAGCCAGCGCACCGTTCCGTCGGAGCCGACGGCGAGGTCACTGTTGCCGGCGGCATGAAGCCGGGCCGCACGCGCCTCGAACTCGAGCGCCAGCGCCTTCTGGGCTGCACCCTGCACGGCCTTCGCGTCCGGCCCCTCCGTGCCCGAAGCGAGCGTAAACCGGAATCCGGCCAACTGCCCTACATGATGTCCCTCGACGAAGACATCGCCATTTACACTGATTTCGGCTTCCAGCATCGCATTCTCTCTCAGGCGCTTCATGAGCACAGATGTCCTGCGATCAACAAAGCGTTTCGTCAACCTTTCATGTAACGCGTCGGACAATCGGTCCTCGATTTCCCGCGTCTTTTCCTGCCAGTGTGTCGGATCGGCCAGCCAATTCGGGCGATTCGACACATAGGTCCAAGTCCTTATCTGGGCAATTCGTGCCGAAAGCGTGTCAATCTCGCCATCGGTACGATCCGCTCGCCTCACCTGTTCGGCAAGAAAGTCCTCGTTCACCGTACCCCGCCGAACCAGATCGGCATAGAGGGTAGAGATGAGATCGGCGTGCTGCGCCGGCGTTATGCGCCGATAGTCCGGCAGTGCGCAGGCTTCCCAGAGCTTTTCCACCCGCTCGGCCGTCGTCGCCATGTCCCTGATATCAGGATAGCGCGACAGATGCTCGAGCGCCTGCTGGTCGACGGCCGGCAGGGCACGAACCAGGCCGGAAACCGAAGGCGGCGCATCGAGGCTCGCCTTTAGGCTCGCGAGCGAGGCGAAATCCTGCCTCTTGGAGCGCCACTGCAGGACCTTAACCGGCTCGAACGCATGCGCTTCGATTCGCTCTACGAGTTCCGGGTCGAAGGGATCGACCCTTCCGGTTACGCCGAAGGTCCCGTCCCGAACATGACGGCCGGCACGTCCGGCGACCTGTCCGATCTCGCCCGGATTGAGATTGCGGAACTGGTAGCCGTCGAATTTACGGTCCTGCGCGAATGCGACATGGTCGACGTCGAGATTGAGGCCCATGCCGATCGCATCGGTGGCCACGAGATACTCGACGTCGCCTTCCTGGTAGAGACCCACCTGGGCGTTGCGCGTACGTGGCGACAGCGCCCCTAGAACGACGGCAGCCCCCCCGCGCTGGCGGCGGATCAGCTCGGCGATGGCATAGACCTCGTCGGCGGAGAACGCGACGATCGCCGTCCGCTGCGGCAGGCGCGTGATCTTTTTCGATCCGGCGTAGAAGAGCTGTGACAGGCGCGGGCGCTCGACGACGGTAATGCCGGGGAGCAGATGCTCGAGGATCGGCTTCATGGTCGCCGCGCCCAGGAGCAAGGTCTCGTCACGGCCGCGCAGGTGCAGGATTCGGTCGGTGAAGATGTGGCCGCGCTCGAGGTCGCCGGCAAGCTGGACCTCGTCGATCGCCACGAACGACGCCCGCGTCTCGCGCGGCATGGCTTCGACCGTGCAGACCGAATAGCGCGCCATGTGCGGCGTGATCTTCTCTTCCCCGGTGATCAGCGCGACGTTGTGGTGGCCGACCTTTTCGACCATCCGCGTATAGACCTCCCGCGCCAGCAGCCTGAGCGGCAGGCCGATCACACCCGTCTCGTGCGCCACCATGCGTTCGATTGCGTAATGGGTCTTGCCGGTATTGGTCGGCCCGAGCACCGCGGTGACACCGCGGCCGCTCAATATCATCGGTGCAGCAGACAAGGCATGCCTCGGAAAGTATCGATCGTCCGGCGCCGGTTGCGGCCCGCGCGCCGGCAACACAAATGCCCATCGCAATGCGCAATAGCAAGAGTGCTGTGCAATCTGGCGGCGTTTCTCCCGGACTGAAATGGGTTGCAGGATCTCGCAAAGCCCGATCTATCAGCCCTTTGGCGGCCGAATCAGAACACCCTGCGAACGAATCGGAGACGAAACGAAGACTCCATTCGATTCAGGTTTTGTTCCCTACAAAATATTGACCTTCATGCGACTTCGTACACCAGATGCTGAATCTTCCTCGCTACCAGGCCGAGTCAACCGCGATGAAACGCAACCTGGCCCAAAAAGCCTGTAAAGCCCTTTTTCTGGCATGCGCCAAAGATTCTTCGTCGGATGCCGGATCTACGGCAGGAAGCGCCAAACCGTCGTCCGCTTCACTTCGCTATCCTCTAGTGCGCGGGTGACGGGGACCTCGTAGGTCGCGAGCGGCGCCATCCGCTCGCGAGGGCAATAGGATCGGCCAGGATCGCCTACGAGAACCGCAGCCCCCCGCGCGGCAAGCTGCGAGAACCACGGGATCAGCGCCTCCGCAAAGGTCTTGTCGTAGAAAACGTCGCCGGCCAGCACCACGTCCCAGCCGGTATCGTCCCCAACGACGTCGTCACTGCTATAGGCCACGTCGATGCCGTTGAGCGCGGCATTCAGCCGGATCGCCGTCCCGCTCCAGGGATCGATGTCGGCGGCCCGCACCTGCGCCGCGCCGGCTAGCTTGGCGGCAACCGCGACAAGGCCGGAGCCGCTGGCGAAATCGAGCACGTTACGGCCACGTACGATCTCGGGATGATCGAGCACGTAGCGGCTAAGTCCCTGGCCGCCTGCCCAGGCGAACGCCCAGAACGGCGGCGGCAGGCCGATGTCCTCCAGTTCCTCCTCCGTCTTCAGCCACAGATCGTGAGCTTCCGACGCCAGCCGGAGCCGGATCTCCGGCACGTGCGGCGGCGCAAGCACCGAAGTGTTGTCGAGGATGAAGCGTTCGGGATCGGTCTTCACGGCCGGATCAGCGCGGCGGGTTGTCGAGCCCACCCATGCGGCAGACCTCGATCCACTCGTCTTCGGTCACGGGCTGGACGGAAAGGCGCATCGAGGTGACGAGCGACATGTTTTCCAGCTTCGGGTTCGCCTTGACGTCCTTCAACGAAACCGGGCGAGGCATATCGCAAACGGCGCGGATGTCGACGCAATCCCAGCGCGGATCATCGCCGGCCGTCGAATCCGGGTGCGACAGCGCGCAGACTTCCGTGATGCCGACGATCTCCAGCCCCTCGTTGGAGTGGTAGAAGAAGCCCTTGTCACCGATCTTCATCGCCCGCATGTTGTTGCGCGCCAGATAGTTCCGCACCCCGTTCCACTCGGTGCCCTGCTCGCCCGCGTCCTTCTGCATGGCCCAGGACCACTTGAAGGGCTCGGACTTGTAAAGCCAGAAAGCCATGCCCCTTATGCCTCCGGATTGTTGAAGACCCAATTCCAGGCCTTCACCTCGACATTGGCGAACAGCCCGGCCTTGGCATAGGGATCCGCCTCGGCGAGCGCCCGTGCCGCTTCGATCGTCTCCGCCTTGACGACGACGAGGCTGCCCGTCGGCTTGCCGTCATCCCCGAGGAAGGGACCGGCAAAGGCCAGCTTGCCCTCTTCATTCAGCTTGTTGAGATAGGCCAAGTGCTCGGGACGGGTATCAAGCCGCACCTGCAGGGCGCCAAGCTTGTCCGTGCACAAAAAGGCGAAATGCATGTCGTCTCCTTTGCTCAAAATTCCTGGGTGATGGGGCGGGTCATCAAGGCACTGATGGCCGTTGCCAGATCCAGCTTGCCATCGACGATCGCCGCGACCGCATCGGTGATCGGCATGTCGACGCCCCGCTCGGCCGCAACCTTCGATGCGACGCTCGCTGCAAAGGCCCCTTCGACAAGCTCCCCCGCCCAACCACCAGCATTGCCCTGTTTTCCGAGCGCAATGCCGAAGCGGAGGTTTCGCGACTGATGGCTGGTGCCGGTCAGCACCAGATCGCCGAGCCCCGATAGGCCGCTCACCGTCGACGCGTCGCCACCATGCGCCGCCACGAAACGCGACATTTCCGCAAGTCCGCGCGAAATCAGCGCTGCGCGCGCCGAATCTCCGAGCCCTGCACCCTCCACGACGCCACAGGCGATCGCCAGCACGTTTTTCAGCGCCCCACCGAGTTGCACGCCGATGCGATCCGCTGACGGATAGAGGCGAAACGTCGGGCCGGACAGGGCGTGTGCGAGATCTGCCGCCTGCTCCAGCGTCTGCGCCGCGATGACCATCGCCGTCGGCAGGCCGCGGGCGATGTCGGCGGCAAAGCCGGGGCCTGAGAGCACTCCGATGTGCTGGTGTGGAAGTTCCTCCTCCAGCACGTCGGTCAACAACCGGCCGCTTGCCTTCTCCATGCCCTTGGCGCAGACGATCACCGAGGCCCCATCCATCAGATGGGGCGCGAGTTCGCGGGCGGCCTCGCGCTGCGCCTGCGACGGCATCGCAAACAGCACGACCGGTGCGTGCTTAAGGACCTCGTGATCCGAGGTCACCTCGAGCGCGGCCGAAAGATCAATATCCGGCAGAACCGCATCATTACGACGGTGGGACGCGATCTCGCGCACGGTCTCGCCGCGCCGGGCGAGCAGCGTGACCCGGCTTTCGCCGGTTTCGGCGACGACCGTTGCCAGCGCCGTACCGAAAGCACCGGCCCCGACAACGACGACATGCGGACGTGAACTCATGCCTTGGCCCCCCGCTTGCCCGATCCAAGCATTGCGGCGGCGGCCGCATCCAGCGGCCAGCGCGAACGCGGCGCGACCGAAAGCTCATCCGGCGAAAGGCCGGCCGCCATGCGCTCCAGTCCGGCCCAGGCGATCATCGCCGCGTTGTCGGTGCACAGCGCCAGCGGCGGCGCGACGAAACGGAACTTGTTGCGATCGCAGAGATCCTGGAGAGTCAACCGCAGAACCTTGTTCGCCGCAACCCCGCCCGCTACGACAAGCGCGGGCACAGCGACGGATGGAAATTCCTGCCGGAACCGCGCGAGACCGCGACCGATCCGATCCTTCAACGTGCGTGCGACCGCCTTCTGGAACGAGGCGCAGATGTCGGCAATATCCTGATCGCTCACCGGCTCGATCAATTGGGCCGCCTGGCGGACCGCCGTCTTGAGACCGGAGAAGGAGAAATCCAGCCGCTTCTCGCCGACAAGCGGACGCGGGAAAGAGAAGCGGTCCGGGTTGCCCGTTTCAGCCGCTTTTTCCACCGCGGGACCGCCGGGATAGGGGAGCCCGAGCAGCTTCGCGGTCTTGTCGAAGGCTTCGCCCAGCGCATCATCGATCGTCGTGCCCCAGCGCTCGTAGTCGCCGACGCCGCGCACCAGCACGAGTTGGGTGTGACCGCCGGATACAAGCAACATCAGGTAGGGAAACGAAAGCCCATCGGTCAGCCGCGCGGTCAGGGCGTGCCCCTCCAGATGGTTCACGGCATAGAGCGGCTTGCCCTTGGCACGAGCAATCGCCTTGCCAGTCATCAGGCCGACGATCAGGCCACCGATCAGGCCGGGGCCGCTGGTCGCAGCGATTGCATCCACCTCGTCCAGCGTCTTTCCGGCCCGCGCCAGCGCCTGGCCGATCAACGCATCCAACGCCTCGACATGAGCGCGCGCGGCAATTTCCGGCACGACCCCGCCATATGCGCTATGCTCGTCGAGCTGACTGAGCACGACATCGCCCAGGATCTCACCGTGCCCAGCCGGATCTCGCACGACGATTGCCGCGGCGGTCTCGTCGCAGCTCGTTTCGATGCCAAGGATGGTCAGGTGGGACGACATGAAGCACGCTGTTTGATTGCGGTTGCGGCAAAAGCCGGATACGAGGACCTCCGGTAACAATGGATCAAGGCGGATGCAAACAAAACCTTTAAGGATCGGGACGCGCGGCAGCCCGCTGGCGCTGGCACAGGCGCACGAGACACGCGATCGGCTGATGGCGGCCCACGGCCTTCCTGAAGAGATGTTCGAGATCGTCGTGCTCTCGACGCAAGGTGACCGCATCACCGACCGCCCCCTCTCCGACATCGGCGGCAAGGGTCTCTTCACCGAAGAGATCGAGGCACAGCTCTATTCGGGCGATCTGGACTTCGCCGTGCACTCGTCGAAGGACATGCCGACACGCCTGCCGGACGGTCTGGAGCTCGCCGCTTTTCTCCCCCGCGAGGACCCGCGCGACGCCGTCGTCGGACGGACGGCCCCGACGCTGATGGAATTGCCGCATGGGGCAACCGTCGGCTCCGCCTCGCTGCGCCGACAGGCCCAGATCCGCAAGTTGCGTCCCGACATCAACGTCATCACGTTTCGCGGGCAGGTGGACACGCGCCTGCGCAAGCTCGCCGAAGGCCAGGCCGACGCCACGATGCTTGCCTATGCCGGATTGAAGCGGATTTCCAAGGAATATGTGGCGACCCAGGTCCTTGATCTGGAGGTGTTCATGCCGGCACCGGCTCAGGGCGCGATCTGTGTCGAGGCGCGCATCGGCGACCGCCGCATCGGCGAACTGCTGGCGGCCATCGACCACCAGGCCACCCATGAGGCGGTTACCTGCGAGCGCAGCTTCCTGGCCGTGCTCGACGGCTCATGCCGGACGCCGATCGCCGGCTATGCCGTCTCGGAAGCGGGCCGCATCCGCTTTCGCGGGATGATCCTGACCCCCGATGGCTCACGGTTCCACGAAAGTGAAATCGAAGGACCGGCAACGGACGCAGCGGCGCTCGGCGCCGAGGCGGGCCGCGTCGTGCGTGAAGACGCGGGAACCAGCTTCTTCGACGGATGGGGGTGATGCGCGTCCTTGTGATCCGCCCGCAAGCCCAGGCACGAAAAACGGCGGCGAGACTCAAGGCCCTTGGCCATACGCCGGTCGTCGTCCCGCTGGCGGAGCCGGTCCACGACAGAGAGGCGACGCTCGCGGCGCTCTCGACACACCATTCGGCAATCGCGATCACGAGCAGCGAGGCGGTAAGGGTGCTTCTGTCGATCGGCGAGGCACTCGATCGCCACTTGCTGACAACCGTCTTCGCCGTTGGCACAGCTACGGCCCGTACGGCCGCGGAGGCCGGTTTCCGCACCGTGCTCTCGCCGGATGGCGGTGATGGCAACAGCCTTGCCGATCTGATTGTTGCCCACCGGCGCGACTATGGAACCCCGCCCGATCCCCTTCTCTATCTGGCCGGCACGCCGCGATCGAAGTCCTTCGAGGAGCGGCTCGATGTCGCTGGGGTAAGCTATCAGACCACCGAGTGCTACCGGATGGAAACAATCCGGCCCGAGCGCGCCGAATTGGAGCCGGTTCTCACCGGCAAGCAGATAGATGCCGTCCTGTTTCACTCGCGAGAGTCGGCCCTGCGCTTTTTTGCGCTGCCGCTGGTCGCCGAGCACCTGGACCGCCTCGCTCGAACGCTCTTTCTCTGCATCAGCCGCAGCGTCGCGACCGCGATTCCGCAACGTTTCAAGAAATCGATCGTCATCGCCGCTACGCCGACCGAAGCCGATTTGCTCGACCTGCTGTAGGCGACGACGATGCGCGTTCCAGCTTCGCAGATCGCAGCCGGGACCCGCCTAAATCGAAGGAGGGGCTTTCCCTGCCCGGGTTCCCTGACTAGGTTTATTGCATCGCAATGGAGAACAAGGAGACCGTCATGGACCCGGAAAAGCCGCCCCGCCGCAAGAAATCCGGTGAGACGCCCGTGACGATCGACCTCGAGGCGGCACAGGCTGCCGAAAGCGGCACCACGGACGAGGCTCAACCCGTTTCAACCGATCCGACCGTCGAAACCAAGCCGGACACGGATCTGGCTACATCCACAGGCGGCCCTGGAACGGCAAGCGCCGCGGAGCCAGAAACCACCGACACGTCGCCCCGCATGACGGCCGCACCACAGATGCAGTCGAGCCCGGCCAGGTCCGGCGCCTTTGCCGCCGCCATCCTCGGCGGCCTCGTCGCGCTCGCCGGCGCCGGCGCCCTGCAATACGGCGGCTATCTGCCGGCGCTCGGGCCGGAACGCGGCGGCGACGTCGATCTCGCCCCGTTGAGCGTCGAGATCGATGCGCTCAAATCGCGCTTGGCAAGCCTCGATACCCGGCAGCCCGCACCGTCGGTGGACCTGCAAGCGATCGAAACCCGTCTCGCCGCACTCGAAAAGGCGGCTGCGGAGATGCCGGCAACGTCCGCGCTTTCCGGTGAAGCGGAGCAGTCCGTCACCGCGCTGGAAACGAGTGTCGCCAAGCTCACCGCCGATATCACCGCGCTGCGCGAGGAAACGACGGCAGCCAACCGCGCTTCTGCCGACGAGATCTCCGCGTTGACACAGCGACTGGACGCCGCCGAGCGCAAGCTGGATGAGCCGCGCAGCGACGTGGCCATGGCACGCGCGGTCGCAGCAACTGCGCTGAAGACCGCGATCGACCGCGGTGGCCCCTACCTCGCCGAGCTCGACGCGTTCGCCAGCATCGCCCCGGACGATCCATCGATCGCCGTGCTGCGGCCACTTGCGGCAACGGGTGTGCCCTCACGTGCCGATCTGGCGCGCGCCTTCGGGCCTGTCGCCGACCAAATGGTCGAAGCCGTGCACCAGCCGACTGGGGACCAGGGCATTGTCGACAGGCTGATTTCCAGCGCCTCGTCCGTCATCAAGATCCGCCCGGTCGGCAGCGTCGAGGGAGACACGCCGGAAGCAATCATCGCCCGGATCGAGAACAAGCTGCAGAATGGCGACTTGAAGGGTGCGCAAATCGAATGGCAAACGCTGCCCGAGGTCGCCCGCACCGCAGCGGCTACCTACAAGACCACCCTGGACGAGCGGATCACCGTCGAGGACGGGGTCGGCGCCATTGTCTCCGGCGCGATGGCGCCAAGCGGCAACCAAGGCTGAGGGACGGGTTCGACCATGACAAGATTGCTCTCTTTCATCCTCATCGTTCTCGCGCTCGGCGCGGGCTTTGCCTGGCTTGCCGACCGCCCCGGCGAATTGTCGATCATCTGGCAGGGCCAACGCATCGGCATGAGCCTGATGGTCGCCGCGACGATTACGGTTTCACTGATGGCCGCCGTGATCTTCCTGTGGTGGCTCGCGCGCGTCATCGTGACATCCCCCCACGCGATCCGGCGCCATTTTCGCGCCCGCAAGCGTGATCGCGGCTACCAGGCGCTCTCCACCGGCCTGATCGCCGCCGGCGCCGGCGACGCCACCGCCGCCCGCAAGATGCTGGCGCGGACCAAGGGACTGATCAATGCAGACCAAGAGCCGCTCGTGCACCTCCTCGAAGCCCAGGCTGCCCTGATCGAGGGGCGCCACGACGAAGCCCGTCAGAAGTTCGAGCTGATGGCGGACGATCCGGAAACGCGCGAACTGGGCCTGCGCGGGCTCTATCTCGAGGCAAGGCGCCTTGGCGCCACCGAAGCGGCGCGGCAATATGCCGAGCGCGCCGCGGAGAAGGCACCGCAGCTTCCCTGGGCCGCCGACGCGGTCCTGGAAGAACGTGCCCAGGCCGGAGAGTGGGATCAGGCGCTCCGCCTGCTCGACCAGCACAGGCCGAGTTCGGTAGAGGAACGCAACCAGTTGGACCGCCGCAAGGTCGTGCTGCTGACGGCACGCGCCGGCGCAAAGCTGGAGAGCGAATCCGATCCCAAGGCTGCCCGCGACGACGCGCTCGCCGCCCTGAAGATCGACGAAACCTTCATTCCGGCGGGGCTGATCGCCGCGAAGGCCTATCTGCGCGAGGGCAACCTGCGCAAGGCAGCCCACATCCTCGAGCGGCTGTGGAAGGCGAACCCGCATCCGGATGTGGCGCGGCTCTTCATCCACGCCCGCATCGGCGATTCCCCGGTCGATCGCCTGAAGCGGGCCGAGAAGCTGGAGGCGTTGCGGTCCAACAATGCCGAGACGCTCTTCGCCGTCGGTCAGGCAGCACTGGACGCTCGGAATTTTCCCCTCGCCCGCGCCAAGGCGGAGGCAGCGGCCAGGCTCGCCCCGAGCGAACGCGCCTTCCTCCTGCTCGCCGACATCGAGGACGCCGAGACCGGGGACCAGGGCCGCATCCGGCACTGGATGAACCAGGCATTGAAATCGCCGCGCGATCCGGCCTGGACCGCCGACGGGGTCACGTCACCGGTGTGGCTGCCGGTGTCGCCGGTAACGGGAAAGCTGGACGCCTTCCAATGGAAGACTCCGGTAAGCGAATGGCAGGGGCCGATCGAAGAGGGCGTCGCCAACAGCGCCGACGAGGCCATTCGCACATTGCCGCCCGTGGCGATCACCGACAGCCGGCCGATGGAGCGGGCCGATGAGCGACCGCAACAGCCGGCCCGCTCCGAACCGATCGAGATCAGACCGTCGGCGACCGAATCCGCCATCCCACGGTCAGAACCGGCCGTCGCAGCCGGGCCGATGTCGCGGGAGGACGAAACCAAGCCGTTCTTCGGCGGCCCGCCCGACGATCCCGGCGTCAAGAATGAGGCGAAGAAAGAGGGAAGCAATGGCAGCGCCAGCTTTCGCCTTTTCTAGAGCGCTCCAGATTCAGACCTGAAGAGGTGGCATGTTCGAACGATTGCAGCGTTTGCTTTCGAGCCTTTCGCGCGGCGACAGGCAGAACTTTGAAGCCGGTGATCCCCGTCTCGCGGTGATGGCGCTCTGTATCCAGGTGATGGAAGCGGACGGCAAGGTGCTGGACGCCGAGCGCTCGGCGCTGCGCGAACGCTTTCGCGCCCTTTATGAGCTGGATGAGGCAGATCTCGCCGCCTTGATCGAGGCGGGCACGGCGGCCGCAAGCGAAGCCATCGACTTCTTCCAGTTCACCTCGGAACTGAAGCGACAGCTCTCCGAAGAACAGAAGGTCGACCTCGTCGGCCTGCTCTGGGAGATCGTCTATGCCGACGGCGAACGCAGCGAACTCGAGGACCATGCCATCTGGCGCATTGCGGACCTGCTCGGCGTTTCCGGTCGAGAGCGGATCATGAAGCGCCAGGAGGTCGCCGGCCGGCACGGTGACAACCGCACAGGCGACGACAATTGAAACACATCGCACCCGATCGCGTCGCAATCAGGTAGGGCGGCCTTGCGCAATCGGGTGGACAGGCAAACACGGCTCTGACATCTTGGATTGCACAGCGCGCCGTCCGGGATCCCGCCTATCGGAAGGCGACGCGTCAGGATAGCCGACACGATGCTTCAGACCCCGCGAAAGCCCGGACCGAAACGCCCGATCCTCATCGTCCTGCACCAGGAATCGTCGAGCCCCGGCCGCGTCGGCCAGATCCTGCAACAAATGGGCTACGACCTCGACATTCGTCGCCCGGTGATGGACGAACCGCTCCCGACATCGCTTGACGGCCATGCCGGTGCGGTCATCTTTGGCGGACCGATGAGCGCCAACGACGATCACGATTACGTCAAACGCGAAATCGACTGGCTTTCCGTCCCCCTTTCGGAAAACCGCCCCTTCCTTGGCATCTGCCTCGGCGCGCAGATGCTGGTGCGCCAACTCGGCGGCGAGGTCGGCCCGCACATCGACGGACTGACCGAAATCGGCTGGTACGCGCTCGAGCCGACCGAGGAAGGGCGTGAACTGATGGCCTGGCCTTCGATGGTCTACCAGTTCCATCGCGAAGGGTTCACGATTCCCTCCGGCGCGACCCTGCTTGCCACCGGCGAACACTATGAAAACCAGGCCTTTCGCTACGGCGACAACGCCTGGGGCATCCAGTTTCACGGCGAATTGACGCTGGCGATGATGCACCGCTGGGTCGTGCACGGCGCTCACCGCTTCGAGCTGCCGGGCGCCCAGATCGGCCGCGCCCATCTCGACGGGCGCCTGTTGCACGACGCGGCGCTGCGCCAGTGGATGATGGGTTTTCTGGACCGCGTTTTCCACGAGAACTGAATAACGGTTGCCGCCAGGATCTCAGGACGCATCGGGGACATTAAATATGTTTGCGGTTGCAGCCATCGAGCGCACTTGCTGGCGAGCCGGCCAATGGCTACATGTGGGCGCACGCAACCGGAGACAACGAGACACCCATGATCGCGATCATCAACACCCTGCTGTTCATCATCAGCATCGCGTGGTTCATCATCATCGCATCGGCCATCTTTTCCTGGCTGTATGCCTTCAACGTGATCAACACCAACAACCAGGTGATCGCCTCGATCGGCCGCGCGCTCTACAACCTCACCGAACCGCTCTACCGCCCGATCCGTCGCTTGCTGCCGGATTTCGGCGGCGTCGACCTGTCACCGATCGTCGTGCTGATCATCCTCTTCTTCCTCGAACAGGTCATTCGCAGCGTTCTCGCCCCCGCCCTCCTCGGGCTCTGACCTCAGGTGCCGGGTCGCCGTCACGAGCACCATGTGACAGTGACGGTGCGGCTGACGCCGAATGGCGGACGCGACGCGATCGACGGTATCGAGGCAGACGCAAGCGGCGAGCGCCATCTGAAAGTGCGTGTTCGTGCCGTGCCCGAGAAGGGCCAGGCCAACAAGGCACTGGTCGCCCTGCTTGCCAAGACGGCCGGCGTTGCGAAATCGGCCGTATCGCTCGTCAGCGGTGAGACCCAGAGAAAGAAAATCCTCCGGATCGAGGGCGACCCGGAGGAGATCATGAAAAGACTTGGTCTTTGAGCGAGCAGCGCGCCGCGGAGTGCGCAGCGCGAGGGCTTACTTCTCCGCCTTGTACCGCTCGATTGCCTCTACGATGAGCTTCTTGGCGACGTTCACATCCTGCCACCCGGCGATCTTCACCCACTTTCCGGGCTCCAGATCCTTGTAGTGCTCGAAGAAGTGCTCGATCTGCTTCAGCGTGATTTCCGGCAGGTCCGTGTAGTTCTCGATTTTGTCGTAGCGGCGCGTCAGCTTCGGCACCGGAACGGCGAGGATCTTCTCATCCTTGCCGCCGTCGTCTTCCATGACCATGACGCCGATCGGGCGAACGTTGATGACGCAGCCCGGGACGAGGGGACGGGTATTGGCGATCAGCACGTCGATTGGGTCGCCGTCCTCGGACAGCGTGTGTGGCACGAACCCGTAGTTCCCCGGATAGGTCATCGGCGTATAGAGGAAGCGGTCGACGATCAGCGCACCGGCTTCCTTGTCCATCTCGTACTTGATCGGGTGACCGCCGACGGGAACCTCGACGATGACGTTCACGTCTTCCGGCGGGTTCTTGCCAATGGAGATTGCATCGATGCGCATGGGGACTCCGTGTATGCAGTGGATTTCGCGGGCTTCGTAGAGCGAAACCCGCTGCAACGCAACAAGCCATTGGTAGGGATGTCCGATAACGGGTTGTAGCCGCGCGGGCGCTTGCGGCAACCGATCGCTCAATTCACGGGGGCCGGCCCGAAGAAAGCAAGCCGCGTCACCAGCGTGTAATCCGATTCCGACACCATCAAGCCGACGAAGACCAGCACCAGCAGCGGCGGCAGCAGGATCGCATAGATCAGCGCGAGGCGCTCCCAGGCCATGTGCATGAACACCGCTACGATCAGGCCGGCTTTCAGCAGCATGAAGATCACGATCAGCGACCAGCGAAGGTAGCCCTGCAGCCCGAAGTAGTCGACGAGATAGGAACAGATGCTGAGAACGAACAGCAGTCCCCAGACGAGCAGGTAAAGTTTGATCGGGTGTTGCTGATGCTCGGCATGCGCCGCTGCCGGAACAATTGGGTGCGTGGGGGACTCGACGGTTGCCTGTGCCATGGCGCTGCCTCACCAGAGATAGAAGAACGCGAAGATGAAGACCCAGACCAGGTCGACGAAGTGCCAGTAGAGGCCGGTGATCTCGACGATCTCGTAGCGCCCCTTGCGGCTCGTGAAGAAGCCGCGCCTTTCCGTGTCGAAATCGCCGCGCCAGACCTTTCGCGCGATGATGAGAAGGAAGATGACGCCGATCGTGACGTGGGTTCCGTGGAAGCCCGTGATCATGAAGAATGAGGAGCCGAATTGCGCCGCCCCCCACGGATTCTCCCACGGCCGCACGCCCTCATGAATGAGCTTGGTCCACTCGAAAGCCTGCATGCCGACGAAGGTCGCGCCGAGAAGAGCGGTCAGGACCATCAGGAGGGCCGTCTTGCGCCGGTCACGCCGGTAGCCGAAATTGACCGCCATCGCCATCGTACCGCTGCTCGTGATCAGCACGAAGGTCATGATAGCGATCAGGATCAGCGGGATCTCGTGCCCTGCTATCGTCAGCGCGAACACCTCGCTGGGATTGGGCCAGGGCACGACCGTCGACATGCGCGCGGTCATGTAGGCCAGCAGGAAGCAGCCGAAGATGAAGGTGTCGCTGAGCAGGAAGATCCACATCATGGCCTTGCCCCAGGAGACGTTCTTGAACGCCTGCTGGTCGGAGGCCCAGTCGGAGACGAAACCGTGCATGCCGTGGGCCGGCGGGGAGGAGTGCGGCGGATGCGTCTGCACGGTTTCGGCCATGATCGCTTTCCTATTGTAGCAGTTGCCGACAAATATCGACGAAATTGCTTGCCCAGCCGGCGAAGAGGGCAAGCAGCACGAGCCAGACGGCCAGCATGAAATGCCAGTAGATGGCGCAGAGTTCCACGTTCAGCCGCAGCTTCCCGTTCACCGGGCCGTCACCCCAGGCCAGCCGCGCGGTGCGAACAAGCGCAACCATGCCGCCCAGGATATGCAGTCCATGCATCCCGGTGATGACGTAGAAGAAGCTGGCGGCCGCATCGTCGGTCAGCGTGTAGCCCGCCGCCACCAGTTGCTGCCAGGCAAACACCTGCCCGGTTACGAAGGCAAGCGCGGTGGCGAAAGTGGCCAGCAGGGCCGTCCTCAGGCCCTCGCGTCGGACGCGCAAGGCCTCGACCTTTGCCCAGTGAAGACAGACGCTGCTCAGGAAGAGAATGCCGGTATTGACATACAGCAGCCGCGGGACCGGCAGCGCCCACCAGTCACGAGTGTCGACACGCATCAGATAGGCGCTGACGAACAGGGTGAAGAGGGCTCCCACCACGGCCAGGAAGACACCGAGACCGACCTTGGCGACCGGCATCTTCGCCACCTCGAAGTGTGAAGTGTCACCGACATCGGTGTTGCCGACCTCGAGCCAGGGTTTCGAGGCGATCCCGTGGCGAGCCAGCCACCATGTGGCGATGGCGGCAATGACGGCGAGGAAGACAAGCATGGCGCTCATGCGGTCGCCTCCCGCGCGAGGCCATAGGCGCCGGGCTGGTTCTGCGGGATGAAGTCCTCCGGTGCGCCGGGCACGCTGTAGTCATAGGCCCAGCGATAGACGATCGGCAGCTCCTTGCCCCAGTTGCCGTGCGCGGGCGGGGTCTGCGGCGTCTGCCATTCGAGCGTCGTGGCGCGCCAGGGGTTGCCGCCCGCCTCCCGCCCGTTGCGAAGGCTCCAGACGAGGTTGAACAGAAACACCATCTGTGCGGCGCCGACGATGAGCGCCATCACCGTGATGAAGATGTTCAGGTCGTGAACCGACGCCGGCACGAAGCTCGTCTCGCCGATCTCGTAGTAGCGGCGCGGCACGCCGACGAGGCCGACGTAATGCATCGGGAAGAAGATCAGGTAGGCGCCGACGAAGGTGATCCAGAAATGGATCTGGCCCATGCCCTCATTGAGCATCCGCCCGGTGATCTTGGGATACCAATGGTAGATCGCCCCGAAGATGACGAGGATCGGTGCCACCCCCATGACCATGTGGAAATGGGCGACGACGAACATCGTGTCCGACAGCGGCACGTCAACGACGACATTGCCAAGGAACAGCCCGGTCAGCCCGCCATTGACGAAGGTGACGATGAAACCGAGTGCAAACAGCATCGGCAGCGTCAGGTGGATGTTGCCGCGCCACAGCGTCAGCACCCAGTTGTAGACCTTGAGCGCCGTCGGCACGGCAATCACCAGCGTGGTGGTGGCGAAGAAGAAGCCGAAATAGGGGTTCATGCCGCTGACATACATGTGGTGCGCCCAGACGACGAAGGAGAGCGCGCCGATGATGACAATCGCCCAGACCATCATCCGGTAGCCGAAGATGTTCTTGCGGGCATGGGTGCTGATCAGGTCGGAGACGATGCCGAAGGCCGGCAGCGCGACGATGTAGACCTCGGGATGGCCGAAGAACCAGAACAGGTGTTGGAACAGAATCGGGCTGCCGCCGCCGTGTTTCAGCTGCTCGCCCATCTCGACGATCGCCGGCATGAAGAAGCTCGTGCCGAGCACGCGGTCGAACAGCATCATCACGCAGGCGACGAACAGAGCCGGGAAGGCTAGCAGCGCCATGACGGTGGCGGTGAAGATGCCCCACACCGTCAGCGGCAGCCGCATCAGCGTCATGCCGCGCGTGCGCCCCTGCAGCACGGTGACGACATAGTTGAGCCCGCCCATGGTGAAGCCGATGATGAAGATGATCAGCGAGACCAGCATCATGATGATGCCCCAGTTCTGACCGCCGGGCGTGTTGGAGAGGATCGCCTGGGGCGGGTAGAGCGTCCAGCCGGCGCCTGTCGGTCCGCCCGATGCAAAGAAGCTGGCGGCGAGCACCAGGACCGCCAAAAGATAGATCCAGTAGCTCAGCATGTTGGCGTAGGGGAACACCATGTCGCGTGCGCCGACCATCAGCGGGATCAGGTAGTTGCCGAAGCCGCCGAGGAAGAGCGCGGTGAGCAGGTAGATCACCATGATCATCCCGTGCATGGTAATGAACTGGTAGTAGCGCTCGGCGTCGATGAACGGGAGTGCTCCCGGGAAGGCGAGCTGGATGCGCATCAGCCAGGAGAGAACGAGCGCGACCAGACCGATCGCCAGCGCCGTCGAGGCGTACTGGATGGCGATGACCTTCGCGTCCTGGCTGAAGACGTAGCGCGTCCACCAGCTGTGCGGATGGTAGAGCTCCACGTCCTCCACAGCGGCCGGCGGGACGACCTCGCCTGCACCCGGACTGACTTCAACCATCGTCGCTCCTCCTGTCGGATCCCTCCCGGACCCTGTCTGCTATTTTCCGGCGGACACCTCCGCCACGATCGCGCCCGCGGGCTGTGCGGACGCCTGCAACTGCGAGAATGTCGATTGTCCGGCGAGCCAGGCCTGGTAATCGGCCTCGGTGTCGACGACGACCGTGCCGCGCATCTGCGGATGGCCGACGCCGCAAAGCTCGGCGCACAGGATGTCGAAGGTGCCGGTGCGGGTCGGCGTCAGCCAGAAATAGGTCACCATGCCCGGGATCATGTCCATCTTGGCGCGGAACTCCGGCACGTAGAAATCGTGCAGCACATCAATCGACCGTAGCAGCACCTTCACAGGCTTGCCGACCGGCAGGTGCAGTTCACCGCCCTCGATGACGACGTCGTCGAGGGCGCTTGCATCGGCCTTGTCGATGCCGAGAGAATTGTCGGCAGCCACGTCGCGTGTGTCGGCCCGTCCGAGTTTGCCGTCCGCTCCCGGCAGGCGGAAGCTCCAGAGCCACTGCTGGCCGACGACCTCGATCTCGTCCGCCCCCTTTGGCACGGTGATGAACTGGTGCCAGACGAACAGCCCCGGCGCCAGCATGGCAAAGACACCGAGCGCCGTACCGATCGCCAGACCGCTCTCCAGCCGCGGGTTCTCAGGCTCGTAGGCCGCCCGGCGGTTCGGATCGTGGCGGAAGCGCCAGACGCAGTAGGCGAGAAACATCACCACGGCGACAAAGACGACACCGGTGATCCAGAAGGTGATGACGAGGGTGGAGTCGATATAGCCCCAGTTCGACGCGATCGGCGTCCACCACCAAGGGCTTACGAGGTGGAACACGACCGAACCCACGGCGATCGCAACCAGCATCAGCACGACTGCCATTTCCGTCCCTCCCGCCTCGCTCGGCCGTGGGCATGAACCTGCAATCCGCAATTCTATTTCATAATTATCTCATGAACAAAAAAGACAAGCAATTCCAGCGAAAGGCGTGCCGCGGTTGTGGGGCGCACGCCCCTTCGCTCATTGCGGCGAGTACTGCTTCAGGTAGGCCAACAGGTTTGAAATGTCGCTGTCATCCTTCAGACCTGGAAAGACCATTTTTGTGCCTTTCACTTTGGCCTTCGGATTGTGCAGGTAGTCGCGCAAGGTCGTCTCGTCCCAAACGAGCCCGCCCTTGCCCGCATCGATCATTGCGGTCGAGTATTTATAGTCGGGATGGGTGCCCGCCGTGCGCCCGAATACGCCATGAAGCGAAGGTCCGACCTTGTTGGTATCCTTGTCCGCCACATGGCAGACCGCGCATTTCTTGAAGACGGTCTCGCCGGCCGTCGCGTTGCCCTCCTGCGCGACAGCGCTGCCGGCCATGCAGAGAATGATGCCGATTGATAGGGGTCCACAAAAACGCATCGCAATCCCTCCAGTAAATCGTTCGAACCGACAGCCGCCGCGTAGCGACCGTCGCGCGGCACGCCCGTTGCTGCCTCTCAGCCTGGTCGGCTTCTGCGAACATTAGAAGGTAGGCAAATACAGAAACAAGTCAATCCGACCGGAGGGATGAGAGAGGAAGTGGCATCTGACAGGCGTCGGCATCAGCGGAAGATGAAGCCGATCTTCCTCAATTCCTTGCCGCCGAAATCTTCCATGCCCTCGGCGATGTCGAGGCCTCCGACCGAGCGGAAAAACCGTTCCGCCATATCGCTGTCCTCCAGACACCAGACCACGATGCCGTTGCAGCCGAGCGATTTCAGCAAACGTCTGCTCTCGCCGAACAGCAAGCGGCCGAGGCCAAGGCCCTGGTACTCGGGACGCAGGTAGATCTCGTAGATCTCGCCGTCCTGCGGCAGCGCCTGCGCCCGGTTAAGTCCGAGCGTCGCATAGCCGGCGATGACACCGGCCACGTCGAGAACAAGCAAGGTCGCCGGCCCGCGAGTGGCCTTGCGCCACCAACGTTCGTCCCGACGATGCACCATCTGCGTCAGCGGCTTGTGCGGAATGATCCCGCCATAGGCCTGCAGCCAGGACGCCCGATGGGTCTCTGAGATGCCCCATGCGTCCTGCGGCTCCGCACGCCTTACATCGATCGATAGTGTTTTCATCGAAATGACTCTAAACCCGCGTCGACTCCGCCGGAATCCCGGTCGCCCCAGGGATCCTTCTTGCCCACAGGCAAGTTCGCATGCGGCACGCCCAAAAGGTTAACGCATTTCTAAGAATTGCCACAAGTCGTATTAACTCGGCACACACATGAAAAAGCCCCGGCTTTTGTGCCGGGGCCTCGATCGTTTTGAGGATGCTATCGCCTACTTTCGGCGCGAATCAGGCGGCACCGGCCGCACGCTGCTTTTCGAATCGCTTCCGATCGTTTGAATCGAGATGGAGCTTGCGAAGGCGGATGGACTTCGGCGTCACCTCGACCAGCTCGTCGTCCTGGATCCAGGACAGGGCGCGTTCCAGCGTCATCTTGATCGGCGGCGTCAAACGGACGGCCTCGTCCTTGCCGGCGGCACGGATGTTGGTGAGCTTCTTGCCCTTCAGCACGTTCACTTCCAGGTCGTTGTCACGCGTGTGGATGCCGACGATCATGCCGGCATAGACCTTGTCGCCCGCGTCGATGACCATCGGGCCGCGGTCTTCGAGGTTGAAGAGCGCATAGGCCACGGCCTCGCCGGATTCGTTGGAGAGCAGCACGCCGTTGACGCGGCCGCCGATCTCGCCCTTGTAGGGCTGGTAGTCGTGGAAGAGGCGGTTCATGATCGCCGTGCCGCGCGTATCCGTCAGAAGCTCCGACTGGTAGCCGATCAGGCCGCGGGTGGGCGCGAAGAAGACGAGGCGGACGCGGTTGCCACCCGACGGGCGCAGTTCCACCATCTCAGCCTTGCGCTCGGACATCTTCTGGACGACGACGCCGGAATGCTCCTCGTCCACGTCGATGACCACTTCCTCGACCGGCTCAAGCGGCTGGCCGTTCTCGTCCTTGTGCATGACGACGCGCGGACGCGAGACGGCAAGCTCGAAGCCTTCGCGGCGCATGGTCTCGATCAACACGGCAAGCTGCAACTCGCCGCGGCCGGAGACGAAAAAGGAATCCTTGTCGCCGGACTCTTCGATCTTGAGCGCCACGTTGCCTTCGGCTTCCTTGAACAGGCGGTCGCGGATGACGCGGCTCGTGACCTTGTCGCCCTCGGTGCCGGCAAGCGGACTATCGTTGACGATGAAGGACATGGTGACGGTCGGCGGGTCGATCGGCTGGGCCGTAAGCGCCTCGGAGACCGCCGGATCGCAGAAGGTGTCGGCAACCGTGCCCTTGGTGAGGCCGGCGATCGCGATGATGTCGCCGGCTTGCGCTTCCTCGATCGGCTGACGTTCGATGCCGCGGAAGGCGAGAATCTTGGAGATGCGTCCGGATTCGATCAGCTTTCCGTCCTGGCCGAGCACCTTGACAGCCTGGTTCGGCTTGACCGAGCCGGAATGCACGCGGCCGGTGATGATGCGACCGAGGAAGGGGTTGGCCTCGAGGATCGTGCCGATCATGCTGAACGGCCCGTCGGCAACCGTCGGCTCCGGCACGTGCTTGAGCACGAGGTCGAGCAGCGGCGCCATGCCCTGATCCTTCGGGCCTTCCGGATTGACGTTCATCCAGCCATTGCGACCCGAGCCGTAGAGGATCGGGAAGTCGAGCTGCTCGTCGGTGGCGTCGAGGTTGGCGAAGAGGTCGAAGACCTCGTTCAGCACTTCCTCGTGGCGGCCATCGGGACGGTCGATCTTGTTGATGGCGACGATCGGCTTCAGGCCGACCTTGAGCGCCTTGCCGACCACGAACTTGGTCTGCGGCATCGGGCCTTCGGAGCTGTCGACGAGAACGATCGCGCCGTCCACCATCGACAGGATGCGCTCGACCTCGCCGCCGAAGTCGGCGTGACCGGGGGTGTCGACGATGTTGATGCGGGTACCCTTCCACTCGACCGAGGTGGCCTTGGCGAGGATGGTGATGCCGCGTTCCTTTTCGATGTCGCCCGAATCCATGACGCGTTCGGCGACGCGCTGGTTTTCGCGGAACGAGCCGGACTGCTTCAGGAGCTCGTCGACGAGCGTGGTTTTGCCATGGTCGACGTGCGCGATAATCGCGATATTACGAATGGACATGTTTGATCTCTGGGTTTTGGGCGCGCACGGCAAAGGCGGCGCCATCTTCAATGGCGCGCTCTTACATGGTTTTCCGCAATTGCGAAAGGGGCAGCCCGACACTGGCAAGCGCCTGCGGTGCGAAAATCTCGCAGCTCACGCCTCACGACGTCACCGCAGGATCAAGCGTGGTGCCCAGAGTTCCCGGTCGTCGCGATCCATGAGGCGCACGTCATCGGTTCTCTGGCGCCAGCGATATCGACCAGCCCGCAGAACTGCAAGCCGGCCGATGGCAGCAGATTGCTGTCGGCACCGCCGCCCGACCCCTTCATGAAGCGTAGCAGCTCCTTAGGCCAGCCCCTTCTTCTCGAGCATGGCATCGATCGAAGGCAGCTTGCCGCGGAAGCCCTTGTAGGCGTCTTCCGGATCGACGGCGCCACCGATCGAGTAGATGTTCGCTTTCAGCTTCGCCGCCATGCCGGGATCGAAGGCGTCCCCCGTTTCGGTGAAGGCGGCGAAGGCGTCGGCGTCCAGCACCTCCGACCACATGTACGAATAGTAGCCGGCCGAATAGCCGTCGCCGGAAAAGACGTGCTGGAAATGCGGGGTGGCGTGCCGCATGACGATCGAGGCCGGCATGCGGAGCTTGTCCAGCACTTCGGCCTGCACCGCCAACGGATCCTCGACCGTGCCTTGCGTGTGAAACGCCATGTCGACCAGCGCGGAGGAGGTGAACTCGACGGTGTTGAAGCCGGCATTGAAGGTGCGCGCGGCCAGGACCTTGTCGAGCAGCGCCTGCGGCATCGGCTCGCCGGTCTCGTAGTGCACGGCATAGGTCTTGAGGATTTCGGGAACGGTCAGCCAGTGCTCGTAGAGTTGCGAGGGCAGTTCGACGAAATCGCGCGACACGCCGGTGCCCGACACCGACGGATAGGTCACGTCGGACAGCATGCCGTGCAGGGCGTGGCCGAATTCATGGAAGAGCGTGCGGGCATCGTCGAGCGACAGCAGCGCCGGCTTGCCTTCCGCGGGCTTGGCGAAATTGCAGACGTTGTAGACGATCGGGATCTCTCCCAAGGAACCGTTCGCCAGCGGCAGCTTGTGCTGGCTCTGGTAGGCGCTCATCCACGCCCCGGAACGCTTTGAGGAGCGGGCGAAATAGTCGCCGAGGAACATCGCGACGAGTTTGCCCTGCCGGTCGCGGATCTCGAACACGCGGACGTCGGGGTGATAGGCCGGAACGCCTTGGAGCGGCACGGCGTGGATGCCAAAGAGCCGTCCGGCGACATCGAAGCAGGCATCGATGATCTTTTCGAGCTGCAGATACGGTTTCAGTTCGGCTTCAGAAAAATCGAATTTTTCCGCTCGCAGCTTCTCCGCGTAGTAGCGCCAGTCCCAGGGCAGGACCGGGTGGTTGCCGCCCTCCGCGGCGATCAGGCGCGCAAGATCCGCTTCTTCTTCGCCGGCACGCGCGACGGCCTTCTCCCAGACTTGCGTCAGGAGGGCACTCACGGCCTCGGAGGTCTTGGCCATCGTGTTGTCGAGCTTCAGCGCCGCGTAGTTCTCGTAGCCGAGCAGCGCTGCCTTTTCGGCGCGCAGCGCCAGCGTTTCGCGCACGATCTCGCGGTTGTCCGTCGCTCCGCCGTTCATGCCGCGCGCGGTCCAGGCATGGAAGGCTTGTTCGCGCAGGTCGCGACGGCTGGAAAAGGTCAGGAACGGCTCGATGATCGAGCGCGACAGGGTAACGGCGAATTTGCCCGCCTCGTCGCGGTCGCGCGCAGCCGCCGCCATCGCGTCCGTCAAGAACTCGGGCAGACCGGCAAGCTCTTCTTTGTCCGAGAGAAACAGCGCCCAGTCCTTCTCGTCCGCCAGGACGTTCTGACCGAACTGCGCGCCGAGCCCCGCAAGCCGCTCGTTGATCGCGGAAAGACGTTCCTGTTCGGGCTTTGCCAGCTTCGCACCGGACTTCACAAACCCCTTCCAATGTCGCTCCAGCACCCGGGTCTGCTCGACCGTCAACCCCAGCGCGTCGCGCCCTTCCCACAACGTGTCGATGCGGGCGAAGAGCTCGGCATTGTTGCCGATCTTCGAATAATGACGCGCCATCTTCGGCGCGATCTCGCGTTCGAGCGTCTGGATGGTCTCGTTGGTGTTTGCGCCGGCGCGGCTCCAGAACAGCGCCGAAATGCGTGACAGCGCGTCCCCGGCGACTTCCAGGGAGACGACGGTATTGTCGAAGGTCGGGGCCTCGGGATTGCCGGCGATCGCATCGATCTCCGCCTCATGCGACGCCAGCGCGACATCGAAAGCCTCGGCGAACGCATCGTCGGAAACGAGATCGAAGCGCGGCAGGCCGTTGATCCCGCTCCATTCGACGAGAGCAGGGCTGATTGTCTTGGGTTCGCTCATGAAAGCTCCTCGTGGCGGCAAATCGTATGGTGGAGCGAATATAGGAGGAGAAAGCGGGCTTGTGTACGCCGCTCCGCGATTTCATTCGATTTGCGGCCGATCGTCTCGCAGCGGTGTGCAAGTGGCGAAACTTCTTGACGAAGCACACGACATCAGGGAAAACGACTTATGTTGCGGCCCCGGACATCCCGCCGCAGCAGAAACTATGGTGCCGGGCCCCTCTGGCGAGAGTTTTACGGCGCTCTCGTGATGTCGGTACCGCCAGCAATTGAGCCGGCGGATCAGAGAAAAATGAAAATCCTGACCATGCCTAACGCGCATGCGCTTTTCGGCACGCGCAATTCGTTTCCCTATCCCCTGAACAAACCGATCACGTGCGAAAGCGAGGTGCTGGCATGACCACCCCCTCTCAGCCGCAATCCGCAATCGGTTACTTCAAGTGGGCCTTCATCGTCACCGCCCTTGGTCTTCTGCTGGGTGCGTGGCTTGGTTGGCAGAGCACCGGCACGATCGGTGGAATGGCAACCGTCTTCTTCATCTGCACCGTGCTTGCGGTGTTGGAAATCTCGCTGTCCTTCGACAACGCCATCGTCAACGCCAACAAGCTGAAGGACATGACGCCGGTCTGGCAGCACCGGTTCCTCACCTGGGGTATCGTGATCGCCGTCTTCGGCATGCGTATCGTCTTCCCGCTGCTGATCGTCGTGATCGCCGCCAAGATCGGCCCGATCGAGGCCATCGTCCTTGCTGCGAAGCAACCGGGCGAATATGCACGCATCATGAACGATGCCCACCTGCCGATCGCAGCCTTTGGCGGCACCTTCCTGATGATGGTCGGCCTCACCTACTTCTTCGACCAGGAGAAGGACGTGCATTGGATCGCCTTCATCGAGAAGCACATGGCCCGCTACGCGACGATCAAGGGCATTGAGATCGCCTTCGTGCTGGTCCTGATCCTGGTCTTCTCCAACTTCCTCGAAGGCGATGCGGCGCATACCTTCGTCTATGCGGCGATCTATGGTCTTCTGACCTTCCTTGCGGTGGAAGTCGTCGGCGGCCTGTTGGACGCCTCGCAGCAGACGATGAGCGCCGCCGCCAAGGGTGGTCTCGGCGCCTTCATCTACCTCGAGGTGCTGGACGCGAGCTTCTCGTTCGACGGCGTGATCGGCGCCTTCGCGCTGACGCAGAACCTCTTCGTCATCGCCATCGGCCTCGGCATCGGCGCAATGTACGTGCGCTCGATGACGATCATGCTGGTCGACAAAGGCACGCTCGCCGAATACCGCTATCTGGAGCACGGCGCCTTCTATGCGATCCTGATCCTGTCGGTGATCATGTACTGCCAGACGCTGGTGCACATTCCAGAGGTCATCACCGGACTGGGCGGAGCCGCCCTGATCGGCATCTCGCTCTGGTCCTCGATCCGCTACAACCGCCGGGAACAGGCGGAGGCGGAAGGCCAGACCGTCGAGAATGTCTGACCGATCCGGCGGCGCTCCGGCGCCGCTGGCCCATACCGATGTTTCCATTCCGGTATGAAGTGATCGAGATGCGTGAGCCACCCCGAGGCGGGGTGGCTCGTGGGCCATTGACTGTCCCGATGGGCGATCAGAGGAAGCTAAAATCGTCGACCGAAAGCTTCGTGACGCCCTTCAGCGTTGCGACCAGTTCGAGATCGGCGTCGGTGCCCTTGCCATCGGCATCGAACCAGAGGCGACCATTGTCCGTCTCGAACAGGAAGGTGCCCTTGGAACTAGTGGCCACCGGATCCGCACCGGTCACGAGGGTGACGGTCTTGTCCGCAGCAGCGATGCCGTAGGCGCTCTTGCTGATGACCAGCTTGTCCTGGCCGCGGGTGAAGTCGGTGATGACATCCCCTTCGCCGTCGCGCCCAGCCATGTCGAAGATGAACTGGTCCTTTCCGGATCCGCCTGTCAGCCAGTCGTCGCCTGCACCACCGATCAGCTTGTCATTGCCGCCTCGACCGTCGAGCACGTCGTCCGAGCCGTTTCCGTAGAAGATGTTGTCGGTTGCGTCGCCACGGATCGCGTCGTCCTTGGCGCTGCCCTGGACGATCTCGATGTTCTTGACGGTCAGGCCGAGAGCGGAGCCCTTGTTGGTGGCCTGGTTCTGCAGGTCGAGGACGATCGAGGTCTGCCCTTGCTTGAAGGCGAGCGTGTCGATACCGGCGCCGCCGTCGAACACGTCCGTTCCGGTGAAGTCGGTACGGGTCAGCTTGTCGTTGTCGGCATCGCCGAACAGCTTGTCGTTGCCGGCCCCGTCCTCGAGCCGGTCGGCACCGGCGCCGCCGCGCAGAGTGTCATTACCGGCATAGCCCTTCAGCCAGTCGGCCAGCGCGCCGCCAGTCACGGTATCCTTGCCCTTGCTGCCGTCGTAGTCGAGCGCCTCGAACCCCTTGAAGGTCGTGGTCGCGTCCGCCTTTACGGTCCCGGTCGAGAAGGCGAAGGTGATGTCCTTCGTCTGCTCGCTCATCAGCAGATGAAGCGTGTCGGTGCCCGCGCCGCCGTCCGCTGTGTCGCCCGCGCCGGCGTAGACGTGGTCGTTGCCGGCGTCGCCGTAGATCCTGTCCCTGCCGCCGGTCTTGCCGGCACCGTCGCCGTAGAGGGTGTCATTGCCGTCGCCACCACGGAGCGTGTCGTTGCCTGCATCGCCGGAGAGCTTGTCGTTGCCACCGAGCCCCGACAAGGTGTCGTCGCCGTTTCGGCCGGACAGGGTGTCGGAAAGTCCGCCGCCGGTGAACACGTCCTTGCCGCTGCCGCCACCGAGAGAGACCCGCTCGATGCTTTTGACCGTCACCGGTGCGTTTGAAACGGTGACAGAGGGGGCGACCTTGAAGGTGATGCCGCTGGTGTACTTGGCGAAGTCGATCGCGGCGAAGTCGGTGCCTGCACCGCCATCGAGCGAGAGCTTCCCGGTGGAGGCGTCCCGCCTGAACGAGTCGTTGCCGTCGCCGAGTTTCACCGTGTAGTTGGCAGTCGATTTTGCGCCATCACGGACCCAGACACTGTCGTTTCCGGTCCCCGCATCGATGGTGTTCGTGCCGCCCGCATCGCGGATGGTGTCGTTGCCGCCGCCGGCGGTGATCTTGTCGCTGCCTTCGCCGCCGTCTAGTTCATCGTTGTAGGCGGTGCCGAGCAGCGTGTCATTGCCGGCATAGCCGAAGAATTTAACGCTCTTGGCGCCGCCGACCGACTTCACCACGTCATTTCCGGAGCCAAACTCGACCTTGTAGTGCTCGAAGTTCTTCAACGACGTGCCATCGGTGAGCGAGGCCGTGGTGCCGCTGACCGAAAACGTCTGGCTGGCCGTCAGCGAGCGGCGATCAACCGTGACGCGGTCGGTCTGCGCACCGCCATCGGCCTTGTCGGCGCCGCCGTCGCCCAGAAAGACGTAGTCGTTGCCGTCACCACCAAAAACCGTGTCCTTGCCGGTGCCGGCGCGCAGATCGTCGTTGCCGCTGCCGCCGTTGATCACGTCGTCGCCGGCACCCGAATCGACGATGTCGTTGCCGCTGCCGGTCGTGATCTTGTTAGCTCCGGCTCCGGTCGCGTAGATGCTGTAGTGTTCGATGCCGGAGAAGGTCGTTCCGCCGGCAAGCGTGTTGACCTGGGTCGGCAGCTTGGCCGTGAAGTTGCCGGTGAACTTCTGGATCACAAGGCGATCGCTGCCGCTGCTGTCGGTGATGGTGTCCTTACCGTCGCCGAAGGCAAAGACGTAGGTGTCGTTGCCGGCGCCACCATTGACGGTGTCATCGCCCAACCCGCCAGTCAGAGTGTCGTTACCGGCACCACCCGACAGGGTGTCGTTCCCGGCGCCGCCGTCGATATAGTCGTTGCCGTCGTCGCCGTTGATGAGGTCGTTGCCATCATCGCCTGCGAGGAAGTCGCTGTCGTCCCCGCCGTAGAGTTTGTCGTCGCCTTCACCGCCGGCAAGGTAATCGGCGCCTTTCTCGCCATAGAGCGTGTCCTTGCCCTCGTCACCCATCAGGCTGTCGGCGCCATAGCCGCCGTAGAGCGTGTCGTCGTCTTCGCCACCCAGCAGCATGTCCATGCCGCGGCCGCCCCTGAGCACGTCGTTGCCGGCGCCGCCCATGAACATGTCGCTGTAGTTGCCGCCGGTGATCTTGTCGGCGAATTCGGTGCCGATGATCTGGAAGCTTTCGACCATCCGCACCGTAGCCGTGCTGCTGGCCAATGACGGCAAGTAGCCGGGAAGCGTCTGGTCATTGATCCAGTCGCCCACCGTGAAGTTAAGTGCGCGATCGAAATTGCTGTAATCGACCATCAAGGTGTCGATGCCCGAGCCGCCGTCGATGACGTCGCCACCAAAATCGCCTGGCGTGCCGACCATGAGCATGTCCTTGCCGGACCCACCATTGAGCTTGTCGGCGCCCTCGCCGCCCGTCAGCACATCGTCGCCGCTGTCGCCGTTCAGCGTGTCGTCGCCCTCGCCGCCCGTGAGAACGTCGTTCTGGAACGAACCGTTGAGCAGGTCGTTGCCGTCGCCGCCATCGATCATGTCCGATCCCATACCGCCGTCGGCGATGTCGTCGCCGCCCATCAGCACGATCATCTCGTCCTCGAGGTCACTGCCTTTGATATTGTTGGCTCCGTTGTCGCCATAAACCACTTTCATGTGCTTCTCCTGTAACCGTTCTTCGAATTTGAGTTTCGCGTTACGCGCCGCAGCCTTTGCGGATGCGAATGATGCGGTCTTGCGGCCCCTGCCCGGCGCGCTGCCGATCCGTGCATTCGGTCGGTTTGTTGCCAGCAGCCTGAGCCCATTCTTCACCATGCCCCGGGCAAGGCCCGGTTCTCGGTAGGCGCGAAATGCGCCACCTTGAGTCGCCATATTGTTGAAAAAAGTGGTTCTCCCTGTTCCAGCGGGAACTGACAAAGCTGGAAGCAGGAGCGGAGGGCCCGCTATTTGCGCGCCGCGTGCCAAGGGACAGCAAAAGCCGTACCCTCGCGCATCAGGTGGGTGCCTAAGAGGCTTCGGCGCCGCGGTTGCGGTCACCTATCGAGGCAGGTCGCTGTGACAGTCCCGCTTCGGCGGCTGGTGGTCTGGGGCGAGAAGCTCGCGCGCGGACGACGAGAGCAGTCATGCCGATCGCTCGGCATGGGTTCGCCCGCGGAGGTGATGAACGTGGCGCCGCCATTTGTCGGCGGCCCGATCTATTTTTGCGCTTAAGGCCGCAGCCTTCGTCAGGCCAGCATCGACCCCGTCTCGACAAAGCGCTGGTGCCAGGACAGCGCCTCGTTCAGCAGCGAGGGCGACTGCATGCCGTAGGAGCCGCGCAGCGCCCGCTGGAAATAGTCGTCGAGCGCCGGGCGATAGGTCGGGTGGGCGCAGGTGTCGATGATCAGCCGCGCCCGCTGCTTGGGCGACAGGCCGCGTAGATCGGCAAGACCCTGTTCGGTGACGAGCACCTGGACATCCTGGTTGATGTGATCGACGTGACTGGCCTGCGGGACGATCGCCGAGATCTTGCCACCCTTGGCGGTCGACGGCGTCATGAAGATCGAAACATAGGCGTTGCGGGCGAAATCGCCCGAGCCGCCGATGCCGTTCTGGATCCGCGAGCCCATGATGTGGGTCGAGTTGACGTTGCCGTAGATGTCGGCCTCGATCAGCCCGTTCATGGCGACGCAGCCGAGCCGTCGGATCAGTTCCGGATGGTTGCTGATCTCCTGCGGGCGCAGGATCATCTTGTCGCGATAGCGCCCCATGTCGGCGTTGAGGCGGGCGGCCGCCTCTGGGCTGAGCGAAAAGGCGGTGGCTGATGCCATCTTGAGCTTGCCGGCGTCGAGCAGGTCAAGCATGCCGTCCTGGATCACTTCGGTGAACGCGGTCATGTTCTCGAACGGGCTGTCGACGAGGCCGGTCAGCACGGCATTGGCGATGTTGCCGACCCCGGACTGGATCGGCAGCAGCGAGGCCGGCAGCCGACCCTTCGCCACCTCGTGGCGGAAGAACTCCAGCAGATGCCCGGCAATGGCGCGGGCGGTCTCATCCGGCGGCGTGAAGGGCAGGTTTCGGTCCGGCGCGTCGGTCTCGACGATCGCGACGATCTTGTCCGGATCGCAGCGGAAGGAGGTCTCGCCGATGCGGTCGTCCGCGTGCACGAGCGGGATCGGGACGCGGTGCGGCGGTAGCGCGGTGCCGTAGTAGATGTCGTGCATGCCGTCGAGCTCGGCGCTCTGCCAGCGGTTGAGCTCGAGAATGACCTTGCCGGCACGGTCGAGCCAGGTCTTGTTGTTGCCGACCGAGGAGGACGGAATCAGCGAACCGTCCGGGCGAATGCCGGAGACCTCGATGATGGCCGTGTCCAGCGGGCCGAGGAAGCCCTGCCAGGCCATCGGCGCCACCTGGCTAAGATGCATGTCGAAATATTCCATCTCGCCGCGATTGATTTTTTCGCGGGCAATCGGATCGGAATTGTACGGCAGGCGGAACTCGATGCCGTCCGCCTTGGCAAGCGCGCCATCTAGCTCGGGCCCGGTAGAAGCGCCCGTCCAGACACGCAGGCGAAAAGGGTTGCCTGCGGCATGTTCGGCTTCGATGCGGGCGGCCAGCGCCAGCGGCACCGTTTTCGGATAGCCGGAGCCGGTAAAACCGCTCATGCCGACGGTCGTACCGGATTCGATCAGTGACGCCGCATCCTCGGCGCTCATCACCTTCGAGCGCAGCTTCTCATGGCCAAGCCGTGACTGGTTCATTCGTCTCTTCCCGTTCTCTACCGATGCCGGCCCGCGCCCCGTCGACCGGCAGGTCCCGGGCTCGGCTACATCGCCGTAGCGATTGTCCTAAATGCGACAGGGGGCATTGGGCAAGCCAAGTTTGTTCGCAGCGCCAGATTAAAATATGACTTGAATAATCATGTTTATGTTTTTATACGGCGGGAAATTGATCCCTGTCAGCCTTTCGTCTTCATGCTTGCTCCCCGCCATCTCCACGCAATAGCCGCTTTCGCCACAGTTCTGGGCCTGTGGTGGGCAGCGAGCCGGTTCGGCTGGATCGGCGCCTTCCTCCTGCCGCCTCCCGGCAAGGTCCTGACCACGCTCATCGAAATGGCGCAATCGGGTGAACTCGCGCGTCACACGCTGGTCAGCCTGCAGCGGGTCGGCGTGGGCTACCTGCTGGCGGTCGCGCTGGCTGTTCTCCTCGCGGTGGTTTTCTCGAAGAGTGCGATCACGCGCCAATTGCTCGATTCGCTTCTGGAATTCCTGCGGCAAGTTCCGCCGCTGGCGCTGATGCCGCTGCTGATGCTCTGGCTTGGAATCGGTGAAGCGCAAAAAGTGGGCATCATCGTTCTTGCCTGCTTCTTTCCCATCTTCCTCGGCATGCGCGGCGGCATCGCCCAGGTCGATCCGAAACTCATCGAGGTCGGAAAGGTCTGCGGTCTCTCCGACGGAGAGATCCTTTGGCGGATCGTGCTGCCGTCTTCGCTGCCCTCAATTGTCGTCGGGCTCAGGATCGGGCTCGGCTACAGCTGGCGCGCGCTTGTCGGCGCGGAGCTGATCGCGTCCTCGGCCGGTCTCGGTTACCTGATCGTGGACGCCGAGAACCTGGCGCGCACCGACATTGTGCTGGCCGGCATCTTCGTGATCGGCGCGATCGGGATCCTCGCCGACCAGCTTTTGAAGAGGGGCATCGTCCGGGCCGCACCGTGGCTCGCAACCAACCTCGAGGCCGCCCGTGCTTGAGTTGCGCAATATCAGCCGCAGTTATCGCGTCGGTGAACGCGAGGTCGTGGCCCTATGCGACATCAGCGTCACGCTACAGGCCGGGAGCTTCACCACGGTCGTGGGGCGGAGCGGCTGCGGCAAGACCACACTGCTGCGGATCCTGGCCGGCCTTACCGAGCCCAGTGACGGCACGCTTGAGCATCACGCGGAAGGCGGTTTCAAAGTCGGCGTCGTCTTCCAGGACGCGCGGCTGATGCCCTGGCTCAACGTCTTCGACAACGTCGCCTTCGGCCTTAGAGGGCGTCTCGATCGCCACGAAATCGAAAATCGGTGCCTGGCGGTGCTGGAACTCGTCGGGCTAGCTAATTTCCGGGCTGCCCTTCCGGCGCAGTTGTCCGGCGGCATGGCGCAACGCGTGGCGATCGCCCGCGCCCTCGTCATGGAGCCAGACCTGCTTTTGCTCGACGAGCCGTTCGCCGCGCTCGACGCCTTTACCCGGCGCACGATGCAGGCCGAGCTTATCAACATCTGGCAGGAAAGGCGCCCAACGGTCGTCTTCGTCACGCACGACGTGGAGGAGGCCGTGCTGCTCGGGCAGTCCGTCCTCGAACTCGATCAGGGGCATCTGGTCGGGCGCGACCTGATCGATGCTGCCTATCCCCGCGATCCGACCGATCCGGCCATATCGCTCTGTCGCCGACGAATTCTGGAGCGCTTGCTCGCGCCGAAGGCGACCGCATCCAACACCCACAAGACAGGAGACATTCATGAAGTTCCTCACCGGCCTGGCGCTCGCCCTTTCGCTGGCGACCTCGGCATTTGCCGCTGACAAGCCCGAAACCGTCCGCATCACTTACGTCTCGGCACCGTTCAACGTGCCGTCGATCGTGATGCGGGAGAAGGGGTTCCTCGACGAGGCCTTTGCGGCACATGGAATCAAGGTCGAGAGCCCGGAGATCACGTCGGGTGCGCAGCAGACCCAGGCCATCGCCGCCGGCGAAATCGACATCGCCAGCGTTCTTGGCGGCACTTCGGCGATCCTGGCAAAGGCGAACGGCGTCGACCTGAAGGTGGTTGCTGCCTATGCCCGCTCGCCGAAGGCCTACTACCTGATGACCCGTGCCGACGGACCTGCCGCCCTCGCCGACCTGAAAGGCAAGAAGATCGCCGGTCCGAAGGGAACCGTGCTGAACCAGCTTCTCGCCGCGGCACTCGCCTCGCAGAAGCTGACGCTGGCCGATGTCGAATACATCAACATGGATCTGCCGACGGCCCGCGCAGCCCTCCTTTCGGGCCAAGTCGATGTCGCGACACTTGCTGGCAACAACGCGGTCATGGTCGAGCAAGCCGGCGGCAAGGCGCTGGTAGACGGCGAGGGCCTCATCAAACCGACCACCGTTATCGGCGCCCGCAGCGCTTTCCTGGAAGAGCATCCCGATCTCGTAAAGGCCTATTTCGACGCACATCGCAAGGCGCTGGAATTCATAGCGGCCCACCCGCAGGAAGCGCTCGAGATCGCGGCCAAGGAGCAGAAGATCTCGGTCGAGGAAGCAGCCAAGCAGATGCCGCTCTATGACTTCACCCCGGTCATGACCGATGACGATATCGCCAACCTCACGGCCGATCAGACCTTCATGATCGATAGCGGCATGTTGCCGAAGGACAGCGCCATCGACATCAAGGCTGATCTGGTCGCCCCGTCGGCCTTCGAGATCAAGTAAGCGACGCCAAGCGTTGCCGGCATTGCCAGATCGCGATGCCGGCACCATGATTTCAGGATATTCGAAATGAAGCTCTCGATCCTCGATCCGGTGCAGATTCCCGTCGGCCAGACCTCGGGCGAGGCGATGCGCGGATCGATCGCACTCGCGCAAGCAACTGAGCGGCTGGGGTATCACCGCTACTGGCTCGTGGAACATCACGACGTGCCGTACGAAGCCAACCCGGCACCCGAGGTGCTTGCTACAGCGCTCGCCTGCGCCACGACGACGATCCGGATCGGCGTCGGCGGACTGCTTCTCAACCACTACAGCCCGTACAAGTCGGCCGAGGCGATCCGCACCCTCGCGGTGCTTTTTCCCGGCCGCATCGACGTCGGCATCGGTCGCGCCACCGCCGGGGTGACGGCAGACACGGCGCTGAAGCGCCATCGCGATGTCGAGACACCGGACGACCACGACAGCCAGACCGAGGAATTCGTCGGCTGGCTCGGCAATGACCTGCCGCCATCCTCTCCCTTCAACGGGATCGGCATCATGCCGGACGAGGCAGCGGGGCCGCTTCCCTGGGTTCTGGCGGCAACGGAAGGGAGCGCCCGGCGCGCAGCCCGGCTCGGCCTGCCGATGGCCTGCAGCGCCTTTCATGTTCCCGAGAATGCACCGGCGACGTGGAAAGCCTATCACGAGAATTTCCAGCCCTCCCGCTTTGCCGCCGGCGTCGATGCACCCACCTCTCTGCTTGCCATCCGCCTGATCGTCGGCGAGACACAGGAGGAAGCCGAGCGTCTTGCCATGCCGATGCGTACCGCCTTCAAGCTGCGGCGCAAGAACAACATCATGCTGACGGAAATGCCGACGCCGGAGGAGGCGATCGCGATCATGGGCGAAGTGCTGCCGGCGGAAGATGCCGACTGGCCTGCCTACGTGATCGGCACGCCGGAACGAGTGAAGGCCGTTGTCGAGCGGATGGCCCGCGACACCGGCGCCACCGAGATCATGGTGCAGGACGTGTTGCACGATGCCGCCCTGCGCCATCGCAACTACGAGCTTCTTGCCCGGACTTTCGACCTGACGCCACCATAATACCAATTCGGCCGTGCCCGCGGGCTCACGCAAGGTCAGCGCAAGCCATGCATCCTACCTGTCGCCGTCAAGCATATGAATTGCGGCGACGAAAGGACGACATGATGTCGATGGACGGAAGCCATGACGGCGATGTGAGCAACGAAACGGTTGCCCTGCTTCTCGAAGGCGGTGGCGGCGAAGCGCTGACCGATCTTTTGGTCAGCGCGCTGCGGGACGCGTTCGGCTTCCTCGCGGAGGACATTCCGCTCGAGACCCGACACTGAACGGCCGGGCCGGCCCTGCGATGGCAGCGCCGGCCCGGAGATTCCTACTTGCGGATTAGCGCTTCCACGGAAGCGGCAATCTGCAAAAGCATCTTGTCGGTGCCGTTGCGGCCGAACAGCATGAGGCCGGCGGCGTGCGCCAGCCCTGGCATCGGCAAGGTGATCGCCGTCAGGTCGAACTGATTGGCGACCTGGTTGTTTCGCAAAAGCAGGTCCTCGATCTGGCGGTAGGTTTCTTCGTCGGACGAAACCGAGGCGATGGTGGCCGCGAAGATCGGCGACGTCGGCAGCACCAGTGCGTCGAACGGCGAAAGCCGCGCGTCCATCGCGCGCGCAAGGTCTTTGCGTGTCTCCAGCAAGGCGGCGAGATCGGCGTCGGAAACGAGCCGGCGCCGACGCAGTGTTGTCGTGACCCGCACATCGACCGGGGCCTGCTCGTCGTCCAGCCAGTCGGCGTGAATGCGGCTCGCCTCGATGCCGGCGATCGATCCGATCCGGGTCGCCTCCGCAAGGGCTGCGAGAAGGTCGTCGATGGAACAGTCAACCAGTTCGACGCCGGCTTCTGCGAGGCGTGCAAGATTGGCATCGAAGGCGGCCGCGATCGCCGGGGCCGTGTCCTCGAACAAGCGCCCACGCGGAACACCGAATTTCAGCCCGGCAAGCGGCTTTGCGATAAGCGGTTCCGGCGTCTCGCCGGCCATGATTGCATCGGCGAGGGCGCAATCGGCGACGGAAGCTGCGAGCGGTCCGACCGAATCGAGGCTGGGCGCAAGTGGGAAAGCACCCTCGCGCGGGATCCTGGACGCCGTCGGCTTGAAGCCGACCAGGCCGTTCAACGCCGCCGGAATGCGGATCGAGCCACCAGTGTCCGAGCCGATCGCGATGTCGCAGGTGCCCTCGGCGGCCGAAACCGCAGCTCCCGACGAAGACCCACCGGGGACGAGGCTTTCGTCGGTGGCGTTGCCCGGCACCGGATAGTGCGGATTGAGCCCGACCGCAGTGAAGGCGAACTCGGTCATGTGCGTCTTGCCGATGATGACGGCGCCGGCTTCGCGCAGCCGGCGAACGATCGGCGCGTCGGCCGCTGCGGGCGGGCTGGATCGGCGGATGATGGATCCGGCAAGCGTCGGCTCGCCGGCCACGTCGAAAAGGTCCTTGATCGAGACGATGCGGCCGTCGAGCGGGCCGATCGTTTTGCCTTCGCGCAGGCGGGCATCGGCCGCGTCGGCTTCGGCGCGCGCCGTCTGCGGATAGAGCCCCACAAAGGCACGCTCCGTGTCCTTGCGCGCTTCGAGGCGGGAAAGAATTTCTTCTAGTCGGGTTCTGATCGGATTTTGAGACAAGTGCGGCCTGCTGGAATCAAGAAATGAAACTGTGTGGTTTCATAGCAGACGAATCGGACAAATCCATCTGCAGGTTCTTGCAGGTGCAGAACGCGACCAGTTCTCTACTCTCCCGTGAACTGCGGGGTGCGCTTCTCGACGAAGGCCGCCATGCCTTCCTTCTGGTCGGCGGTGGCAAAGAGCGCGTGGAACAGCCGCCGCTCGAACAGGATGCCCTCGCGCAAGCCGCCTTCAAGCGCCCGGTCCACCGCTTCGCGAGCGGCTGTGGTTGCTGCTTTTCCGTAGCCGGCTATGGTTTCCGCAGCCTTCAGCGCTTCTTCCATCAGCCTGTCGGCGGGAATGACGCGGGCGACGAGGCCGCAGCGCTCAGCTTCGGTGGCATCCATCATCCGGCCGGTCAGGATCAGGTCCATCGCCTTCGCCTTGCCGACCAGCTTCGTCAGGCGCTGCGAGCCGCCCATGCCGGGAATGACGCCGAGCTTGATCTCCGGCTGGCCAAACATCGCGGTGTCGGCGGCGAAGATCATGTCGCACATCATCGCCAGTTCACAGCCGCCGCCGAGCGCATAGCCGGAAACGGCGGCGATCTTCGGCGTGCGGAAAGCGGCGAACCGGTCCCAGGCGGCGAAGAAGTCGTCGTTGTACATTTCCGAAAACGACTTTTCGGCCATTTCCTTGATGTCGGCACCGGCGGCAAAGGCCTTCTCCGAGCCACGAATGACAAAGCAGCCAACGCCGGGATCGCGGTCCAGCGGCCCCAGTTCGTTGCCCATGGCGAGCATGACCTCGGCGTTCAGGGCGTTGCGGGCCGCCGGCCGATTCAGCGTGACGATGACGACGCGGCCCTGCCGCTCAACGATGATCGGTTGTTCCACCGGAGCTTCTCCCATGCTGTTTCCGTGATGCGCTACTCGGCGCTCGTCCCCGATTTATCTCGTAACATGTTGATGATGCCAGAGAAATCCTTCGTTCCGAACCCCTCGTCGGCAAACAGCTGGTAAAGCCGCGTCGCCTTTGCCCCGAGCGGCGTCATGGCACCGGTCTCCTCCGAGGCCGCCTGTGACAGTTTCAGGTCCTTCAGCATCAGGTCTGCCGCGAAGCCAGGTTCGTATTCACGATTGGCAGGCGAGCCCGGCACCGGCCCGGGGACCGGGCAATAGGTCGTCAGCGACCAGCACTGGCCCGAGGAGACGGAGGCGACGTCGAACAACGCCTGATGCGACAGGCCGAGCCGTTCGCCAAGGACAAAAGCCTCGCCGACGGCGATCATGCTGATGCCAAGGATCATGTTGTTGCAGACCTTCGCCGCCTGGCCGGCGGCCGCCTCGCCGCAATGAATGATCTTCTTGCCCATCGCCTCGAAGACCGGCTTGGCGCCGGCGAAAACCCCGGCATCGCCGCCGACCATGAAGGTGAGCGTGCCGGCCGCTGCACCGCCCGTTCCACCCGAGACGGGCGCGTCGAGCGCCGGGCAGCCATGGGCTTGCGCCAACGCGTGCGCCTTGCGAGCACTGTCGATATCGATCGTCGAGCAGTCGATCAGGAGCGTGCCCGCCGGAACCGCCGCGACCAGCTCCTGCCAGACCGAAAGCACGTGCTTGCCGGCCGGCAGCATGGTGATGACGGTATCGGCACCGGCCACCGCCTCGGCGAGCGAAGAAACGGTCGTGACCCCGTTTTGCCGGGCAAGCTCCAGCGACGGGGCGGCGAGGTCGAAGCCCTGAATTTGGTAACCGGCCTTGACCAGGTTCGCTGCCATCGGGCCGCCCATGTGCCCGAGGCCGATGAAAGCGATTGCAGTCATGTGCGTTCTCCTTTCCTGGTCGTGGCAGCAAATAGGGGCTTGGCGGCCGGCTGGAAGAAGGCGGCGACGTCGGCATCGGTCACGTCTGCAATCCGCGCCGGGCGCCATTGCGGATTGCGGTCCTTGTCGATGACGGCCGCGCGAACGCCCTCGAAAAAGTCATGGCCGTGCAACACGCCGGCCGTTGCGGCGAACTCCCGCTCCAGGCATGCTTCCAGCGACGACGCACCCCGACCGAGGCGCAGGAGGCGCAGCGTGACCTTCAGGCTCAGCGGAGACTTGGTCTTCAAGTCTGCGAGCGTCTTCTCCGCAAACGGTGTGCCTTCACGCTCGAGTGCCCGGAAGATCGCCTCGATCGTGTCGAAGGCGAAGAGGCGGTCAATGGCTTCCTGGTTCGCCGCCACATTCGCCGGCGGCGGCGTTTCCGCTAACGCGCCGATGGTGGTCGAGACGTCGGCAGGGGTCGCGGTCGCCGGCAGCTGTGGCAGTGCCTCGACCAATGCCGGAATACGGTCCGAGGGGACATAGACGTCCGCCAGACCGAAGGTGATCACGTCGCCCGCCGCCAGTTGCGCGCCGGTCAGCGCGGCATAGGTGCCGAGTTCGCCTTCCTGCCGAGTGAGGAACCAGGATGCGCCGACATCCGGAAAGAAGCCGATGCCGGTCTCGGGCATGGCAAGCTTTGTACGCTCGGTGACGATGCGGTGACTGCCATAAACCGACACCCCGACCCCGCCCCCCATGACGATCCCGTCCATGATTGCGACATAGGGCTTCGAATGCCGGGCGATCCGGGCATTCATGCGATATTCCTCGCGCCAGAAAATCGTCGGCTCGTCCGAGCCGGCCTTGCCGCTGTCGTAGATCATGCGGATGTCGCCGCCGGCGCAGAGGCCGCGATCGCCTTCGCCGGTGACCAGCACTGCTGCCACCTGCGGGTCGGCCTCAAAGGCGTCGAGCGCAGCCTCGATATCGCGCACCATCGCCAGCGTCAGGCTATTCAGCGCCTTCGGCCTGTTGAGCCGGATCCGGCCGATCGATCCGATCCGTTCGATGAGCGTGTGCTGCTCGGCTGCGGTGGCCATCGGCGTCGCGGGTTCAGATGTGGAGGGCATGGCCGAGCGCCTTCAATGCGGCTTCCTGCAAACCTTCACTGCGGGTCGGGTGGGCATGGATGGTGCCGGCGATGTCCTCCAGCCGTGCTCCCATCTCGAGCGCCAGCGAAAACGCGCTGGAAAGTTCCGACACACCGGCGCCGACGGCCTGCAAGCCGACCACCAGGTTGGTATCCGCCCGCGCCACCGCGCGTACGAAGCCGTCTTCCTGTTGGGTGGTCATCGCCCGTCCGTTCGCGCTGAAGGGGAAAAGACCGACGCGGACCTCGTAGCCCTGCGCCCGCGCCTCGTCGGGCGACAGACCGGCGGTGACGATCTCGGGATCGGTAAAGCAGACGGCAGGAATGGCGCGCTTGTCCCAGACGCGCTTGCGGCCGGCGACGATCTCCGCGACCATCTCGCCCTGAGCCATGGCACGATGGGCGAGCATCGGCTCGCCGGTCACGTCACCGATCGCATAGACGCCGCGCATCGAGGTGCGGCAGCGCTCGTCGATGCGGATGAAGCGGCCGGAACGATCGAGGTCGAGCTCCTCCAGCCCCCAGCCTTCGGTGCGGGGCTTGCGGCCGACGGTGACGAGTACCTTGTCGGCGGCAAGGCGCTTCTCTTCGCCGGAAGCCATCTCGACGACCAGCACCTCGTTGGAAAGTCCCTTCGCTTTGGCGCCAGTCAGTATGCGCACGCCGAGTTCGGTCAACCGCTTCGTCACCGGTTTGACGAGTTCGGCGTCATACTGCGGCAGGATCTGTTGTGTCGCCTCGACGACCGTGACCTCCGAGCCCATCTTGGCAAAGGCGGTGCCGAGCTCCAGGCCGATATAGCCGCCGCCGACCACGACCAGCATCTTCGGAACGGTAGGCAGCGATAGCGCCTCCGTCGACGAGATCACAGGTCCGCCGAAAGGTAGCGCCGGCAGTTCGACCGGTTCGGAGCCGGTGGCGATCACCACCGTTTCGGCGCGGATCAGCTGGGTTCCGGTCTCGGTCTCGACCTCGACCGTCTTGCCGTCGCGGAAATGCGCCCGCCCGTGCACGATCTTGACCTTGGCCTTGCGCAGCAGCCCGAGCACGCCGGCGTTGAGCCGGCCGACGATGCCGTCCTTCCAGCGAACCGTCTGGGCGAGATCGAGCCTCGGCGCCTCGACGCTAATGCCGAGTCCGTTCGTGGCGCCTGCCATGTGGCGGACCTTATCGAACTCTTCCGCCGCATGGATCAGCGCCTTGGAGGGGATGCAGCCGATGTTGAGGCAGGTGCCGCCGGCCTTGGTGGATTCGACGATCACGGTGTCGACGCCGAGCTGGCCGGCGCGGATCGCGCAGACATAGCCGCCGGGGCCGGCGCCGATGACGAGGAGCTTGCAGACGATCTCTTTCATGCGGTCAGCCTTCGATGAAGATCAGCGCGGGGGTTTCGAGCAGGGCCTTGATCCGCTGGACGAACACGGCGGCGTCCCAGCCGTCGACGATCCGGTGGTCGAAGCTCGACGACAGGTTCATGATCTTGCGCGGGACGAACTGCGTGCCATCCCAAACCGGCCGCGTCATGATCTTGTTGACGCCGACGATCGCCACTTCCGGATGGTTGATGATCGGCGTCGTGACGATGCCGCCGATGGCGCCGAGTGACGTGATGGTGATGGTCGAACCGGACAACTCCTCGCGCGCGGCGGTGCCGTTGCGGGCGGCATCGGCGAGCCGCGTCAACTCGGCGGCGCTGTCCCAGATCGACCGCGCCTCGGCGTGGCGGACGACCGGAACGGTCAGTCCGGACGGCGTCTGGGTGGCGATGCCGATGTGGACGGCGCCGTGGCGGGTGATGATGCCGGCGTCGTCGTCGAAGGTGGCGTTGACGCCCGGCTGCTCGCCGAGCGTCTTCACCAACGCGCGCATCAGGAAGGGCAGGAGCGTCAGCTTCGGCTGGTCAGGCTTGCGGCCCGCATTCATCGTCGCGCGCAGGTCCTCCAGATCGGTGACGTCCACTTCCTCGACATAGGTGATGTGGGGGATGCGCGAGGCGGCGAGCCGCATCTTCTCGGCGATGCGGCGGCGCATCCCGGTGACCTTGATCTCCTCGGTGGCCGTCTTCCGGGCCAGGCCGGGGACGGCGGTGGCCGGCTGCGCGCCGCGCGCGAGGAACTGGTCAAGATCGTCATGGGTGATACGGCCGGCCGGCCCCGTGGCCGCTACCTGGCGCAGGTCGACCCCGGCCTCCTGCGCGCGCAGCCGCACCGCCGGCGAAGCCAGCGGCCTTTCGCCCGGTTCGTGGCGGGCGGGGTGGGCTGCCGCCGGCGACTCGCGGCGCGGTGCCGCCGGAGGCGGGGCGGCCGGCTCCACGCGGGGTGACGCTGCCGTCGCTCGCTCCAGCGGGATGATTTCGGCTGTTTCCGGCGGAGCCGCGGGTGTCTCGGCCTTTGCGGCCGTATCCATTGCCGTGTCGGCGGGCGCATGGCCTTCACCCTCGATGGCGATCCGTAGCAGCGGCGCCTTGACGGCAACGGTGTCGCCGACCTCGGCGCCGAGCCAGAGAACCGTGCCGTCGACCGGCGAGGGAATCTCCACCGTCGCTTTGTCGGTCATGACCGCGGCAAGCACCATGTCCTCGCGCACCGGATCGCCGGGCTTGACGTGCCACTCCACCAGTTCGGCCTCGGCAACGCCTTCGCCCACATCCGGCATCTTGATGACGAATTCGCCCATGCCTCAGGCCTCCATCACTTCTTGCAGGGCCCGGCCGACGCGTGCGGGGCCGGGAAAATAGTCCCATTCCTGGGCGTGCGGGTAGGGCGTGTCCCAGCCGGTGACGCGCACCACGGGCGCTTCGAGATTGTAGAAACAGTGCTCCTGCACCAGTGAGACCACCTCGCCGCCGAAGCCGGAAGTCAGCGTCGCCTCGTGCACAACGACACAGCGGCCGGTCTTCTTCACCGACTGGACGATCGTGTCGAGGTCGAGCGGCAGCAGGCTGCGCAGGTCGATCACCTCGGCGTCGATCCCCGTCTCCTCGGCGGCGGCGAGCGCAACGTGCACCATGGTGCCATAGGCGATCACCGTGACGGCATCGCCGGCGCGGCGGATTTCCGCCTTGCCGATCGGGATCGTGTAATGCCCGTCCGGCACCTCGCCGAGCTCGTGCTTCGACCACGGCGTGACCGGCTTTTCGTGGTGCCCGTCGAAGGGGCCGTTATAGAGCCGCTTCGGTTCCAGAAACATCACCGGGTCCGGATCCTCGATCGCGGCGATCAGCAGGCCCTTGGCGTCGTAGGGATTGGAGGGGACGATCACCTTCAGGCCGCAGACGTGAGTGAAAAGCGCCTCCGGGCTCTGGCTGTGGGTCTGGCCGCCGAAGATGCCGCCGCCGGTCGGCATGCGCACGACGATCGGGCAGGTGAAATCGCCGTTGGAGCGGTAGCGGATGCGCGCCGCCTCCTGGGTGATCTGGTCGTAGGCCGGATACATGTAGTCGGCGAACTGGATTTCCACGCAGGGCTTCAGGCCGTAGGCCGCCATGCCGATCGCCGTGCCCAGGATGCCCGATTCGTTGATCGGCGCGTCGAAGCAGCGGGCCTTGCCATACTTCGCCTGGAGGCCTTGCGTGGCGCGGAAGACGCCGCCGAAGTAGCCGACGTCCTCGCCGTACACGACGACGTTGTCGTCGCGCCCCATCGAGACGTCCATCGCACTGCGCACGGCCTCGATCATCGTCATTCTTGCCATGTCAGTATCCTGCCTTCTGCCGCTGACGACGGATGTGGGCGGGCATTTCCGCGTAGACGCCCTCGAAGATGTCGCGCACCGACGGCTTGCCGCCGGCATGCAGCGTGCCGTGGCTTTCGGCGACCTTCTGCGCCTGGATCACCTCGTCGAGGATTTCCGCCTCGGCTTGAACGTGGCGCTCCTCCGACCAGACGCCGCGCACGATCAGGTGCTTCTTCAGCCGCAGGACTGGGTCGCCGAGCGGCCAGGCCTCGGATTCGGTCTTCGGCCGGTAGGCGCTCGGATCGTCCGAGGTCGAGTGCGCCCCAACGCGGTAGGTGACGTATTCGATCAGCGTCGGGCCGAGATTGCGGCGGGCACGCGCGGCTGCCCATTTGGCAACGGCATAGACGGCCAGATAGTCGTTGCCGTCGACGCGCAGCGCCGGAATGCCGAAGCCCAGGCCTCTTGCGGCAAAGGTGCCGGAGCCGCCGCGGGCGATGCCCTGGAAGGTCGAGATCGCCCACTGGTTGTTGACGATGTTGAGGATGACCGGCGCCTTGTAGGTCGAGGCGAAGACCAGCGCCGAATGGAAGTCGGACTCGGCGGTGGAACCGTCGCCGATCCAGGCGGCGGCGATCTTGGTGTCCTTCTTGATTGCCGAGGCCATCGCCCAGCCCACGGCCTGCACGTATTGGGTGGCGAGGTTGCCGGAGATGGTGAAGAAGCCGTGCTCCTTGGACGAATACATGATCGGCAGCTGCCGGCCGCGCAGCGGATCGGCCTCGTTCGAGTAGATCTGGTTCATCATCTCGACCATCGGGTAGTCGTCGGCGATCAGGAGCCCCGCCTGCCGATAGGTCGGGAAATTCATGTCGCCCTTGTTCAGCGCCTTGCGGAAGGCGCAACTGACGGCCTCCTCGCCAAGGTGCTGCATGTAGAAGGAGGTCTTGCCCTGCCGCTGCGCCATCAGCATGCGCGTGTCGAAGGCACGCAGCTTCATCATGTTGCGCAGGCCGACAAGCAGGTCGTCGTCCGAAAGCAGCCCCGCCCAGGGGCCGACCGCCTCGCCGTCGCGGTTGAGTACGCGAATGATCGAATAAGCGAGATCGCGGATCTCCTCCGGCGCCACCTCGACGTCCGGCCGCGGCACCGATCCGGCCTTCGGAATCTTGACGTTGGAAAAATCCGGCTGGCCGCCGGGCCGGACTGCCGGCTCTGGCACATGCAAGCTCAGGTGCGGGACCTCATTCATGCCCTGTCATACCTCCCTTGTCGGCAGCCGCCCCGTTGCTCCCAGCAGACGGCGCAGACACCACTATCCTACAAATTGCGCGCGATGACGATGCGCTGGACGTCGCTCGTGCCCTCGTAAATCTGGCAGATGCGGACGTCGCGGTAGATGCGCTCGACCGGATAGTCGGCCATGTAGCCGTAGCCACCGTGAATTTGGATCGCGTCCGAGCAGACCCTCTCCGCCATCTCGGAGGCGAACAGCTTCGCCATCGACGCCTCCGTCAGGCAGGGCTGCCCTTCCTCCTTCAGTTGCGCCGCGTGCAGCACCATCTGGCGGGCCACCTCGATCTGCGTCGCCATGTCGGCGAGGCGGAAGGCGACGGCCTGGTGGTCGATGATCGGCGTGCCGAAGGCGCTTCGCTCGCGGGCATAGTCGCGCGCCGCCTCGAAAGCTGCGCGCGCCATGCCGACGGATTGGGCGGCGATGCCGATGCGCCCTCCCTCGAGATTCGAAAGCGCGATCCGGTAGCCCTCGCCCTCGGCGCCAAGCCGGAGGTCGGCGGGGATGCGCATGCCGTTGAAGGCGATCTGGCAGGTGTCGGAGGAGTGCAGCCCGAGCTTGTGCTCGACGCGCACGACCTCGTAGCCGGCCGTGTCGGTCGGGACGATGAAGGCGGAAATCCCTTTCTTGCCGGCGTCCGGATCGGTGACGGCGAAGACGATGATGACATTGCCGTTCTTGCCCGAGGTGATGAACTGCTTGGCGCCGTCGATGACATAGTGGTCGCCGTCGCGGCGGGCGCGGGTCCTCAGGTTCGAAGCGTCGGAGCCGGCCTGCGGCTCGGTCAGCGCAAAACCGCCGATCCACTCGCCGGATGCGAGCTTCGGCAGGAAGCGCTGCTTCTGTTCCTCGGTGCCGTATTTCAGGATTGGCACGCAGCCGACCGAGCTGTGTACGCTCATGATCGTCGAGCACGGCCCATCGCCGGCGGCGATCTCCTCGAGCGCCACGGCATAGGCGATCGTGCCGGTCTCCGAGCCGCCATAGTCCTCCGGCACCAGCATGCCGAGGAAGCCGAGTTCACCCATCTCCTTCAGCTCCTGGCGCGGGAAGGTGCTGTTCAGGTCGCGCTCGGCCGCGCCCGGCGCCAAGCGCTCGCGGGCGAAGTCGCGCGCCATGTCGCGGATCTGAACCTGCTGCTCATTCAGGATCATGCCTCGGTCTCCTCCCCCGAAAACCGGTCAGTGCAGTTCGAGCGCGAGCGCCGTCGCCTCGCCGCCGCCGATGCAGAGGCTCGCCATGCCCCGCTTCATGCCGTAGCGCTCGAGCGCCGACAGCAGCGTGACGATGACGCGGGCGCCGGAGGCACCGATCGGATGGCCGAGCGCGCAGGCGCCGCCGTGCACGTTGACCTTGTCGTGCGGCAGGTCGAGGTCGCGCATCGCCGCCATGGCGACGACGGCAAAGGCCTCGTTGATCTCGAACAGGTCGACGTCCTTGAGGTTCCAGCCGGTGCGCTCGCTCAGCGTGCGCAGGGCGCCGATCGGCGCGGTCGCAAAAAGGTTGGGCGCCTGCGAATGGGTGGCGTGGCCGACGATGGTGGCCAGCGGATCGATACCCTCGCGCTCGGCCTGCGAGCGCCGCATCAGCACCAGCGCGGCCGCACCGTCCGAGATCGAGGACGAGTTCGCCGCGGTCACGGTGCCGTTCTCGCGAAACGCCGGCTTCAGCGTCGGGATCTTTTCCAGCCTCGCCTTGCCCGGCTGCTCGTCACGGCTGACGACCTGTTCGGCGCGGCCCGCCCTCACCGTGACGGGTGCGATCTCGGCGTCGAAGGCGCCGCTCTCGATCGCCTTCTGGGCGCGCGTCAGCGAGGTGACCGCATAGTCGTCCTGGGCGGGGCGGGTGAACTGGTAGGCCTCGGCGCAGTCCTCGGCAAAGGTGCCCATCAAGCGGCCCTTGTCATAGGCGTCTTCCAGCCCGTCGAGAAACATGTGATCGATGAGCCGGCCGTGGCCGAGGCGATAGCCGCCGCGGGCGCGGTCGAGCAGATAGGGCGCGTTGGTCATGCTCTCCATGCCGCCGGCGACGGCGATCGAAGCACTGCCGGCGGCAATGAGGTCATGCGCCAGCATCACCGCCTTCATGCCGGAGCCGCACATCTTGTTGACGGTCGTGGCTCCCGTGGCGAAAGGCAGGCCGGCAGCGATCGCCGCCTGGCGGGCGGGCGCCTGGCCCTGTCCGGCCGGCAGGACACAGCCGAAGACCACCTCTTCCACCGCTTCCGGACTGACGCCGCTTCGATCGAGTGCGGCACGAATGGCGGCAGCGCCGAGATCCGGCGCGGCGGCATCCTTCAGGTCGCCTTGGAACCCGCCAATGGCGGTACGGGCCGAGCCAACGATGACGATCGGGTCCTGTTGCGTCATTTCTGATCTCCCGGAACGAGGCCTGTCTCAGCGCGGCGCCATGCGCAGCGCGCCGTCGAGGCGGATGACTTCGCCATTCAGCATGATGTTTTCGCAGATATGCCGGACCAGCGCGGCGAATTCCGCCGGCTTGCCGAGGCGTGGCGGGAAGGGCACGCTTCTGCCAAGCGAATCCTGCACCTCCTGCGGCATGCCCGCCATCATCGGCGTCTCGAAGATGCCCGGTGCGATGGTGACGACACGGATGCCGGAGCGCGCCAGTTCGCGGGCGATCGGCAGCGTCATCGCCGCCACCCCGCCCTTCGAGGCCGCATAGGCGGCCTGGCCGATCTGGCCGTCGAAAGCGGCGACCGATGCGGTATTGACGATCACGCCGCGTTCGCCTTCGGCCCCGGGCTCCTCCGTGGCGATGGCTGCTGCGGCAAGCCGGGTCATGTTGAAGGTGCCGACAAGGTTGATCCCGATCGTGCGGGCGAAGCTCTCCAGCTTGTGGGGACCGTCGCGGCCGATCACCTTCTCGCCCGGCGCGATGCCGGCGCAGTTAACCAAACCGTGCAGGTGGCCGAACCGCTCCAGCGCCAGGTCGACGGCGGCCTGGGCGTCCTTTTCCTGGGTGACGTCGGTGCGCGTGAAGGCAGCGCTCGCTCCGAGTTCACCGACGATGCCGGCGCCCGCTTCCGCGTTGACGTCCGCGATCACGACGTTCGCCTCCTCGCCCGCCAGCATGCGGGCAACCGCGGCACCGAGGCCGGAACCGCCACCGGTGACGAGAAACGTCTTTCCACGGATCAGCATTCGCGTGCTCCCGCAGCGGACTTGCGCCCGGCATGGCGGTTTCGATGCGTCATGCAGTCCTCCCAGCGCCGCATTCGATCGGCTGGAGCGATCTGCCCCGGTCCGTCTTGCCCGACTGTATGCCGGTGCGGTATTGCAAGCGATGACCGAAGCGTCTCGATTGTTCGGCCACTTTTACCATATTCTGCAGGGCATGACGACAATGGAAACCGCACGGCGAATGATCTCGCCCTCTTTCGTGGAAGAGGCGCTCGATTGCCTGAGACGGCACGGCAAGGCACCCGAACAGGTGCTCGCGACCCTCGGCCTGCCCGCCGTAATCGACGCGCCGATCTCCGCTGACAGCTACGGCGCACTCTGGCTTGCGATTGCCGCCGAGATCGACGACGAGTTTTTCGGGATGGGCGGCCGGCCGATGCGACGCGGCAGTTTCACGCTGCTGTGCCACTGCATCCTGCATGCAAGGACGTTGGAACAGGCGCTGCATCGGGCCTTGCGGTTCCTCGACGTCGTGCTCGAAGATCCGAGCGGACGCCTGGAGATCGCCGACGGGCTGGCGCAGATCGTGCTTTCCGACCGGTGCGAGCCGCGCTCGGCCTTCGCCTACCGCATGTACTGGATCCTGCTGCACGGAATCACCTGCTGGCTGGTCGGCCGGCGCATCCCCATCCGCATGGTCGATTTCCGCTGTGCCGAGCCACGGCAGGGTGCCGACTATCGCCTGTTTTTCGGGGCACCCGTCCGTTTTTCCCAGCCGGCGAGCCGGCTGGCCTTCGATGCGGCAGTACTGAAGTTGCCGGTTGCCCGAAATGAGCAGGCGCTGAAGCAGTTCCTGCGCGGGGCGCCGGCCAATATCCTCGTGCGCTACCGCTACGATGCCGGCCTCGCCGCGAGCGTCCGCAAGCGGCTGCGGCAGGTGTCGCCCGCATCATGGGCCGGATTCGAGGAACTGGCAGCGCAACTGCGCATGTCGCCCTCGACGCTGCGCCATCGCCTGCAGGCCGAGGGCCAGAGCTATGCCGGGATCAAGGATGAAATCCGCCGCGACCTTGCGATCGAGATGCTGCAGACCAGTTCGCATGCGGTCGGTGAAATCGCAGCCCAGCTCGGGTTTTCGGAGCCCAGTGCGTTCCACCGCGCCTTTCGCAAGTGGACCGCCAAGACGCCGGCGGCCTTTCGCCGCGAAACGACGGTGGACAAGCCTCGGCCCACCGCAATGAAGCGCCGGGAGTGATCCTTCCAAGTCCGACCGCGTCGCGGCGCGGCAGTGGCGGCTTGTTTCCGCAGGAAATCGATCAATCTTTGAGGACGACGGTCGCGCGTCCCGCCGTCACGTCGGTGATCATCCGGATGATCGTCGCGGCCTCCGCCTCCGGCAGGGCGACGACCAGTTCGGCACCGGTGGCGGTGAAGGCTTCAGCCTCGATCCGGACATCGCCCGACGCCGCAAGTCGCGACTTCACCAGGGCGTGATCGGAGAACACGCAGGTCACGCGTGCCTCGACCCGGGCGACGAGTTCCATCTTGGCCATCGCCCGGAGGCACATCGCGGCCGTTCCGCCATAGGCGCGGATCAGGCCGCCGCTGCCGAGCAGGATGCCGCCGAACCAGCGGGTGACGACGACGGCAACCCCGTCCAGCTGTTGACCGTCGATCGCCTGTAGGATCGGCTTTCCGCCCGTCCCGCTCGGCTCACCGTCGTCGCTGAAGCGATAGACCTGGCCGAGGCGCCAGGCGAAGCAATTGTGGTTTGCGCCGGGGTCGGAGTGGGCGGCGAGGAAGTCCTTTGCGCCCTGCTCGCTCTCGATCGGGCCCGCGACGGCGATGAAGCGGCTTTTCTTGATGTCCTGCTCGAAAGTGCCGGTCGTGTGCAAAGTGAACATGGCTCAACCTTCGCTCGGAGCATGACGGCAGAGGACTGGGCAATGCGGGGTGCGGAGCATCGACATGCGGCCTTGTCGCAGAAGAACGGTCATCTCGCCAGCCCCTGGCTCTATCCTGCCATTGAATGTCGCGAACCGTTGCGTCTGCTTTCGCATCGCAGCTTAGCTTTCACTCATATAAGACCCTGCAGACGGGCCTTGCAAAATCGGCGGACGGTTGAGATATGAGCCCTCCGCCGAAACCGCCGGCGCAAATTGCGGCGCATCGACAGCGAGAGTGGAACCGATGAAGAGCTATGTACTGACTGTTTCGTGCCAATCGACCCGCGGCATCGTCGCCGCGATCACCACCTACCTCGCCGAGAAGGGCTGCTACATCGTCGACAGCTCGCAGTTCGACGATATCGAGACCGGACTGTTCTTCATGCGCCTGACCTTCATCAGCCAGGAGGGCGCCACGGAAGGCGAGATCCGCGAAGGATTCCAGCCGGTGGCCAAGGCCTTCGGCATGACCTGGGAGGTCCACGATTCGCAGGAGCGCATGAAGGTGCTCTTGATGGTATCGCGCTTCGGCCACTGCCTGAACGACCTGCTCTACCGCTGGAAGATCGGTGCGCTGCCGATCGACATCGTCGGCGTCGTCTCGAACCATTTCGACTACCAGAAGGTCGTTGTGAACCACGACATCCCCTTCCATCACATCAAGGTGACGAAGGAGAACAAGCCGCAGGCCGAAGCCCGGCTGATGGAGGTCGTCGAGCAGTCCGAGGCCGACCTGATCGTGCTCGCCCGCTACATGCAGGTGCTCTCTGACGAGGTCTGCAAGAAGATGTCGGGCCGGATCATCAACATCCACCATTCGTTCCTGCCCTCCTTCAAGGGTGCCAACCCCTACAAGCAGGCCTTCGAGCGTGGCGTGAAGCTGATCGGCGCGACCGCCCACTACGTCACCGAGGATCTGGACGAGGGCCCGATCATCGAACAGGACGTGGCGCGCATCACCCATGCGCAGAGCGCCGAGGACTATGTCTCGATCGGTCGCGACGTGGAGAGCCAGGTGCTGGCGCGTGCCGTTCACGCACACATCCATCACCGCGTCTTCATGAACGGCAACCGCACCATCGTTTTTCCGGCAAGCCCGGGCTCCTACAAGTCCGAACGCATGGGCTGAGCGGCGGATATCGATCCCTCAATGAAAGAGGCCGGCGGAGATTTCCGCCGGCCTCTTTCGTTATCAATCCCCGTTTTGGACCTCAGAGCCCGAAGGCGTCCTTGAACTGGTACCACCAGGAGCCGATCGTCGAGTACTGCGCGCGGAACATGCGCCCGCCCGGGAACGGAATCCACGGCAGCTTCTCGAACTGACTGAACCGGCTGGCGTCGCCGTGGACGGCTTCGCTCAGGATCTTGCCGAACAGGTGCGAGCCGGTGACGCCGTGGCCGCTGTAGCCATGGGCGAAATAGGTGTTCCTACCGATCTTGCCCATCTGCGGCACGCGCGAGAAGGAGAGCGCGAAATTGCCGCTCCAGGCATAGTCGATTTTCACGCCCTTCAGCGACGGGAAGACTTTTTCCATGTTGGGGCGGATCTTCGCCCGCACGTCGGCCGGGTCGGTGCCGCCATAGACGGTGCCGCCGCCGAAGATCATCCGCTTGTCGGCCGAAAGCCGGAAATAGTCGAGGATGTAGCGCACGTCCTCGACGCACATGTCGGACGGGATCAGTGCGTCGGCGCGATCGCCGAGCGGCTCGGTCGCGACCATCTGGGTCGAGACCGGCATGACGCGGGAGACAAGCTTCGGCACGACATGGCCGAGATAGGCGTTGCCGCAGAGGACCGCGATATTGGCGATCACGCGGCCCTTGGCCGTGTGGATGACCGGCTTTTCCGCCTCGTGCTCGACCTTCGTCACCGGTGACTGCTCGTAGACGACGCCGCCAAGCGATTCGAGCGCCTTCGCCTCGCCGAGCACAAGGTTGAGCGGGTGCATGTGCCCGCCGGTGGTGTCCAGCATGCCGCCGACATAGGCATCGGTGTTGACGAGCTTGCGGATCGCCTCCTTGTCGAGCAACTGATGGTCGTCCATGCCGTAGCTCTTCCACAGCGCCTTCTTGTGCTCCAGTTCGCGCATGTGGGCGGCGGTGTAGGCGGCGTAGATGTTGCCGTCCTTCAGGTCGCACTCGATGCCGTACTGGCTGACGATGCGGCGGATGATCTTGCCGCCCTCCTGCACGAGGCTGCCGACGAAGGCGCCGGCGGCATCGCCGTAGCGGCGCTTGATCGTGTCGAGGCTGGCGTTCAGTCCGTTGACGACCTGGCCGCCGTTGCGGCCGGAAGCCCCCCAGCCGACGCCGGCGCCTTCGACGACGACGACCTTGTAGCCCTTTTCGGCGAGGTGGATCGCGGTCGACAGGCCGGAATAGCCGGCGCCGAGCACCGCCACGTCCGCCCGCACCTCGCCCTCCAGGACCTTCGGCGTGCGGATGATGTTGCGGGAGGCGGCGTAGTAGCTGTCGGGGTAGCGGCCGTCGCCGGCATAGGATTGCGTGTTGTTGGCCATCAGACGATTTCCAGATAAGCGCTGAATTCGAAGTCGGTCACTTGCTCGGCAAAGCCGGCGATCTCCTGCCGCTTGCAGGCGATCAGCATCGAGCGGAAGTCGGGATCGAAGATCTCCGAGACGATCGAGCCGTTTTCGAAGGCGCTCACCGCCGAGCCCCATTCGCTGGGAATGCGCGGCGCCCTCATCTGGTAGGCGCTACCCACGACCGGCGGCGGCGGCTCCCACTTGTTGCGGATTCCCATCAGCGCCGCGCCGAGGATGCCGGCCATGACGAGATAGGGATTGGCGTCGGCACCGGCGACACGGTGCTCGATACGCCGCGCCGCAGGGTTGCCGCCGGGGATTCGGATGGCCGCGGTGCGGTTCTCGTAGCCCCAGGTGATCGACGTCGGCGCATGGGTGTCCGGCCGAAGTCGCCGGTAGGAATTGTAGTGCGGGGCAAACAGCAGCGTCGTCTCCGCCATGCCGCGCGTCAGGCCGGCCACCGCGTGGCGCAGGACGTCGGAGCCCTGCTCGGTACCGTCGTCGAAGACGTTCTTGCCGCCCTCGTCGATCAGGCTGAAATGCATATGCATACCGCTGCCCGAGCGCATGCCGTAGGGCTTGGCCATGAAGGTGGCGGCAAAGCCGTGCTTGCGGGCGATGCCCTTGATGATGCGCTTGAAGAACAGCGCGTCGTCGGCCGCCTTCAACGGATCGTCCGAATGCACCAGATTGATCTCGAACTGGCCGATACCGTTCTCGGCGACGGCCGAGTCAGCCGGCACGTTCTGGCGCTCACATTCCGCATAGACGTCGGAGAAGAACTGGCCGAAGTCGTCGAGTTCGTCAATCGACAGGATCGCGTCGGAATCGAGGCGCTTGCCGGTATACGGCGAGATCGGCGGCTCGGCATGGTCCGGCTCGGAATCGATCAGATAGAATTCCATCTCCGAGGCGACGACGGGCCGCAGGCCCAGTTCATGGTACTGGCGCACGATATGGGCGAGCGCCTGGCGCGGATCGGCGAGGAACGGCTCGCCGTTTTCCTTGAACAGCCACAACGGCACGACGGCGCTCGGCTTCAGCGTCCAGCTGACCGGCAGGGCGCCGCGGCCCGTCGCGCTGCAGATGCCGTCCTGGTCGCCGCTGGTGAACACCTGCGACGAGCCGACGATGTCCTCGCCCCAGACGTCGACGCCGACGATCGATAGCGGCATGCGGATGCCGCCCTCCAGTACCTTCTTTGCCTGGCTGACCGGTACGCGTTTGCCGCGCAGAATGCCGTTCAGGTCGCACACGACCGCCTGGATGCTCTCTACCGACTCCGCGTTGATGAGCCAGTCGTTCCCCTCAGATTCATTCATGATTTTTCCATATCACATATTGATTTTTGTGATCACATTTCTAATATATGCACACTTTCTTGTTGTCGGTCAAGCTGGTAAGACCGGAACAAGAAGGGCGCGACCGAAACCGGTCGTGTCCTTTTGCTGGTCAGGAGGGGACGTTGGGCGCTTTGAAGCTGCAGCCGCTGGTTCGGCCAGACGGAATGACCACGCATGAATACGCACACCGGCGGCTGCGCCAGGCGATCATGGTCGGCTCCATCCGCCCGGGTGAGGCCCTGACCATTCGGGGAATCGCGGAAGCGATGGAGAGCAGCCCGACGCCGGTTCGCGAAGCGTTGCGGCGCCTGTCTTCGGAAGGGGCGCTGAAGGTGCTCGACAATCGGCGGATCATGGTGCCGAAGATGACCGCCGACCGCTTCGGTGAGTTGATCGCCCTGCGCACCGTGCTCGAGCAACACGCCGCCCGGCGCGCCGTCGTCCACATCACCGAAAAGCAGATCGATCGGCTGGTGGAGATCGACAAGGCGCAGGACGAGGCGATCGCGCGCAAGGACAGCGCTACCGCGCTCTTGCTGCTGAACCAGGAATTCCATCGCACGCTCTACACCGCCAATCCGGACCAGATCATCATGCCAATGGTGGAGAGCGTCTGGCTGCAGCTCGGGCCGTTCCTGGGCATCGCCATGGAGTACGTGGAGCAGCTCTATTTCGTCGACCGCCATCAGGAGGCGATCGCGGCACTGCGCAAGCGCGACGGGGATGCCGTTGCTGCCGCCATCGGCGCGGACATCCGCGAGGGCATCGGTGGATTCGAGCGCGCGGCGATCGAGAACCTGCTGCGGCTCGCAGGGCAGTAGCTCCGCTCAAGATCAGCTGATGACGCCACGCGCGTTTCGGTTTGGCTGACATTGCGCATCCTGACATGATCCCTTTGGCCGTTGCGAACAGGTCGCCGGCCTGCAGCGAAAGGATCGATGGCCATGTCGTATCCATTGTTCGATCTTAGCGGCCGAACGGCCTTGGTCACGGGCTCTGGGCAGGGAATAGGATTTGCAATTGCAGAGGGACTTGCCGCACACGGTGCAAGCGTTCTGCTCAACGGCCGTTCGGCAGAAAAACTCGGCGGCGCAGTCAAGGTTTTGCGCGACAAAGGCTATTCGGCGCAGGCCGCGCCGTTCGATGTCACCGACGGGGCCGCTGCGGCACAGATGGTCGCGGTGATCGAGGCGGAGACCGGCCCGATCGACATCCTCGTCAACAATGCCGGCATGCAGTTTCGCGCACCGCTCGAGACTTTCCCGGTCGAGAAGTGGGACGAGTTGCTACGCACCAACGTCTCCAGCGTCTTCCACGTCTCCCGTGCCGTCGCTCGCCACATGATCGCGCGCGGCCGCGGCAAGATCATCAACATCGCCTCGGCGCAGAGCGAACTGGCCCGACCGGGTATCGCGCCCTATACGGCCACCAAGGGCGCCGTGCGCAACCTCACCCGCGGCATGTGCGCCGACTGGGCGCGATACGGCCTGCAGATCAACGCGATCGCGCCCGGCTACTTCAGGACGCCGCTGAACGAGGCGCTGGTCGAGAATTCGGAGTTCAGCGCCTGGCTGGAGAAGCGGACGCCGGCGGGCCGCTGGGGCGAAGTCGGCGAACTCGTCGGGGCCGCGGTCTTCCTCGCCTCCGACGCCTCCTCTTTCGTCAACGGACACACGCTCTATGTCGACGGCGGCATCACCACTTCGCTCTGAAGGAAAAAATCCGGCGGCGGGCGCCTTGCGTGCACCCCCAGCCGGGTGCATTGATCGATGCAACGAAAGCGGGATCCTGAGGCATAGCACATGAAAACGGATGTCATCGTTCTGGGGGCGGGTGTCGTCGGCATTTCGACGGCGATCCATCTGGCACGGCGCGGAAAATCGGTCGTTCTGGTCGACCGGCGCGGGCCGGGGGAGGAGACGTCCTACGGCAATGCCGGGTTGATCCAGCGCGAGGGCGTCTATCCTTACGGCTTCCCGCATGATTTCGGTGCGCTGTTCCGCTACGCGCTGAACAACACGATCGATGCGCATTATCACCTGTCCGCGCTCCCGGGTCTTGTGCCGTTTCTCGCCCGGTACTGGTGGCATTCCGGCTTCCGGCAGCACCAGAGCATTGCCCACATGTACGCACCGCTGATCGAGCATTCGATCAGCGAACACGCCGACCTGATCGACGCCTCTGGCGCCGGCGACCTGATCCGCAAGGACGGCTGGATGAAAGTGTTCCGCACCGAGAAGGCGCGCGATGCCGCCTACGCCGAGGCCGAACTGTGGTCTGCAAATTTCGGGGTCAACCATCAGAAGCTGTCGGCCGCCGAGATGAAACAGGCAGAGCCCGACATCCGCGCCGATTTGACCGGCGGCCTGCGCTGGACGGATCCCTGGTCGATCCTCGATCCGGGCGGACTGCTGAAGGCCTACCTAAAATATTTCCAGTCGCTCGGCGGCACCCTGGCTGCAGGCGATGCCGCGACGATCGAACATGTGCTGGAGGGCGAGGGCTGGCGGATCGCGACGCCGGAGGGGCCGCTCGAAGCCCGCGATGTCGTCGTGGCGCTGGGGCCATGGGCCGACACCGTGACGCGGAAGCTTGGCTATCACTTCCCGCTTGCGGTCAAGCGCGGCTACCACATGCACTACGGTGCCGCCGATGGCGCGAAGCTGAACAACTGGGTGCTTGATGCGGAGCGCGGCTATTTCCTCGCGCCGATGAACCGCGGCATCCGGTTGACGACCGGCGCCGAATTCGCCAAGCGGGACGCCCGCAAGACGCCGGTCCAGCTTCGCCGCGCCGAAAAGGTCGCGCGCGAGTTCTTCCCGCTCGCCGAGCGCCGCGACGACGAGCCGTGGATGGGGGCACGGCCCTGCACGCCGGACATGATGCCGATCATCGGCAAGGCTCCCCGTCATGCCGGCCTGTGGTTTGCCTTCGGCCATGCCCATCATGGCATGACGCTCGGACCGATCACCGGCCGTGCGCTGGCGGAAAAGATGCTGGGCGAGCGCACCCTCATCAATATCGGCCCGTTCAGGCCCGAGCGCTTTCTGGCATAGGCCGGCGAAGCGAGCACGAATGGCGTGCGCTAACGACTGATCCGCGTCGACAGGATGATCGAGGAAAGCGTGCGCTCCACGCCATCGATCGCGCCGATGCGGTCGATCAGGTGATCGAGTTCGGCAATCGACGCCGCCGCGACGATGGCAATGAGGTCGAACGTGCCGGAAACGGAGTGCAGCGCGCGCACCTCCGTGATGGCATGCAACTCGGTCGTGATCCGGGTCAGCGTCTTCGGAGCGATGGTGATCAGCACGTGCGCCTTCACCATGCCGTCCTCATATTCGTCCGACAGGCGCACGCCGTAGCCGGTGATCACCCCATCCCGTTCCAGTCGCTCGATCTTGGCCTGCACGGTCGTGCGCGACAGGCCGAGCCTTCGCGCGATCGTCGCGGTTTGCTCACGGGCGTTTTCGCTGAGGATGGCGAGGAGCTCGCGATCCTTCCCGCCCAATGTCGAAATGCTCATTCTTGTCGTCATTTTGCCGATACAGATGGTGCAATATGCCAAATCCGAAGCTATAAATCGACAAAAATCGGCGGCAAAATCAGTGGGTCAGTTTTATCGCCTTACAGGGGACACATCCATGAAAGAAATCGTCGTCATCGGCGCAGGCAAGATCGGCTCCACCATTGCGCGGCTGCTCGCGCATAGCGGGGACTACAAGGTCACCGTTGCCGACCGTTCCGCCGAACAGCTCGCGGCCATCGAAGAGCACAAGGCCGTGGTCACCGCCGTCGTCGACATCGCCGACAGCAAGGCACTCGTCGAACTCTTGAAGGGCAAGTTCGCCGTCCTGAGTGCCGCTCCCTATCATCTGACCGTCGCGATCGCCGAAGCTGCGGCTGCCGCCGGCATCCACTACCTCGACCTGACCGAAGACGTCGAATCCACCCGCGCCGTCAAGCGCATCGCCGCCAAGGCCGAGACCGCCTTCATCCCGCAGTGCGGCCTGGCGCCGGGCTTCATCTCCATCTGCGCCAATGACCTCGCCAGCCACTTCGACACGCTGGAAAGCGTGCGCATGCGCGTCGGCGCCCTGCCGCAGTACCCGTCGAATGCGCTCAACTACAATCTCACCTGGAGCACCGACGGCGTCATCAACGAATACATCGAGCCCTGCGAGGCAATCGTCGAAGGTTCGCTGATCGAAGTGCCGGCGCTCGAAGAGCGCGAAGAGTTCTCGCTCGACGGCGTCACCTACGAAGCCTTCAACACCTCCGGCGGCCTCGGCACGCTGTGCGAGACACTGGAAGGCAACGTGCGCACGCTGAACTACAAGACGATCCGCTATCCCGGCCACGCCGCGATCATGAAGGCGCTCTTGAACGACCTCGGCCTGCGCCACCGCCGCGAAGTGCTGAAGGACATCTTCGAGAACGCGCTGCCGACCACCACCCAGGACGTCGTGATCATCTTCGTCACCGTCTCGGGCCGCAAGGACGGCCGCCTGATCCAGGAAACCTACGCCAACAAGGTCTACAGCGCCGTCATCGCCGGCCGCATGCACTCGGCGATCCAGATCACCACGGCCGGCTCGATCTGCGCCGTGCTCGACATGCTGGCCGACGGCTCGCTGCGCGCCAAGGGCTTCGTCAAGCAGGAGGAGATCGCTCTCGACTCCTTCCTCGCCAACCGCTTCGGCCACTACTACGCGCAGGACCAGCACGGCCACCGCGCCGCAAGCTGATTGCGCACACTCGGTCAAAGGCTATCAGCGCCCCGGCTCGTCCGGGGCGTTTTCATTTGGGGGGAACCGCCTGGCCGCCAGACAGAAAAGCCCCGCCGGAGTTTTCTCGGCGGGGCTCACTTTGTCGGATCGGTCGGGTGCCGTTCAGCCCCTGCGGTCGCGGGCGGCCAGCGTGCGCAGCCGCAGCGCGTTGAGCTTGATGAAGCCGGCCGCGTCCTTCTGGTCGTAGGCGCCCTGGTCGTCTTCGAAGGTGACGAGCTTGTCGGAATAGAGCGACTTTTCCGATTCACGGCCGATGACCATGACGTTGCCCTTGTAGAGCTTCAGCGTCACTTCGCCCTCGACATGCTCCTGGCTCTTATCGATGAGGGCCTGCAGCATCTCGCGCTCGGGCGAGAACCAGAAGCCGTAGTAGATCAGCTCGGCATAGCGCGGCATCAGCTCGTCCTTGAGGTGCGCGGCACCGCGGTCGAGCGTGATGCTCTCGATCGCCCGGTGCGCGGCCAGCAGGATCGTGCCGCCGGGGGTCTCGTAGACGCCGCGGCTCTTCATGCCGACGAAGCGGTTTTCAACGAGGTCGAGACGGCCGATGCCGTTGTCGCGGCCGTAATTGTTGAGCGTCGCGAGCAGCGTTGCCGGCGACATGCGCACGCCGTTGATCGAGACGGCGTCGCCGCGCTCGAAGCCGACCTTGATGGTGGTCGCCTTGTCCGGCGCGGTTTCCGGCGAAATGGTGCGCATGTGCACGTATTCGGGTGCCTCGACGGCCGGGTCTTCCAGAACCTTGCCCTCGGAAGAGGAGTGCAGCAGGTTGGCGTCGACCGAGAACGGCGCCTCGCCCTTCTTGTCCTTGGCAACCGGGATCTGGTGCTGCTCGGCGAATTCGAGCAGGTGCGTGCGGCTCTTGAACGACCAGTCGCGCCACGGCGCGATGATCTTGATGTCGGGGTTCAGCGCATAGGCCGACAGCTCGAAGCGGACCTGGTCGTTGCCCTTGCCGGTGGCGCCGTGGGCGATCGCGTCCGCGCCGGTCTTCTTCGCGATCTCGATCAGGTGCTTGGAGATCAGCGGGCGGGCGATCGAGGTGCCGAGCAGGTAGACACCCTCGTAGACGGCGTTGGCGCGGAACATTGGGAAGACGAAGTCGCGGACGAACTCCTCGCGCACGTCCTCGATGAAAATCTCCTTGATGCCGAGCATCTCAGCCTTCTTGCGCGCCGGCTCCAGTTCCTCGCCCTGGCCGAGGTCGGCGGTGAAGGTGACGACTTCGGCGCCGAGTTCGGTCTGCAGCCACTTCAGGATGATCGAGGTGTCGAGGCCGCCCGAATAGGCGAGAACGACCTTCTTGACTTGCTTGGGAGATGCCATGGTTCTCTGTCCGTCTGGTGAGGAAGGGGCGGCGGTGCCGCGCGACGATTTTCGGCGGCACTTTTAGCCAGAAACCGCGCGGATACAAGCGTCCGGATCACCGCGCATCGCAATTTGGCTTCCAATGTGACGGGCTCCGGAGTATCAGGACCCAGCACCCACACAGGACGAGATGCGATGGATTTCCTGCCCTCCCTGCCGACGATTGCCGCCTTTGCCGTGGCGACGCTCCTGCTCGCCGCGACGCCCGGCCCCGACATGACGCTGACGATCAGCCGGGCGCTGTCGCAGGGGAAATCCGCCGCGCTCTGGGTCGTGCTCGGCACAGCCTGCGGCATCGTCGTGCATACGCTGCTGGTCGCCTTCGGCATTGCGGCGCTGATCACCGCCTCGCCGACCGCGTTCATGATCCTCAAGACCGGCGGCGCTGCCTATCTGCTGTGGCTCGCGATCCAGGCGATCCGCCATGGCTCCAGCCTGACCGTCGATGCGGTCGACAGCCCGAAGATGTCGACCCTTGCGAACGTCTCCAGCGGCTTCTGGGTCAATCTCCTGAACCCCAAGGTCATCATCTTCTTTATGACTTTCCTGCCGCAGTTCGTCTCCGCCAGCGATCCGAGCGTGACCGGAAAGCTGGTCTTCCTCGGCTTCTTCTTCATTCTGCTCGGCATGCCGGTGAACGCGCTCATCGTGCTTGCCGCCGACGGGCTGTCGACCTGGCTGCAAAACAACAGGAAGGTGCTGCGCGGCCTCGACTATTCGATCGCCGGCGTCTTCTCGCTCTTCGCGGTAAAGATCTTCATGACGACGGCGCGCTGAGCGCAAAACCGGATCGACCCATGGTCCGGCCCGCGCAGCCCGGACGGCGTCAGCCGATCAGCAGCGAATCGTCGTCGAGCGTCTGGCCGCGCATCTTGCGGAACATGGCGATCAGGTCCTCGACCTGCAGGGTCTTGCGGCTGTCGCCGGTGACGTCGAGGACGATCTCGCCGCCGTGCAGCATCACCGTGCGGTGACCGTAGTCAAGCGCCTGGCGCATCGAATGGGTGACCATCAGCGTCGTCAGCTTGCGGTCCGAGACGATCTTCTGCGTCAGGTTCATGATGAATTCGGCCATGCCCGGATCGAGCGCTGCCGTATGCTCGTCGAGCAACAGCACGTCGGACCCGGCAAGCGTCGCCATCACCAGCGAGACCGCCTGGCGCTGGCCGCCGGACAACAGATCCATGCGGTCGCGCATCCGGTTTTCGAGCCCGAGGTTCAGTTCGGCGATCCGCTCGCGGAACAAGGCGCGCCGTCCGGAGCCGAGCGCCGGCGCAAGGCCGCGCCGCTCGCCGCGGCGGGCCGCCAGCGCCAGGTTTTCCTCGATCGACAGCGCGCCGCAGCTGCCGGCAAGCGGATCCTGGAACACGCGCGCCACCCGGCCCGCCCGCGCAGCGGTGCCCTGTCGGGTGACGTCGGTCGTACCGATCATCACCCGGCCCTCGGTTGCGATGACGTCGCCGGCGAGAACGCCGAGCAGCGTCGACTTGCCGGCGCCGTTCGATCCGATGACGGTGACGAACTGACCTTCCTCGATCGTGAGGCTGACGCCGTTCAGCGCCTGCTTCTGCAGCGGCGTACCCTTGCCGAAGACGACTTTGATATCGGAAACGGAAATCATCAGGCGACTCCTCCACGACGCAGCCGCGGCAGCACAAGCGCCACGGTGACGAGCACGGCCGTCACGAGATTGAGGTCGGATGCTTGTAGTCCGAGAACGTCCGACGATAGCGCAAGCTGGATGGCGATGCGGTAGAGGATCGAGCCGAGCACGCAGCCGATCAGCGCGATCAGGATGCCGCGCGCCCCGAACAGCGTCTCGCCGATGATGACGGCGGCAAGGCCGACCACGATGGTGCCGACGCCAGAGGTCACGTCGGCGAAACCATTGGTCTGCGCAAATAGCGCGCCACCAAGGGCAACCAGCGCGTTGGAAAGCGCGATGCCGAGATAGATCTGCCGGCTGGTATCGACGCCCTGCGCGCGGGCCATACGGGCATTGGCGCCAGTCGCGCGCATCGACAGGCCGGCATCGCTTTCGAGAAAGCGCCACACCAGGAACAGCGCGACGACCACCAGCACGCCGATGAAGAGCGGACGAACGTAGAAATCGCGCAGCCCCAGCCCGAAGAACGGGCTGAGCATGGTGTCAGCATTGATCAGCGCGACGTTCGGCTTGCCCATGACCCGCAGGTTGACCGAGAACAGCGCGATCATCGTCAGGATCGAGGCCAACAGGTTGAGAATGCGGAAGCGGACGTTCAGCATCGCCGTTACCAGGCCGGCGCCGGCGCCGGCCACCATGGCGACCGCTGCGGCCAGCCAAGGGTTCAGACCGGCGATGATCAGCACAGCCGTGACGGCAGCGCCGAGCGGAAACGACCCGTCTACGGTCAGGTCCGGAAAGTCCAGCACGCGGAAGGCAAGGTAAACGCCGATCGCGACGAAGGCATAGACCAGCCCCAGTTCGACGGCACCCCAGAAGGCAATCAGGCTCACGGCTCTCGGCTTTCTCTTCTCGCCCATTCCGCGGTCTTCGCGGGAAGGGCCGTTCTAACGGATCAACCGCTGCCGGGCGATCCGGCAGCGGTTGATTCCGATTTCAATTTTCCGGCGAACCGGGATTATTCGATCACGCGGGTCGCGCGGCCGACAACGGCTTCCGGCAGGGTCACGCCCATCTTCGCGGCTGCGCCCTTGTTGACGACGAGGTCGGTGCCGGCGGCAACCTTCACCGGGATGTCGCCCGGGTTTTCGCCCTTGAGGATACGCACAACGACTTCACCCGTCTGCCGGCCGACATCCTTGTAGTTGAAGCCGAGGGCCGCGACAGCGCCGCGCGAGACGGAGTCCGTGTCGGCGGTGAACAGCGGGAGCTTGGCCTCTTCCGCAACGGCGACGGCGCCTTCCAGCGCGGAGATGATCGTGTTGTCGGTCGGAACGTAGATCGCATCGGCGCGGCCGACGAGCGCGCGGGCGGCGCCCTGCACTTCGGCCGACTTCGTGGCGGCGGATTCGACGACGGTCAGGCCGGCCTTTTCGGCTTCGGCCTTCAAGACGGCCAGCAGCGAAACGGAGTTCGCCTCGCCGGCGTTGTAGAGATAGCCGACGGTCTTGGCCTCAGGGAGGATTTCCTTGATCAGCGCCAGGTGTTCGGCGACCGGCGACATGTCGGAAAGGCCAGTGACGTTGCCGCCGGGCTTATCCATGTCCTTGACGAGTTGTGCGCCGAGCGGGTCGGAAACGGCCGTGAAGACGACCGGGATGTCCTTCGTCGCGGAAACGACGGCCTGCGCCGATGGCGTGGAGATCGGCACGATGACGTTCGGGCTTTCGCCGGCGAACTGGCGGGCGATCTGAGCTGCCGTCGCAGGATTGCCCTGGGCCGACTCGTAGAGGAACTTCAGATTCTCGCCTTCCTTGTAGCCGGCCGCTTCCAGCGCCTCCTTGACGCCGTCGCGGGCGGCATCGAGCGCCGGATGTTCAACGATGGCGGTCACGGCAACGGTGACCTCGTCGGCCCGGGCGGGCATCGAAATTGCAAGGGTCGCCGCAAAGGCCAGCAAGAGTGAGCGCATGAATTAACCTCCCAGAATGAATTGCGGCCAGCTTCTAGGCAAAACGGCCGCGCAAATCAATTCTCGAATTCCGGTTGATCGACCACATTTTCTGATGAGGGGACACAATCAGAGCCGATTGGAAGGCCGCCTCCCCGGGGGCCGCTCAATCATCCTCGCCGTGACCGGCGATCATCATCGCCTCGTAGGCCAGGCGGTCGACTTTGCGCATCCGCTCCGATTCCGACTTGAGCTGGCCGCAGGCGGCGAGGATGTCGCGGCCACGCGGCGTGCGAATCGGCGAGGCATAGCCCGCCTGGTTGATGAAGTCGGCGAACTTCTCGATCTGCTCCCAGTCGGAACACTGATAGTTCGTGCCCGGCCAGGGGTTGAACGGGATCAGGTTGATCTTCGCCGGGATGCCCTTCAGCAGCTTTACCAAAAGCTTGGCGTCCTCGAGACTGTCGTTGACGTCCTTGAGCATCACGTATTCGAAGGTGATGCGGCGCGCGTTCGACAGGCTCGGATAGGCGCGGCAGGCGTCGAGCAGGTCCTTCAGCGGATACTTCTTGTTGATCGGCACCAGCATGTCGCGCAGTTCGTCGCGAACGGCGTGCAGCGAAATCGCCAGCATCACGCCGATCTCCTCGCCGGTCCGGTAGATTTCCGGCACGACTCCGGAGGTCGAGAGCGTGACGCGCCGCTTCGACAGCGACAGCCCGTCGCCGTCGGTGGCGATCAGCAGCGCCTGTTTGACGTTCTCGAAATTGTAGAGCGGCTCGCCCATGCCCATCATGACGATGTTGGAGACCTTTCGGCCTTCCGCCGGCACGATGGCGCCGGCCGGCGTATCACGGTCGGGGAAGTCGCCAAGCCGGTCGCGGGCGAGCAGGAGCTGGGCAAGAATTTCCTCCGCCGTCAGGTTGCGCACCAGCTTCTGCGTGCCCGTGTGACAGAAGGAGCAGGTGAGCGTGCAGCCGACCTGGCTGGAGATGCAGAGCGTGCCGCGGCCCTCTTCGGGGATATAGACCGTCTCGACCTCGACCGGACGGCCAGCGCCGCGCGGCGGGAACCGCAGCAGCCACTTGCGCGTGCCGTCGTTCGACACCTGCTCTTCGACGATCTCGGGGCGGGCGATGGTGAAGTGTTCCTTCAGCATCTCGCGCATGTCCTTCGACACGTTCAGCATGTGGTCAAAATCGGAAACGCCGCGCACGTACAACCAGTGCCAGAGCTGGCTGACGCGCATCTTGACTTGCCGCTCCGCCACGCCCTTCTCGGCAAGAGCCTTGCCCATGTCCTCGCGCGAGAGGCCGATCAGCGACGGTTTTTCGGCCAGTGGCGCCTTGCGCACAGGCTTTTCGGTCGTGGGCTCCGCCCCGTTCAGGAAATCCAAGGTGGCCATCACTGCAATCCCATCGCGGCACAGAGCCTGCGCGGCCATCGGCCCGCGGATTTGCCGTCCATCGAACATGAAGTCTTCGGAACCCGGCGGCGCAACTGCCTGCGCGCGGTTCCTCACGTTACCGGCGCCTTTAGCATCCTTCGGCCGCAGAGTCACGCGCGGCGGAAAGCGGGGACGGCAATCAAGCGTCCGAGACCCGAAACGCAAAAGGCCGGTCGATCGACCGGCCTTTTGCTTCTTAGCTTCTTCAGCGGACTATTTGCAGCTTTCAATCTGCTTCAGCGCGGCCGAGATGCCCGACAGCGAGTAGGAATAGGTGGTGCCGGTGCCGCGCCGCGAGGTGGCCTTGACCGCCATGTCCTTGCCGGACTTCATGGCGGCGACCAAAGCCGGCTCCTCGGCGGCATTCTCGACCCAGGCCGAATTGCCCTTGGTGAACATGACGAAGGTGCGGCCGTCGATGACGACATTGACCTTGGAGTTTTCCTGCAGCGGATAGCCCATCATCGCCTGCGGCTCGTAGGAGATGTTCTGGCCCGGGCGCTGCGACACCAGGAAGAAGATGTCGCCGTGATCAACGCCGGCCGGCGCCTTCTCCTTCGGCACGGAAAGAACGTAGCAGACCTTGCCGCCGCTCGACTGATAGGAGTACGCCCCCCAGGCGTTGAACTGCTGGATCCGGGTTGGCGATTGCGCCGATGCGACGCCGGCCGTTGCCAGTACGAGGGTAAGTGCGGTTGCGATTTTCCTTACGAACATGATTCCCTGCCGGTTGTCTTGCTGTCTTTCGCCCAGACGGACGTGACGGCTCGCATCATCACGATTTGAATTAATTTGACTTAATTCTGGTTACCAAATCGTCAACAGACGCTCATTTCATCGAACCGGCGGTTACTATGAAACCTGCTGCGATGCAAACCGCTTGCAAGATTCATGGCGCAATCGCAGGGTGACGATGGCGAAGCCCATCCCATCGAATTGAGTTAGTCGACAAAGATTCGGGCAAGAGTTTGACGCCCGTCGAGAACGCCGCAGTTGCTCTGCGACGGGGCTTCAGGCGCACCCAAAATCGCAAGCCGATCAACCAGCCTCCGGCAAACCGTCCGCCAGGGCGCGATCGGCCGACACGTAGTGGTCTTCACGGATATGTCCGCGAATGGCGGCGAAGGCGGCCGTCAGGACGGCGATGTCGTCGGAGAACCCGATGCCGACGAGAATGTCGGGAATCCCGTCGATGGGCAGGACGAAATAGGCGAGCGCCGCCAGCAGGATGCCGCGCACGCGCGTCGGCGTCCTGCGGTCAAGCGCGCAGAAATAAGCGGCGACGAGGTCGCGGCTGAAGGGAACCTGTCGGAACGCCCGCTTCAGCACCGGCCAGAAGCGGTTGCGGACGCGCTGCTGCTGTCTTTCCTGCTCGTCCTCGTCGCCGGGCAGAAGGATTTCGCCAATCTTCACATCATCCATTCCGACACACTCCCTGCGCGACGGTCAGTTTCAACGCGTGGACAAATATGGGAACCCGCATTCCCTGCAACAAGACACTTCATCGCTCGCGCGCCGCCTTCTCCATTGCCTCGGCCAACCGGAAATCGAGGGCCGTCACGCCGCCGGACGAGTGCGTCGTCAGCCGCACGTCCACCCGATTGTAGACGTTGAACCATTCGGGATGGTGGTTGAGCCGCTCCGCCGCCTCAGCCGATTCCGACATGAAGGCGAAGGCATCGCCGAAACCCTTGAATTTGAACGATTTGGCGATCGCCAGTCCATCGTCCTCAAGCGTCCAGCCCTCGAGCATGGCGAGACTGGAGGTGATCGCTTCCTTGCCGAGTTTCTCCTGCTTCATCGACGCGTCCTCCGTTGCAGGGCTTTGTCTTAGCAGATAGTTTGCCGTGCTTCACCTTCAAGGAGGTCTGCGTGGCCCCGCTTTCCATCCTGTTCGTCTGCCTCGGCAACATCTGCCGATCACCGCTCGCGGAAGGAATCCTCCGCCATCTGGCGTCGGAGCAAGGCCGCGATCAGGATTTCGTGATCGATTCGGCCGGAACCGGCGGCTGGCACGTTGGCCACGCCCCGGACGATCGCGCGATCGCGGTTGCGGCTGATCACGGCATCGATATTTCGCGATTGAAGGCGCGCAAGGTGTCGTCCGCGGACTTCGACCGCTTCGACCTCATCCTGGCGCTCGACCGCAGCAATCTGCGCGACCTGACAGGCGTTGCGCCACCGACCTGCCGGGCAAGGATCGAACTGTTTTCGACACGAGCCTTCGGCACCGCGGAAGACGTCCCCGACCCCTATTACGGCGACAGCACCGATTTTGAGGCCGTCTTTCGTCTGCTTTATCGCGGATGCACATCCATCGCTGCGGCCTCGAATGAGGGACCGGCTTCAAACAACGGAAACACTTCCTCTGTGACGTAGGGACCCCCGCCGACCGATTCCTTCGAGGACATCAACACGAAGCGATTGACGGTGAAGGGTGAGGAGACGAAGTTCGCGCGGCCGGAGAGGTAGAAGACCACATCTTCCAGCCGGGCATTGCGAAGCCGGGCGAGCGTCACGTGCGGGGTGAACTTGCGCGGATCCGCCGGCAGGCCGAGGCGTTGGCAGATGCGCTCGATTTCCGCTTGCAGCGCATACATTTCCGGTGCGGGCGAAACCCCCGCATAGATCGAATGCGGCTTCTTCGAGCCGAATGAGCCGACCCCGGCCAGCGAAAGCTGGAATTCAGGCCGCTCGATCCGGTCGAGCTTGTCGACGACCTCATCGGCGGTCCGACCATCGACGTCGCCGATGAACCGCAGTGTGATGTGAAAATTCTCGACGTCGATCCAGCGCGCTCCCTGGAGGCCGCCGCGGAGCAGAGACAGGCTCATTGCGGCATTGCGCGGCACTTCGAGGGCAACGAATAGTCTCGGCATGGCGAGCTCCCCGAATCTGTGGTCGTACCGCAAGCGAATCATGCATTGCCTCGAGGTGCAACCCAAATTTCGCAGCCGCAAAAAGCCTCAGTCGGTTACCCCCAGGCTTTTGACGAAGGTTTCGGCCGTCGGCAGCATCTTGTCGACCATCACCGCGACACCTTTAGCATTCGGATGCATGCCGTCGTCGAGTTGATGATCGGCATGCGTGGCAACGCCGTCCAGGAAGAACGGATAGAGGGGGACGTCATGCTTCCCGGCGACCTGCGCGTAGATGCCGTTGAAGCGCTTGCCATAGTCCTCGCCCATGTTCGGCGGCGCCAGCATACCGACCAGCAGCACGCCGATGCCCCGCGTCTTCAGGCTGGAAACCATTTTCTCCAGGTTCTGTTCCGTCTCCTCCGGCGGAATTCCGCGAAGCGCGTCGTTGGCGCCCAATTCGAGGATGACACCCTTCGTTCCGTCCGGCACCGACCAGTCGACGCGGGCCAGACCGCCGGACGTCGTGTCACCGGAAATGCCGGCGTTGGCGATCGAGACGTCCAATCCCTTGGCCCTGAGTGCCTTTTCGAGCTGTGCCGGGAAGGCGTCCTCGATCGGAAGCTGGTATCCTGCCATCAGGCTGTCGCCGAAGCCGACGATCTGGACGGGCTCGGCCGCGGCAGGCCGCACGATGGACGTGGCGGCAAGCACCAGCGCGATGAAAATTCCGTGAGCGGCTTTAAACGGCATATCGGTGATCCTAAGTTGCTGACGCAGCCCCGCAAACGGGACGGTGACAGGCGGGGCATGCGTATATTGCGGGCGCAACGAACTCGGCTTTGCTGCAGTTTTGTCGTGCCGATCCTGCGATGCTTCAAGATATAGGATAGATTTCCGTGGGCGAAACCATCATCGATCTCAAACAGGCGGACCTCACCCTCGGTTCCGGCGCGGCATCGGTCCACGTCCTGAAGCAGGTCGACCTTTCCATCGACGCTGGCGAATCCGTGGGTATCGTCGGTCCTTCGGGATCGGGAAAGTCGACGCTTTTGATGGTTCTGGCCGGCCTCGAGAAACTGGATCGGGGCGAAATCCATATCGATGGAGCAGCCCTCCATGGCATGACGGAGGATCAGGTCGCCGACTTTCGCGGCCGCAACATCGGCATCGTTTTCCAGTCGTTCCACCTGATCCCCAACATGACGGCGCTCGAAAACGTCGCCGTCCCTCTGGAGCTTGCCAATGTCCGCGACGCGTTTTCCATTGCCCGACGCGAACTGGAGGCCGTCGGGCTCGGCGAGCGCCTGTCGCATTATCCAGGCCAGCTTTCCGGCGGCGAGCAGCAGCGCGTCGCCATTGCCCGCGCACTGGCGCCGCAACCGCGCCTGCTGATCGCCGACGAGCCGACCGGGAACCTCGACGCCGACACCGGGCGGCAGATCTCCGACCTCCTCTTCGCCGAGCAGGCCCGCCGCGGCATGACCCTCGTTCTGGTGACCCATGATGCGGCGCTTGCCGCGCGCTGCCAGCGGCAAGTGCGAATGCGCTCCGGCGAGATCGTCAACGATGCAGGGCCCGCCGTCGCCACCAAAACGAAACGGGTGCCCGCATGACCGCTGCAGCAAGCAGGACAGCCTGGCTCTCGCTTGCCGCTCGGTTTGCCGTGCGCGAGATGCGCGGTGGCCTGCGTGGGTTCTATGTCTTCCTCGCGTGCATCGCGCTCGGCACCACCGCCATTGCCGGCGTCAATTCCGTTTCCCGCGCCATCAGTTCAGCCATCGATGCCCAGGGTCAGTCGCTGCTTGCCGCCGATGTGCGCTTCCAATTGAGGAACCGGGTGGCCACGACCGAGGAGCGCACCTATTTCGACAAACTTGGCACCGTCTCCGTCTCCTCGGACCTGCGCTCCATGGCCCGAATGCCTGACGGCTCCGACCAGGCGCTTGTGGAACTCAAGGCCGTCGACGGCACCTACCCGCTTTACGGCACGGTCCAAACGTCGCCGCAGCGTTCGCTTGCGGAACTGCTCGCCAAGCAGGATGAGAGCTATGGCGCCCTGGCGGCACCGCTCCTGCTTGAGCGGCTCGGCGTTCGCGTCGGCGACGAATTGCGGCTCGGCACCGCCCGCATCAAGATCACGGCGACGCTCGATCGCGAACCCGACGCTCTTTCGGAGGGGTTCGGTCTGGCGCCGCGACTGATGATATCGACCGAAGCTCTGGCGGCGACGGGTCTGATCCAGACCGGCAGCCTTGTCGAACATGCCTACAAGATCCGCCTCCACGACCCCGCCGCAAACAAGCTGTCATCGATCCGCAAGCAGTCGGAAAAAGCGTTCCCGTCCGCCGGCTGGTCGGTACGCACGAGCAACAACGCCGCGCCGGCGCTCTCCAACAACATCACCCGCTTTTCGCAGTTTCTGACGCTGGTCGGCCTCACGGCGCTGATCGTCGGCGGCGTGGGCGTTGCCAACGCGGTGCGGGCCTACATCGATTCCAAGCGCGGCGTCATCGCAACGTTCAAATGCCTCGGCGCCCCGGCCAGGCTGATCTCGACCATCTACCTGATCCAGATCACCCTTATTGCCGTCATCGGGATTGCGATCGGTCTCGTGCTCGGTGCGCTGATACCCATCGTCGCGATGCGTTTCCTCGAGGGCGTCTTGCCGGTCCCATCCGAGGTCGCCGTCTATCCGGTCGCCCTGCTGCTTGCGGCCGGCTTCGGACTGATCACGGCCCTTGCCTTCGCGATCCTGCCGCTCGGCCATGCCCGCGAGGTTCCCGCGACGGCCCTCTTCCGCGAGCAGGGGTTTGAGCGGCGGCGGCTGCCGGCCTGGCCCTACATCCTCGGCGCCGGGCTTTTCCTCGCAGCCCTTGCGGGGCTGGCCGTTCTGACGGCCTACGACCGCACCATCGCCCTGGTCTTCCTCGGCTCCATCGCCTTTGCCTTCATCGTGCTGCGCCTCGTCGCATTCCTCATCACGGCGCTCGCCCGCCGCGCGCCGCGCGTCAACTCGCCGGCGCTCCGTCTGGCGATCGGCAACATCCATCGGCCTGGCGCGCTGACGCCCTCCGTCGTGCTGTCGCTTGGGCTTGGATTGGCACTGCTCGTGACGCTGACGCTGATCGACGGCAATCTGCGGCGCGAACTGACCGGGAGCCTGCCGGATCGGGCGCCGAACTTCTTCTTCATCGACATCCAGCGGGCGGACCTGGAGGGATTCCGTGCGCTGCTGCAGAAAAACATGCCGAACGGCAAGATCATCGAAGTGCCGATGCTGCGCGGCCGGATCGTCGCCTTCAATGGCGAGGACATCTCGCGCCGCAACGTGCCGCCGGCCGGTCGCTGGGTGCTGCAGGGCGACCGCGGCATCACCTACGCGAAGAACGTGCCGGAAAACTCGACGCTTGCTGAGGGTGAGTGGTGGCCGGCCGACTATTCCGGCGAGCCGCTGGTGTCCTTTTCGGCCGAGGAAGCCGGCGAACTCGGTCTGAAGATCGGCGACACCGTGACGGTCAATGTACTCGGCCGCAACATCACCGCCCGCATCGCCAATTTTCGCAACGTCGAATGGGAATCGCTGTCGATCAACTTCGTGATAGTGTTTTCGCCGAACACCTTCGCCGGCGCGCCGCACGCCTGGCTGGCGACAATGATCGATCCAAAAGCAACGGCCGAACAGGAGGCCGCCACGCTCCGCGCCCTCACCAATGCCTATCCGACGATCACCAGCGTACGGGTGAAGGACGCGCTGGAAATCGTCAGCGAACTGATGAACCAGCTCGCTGCGGCCATTCGCGCGGCTGCCGCCGTGGCCCTCATCGCTTCGGTCCTCGTGCTCGCCGGGGCGCTGGCGGCCGGCAACCGCGCCCGCACACACGACGCCGTCGTGCTGAAGACGCTTGGTGCCACGCGCCGCACGCTGATCCGGGCCTTTGGCTACGAATACATGATGCTGGGCTTGGCGACGGCCGTTTTCGCCCTCTTCTCCGGCGGGGTCGCCGCCTGGTTCGTCGTCAGCCGGATCATGACGCTGCCCTCCCACTTCCTGCCAGATGTCGCCATCATGACGGTCGTCATCGCGCTGCTCATGACTGTCGGCATCGGGCTGGCTGGCACCTGGCGCGTGCTGGGACAGAAGGCGGCCCCGGTTCTAAGGGAGCTTTGACCGGCGCAAACGTCCTTTTGTTGCTGCAGCACGTCGGGTCCAACCTCTCGCGAAGTTGATCGATGATTCAACGTTGGGTCTTGTACTCGGCGGGATTCGTTATCATATTTGCCGCTAGGCATGCTGAGCTCCGCAGCGGCGCCTGGGTTGTTGGGCCAAAACCGGCGAAAAGCTGGAGGGTCCGCAAGACACTTCGGTCCTTCGGGACTGGATGCGATACCCGACACCGAAGAAACCTACGGGGCTTTTGAGAGGAAAAAATGGCTGATTTCCGCAACTACCAGACTCGAGCGACGACCGGCACGCAGGCCGGCGCCGTCATCGACGAAGGTCTTCGCGCCTATATGCTGAAGGTCTACAACCTGATGGCATTGGGGCTGGCGATCACCGGCGTCGTGGCGTTCTTCGCCTCGCAGGCGGCGTTCTCGGGCGGACAACTCACCGCCTTCGGTCAGGCAATCTACGTCAGCCCGCTGAAGTGGGTGGTCATGCTTGCGCCGCTTGGGCTGGTGTTCTTCCTGAGCTTCCGCATCCACACGATGAGCGTTTCCGCCGCACAGATGACCTTCTGGGTCTATGCCGCGCTGATGGGCCTATCGCTGTCGTCGATCTTCCTGGTCTACACCGGCGCCAGCATCGCGCAGACGTTCTTTGTCTCGGCTGCGGCCTTTGGCGCACTGTCACTCTACGGCTACACGACAAAGCGTGATCTGTCCGCCATGGGTTCGTTCATGGTCATGGGCCTGTTCGGCCTGATCATCGCCTCGCTGGTGAACCTCTTCCTGCAATCCTCGGCGCTCGACTTCGCGATCTCCGCGATCGGAGTGCTGGTCTTTGCCGGCCTGACCGCCTGGGATACGCAGAAGATCAAGGAAATGTACTTTGAAGCCGACGAGGTTGGTGTAGCCGGTCGCAAGGCGATCATGGGCGCGCTGACGCTGTACCTGGACTTTATCAACCTGTTCCTGTTCCTGCTGCGTTTCCTCGGAAACCGCAACGACTGAGGACGGACAAGCCTCTCGCAAGGATCAAGACAAGCCCCGCCTCGGCGGGGCTTTTTTGATGCCGCTACCGCGCCGACGTGACCGTTCGCTTGCACCACTGCCGATTTATACGTATTTATGCATGATGATGCACGATCGAGGCCCCCATGGCGAATAGCGAACTGCTTCTCGGCGAACGGCAAACACTCATCCAGGATCGGCTTGCCGCTCATGGCCGGGTCATCGCGGCCGACCTGGCGGACGAACTCGGCGTGTCAGAGGACACCATCCGCCGCGACCTGCGCGAGATGGCTTCCGCCGGGCTGTGCCGGCGGGTCTACGGGGGTGCCCTTCAACTCAGCATCTCGCCGTCATTCAGCGAACGCGTCGGTGTCAACGTCGACCGCAAGGAGGCGTTGGCCCGGACGAGCGTCACGCTGATCGCATCAGGCGCCACGATCTTCCTCGATGCCGGCAGCACGAACCTGGCGATTGCCAGAAGCCTGCCTGCGGAGAAAAACCTGACCGTCGTCACCAATGCGCCGGCGATCGCGGCGGCCCTGATCGATCGGTCTGGCATCGAGGTCATTCAGATCGGCGGGCCGATCGACAGAAAGACCGGGGCTGCGACAGGCGCGAAAGCGCTACGCGACGCCGAGGCCCTTCGCCCCGACCTGTACATCCTCGGCGTTTGCGGCCTGCATCCGGATGCGGGCATCACGGCCTTCAGCTTCGAGGAGGCGGAGTTCAAGCGCTTCGTTGCCATGAACAGCCGCACGGTTCTGACCGCCGTGACGAACGATAAGCTTTCGCTGGCGGCCCCTTATGCGGTCGTTCCGCTCACACGCCTGAACCACGCCGTCCTCGAGGCGGATGCCGACGAGACCGACCTTCAGGAACTCGCGGCACTCGGCGTTCGCATCACGCGTGCCGAGCGGCCGGCATCCCGCTCACCCGGCCGGATGAAAATCACGATACCATCCTGAGAGCAACGCTTGTCAGGCACTTCGACCCGCACCGCAAACGGTGCGACGTACAGACAGGACCCGCAAATGAGTTCGCAAGACAGCACGACGGCGACCGGCGCCAGAGTTAGATCGTCCTATTATCCGTCGTCCCGAATCGCCGTATCGGGCCTGTTCCTGCTAAACGGCATCTTTGTGGGCGCCTGGGCTCCAAAGATCCCGGAATTCGCAAGCCGCCTGTCGTTGAGCGAATCCCAGCTGGGCCTGATGATCGTCTGTTTCGGCATCGGCTCGCTCGTGCTCATGCCGATCGCCGGCATCCTGATCGCCCATTTCGGCACCTCCCGCGCGCTCCGGGGGGCGACCCTGGTCTTTCTGCCGACTTTGCTTTTGCTGTCGCTCGCCCCAAACATCTGGTCGGCCGCGGGCGCGATTTTCCTCTTCGGCGGCCTGACCGGCGCCATGGACATTGCGATGAATGCCAACGCCGTCGAAGTGGAAAAATCCATGCGGCGGGCGATCATGTCGTCCTGTCACGCCTTCTGGAGTCTCGGCGCCTTTTTGGGGGCGACCACCGGCGGTTTCCTGATCGAGACGATCGGCGTGCTTGGCCACGCCGCACTGTTGACCGTGCTCGCAGCACTCGGCCTTGCCTTCCTCTGGCGTCTGGTTCTGTCCGACAAGCCGCATCCGGCGGAAACGCGTCAGAAGGTCCGGCTGCCGCTCTCGCCGCTGCCATGGTTGATCGGCGTCATGGCGCTGTTCACGATGATCCCGGAAGGGTCGATCCTCGACTGGGGCGCCCTCTACATGCGCAACGAGCTCGGCGCTTCGCTTGCCCTCTCCGGGTTCGCCTTCGGCGCCTTCTCCGCCACCATGGCGGTCATGCGTTTCGCCGGCGACCATATCCGCGATCGCTTTGGCGCCGTGAAGACGCTGCGGGTTTCCACCGTGCTTGCCATCATCGGCATGGGGCTCGCCGGCCTTGCGCCGAATGCCTATTTGGCGATGGTCGGTTTTGCCATCTGCGGCGTCGGCATCTCCAACATGGTGCCGATCGCGTTCTCCGCGGCCGGCAATCTTCCGGGCCTCGCACAGGGCGTTGCACTGTCCGTCACGACCGTGATGGGCTACTCCGGAGCCCTTTTCGCCCCGTCCTCGATCGGCTTCATCGCCGAACACACGGGCTTCGCCTGGGTCTTCTCCGTACTGCCAGTGCTGCTGTTGGTGGTGTTGCTGCTCTCCAAGCATGCCGTTCATGCCGACGTGCGGGAGAAGCATTGAGCACCTCGCTCGCGCCCGATCAGCGATCGGTTACAGGAACTCCACTTCCTTCAACAGCGGCATCGTGCGGACCCGCTTGCCGGTGAGCGCATGGACCGCGTTGGCGAGGGCCGGGATCGAGGGCGGGGTGCCGGGTTCGCCGGCACCGCCCATCCGGTTCGCCGTTTCCAACAGTCCCACCTCGATCGCGGGGCATTGTGACATGCGCATCGGGCCGTAGTTGTGAAAATTCGATTGTTGCGCGGCCCCGTCGGCAAAGGTGATCGCCTCGCCGATCGCCGACGAGAGGCCGTAGACGATGCCCGACATCATCTGCGCCGTGAAGATGCCGGGGTCGATCACCTGCCCCGGATCGGCCGCGCACCAGACCTTCTCAATGCGGATCTTGCCGCCGATGTCTTCGACCTGCACGACCTCCGCCACCCAGGTGCCGAAGGAGAGCGTGAAGGCGAAGCCTTTCGCCTTGCCGGCCGGCAGCTTCTCGCCCCAGCGCGACATCGCGCCCACCTTGTCGATGACATTCACCGCAGTCGGATGGTCGGCCATCAGCCTGCGGCGCATCTCCAGCGGATCGAGCTTTCCGGCGACGGCGATCTCGTCCATGAAGCTTTCGTGGAAGAAGCCGTTGAAGGAGTTGCCGACCGAGCGCCAGAAGCCGACCGGGATTGAAATCGGCGCCTTGATGCCGCCGACCCGGTAGTTGGCGATCGCATAGGGCTGGTTGGCGGACCCGTCGGTGATCGTCTTGTCGGGCCCCATCGGCGGCAGGCTCGGGAAATAGCGTGGCAGGACGCTGCCCATGATCGAGGGGGCGGCAATGCGCATGTCCACCGCAACGGGCAAACCGTCATCACCGAGCCGGGCGCGGAACCGGCCGGCCGCGGCGGGACGATACATGTCCTGGCCGATATCCTCCTCACGCGTCCAGATGACCTGCACCGGTCGCCCGTCCGCCGCCTTGGCGAGGATCGCGGCATAGATCGCATAGTCGACGTCGGCACGCCGTCCGAAGCCGCCGCCGAGATAGGTGGTGTGGACGAAGCAGTTTTCCGTCTCGATGCCGACCGCGGCCGCGGCCAGCTGGCGCACCAGCGTCGGCGCCTGGTTAGGCGCCCAGATGTCGAGCCGGCCGTCCTTCAACTGCGCGGTGGCGTTCATCGGCTCCATCGTCGCGTGCGCCAGATAGGGCACGCTGTAGTCAGCCTCGACGATCCGTTCGCGCGGCGCATCGGCAAAGGCCGTCTCGACATTCCCGTCGTTGCGGCCGTAGCTGATGTCGCTGCCCCTCAGCGCATCCTCCAAAACCTTGCGGATATCGGCATCGTTCGGCGGATAGCTGCCCTTGCCCCATTCGGCCTTGACCGCATCGGCCGCCTGGAACGCCCGCCAGGTGTTGTCGGCGATCACCGCAAAACCGTTGGCGATACCCGTCTCGACCTTGAGGACCTTGACGACACCCGGCATTTTCTCCGCTTCCGCCGCGTCGAACCCGACGATCGCGCCGCCGCGATAGGGATTCATCCGCAGCGTCGCGAAAAGCATATCCGGCAGCCGCACGTCGATGCCGAAGATCGGTGCGCCGGTCACCTTGGCGTGCATGTCGACGCGCTTCTGCGGCTTGCCGAGGATCTTCCACTCGGCCCTTTCGCGCAGGCGAATCTCGGCCGGTGGCGCAAAGGCGGCCGCCTCCTGCGCCAGCTCGCCATAGGTGAAGGTCTTGCCGGAGGCCGGATCCGTAATCACGCCGTCCGCCGTCCATAGCGAACCGGCTTCCACGCCGAGCCGCTTTGCCGCGGCGAGCTTCAGCACCTCGCGCGCCGCGGCTCCCGCCTGGCGCATCCTGTAGTAACCGTCGACGACGGAGGTCGATCCACCGGTGGCCTGGACGCCGAGGAGCTTGCCGAGCACACCCATGCCGGCGCGCATCGTCTCGGCCATGGTCGACTCGTCGAAGTGCGGGAAGGGCACGCCCTCCTCCAACATCGTCGTGTTGACATAGGCGTGGCCAGCCGGTCCGTGCTCGACGATCACCTGATCAAGGCGAACGTCGAGTTCTTCGGCAACGATGGCCGCCAGCGTCGTTGCAACACCCTGCCCCATCTCGGCCCGCGGCGCGATCAGCGTGATCGTGTTGTCGGGCGCGATCTTCACATAGGGATTGAACGTCGTCTCGCCCTCGGCCAACTCGTCGTCGAGCGGATTCGGATAGGGCTTGCGATAGAAGTAGTAGCCAACGGCGAGGCCGCCGGCGACAAGGGCGGTTCCGACGAGGAAGGTGCGCCGCGCTATTTTTCCAATGATACCCATCGTCACGCTCCCGTCGTCGTATTCGCCGCACGCTTGATCGCCGCGCGGATGCGCGGGTAGGTGCCGCAACGACAGAGATTGCCGGACATCGCGTTGTCGATGTCTTCGTCGGTCGGGTTGGGGTTGGCCTCGAGCAGGGCGACCGCGCTCATGATCTGCCCCGCCTGGCAATAGCCGCATTGGGCAACCTGCTCGTCGATCCAGGCCTGCTGCACTGGATGCAGCCGACCGTCCGGCGTCAGCCCTTCGATCGTCGTCACCACGCCCGCAACGTCGCCGACCGGCACCGAACAGGAGCGCATCGGCTCGCCGTCGATGAACACCGTGCAGGCCCCGCACTGGGCCATACCGCAGCCGAATTTCGGCCCGCGAATGTCGAGTTCGTCGCGCAGCACCCAGAGGAGCGGCATTTCCGGCTCCACGTTCAACTCGTGTTCCGCGCCGTTCACGATCAGCTTCATCGCCGTCTCCTCAAGGATGATCTTGCTGGCGCGGGCTGGCGTAGTGCAGTCCACCGCGTCGCGGTCGCCGATCCCGGTTGATATACCGTCGCATCAGGCTTGAACAGAAAATGATAGCCGAAGCCTCCCGTTGCGACCTCACCCCAAGCCGTGACTTCGCCGCGCCAACGTGAGTGAAATCGCCGCTACGCCGTCAAGGAAGAGCGCGACTGTTGACAAGCCACATTTCCTGTTCCACCTGAGAGGCGAAAAGTCCCGGTAGTCCTGTCACAATCTACCGGTAAGACGCCGCCTGCAGATCGGGCCAGCACGAGGCTACCATGTCCTTCTCCTTCGATTTCGAACCCAAGCCGCGCCGCCAGTCCGTCGGCGTCGATGTTGGCGGCGTGATGGTCGGCGGCGGGGCGCCGGTAATCGTGCAGTCGATGACCAACACGGACACGGCCGACATCGATGCGACGGTGGCACAGGTCGCTGCCCTGTTCCGCGCCGGCTCCGAGATCGTGCGCATCACCGTCGATCGTGACGAGAGCGCCGCCGCCGTGCCGAAGATCCGCGAACGTCTGCTGCGGCTCGGTATGGACGTGCCGCTCGTCGGCGACTTCCACTACATCGGCCACAAGCTGCTCGCCGACCACCCCGCCTGCGCCGAGGCGCTGGCCAAGTATCGCATCAATCCCGGCAATGTCGGTTTCAAGGACAAGAAGGACCGGCAGTTCGCCGCGATAGTCGAAACGGCGATCCGCCACGACAAGCCGGTGCGGATCGGCGTCAACTGGGGTTCGCTCGACCAGGAACTCCTGACCCGGCTGATGGACGAGAACCAGGAGAAGGGCTTTCCCCTCACCGCCCAGGAGGTGATGCGCGAGGCGATCTGCGCCTCGGCGCTGCTGTCGGCCGAACTTGCCGAGGAGATCGGCCTACCGCGCGACAAGATCATCCTGTCGGCCAAGGTCAGCAACGTACAGGACCTGATCGCCGTCTACGCCATGCTGTCGGCCCGCTCCGACCACGCCCTGCATCTCGGCCTCACCGAGGCCGGCATGGGCAGCAAGGGCATCGTCGCCTCGTCTGCCTCGCTCGGCATCCTGCTGCAGCAGGGCATCGGCGACACGATCCGCATCTCGCTCACGCCCGAACCCGGCGGCGACCGCACCCGCGAGGTGCAGGTTGCCCAGGAGCTTCTGCAGGTCATGGGCTTCCGCCAGTTCGTGCCAGTCGTCGCCGCCTGTCCCGGCTGCGGCCGCACCACCTCGACCGTGTTCCAGGAACTCGCCCAGAAAATCCAGGACGACATCCGCAAGAACATGCCGGTCTGGCGGGAAAAATATCCCGGAGTGGAAGCGCTGAAGGTCGCTGTCATGGGCTGCATCGTCAACGGCCCCGGCGAGAGCAAGCACGCCGATATCGGCATTTCGCTGCCCGGCACCGGCGAACTGCCGGCCGCCCCCGTCTATATCGACGGCAAGAAGGCGATGACGCTGCGCGGCACTAACATCGCCGGGGAGTTCGAGGCGCTCGTCGCCGACTACATCGAGAAGCGTTTTGGGGCGGGCCAGGCCGCAGCGGAATAGTCAGATCCGCGCCGTCAGCAGCTTGAAGCCGGCAAAGGCGAAGAAACCGGCCATCAGCCCTTCGATCATCCGCCGCGACCTCAAATAGGCGCGATGCACGGGCGTAAGCGAAAAGACCAGCGCAAAGCCGATGAATGTGGTCAGGCCCAGCACCATGCAGCCGGCGATGAAAACGGCCATCGTGCCTGCGGGGGCGCCGGGCGGCATTCCGAGCGACGTCAGCATCATCCACGAGAAGATCGCCTTCGGATTGGTGAGGTGGATTCCGAGGCCCTTCATATACTGCCGGCGGGGCGAGAGGCGTGGCAACGCCTGCTGCCGGGACTCGTACGCTGCACCATTGCGCATGGCCGAGCGGAGTGCATGCCAGGCGAGCCACAGCAAATAGCATCCGCCCGCAATCTTGAGTACGATGATCGCCTGCCCGTAGGTGCGGATGAGCGCCGAAAGGCCTGAGGAGGTCAGCATCGCCCAGATGTACGAGCCGGTCAGCACGCCGAGCGCCAGGGACAGGCCGGCCTTGCGTCCCTGGCTGATGGAAGTACCGATGATGGCGAGGATCGCCGGTCCCGGCGAGGCGGTCGCGATCAGATAGGCGGTCCAGCCGACGGCCAGCTGCGGCAAGTATGACAGGATTTCTTTCATACAGCCTCTACTTCAGCTGGCGACGTCGAAGCAGTCCTACCACGGTGTCTCGGCCCGCGGAAGGCGCGTCGGCAGACAGGATTTGAAAGCGCTCGATCCGGTATCTGCCGCATCCACGCGCCGTGCCAGCTTCAGACGATCTCCTCGAGCGCCGTAATCAGCCGGTCGCATTCCTCCGGCGTGCCGATGGTGATGCGCAAAAAATCCGAGATGCGTGGCTTGGCGAAGTGACGCACGAGGACAGCGCGCTCGCGCAGGCCCTTGGCAATATCAGCACCGCTGTGGCCGGGATGGCGGGCGAAGACGAAGTTCGCCTGCGACGGCAGCACTTCGAAGCCGCGCTGGCGCAGCGCTCCGGTCACCCGTTCGCGCGATTCCATCACCTTCTTGCGCGTCTCGTCGAACCAGGCGACGTCCTCGATCGCCGCCGTCGCGCCCGCCTGTGCGACGCGATCCAGCGGATAGGAATTGAAACTGTCCTTGACGCGCTCCAGCGCATCGATCAGCGGCCGCTGGCCGATCGCATAGCCGACCCGCAGGCCGGCGAGCGAGCGCGACTTCGACAGCGTGTGCACGACGAGCAGGTTCTCGTACTTGCGCGTCAGCGGGATGGCGCTCTCGCCGCCGAAATCGATATAGGCCTCGTCGATCACCACCGGCTGGTCCGGATGCTCGGCGACAATCGTCTCGATCGCCGAAAGCGGCAGGCCGATGCCGGTCGGCGCATTCGGGTTGGGCAGGATGATCGCGCCGCAATCGCGCCGGTAGGCGGCGATGTCGATCGTGTAGTCGTCCTTCAACGGCACCTCGACTGCCTCGATGCCGAACAGGCCGCAATAGGTCGGGTAGAAGCTGTAGGTGACGTCGGGATAGAGCAGCGGCTTGTCGTGTTTCAGCAGCGCTGCAAAGGCGTGCGCCAGCACCTCGTCCGAGCCGTTGCCGACGAACACTTCGTCCGGCGCGACGCCATAGGTCTTCGCGATCGCTTCCCGCAAAGCCAGCGCGGACGGATCGGGATAGAGCTTCAGGCTGTCCGCGACCGCCGCCTGCATGGCCGCTATCGCCTTTGGCGAGGGGCCGTAGGGGTTTTCGTTGGTGTTCAGCTTGACGAGATCGGCAATGCGCGGCTGCTCGCCGGCGACATAGGGCTTCAGCGTCGCAACGACGGGTGACCAGTACTTGCTCATCAATCAGCTCCTGCGATTGGCAATGAAGCGGGCGGCCTCGATCAGAATGTTGGCCCGCTCGCCGAACGGCGCAAGCAGGGCCTCTGCCTCGCCCACCAGTTCGTTGAGCCGGTTCTCGGCCCATGCCTGTCCCTTGAGCGAGACCAGCGTGCCCTTGCCGCGCGCGGCGTCCTTGCCGGTCGCCTTGCCCATCGTCGCGGCGTCTGCCGTCAGGTCGAGCAGGTCGTCGGCGAGCTGGAAGGCAAGGCCGACCGTCTCGCCGTAGCGCTTGAGTAGGTCGCGCGTGGCACTATCGGCATCGGCGATGATCGCGCCCGCTTCGCAGGCGAAACGAATCAGGGCACCGGTCTTCATCGCCTGCAGGGTGACGATCCCGGCTTCATCCGGTGCAACCTTCTCCGCCGCGAGATCCAGCGCCTGTCCGCCGGCCATGCCGCCGATGCCGGCTGCGCGTGCGAGCGAAAGGACGAGCTCGATCTTGAGCCTGTCTGCCAATGCCGTTTCCGGCGCGGCGAGGATGTCGAAGGCGAGCGTCAGCAGGCTGTCGCCGGCAAGAATGGCCGATGCTTCATCAAAGGCAACATGAACGGTCGGCTGGCCGCGGCGCAGGTTGTCATCATCCATCGCCGGCAGGTCGTCATGCACCAGCGAGTAGCAATGCACGCATTCGAGCGCCGCCCCGACCCTGAGGGCGGCGGAGGCAAAGCCATCGCCCAGGAGTGCTGCGGACTCGATGACGAGGAAGGGCCGCAGCCGTTTTCCGCCGTTGAGCACGCCATGCCGTATCGCCGCCATCAGCCGTTCAGGACGCGCCGTCTCCCCGTCGCGCAGGCCCTGCGAAAGCAGGTCCGCGAGCGTGGCTTCGACAGCCTCGGCATGCGATTTCATGCGTTGCTGGAAAAGGGTGGAATGGCTGGTCATGGTGGCTCTTTGGCATGGGGCGCAACGATAGGCAACGGCGAAGGTTTGGATAGCGGAGTCAAACGCGGGCAAAGTTCGCTACAACCACTGGCAAACCGGCCGCTGCGACGTTATGAAAAGCCGGAACGGCGAGAGGACGGATACCGGCCTTTGGAGATTGCACCGGAAACCCGCGTTGAGGCGCAACTGGATGCCAGGCAGCTGGATGCCCCAGACCCCGGCCCTGGCGAGGACAGAGGCTTGATCCGGCGACTGCGTGGCAGCTGGCGGAAGATCCTGCTCGTGGCGGTCGCGCTGCTGGCCCTGCCCTACCTCCTGATTCCGGTCTATGCTCTCGGCTTCGTCCATCCCGTCTCCACGCTGATGCTGCGGGACCTCGTCACACTGCAGGGCTACGACCGCCGATGGGTCGATTTCGACGACATCGCCCCGGTTCTCGTGCAGTCGGTGATGATGTCGGAGGACGGCCAGTTCTGCGCCCATGACGGCGTCGACTGGAACCAGATGCGCGGCGTCGTCAACGACGCGCTGCAGGGCGAGGCGACCCGCGGGGCGAGCACGATCCCGATGCAGACGGTCAAGAACCTCTATCTCTGGAACGGACGCTCCTTCCTGCGCAAGGGGCTGGAACTGCCGCTCGCCGTTGCCGCAGACGTCGTCTGGAGCAAGCGCCGGCTGATGGAGATCTACCTCAACATCGCCGAATGGGGGCCGGGCATCTATGGCATCGAGGCGGCCGCCCAGCACCACTTCAACGTGCCCGCCAAGAAGCTGTCGCGGCGCCAGGCGGCGTTGCTTGCGGTCTCACTGCCCAATCCGATCGACCGCAAGGCCGGCAAGCCGGGCCGCGGCCTGAAGCGGCTCGCGAGCCTGATCGAGCGCCGCGCCAGCCGCTCGGGCGAATACATCAGATGCCTTTATGACTGAGTTCATGCCTTTTCATTGGCGCTGAACGGGCAGGGATTCTAGAGTCTGGACCAATCCGGATCCGCAGGAGTCCCGCATGCCCGACCTCGTGCTCTATATAGGCAACAAGAACTATTCGTCCTGGTCCTTCCGCCCCTGGATCGCGATGGAGGCCGCCGGCATTCCTTTTTCCGATCGGGTGATCCCGTTCGATTTCGCCGCCGGCAATCCCGCCTTCAAGGAACTCTCCCCGACCGGTTGCGTGCCCGTGCTGCACCACGGCAAGGTGCGGGTGTGGGAGTCTCTGGCAATCATCGAATATGTCGCCGAGCTCTACCCCGACGCCGGCATCTGGCCAACGGATCGCGAAGCGCGCGCGCAAGCCCGGTCTGTCTCGATGGAAATGCTCGCCGGCTTCCGGGCGCTTCGCGGCGCCTGCCCGATGAACATCCGCCGGCCGCAGCGCGCGATCGATCTGCCGGACGGCGTCCTCGACGACGTCGAGCGGATCGAAGCGATCTGGCGTGATGCGCTGCAGCGCTGGGGCGGCCCGTTCCTGTTCGGCGCCTTTTCCGCCGCCGACGCGATGTATGCGCCCGTCGTCAACCGTTTCCATGCCTACAAGTTGACCGCCGACCACGGTTCGCTGGCCTACATGGATCGCGTCATGGCCCATCCGGCCTGGAAGAAGTGGGAAGCGGCCGCGTTGGCTGAACCCTGGACCGTGCCGGAGGACGAGGCCTGAGCTGACCATCTGGTGCTGGCACTCCTGTCAACACTGCATGGAAGCAACCAGCGGCGGCTCACGCGAAAAAATCCTTGCGGGGACTGGTCAAGCAGGTTTTTGCCATGTATAAGCCCGGCAAATTTCCGAGATAGATGCATGTCTTTTTCGGCCATTTTGAGTGGCCTGGGACGTGTTTGCCCGTTCAGTGGAGTAGTGAAATGGCTGTACCGAAAAGAAAAACGAGCCCGTCCAAGCGCGGCATGCGCCGCTCCGCCGACGCTCTGAAGGCTCCGAGCTACATCGAAGACAAGAACTCCGGCGAACTGCGCCGCCCGCACCACATCGACCTGAAGACAGGCATGTATCGCGGCCGCCAGGTGCTGACGCCGAAGGAAAGCGCATAATCGCTTCCAATCTTCGACAATGAAATTGGGCCGGCATCCTCCGGCCCTTTTCTTTTACACATATCCAAGCCGACCGCGCTTTCCCTCGTCGTCCGGGTTCGCACATACCTTCGAACGGCGTCAGCCCAGGTTGTCGAGCTTCGACTGCAGCGCCCGCAGTTGCTCCTTCAGCTCGTCGATGTCCTTGGCCTCGGCCTTCTTCGTTTCCTTCTGCGGCGGCGCGTTCATGAAGGGCGAAAACATCTGCATCGCCTTCTGGAACATCTCGGTGTTGCGGCGCACCTGCTCTTCCACCAGCTGCATCGGCACTTGCAGGTTCTTGCCGAACGGCGTGTCGCCGAAGGCCTTGTTCATCTGCTCGCGCATCTGCGACTGCTGCTCGGTGAACGCCTGCATCGAATGCTCGAGGTAGCTCGGAACCACCATCTGCATCTGATCGCCGTAGAAGCCGATGAGCTGGCGGAGGAAGGAGATCGGCAGCAGCGTGTTGCCGGTCTTCGATTCCTGCTCGAAGATGATCTGGGTCAACACCGAATGCGTGATGTCATCGCCGGATTTCGCGTCCTGGACAATGAAGTTCTCCCCCTTCTTCACCATCACCGCAAGATCGTCGAGCGTCACATAGGTGCTCGTGCCCGTGTTGTAGAGTCGCCTGTTCGCATACTTCTTGATCGTGATCTGACCGTCATTCTTGGCCATCTGGGTCTCCTCATCCCCGCATTTCCAATCGCTTGCTGGTCGCTGCGAGTATCCGCAAAAATAATGGTATGACAATCCAATTGTGCGTTGCAGTGAAAAAAATGCTGCGCAACATTTTTTAGCGCGCCCGCGCTGCGAGCGCAGCACGGCTGCAGCACGGACGGCGACCGCGACAACCCGTTTGACTCTCCATCGAAGCTTTGCCAGTTTTGCCGTTGAGGTGGTTGCTCTGCAGGGTCGTCGACTGGCACGCAACCGGAAGGATTTCCCGCGCCGGGAACCGCCGCAAGCTGCGGCGCACCTGCGGTCGTGGGTCGAAAGAGTGAGGAAAAGACCCCCATGAGCACTTCGTCCATCGTCATCGCCAGCGCGGCCCGCACCGCCGTCGGCTCCTTCAATGGCGCCTTCGCCAACACGCCCGCCCATGAACTCGGCGCCACAGTGATCGCGGCCGTTCTCGAGCGGGCCGGCGTATCCGCAAGCGAGGTGGACGAGGTCATCCTCGGCCAGGTGCTGTCGGCCGGGGAGGGTCAGAACCCGGCCCGCCAGGCGGCGATGAAGGCCGGCGTACCCCAGGAGAAGACCGCCTGGGGCATGAATCAGCTCTGCGGCTCCGGCCTGCGAGCCGTCGCCCTCGGCATGCAGCAGATCGCAACCGGTGACGCCAACATCATCGTCGCCGGCGGCATGGAGTCGATGTCGATGGCGCCGCACTGCGCGCATCTGCGCGGCGGCGTGAAGATGGGCGACTTCAAGATGATCGACACGATGATCAAGGACGGCCTGACCGACGCCTTCTACGGCTATCACATGGGCATCACGGCGGAGAACGTCGCCCGGCAGTGGCAGCTGTCCCGCGACGAGCAGGATGCCTTTGCCGTCGCTTCGCAAAACAAGGCCGAAGCTGCGCAGAAGGCGGGCCGCTTCAAGGACGAGATCGTCCCCTTCACCGTCAAGACCCGCAAGGGCGACATCATCGTCGATAGCGACGAGTATATCCGCCACGGCGCGACGCTGGATTCCATGGCGAAGCTGAAACCGGCCTTCGACAAGGACGGCACGGTGACGGCCGCCAACGCCTCCGGCATCAACGACGGCGCGGCGGCGGCTCTTCTCATGAGCGAAGCCGAAGCCGCGCGTCGCGGCATCCAGCCGCTGGCCCGCATCGTCTCCTGGGCGACCGCCGGCGTCGACCCGAAGATCATGGGAACCGGCCCGATCCCGGCCTCCCGCAAGGCACTCGAAAAGGCCGGCTGGAAGGTTGGCGATCTCGGCCTCGTCGAGGCCAACGAAGCGTTTGCCGCCCAGGCTTGCGCCGTCAACAAGGACCTCGGCTGGGATCCTTCGATCGTCAACGTCAATGGCGGCGCGATCGCCATCGGCCATCCGATCGGCGCCTCTGGCGCGCGCGTCCTCAATACGCTTCTGTTCGAAATGAAGCGCCGCGGCGTCTCCAAGGGCCTGGCAACGCTCTGCATCGGCGGCGGCATGGGCGTCGCCATGTGCGTGGAACGGATGTAAGCACCTGCCAACATCGGCCGGCACGCCGCACATCGCATTCAAGGGTGGCGCTTCAGGCGCCACTCCAAGGCCCAACGAAAAAACGTCTGAGGGGAGTGCACACATGAGCAGGGTAGCATTGGTCACTGGCGGCACGCGCGGCATCGGCGCGGCCATTTCAACGGCTCTCAAAAAGGCCGGTTACAAGGTTGCCGCCACCTACGCCGGCAACGATGAGGCCGCCAACGCCTTCAAGGCCGAAACAGGCATTTCCGTCTACAAGTGGGATGTCTCGAGCTACGACGCCTGCGCGGCGGGAATTGCCAAGGTTGAGGCCGATCTCGGTCCCATCGAGGTGCTCGTCAACAACGCCGGCATCACCCGGGACGTGATGTTCCACAAGATGACGCCGCAGCAATGGAGCGAGGTCATCAACACCAACCTCACCGGCCTGTTCAACATGACCCATCCGGTCTGGACGGGAATGCGCGACCGCAGTTTCGGCCGGATCATCAACATCTCCTCCATCAACGGCCAGAAGGGCCAGATGGGTCAGGTGAACTATTCGGCCGCCAAGGCGGGTGATCTCGGCTTCAGCAAAGCGCTGGCCCAGGAGGGCGCCGCCAAGGGGATCACCGTCAACGCCATCTGCCCGGGCTATATCGGCACGGAGATGGTCCGCGCCGTGCCGGAAAAAGTCCTGAACGAGCGCATCATCCCGCAGATCCCCGTCGGGCGGTTGGGCGAACCCGAGGAGATCGCTCGATGCGTCCTCTTCCTCGCTTCCGATGATGCGGGCTTCATTACCGGTTCGACGATCTCGGCCAACGGCGGGCAGTTCGTGGTCTGAGCCACGGATCGCTGTGCTATAGCTGCTCGCCGTCTGCCGATGGCGAGCAGCGTTCCGCCATCTACCCTTTACGGACCTGCCGCCATCCCTTAGACGGCTCTGCAGTACAGCAGTAGGGGCAGAGGCATGCAGTTTACCGGAACAGCCGACTACGTCGCCGACAAGGATCTGATGGTTGCCGTCAATGCGGCGATCCGGTTGGAGCGGCCACTGCTCGTCAAGGGCGAGCCTGGCACCGGCAAGACCGAACTCGCCCGCCAGGTTGCGACGGCCCTCGGCCTCGACCTCATCGAATGGAACGTGAAATCGACGACGAAGGCCCAGCAGGGCCTCTACGAATATGACGTCGTCTCGCGTCTTCGCGACAGCCAGCTCGGCGACGAGCGCATCAACGACGTGCGCAACTACATCCGCAAGGGCAAGCTCTGGCAGGCCTTCGAGGCGCCGAGGAAAACCGTTCTGCTGATCGACGAGATCGACAAGGCCGACATCGAGTTTCCCAACGACCTCCTGCAGGAACTCGACCGCATGGAATTCCATGTCTACGAGACGAGCGAGACCGTTGCCGCGGCGAACCGCCCGATCGTCATCATCACCTCAAACAACGAGAAGGAACTGCCGGACGCCTTCCTGCGCCGCTGCTTCTTCCACTACATCCGCTTCCCCGACCAGGACACGCTTTCCCGCATCGTCGAAGTCCACTATCCCGGCATCCGCAAGGCGCTGCTTTCGGCCGCACTTTCCACCTTCTTCGATATCCGCGAAACGCCCGGACTGAAGAAAAGGCCTTCCACGTCCGAAGCCCTCGACTGGATCCGGCTGCTGGTGGCCGACGAGGTGGAGCCTGCCGACCTGCGCACCGATCCGAAAACGATGCTGCCTAAGCTCTACGGAGCCCTGCTCAAGAATGAGCAGGATGTGCACCTGTTCGAACGCCTGGCCTTCATGGCGCGGCGCGACGGTTAGCCATTCCGGCATCGCCGATTGATTCCGAGGCGGACTGGCGCTATTTAGGATATGTCCCGTGGTGATTTGGCCGGCCGGCTTGCAGCCACGTAAAACAAGTCGCTAAAGGGCCGCGAGAAGAGACCTTCCCGGACCGGTTGCGATTTTGTCGCCGCCGGTTTTTTTGTTTGATCGAGTGAAGCCATGCCCATCAAGATTCCCGATACGCTGCCTGCTTTCGAGACCCTCGTTCACGAGGGCGTGCGGGTGATGACCGAGACGGTGGCTGTCCGCCAGGACATCCGCCCCTTGCAGATCGGACTCCTGAACCTCATGCCGAACAAGATCAAGACCGAGATCCAGATGGCGCGGCTGGTCGGCGCGTCGCCGCTGCAGGTGGAGCTGTCGCTGGTGCGCATCGGCGGCCACAGGGCGAAGAACACGTCGGAAGAACATCTCCTCGCCTTCTACGACACGTGGGAGGATATCAAGCACCGCAAGTTCGACGGCTTCATCATCACCGGTGCGCCGATCGAGACGCTCGACTACGAGGATGTCACCTACTGGGACGAGATGAAGCAGATCTTCGACTGGACCGAGACGAACGTCCATTCGACGCTGAATGTCTGCTGGGGCGCGATGGCGGCGATCTATCACTTTCACGGCGTGCCGAAGTTTACGCTCGACGAAAAGGCATTCGGTGTCTTCCGCCATCACAATCGCAATCCCTCCTCCGTCTTCCTCAACGGATTTTCGGACGATTTCCAGATCCCCGTCTCGCGCTGGACCGAGGTGCGCTCCGAAGACATCCGCCAGCGACCGGGCCTCGAGATCCTGATGGAATCGGACGAGACGGGCGTCTGTTACGTGCAGGAGAAGGCCGGCAAGCGGCTCTACGTCTTCAATCACGTCGAATACGATTCAACCTCACTTGCCGACGAGTATTTCCGTGATGTGAACGCCGGCGTACCGATCAAGATGCCGAGGAACTATTTCCCGCACAACGACCCGGCGATCCCCCCCTTGAACCGCTGGCGCAGCCATGCGCATCTGCTGTTCGGCAACTGGATCAACGAGATGTACCAGACAACACCGTATGATCTGGAGAAGATTGGCAAGGAAGGATAAGCAGATGACCGGCCTCGTGATCAGACCTGTTGCAGCTGACGACGAGGCCGCGTGGCGCCGTTTGTGGACGGCCTACCTCGCCTTCTACGAGACCGTGCTCCCGGAAGAAATCTACCGATCGACCTTCGCACGGCTGACCGGTGGCGGCGCCAACGAGTTCGCCGGCCTGCTGGCCGTCCTCGACGGCAAGCCTGTCGGCCTCGCCCACTATCTCTTCCATCGCTCGTGCTGGACGACCAACAATGTCTGCTACCTGCAGGATCTCTACGCCGATCCGGAAGTGCGCGGCACCGGCATCGGCAAGGCGCTGATCGAGGCGGTCTATGCGAAGGCTGCCGATGCGGGCACGCCGGAAGTCTACTGGATGACACAGGAATTCAACGCGACCGCGCGCCGTCTCTATGACCGCATCGCCGACAAGACGCCGTTCATCATCTACCAGAAGAACCTCTGACCGCCATGTTCATCCCGTTCTTCCTCGCGCTGAGGACCGCGAAGGTTCCCGTCACCCTGCGGGAGTTCCTGTCGCTGCTGGAAGGCATGGAAGCAGGCATTGCCGACTTCGACGTCGAGGCCTTCTACTATCTTGCCCGCAGCGCGCTGGTGAAGGACGAACGCTTCATCGACCGGTTCGACCGGGTCTTTGCCGAGACCTTCAAGGGGCTCGAAGCCGTGTCGGGCGCGGCACTTGACAGAATCGACGCGAGAATTCCCGAAGCGTGGTTGCAAAAGCTGGCCGAGCGATACCTCACGGATGAGGAGAAACGCCTGATCGAGAGCCTCGGCGGCTTCGACAAGCTCATGGAGACCCTGCGCCAGCGCCTAGCCGAGCAGAAGGGACGCCACCAGGGCGGCTCGAAGTGGATCGGCACGGCCGGCACCTCTCCTTTCGGCGCGTTCGGCTACAATCCGGAAGGCGTTCGCATCGGCCACGCCTCCCGGCACCGCCGGGCCGTCAAAGTCTGGGACCGGCGCGAATTCAAGGACTACGACGACAGCGTTGAACTCGGCACCCGCAACATCAAGGTCGCGCTGAAACGGCTGCGGCGCTGGGTGCGCGAGGGTGCCGTGGACGAACTCGACCTGCCCGGCACGATCCACTCCACCGCCCAGCACGGCTACATCGACGTCGTCACCCGGCCCGAGCGGCGCAATGCGGTGAAGCTGCTGATGTTCTTCGACGCCGGCGGCTCGATGGAATCGCATGTCCGCACCGTCGAGGAGCTCTTCTCGGCGGCACGTGCCGAGTTCCGGCACCTGGAGCATTTCTACTTTCACAACTGCGTCTACGAAGGCGTCTGGAAAGACAGCCGCCGCCGGCGCACCGACGTCACGCCGACGCTTGAGCTGATCCGCACCTACGGCAACGACTATCGCGTGATCTTCGTCGGCGATGCGGCAATGAGCCCGTATGAGATCACCCATCCAGGCGGCTCCGTCGAGCACTGGAACAAGGAGGCCGGCGCGGTCTGGCTGACCCGCATCACCGAGCATTTCCCCCGGGCGATCTGGCTCAATCCGGTGCACCAGGAGCACTGGCGCTACACCCAGTCGACCGACCTGATCGGCCGCCTGATGCACGGCCGCATGTTCCCCCTGACCCTTGCCGGGTTGCAATCGGCGACGAAGGAACTGTCGCGCTGACCGCCGGAAGCAGTTCCGCCAGCATCTCAATGAAGTCGTAACCCGCTGCTGCCGTAGCGCGCTGGCATCGTCGAGGTGCGCATCAATCCTACGCTTCGGCTACACAGGCTGCTATGCTGGCGGTACCCCGGACGGCAAAGGAAGACGACCATGACAACGCAGGCAGTGGGCTTCATCGGACTTGGGTTCATGGGTCAGGGCATGGCGGCAAACATTCTGGCCAAAGGTTATCCGCTGGTGGGCATGGCGCATCGCAACCGCGCGCCGCTCGAGGCCCTGGTCGCGAAGGGAGCGACCGAGGCGAAGTCGCCGCGCGAGATGGCGGAACACTGCGACACCATCGTTCTTTGCGTGACCGGATCGCCCGAAGTGCTGGCGGTCGTCGAGGGGGACGAGGGCATTGCCGCTGCCGGCCGCCCTCTCACGATCATCGATTGCTCCACCTCGGACCCGTCCGTGACCACGTCGCTTGCAGCAAGGCTCGCAGTGAAGGGGACTACGCTCATCGACGCGCCGCTTGGCCGCACGCCGGCCGATGCCGCCGCCGGCACGCTTGACGTGATGGTCGGTGGGACCGATGCCGACGTTGCCCGGGTCCGTCCGATCCTCGACTGTTTCGCCGGCCGCGTCATCCATACCGGACCGACGGGCACCGGCCACACGATGAAACTTCTGAACAATTTCCTGTCGATGGGCTATGCCGCGCTCTATTCGGAAGCCCTCATGCTTGGCCGCAAGGCGGGGCTGACGCCGGAAACCTTCGACAGCGTCATCCGTGGCGGACGGATGGATTGCGGTTTCTACCAGACTTTCTTCCGCTGGGTTCTGGAGCGCGACCCGAACGCGCACAAGTTTGCGATCCGCAACGGTTTCAAGGACATGAGCTATCTGGCCGCCTTCGCCAACGCCGAGGGCGTTGCCAATCCCGTCGGAGCGGCCGTGCGCAATTCATTCGCCCTCGCCGTCAACGCCGGCCGCGGCGACGACTACGTGCCGATGCTGTCGGATTTCGTCGGCGCGGCGAACGGCCTGAAGTAGTCGAAGCTGGGGCACTCCGGTCAGGCCCTCTCCCCGCGCAGAAAGATGACGAGCGAGCGCCCGGCATCCAGCACGTGGTCGCGCGTCAGTCGGGAGGCAAGTTCGGCATCCCCCGCAGCGCATGCCTCGAGGATCGCCTCATGCTCGCGCTTGGCCCGCTGCACGCCGTCGGTCAAAGTGAGCTGTGCCCGCAGATACCGATCAATGCGATCAAGCGAGCCACGGACAATCTGCAGATAGTAGGGCCGGCCGGCGGCCTCGTAGAGGCTGTAGTGAAACAGGCGGTTGGTCTCGCCCCATTTGCCGGGGTCGGGCTCCCGCCCGAACTCCTCGCAATAGGCCCGAGCGATGTCGAGCATCCGCCGATCCATGTTGGGCACGGCCAGACGCATGACCTCTGCCTCGAGCATGGCACGGAATTCGAAGATCTCCTCGATTTCCTCGATCGACAGGCCGGCGACCACTGCGCCCTTGTAGCGTTGCGTCGTAATCAGGCCCTGTTGTTCGAGCCGGGACAATGCCTCGCGCACGGGGATGCGGCTTGTGTTGAACATCTGCGCGATCTGGTCCTGCCGGAGATTCTCGCCTTCGCCGAGATCGCCCTCAACGATGGCCTTGCGCAGCGCCTCATAGACGATATCGGCCGCTGACGCGGCTTGCCTGACATCGACGGCATCGAGCTTCATGTGTCAAAATCCCGGTTTGCGAACGGGCAGCGTCTGCGGCTGCCGCTGTTCGGTCATAGGTCCAATCCGGCACGCGGGCAACAGAGCGCAGGCGGCCGGAGGTTTTGCTTCTTTTCATATTGTATATTGGATCCAATATTTCTATGAGTGATTTCCGCTGGCCCGGACAGACGATCGGCCGAGCCGGCACGAATCTCAAGAGCGTCACCGATCTCATGAAAGATGCATGTGAAGTTGGGGCGCGCCGCAATGAGGGAGTATGAGGTATGCGCAGTAGCAAGGTCATCCACATCGTTTCCTGTCACGCCGAAGGCGAAGTCGGCGACGTCATCGTCGGCGGCGTCGCACCACCGCCCGGCAAGACCGTGTGGGAGCAGCGCCGGTTCATCGCGGAGGACCAGGGCCTGCGCAACTTCGTGCTGAACGAGCCGCGCGGCGGCGTCTTCCGTCACATCAACCTGCTGGTGCCGCCGAAGGACCCGCGCGCGACGATGGGCTTCATCATCATGGAGCCGGAGGACACGCCGCCGATGTCCGGTTCGAATTCGATCTGCGTGTCGACGGTGCTGCTCGACAGCGGCATCGTGCCGATGGTCGAGCCGGAAACGCGCATGGTGCTGGAAGCGCCGGGCGGATTGGTGGACGTGGTCGCCACCTGCCGCAACGGCAAGGCGGAGCGGATCACGGTCACCAACGTACCGTCCTTTGCCGACAAGCTCGATGCAAAGCTTGAGGTGGAAGGTCTTGGGACGCTGACGGTCGACACGGCCTATGGCGGCGACAGTTTCGTGATCACCGATGCCCGCGCGCTTGGTTTCTCCGTAACGCCGGACGAAGCCCGCGAGCTGGCCGAGACCGGCATCCGCATCACCAAGGCCGCCAACGAGCAGCTCGGCTTCACCCATCCGGAAAATCCGGAGTGGAGCCACATCTCCTTTTGCCAGCTGACGCTGCCCGTGGAGGAACGCGATGGCGCACTGCATGGCCGCAACACCGTCGTCATCCAGCCTGCAAAGCTCGACCGTTCGCCGACCGGCACCGGCTGCTCGGCGCGGATGGCCGTGCTGCATGCCCGCGGCCAGATCAAGGTCGGCCAGGGCTTCTCGGGCTATTCGATCATCGATTCGCGCTTCGACTGCCGCATCGTCGGCGAGACCACCGTCGGCGGCCGCCCGGCGATCGTGCCGGAAATCTCCGGCCGGGCCTGGATCACCGGCACCAGCCAGGTGATGCTCGATCCGGACGATCCGTGGCCGACCGGCTACCGCCTCGCCGACACCTGGCCACGCAAGCAGTAATCCACTTTGTGCGGCGCCGCGCGGCTAAGGCGCGGCGCCGCATAGCGGTCGCGAGGCGATCTCTCGAGCAGCCCCAGGGCCGCGAAACGGGACACGTGAAAAGCAAGAACGAAAGCGCGTCTGGCGGATCTGAAACACCGCGACGCGCTTTATGCGTCGTTTGACCAGGTTGGCGTCAGGCCAGCCATTCCGGCAGCCTGACGGGGACCTTGCCGGATTGGGCGGCCACCACACAGTCAGCAAGGCTGCCAAACCGCACCGCGCGGCCGGAAAGGCCGGGGCCATAATGGGCGTATTTGCCCGAATTGGTCATCACCGCTTTGGTGCGCGTCGGAAACACCGGTTCGGAGATCGAGCACCAGCAGAGATCGGGCAACACCTGTACGCCGCAGTCCTGCAGTCGGGCGAAGGTGCCGTCGCGCTTCGCATCGGCGATGACCTGGTTTCCGGCCGTGACGATCACCGCGACGCCCGCGTGGCATCTTTTGCCGGCAAGCACATCGGCCAGCGCGCGGCATTCCTCCAGCGAAGCATGCGGGCTGCCGATGGCGACAAGCTCTACCTCTTCAGGCCCCTCGTTCAAGAGCCTCCAGGCGGCTGCCATATCGGAACGACTGATGGTCACGCGGTCGGCATTGTCGGCCACCGCACCCTCGGCCTCCGGCGTCACGCCCTCGACATGCAGCATCGGCGCGGCGGAGGTGGTGCCGAAGGCGGCGCAAAGTGCCTTGAGGTCGTCCCGCGACGGCTGCGCGGAAGCAAGCCCGCGCAACAGCGGGATCCGGTCCGGAGCAGCCCGGCCAGCGAGATAGCCGATCAGCGGCCAGAATGCATCGTCCACGCCCTCCGGCAACTCCACGTCGATGACGCGCTGCGCCTTGCGGTGCTCGTCGAGATAGACGCCCGACAGCGGCGCCCGCCCGGTCAGCGCAATGCAGAGATCGAGGAAATCGGGGTGCTTCGCCGTGCGCGCGCCGAGCACGGTATTGGCGAAGATCACCGCATTGGATTCGGCCCAGGCGATCGATTCGCCCGCTTGCGGTGCGCTGTCGAGCAGATAGGGCGAACAGGTGAAGGTCGGCCGACACCCCATGCGCACATAGGCATCGGCAAGGCGCGCCGCCGGATCGCCGAACGCATGCGGAACACCCTGCGCCTGCCAGTTGGCGCGATCGACGGAAATGGCATTCATCGTCGTCGGCACACGGACCTGTGCACCCATGTCGGCCATCTTCTCGGCAAAGGTCAGGTTCGCGGGACTGGCGTAGATGCAGCCGTCAATATGGCCCTGCGTTACGTCCACGAGGCTGCGCGCGCCCTGCTGCGCCGCCATGGCGCAGATGATGCGCATCGCCTGCTGGACCGCCACGCCCTGCCTCCCTTCGAGCATCGCGCGGTCGTCTTCGGTCAGGTCGAGCGCCGCGGCGCCCGGCGGGCTGACCGGAATCGTCAGGCCTTCGGCCTCGATCATGCCATTGCTGATCCGCGCCGTCGATGCGCGCGACAACGCCGCAAAAGCGTCCGGCGAAAGACGCAGGACCGGCAGCGGCTTGCCGAACATTTCCGATGCGATCAGCGCGCCAAGGGTCAACACGTCCTCGGCCTCGGAGAACACCAGCGCGGCCGGCGCCCGTCCGGTGAGCACGAGGTCGAGCAGCACGCCCGATCCGGTACAGGAGCCACGGCTCGACGGCATCATCAGGATGCCGCCGGTCAGACACTGGCCATGCAGAGGATGATGGACGTCGATGACGGAGCCGGTCGCCGGGTCAACCCCACCCCAGAAGCTCAATGCTTCCGCTGATACCACGACGGGGCCTTCGGCCACGCCGCCAAGAATGCTTTGGGCGGGCGTCTGCGAATTCATTCGGGGGTCCCTCTCTCAGAAACGTTGAGGCGAGAAAGAAGCAAGGTCGATGGCGGGGGCCTGATCGGTCAACAGGTCGGCGACAATCCGCGCCGTGCCCGCCGATTGGGTCAGGCCAAGATGGCCGTGCCCGAAGGCGAAGATCACGCTTGGCGTTGCCCGGGCGCGGCCGATAGCCGGCAGGCTGTCAGGCATCGAGGGGCGGAAGCCCATCCATTGCTCGCCGCCCTGCGGCTTCAGCCCGGGCAGGAACGCCTGCGCCTTCTTGAGCATCGCCTCGGACCGGCGGAAGTTCGGCGGCAGCTTCAGGCCCCCAAGTTCCACCGCACCGCCGACGCGGATACCGGTCGACAGGCGCGTGACGACGAAACCGTGGCCGCCGAAGGTGACCTGCGTGCGCAGGTCGAAGGCGTCGGCGGGAAGCGTGGTGTTGTAGCCGCGCTCGGTCTCCAGCGGGATGCTCTCGCCGAGCGACTTGGCGATCTTGTGCGAGAACGCACCTGCCGACAGCACCACCTTCGCTGCCCGGCGCGTGCCGCCGTCGTCCGTCTGGATTTCAACTCTGTCCGCGACCGGGCGCAGGGCCGTTACGCCTGCCCGCTCGATCACGCCGCCCATGGCGCGGAAATGATCGGCAAGTGCGAGCGTGAAGAGCTTCGGATCGGCAATCGAGTACCAGCCCGGCGTGAAGGTCCCATGGGTGAAGCGCGGCGCGAGGCCAGGCTGGATCACAGCCATTTCCTCCACCTTCATGTGGCGGAACTCGATCCCGTGCTCGGCCCGTGCCTTCCAGCCGGGCAACGAGGCCTTGAGTTCGGCCTCGCTCTCATAGACTTGGAGGTTGCCCTCCTTGCGCAGCATCGGCAGGGTGCCGGTCTGCTGCAGGAAGGGCTCCAGCTCCGCCTTCGACAGATCCATCAGCGCCGTCTGCGCCTTGGTCGAGGCCGCGACGCGCCCAGGTGCACAGGCCCGCCAGAAGCGGAACATCCAGGGTGCGATCTGCAGAGCATAGGAAGGCGGCACCGTCAGCGGCCCGAGCGGGTCGAGCAGCCACTTCGGCGCCTTCATCAGGATGCCCGGCGAGGCGAGCGGCAGGATATCGGTGAACGCGAAGGCTCCGGCATTGCCCGCCGAGGCGCCGGCCGCGGGGCCTTCGCGATCCAGGACGACGACCGACAACCCCCGCGCCTGCGCGGCGATTGCCGCGGAAAGGCCAACGACACCCGCGCCGATGACGATCACATCGGCCTGACCCTGCTCTTTCATCATGCCCTCAATGCGTCGCAGCCAGGAACTTCTTTGTCTCGGCGTGCTGCGGCGCGTCGAACAACTGCTCCGGCGGAGCAATCTCGGCCATGATACCCTGATGGAAGAAGGCGACGCGGTCGGAAACCTCGCGCGCGAACTTCATCTCGTGGGTGACGCAGATCATCGTCATGCCTTCGGATGCCAGCATCCGCAGCGTATCGAGAACCTCGCCGACCAGCATCGGGTCGAGCGCCGAGGTCACTTCGTCGAACAGCATGTATTCCGGCGACATGGCCAGCGCCCGGGCAATCGCCATGCGTTGCTGCTGGCCGCCCGACATGCGGTTCGGATAGACCGACAGCTTTTCGGCGAGACCGACATGGGTCAACTGCCGGACGGCGACGGCCTCAGCCTCGGCCTTCGACAGACCGAGGACCTTGCGCGGCGCGAGCATGACGTTTTCGAGCACGGTCAGATGCGGGAAGGCGTTCCACTGCTGGAACACGATGCCCACCTTCTGGCGCAGCTTGTTCAGGTCGGTGCCCTTGGCATGAACGTCGGTGCCGTCGATGACGATCCGGCCGGCATCGATCGGCTCCAGGCCGTTGATGCAGGTGAGCAGCGTCGACTTGCCGGAGCCGGAGCCGCCGATGACGGTCAGCACTTCGCCCTTGTTGACGGTCAGGTTGATTCCCTTCAGAACCTCCAGCTCGCCGAAGGATTTGCGGACGTTTTCAATCTCAATCATTGGGAGACCACCGTTTCTCGAGATACCCGCCGAGCCGGGCGATGGGGAAGCTGATGATGAAGTAGATGGCGCCGCAGATCAGCAGGATGAACAGCGGCTCCTGCAGGCGGGTGACGAGGATCTGCGAGGCGCGCAGCAGCTCGATCAGGCCGAGCCAGAGCACGAGCGCGGAGTCCTTCATCACGCTGAGCGCCAGGCCGATCCAGGCCGGCAGCGAGACGCGGGTGGCGAGCGGCGCCACGATGTAGCGCATGTCCTGCCACCAGGTCATGCCGAGCGAGCGGGCCGCGCGCCGGGTGGTCACCGGCACCGACGACATGCCGCCGCGGACGATCTCGGTGCAGTAGGCGGCCGTATAGAGCGACAGCACCACGCAGGAGGTCGTGAACGGAGGCCAGCCGAGCTTGGCGATCGACTGGAAGGCATTGCCGAGCACGAGCTGGATCAGCAGCGGCACGGATCGGAACACGTCGAGCACGAAGGTCAACGGTGCGGACCAGTAAGGCCCGAACTGGAAGCGGATCACCCCGCATAGGACCCCGAGCACAGTGCCGGCGGCGACCGAGATGGCGGTGACCGCCAGCGTCATCCCCGCGCCCTGCGCGAGGAAGGCCAGGTCACCCCAGGTGAGGGCAGTATCAAACATCACTCACCTCTCCTTAGTAGCGGAACATGCGCGAGGCAAACGCCCGGGCGCCCAGCGTGACGGCCTTGGCGATGACGTAGTAGATCACCGCGGCCAAAGCGAAGAACTCGAAGGTGCGGAACGTACGGGCGTTCAGGTCCTGCGTGACGCCGGCGAGATCGGTGTTCATGCCGACGGTGACGCCAAGCGAGGTCATCAGGATCGCCCAGACCATCTGGTTGGTGACCGGCAGGAAGGCGATGCGCAGCATCTGCGGCATGACGATCAGCCGAAACGCCTGCAGCGAGCTCATGCCGAGCGACCGGCCCGCGCGCGTCTGGGTGTCGGGGATTGCCTTGAGCGCGCCGCGGAAGTTTTCCGCCAGGTAGCCGGCATTATTGAAGGCGATGCCGACCAGGAGCGACGTGAAGGGGCTCAGGTGGATGCCGAAATTGCCAAGCCCGAAATGGGCCATGTAGATCTGGAACAGTGCGGGCGTGTTGCGCGCGACCTCGACCCAGGCGGTGGCGAAACCGCTGAGGATGCGATTGCCCGACCGACGGAACAGCGTCAGAGCGATGGCGATCACCAGGCCGATGGCCATGGAGAGCAGCGCAATCTGCAGCGTCACCAGGGCGCCGTCGAGCATCTGCGGCAGCGCCTTGAACGCCTGCTTCCATTGAAAGGTGTAGCTGAACATTACCGTCTCACCTCTTGGAAAGGAGCAGCGGCGCGAGGGACTGTCCCCCGCGCCGCCAGCGAACGGTCAGCTTAGCGATAGACGCCGTTTACCGACAGGTTGGCCGGCTCGCCCTCGCCAACCCACTTCTTGTAGAGTTCGGCGTAACGACCGCTGCGAACCTGCTGGTTGATGAACAGGTTCAGGTAGTTGATGAAGCCGTACTCTTCGCGGTTGGTGAAGAGGGCCACGTAGTCCGGTACCATCGGCGCCTTGTCGACGATCTTGATGCCCGGGAACTTGCCGGACTTCACGTTGGCATTCGCCACTTCGGTGGTCGAGACGGTGGCATCCAGCTGGCCCTGGCTCAGTGCGAGGAAGACGTCGGCCTGGGTCTGGTAGGGACGGAACTCGCCCTCGCCCCAAGCCTTGACCTGCCCTTCCAGCCAGATCGCTTCATAGGTACCGGCGGTGGCGCCGACGACCTTGCCCTTCATGCCTTCCCAAGTGGTGAAGTCAGCCTTCTCGCTGGCAACGACCGAGTTCTCGAAGGCGTAGTACGGGATGGTCATGCCGACGGTCTTGGCGCGATCCAGCGTGTCAGAGGTCGAGGCGACGCCGACGTCGACGCGGCCGGACATCAGCGCCGGAATGCGCTCGGGGAAAGGCGTCTCGACGATTTCGGCGGTCACGCCCAGCGACTTGGCAAGGTCGTTGCAGTAGTCGACGTCGAAGCCGATCGGGTTGTTGCTCTCGTCGCGCGAGCCCATCGGCGGGAAGTCGAGCACCACGGCGCAACGCAGCGTGCCCGAGGAAATGACATCGTCCAGCTTGTCGGCCTTAGCCGCGGAGACCATGCAGGTTGCGGCCACGAGGCCAGCCATCACGGTTGAAAGTTTCATACGTCTCTCCCTTCATAGGCAATTATGGGTGCCAGAAAGGCGCCATAATCATAATGGCGCCTTAAAAATCAACATAAAAAATACTTGTTGTATACATTTTGAATGCAGGTGGTTGATATTCCAACCACTTTCCTTGCACCGGAAAAGCGCCATGGAACGCCAAATGCATTCCATGGACACCGTCATTCATCCATCGCGGCAGAGCCGGAGGGTTACTAGGCCTTATTGGCCGTCAGGCCAAGAGGTCTTCAGGCAAAATTTCAGCCGGCATGTTCTGGTAGGCAACCGGGCGGAGGAAACGGCGGATCGACATGGTGCCAACGCTGGTCGCTCCGAAGTTGGTGCTGGCCGGATAAGGGCCGCCATGGACCATGGAGTCCACCACTTCGACGCCCGTCGGAAAGCCATTGACCAGCACGCGGCCGGCCTTGTGCTCGAGCACGGGCCGCAAACGGCGGGCCGCGTCCACATCCGCGTCGTCCATGTGCAGGGTCGCCGTCAGTTGTCCCTCGAAGGAGCCGGCAAGGCGAAGCATCTCGTCGATCGAGTTCACCCGCACGACAAGGCCGAGCGGACCGAAGACTTCCTGGCCCAGACCATGATCAGCCAGGAAGTCAGACCCCTTCGTCTCGAACAGGTTGGGAGACGCCTGGCGTCCCTCGGAGCGCGTCACCAGCGTCGCCTGCACCGAATTGCTCGCCAGAAGCCGCTCCTGTCCCTCGCGGTAGGCCGAGGCGATGCCGTCGGTCAACATCGTTTGCGGAGCCACCTGCGCAAGCGCAGCCTTCGTCGCGTCGACGAAACGGTCGGCATCGGGGCCATCGATCACTACGGCAATGCCGGGGTTGGTGCAGAACTGGCCAGCACCCATGGACAGCGAGGCCGACCAACCCTGCCCCAGCGATTCAGCGCGCGCGGCAACGGCATGCGGCAAAATGAACATGGGGTTGACGCTGCCGAGCTCGCCAAAGAAGGGGATCGGCTCGGGCCGTGCGGCACACAGGTCGAACAGCGCGCGCCCACCGGCGAGGCTGCCGGTAAAGCCCACGGCCTTGATCTTCGGATGCTGCACCAGTGCGTGACCCACGTCGCGCTTGCCGCCCTGGATCAGCGAGAAGACCCCCTTCGGCATGCCTGTCTTTTCGATTGCCGCAAGGACCGCTTCGGCGACGATCTCGCCGGTGCCGGGATGGGCCGAATGTCCCTTGACCACGACCGGGCAGCCGGCCGCGAGAGCCGCCGCCGTGTCGCCACCGGCCGTCGAGAAGGCGAGCGGGAAATTGGAGGCACCAAAGACGGCCACCGGCCCGATCGGGCGCTGCACCATCAGGATCTCCGGCCGCGGTGCCGGCTGCCGGTCGGGCTGCGCCGGTGCGCGCCGGCGATCGAGGTAGTCGCCCTTGCGAATATGCTCGGCGAAAAGCTTCAACTGGCCGACGGTGCGCCCGCGTTCACCCTGCAGCCGCGCCTCCGGCAGGCCGGTTTCCTGGGTGCCGATTTCAGTGATTGCCTCGGCGCGGGCCTCGATTTCCTCGGCAATGGCATCGAGGAACGCAGCGCGCGCTTCCCGCGAGGTGGCGGCGTAGCTCCAGAAAGCCTGTTCGGCAGCCTGGCAGGCGCGGTCGACCAGTTCAACGGTTCCGACAGAGAAGCGATGTGCTGGACCATGCGCCGGAGCGGAGGTAAAGGTCTGTTCACCGGCGACCCATTCGCCAGCGATCAGGTGTTTGCCGTTGGGGGTATAAGGCATGTCTTGGGATCCTTCGTGTCTTGTGCCTCGGCCAGGGGATGGGGGACTAACCGGCACGCTGGCCCGGCACTTGCATCTTTCACCCCATCATGCATACAACATGTCCACATGATTGCAACGCTTGTCTCGGCAGTGCCGCGCACTTCCGATCAAGCGACAGCCACACCGCATGACGCACGAAAGGAAGCTGTAATGAGCCAAGACACCATCCTCACAATCGAGGCCCTGACCAAGCGCGTCGAAGAGATCTTCCGCAAGGGCGGGCTCAACGAGGTTCAGGCGGGTGCGGTCGCCCGGGTGATTGTCGCCGGGGAGCGCGATGCCTGCAAATCGCACGGCATCTACAGGATCGAGGGCGCCCTGCGCACGGTCAAGGCGGGCAAGGTCAAGCCGGATGCGGTGCCGGAACTGACGGTGACGGAAGGCTCGGCCATCGTCAAGGTGGACGCGAAGGGCGGCTTTGCCAATCCGGCGGTCGAGCTCGGCGTGCCGGCCCTGGCAGAGCGCGCCCGCGCCTGCGGCCTGGCGGCTCTCGTCATCAACGACTGCACGCATTTCTCGGCTCTCTGGCCGGAGGTCGAGGCGGTAACGGCCCAGGGCCTTGCTGGGCTCGTCATGTGCCCGAGCTATGCGACCGTCGCGCCGACCGGCGGCAACAAGCCGCTGCTCGGGACCAATCCGTTCGCATTCGGCTGGCCGCGTCCGGGCAAGTCGCCCTACGTCTTCGACTTTGCCACCTCGGTGGCCGCGCGCGGTGAGATCGAGTTGCACCGGCGGGCAGGCAAGCAGCTTCCCGACGGCTGGGCGATCGACGCGGAAGGCAAGCCGACGAACGATCCGGAAGCGGCGCTCGCCGGCGCCATGCTGCCGTTCGGCGGCCACAAGGGCTCGGCCATCGGCACGATGGTTGAACTGCTTGCCGGCATCATGATCGGCGACCTGACCAGCCCGGAAGTGCTGGACTACCTCGGCACGACGACGCTGTCCCCCTTCCACGGCGAACTGATCCTCGCCTTCTCGCCGGAGGCTTTCGCCGCAGGCCGTGCCGGCGATCCATTCGCCCGCGCCGAGGTGCTGTTCGAGGCAATCGTTGGCCAGGGTGCCCGCTTGCCCTCGCAGCGCCGCTATGTCGCGCGCGCAAAATCGCAGGCTGAGGGCATCACCTTGACCGGCGCCGAGGTGGAGCAACTCGACCGCCTCCTGGCGCTCGGGCTTGACGCCATTGCCTAAGTAGCCGGCGCAGGATTTGCGCCGTCGCCACAATTGACCCCGGCCTAGGCATCGTCCAGGCCGGGTTTTTTTGTACCTTCGCGACCGCCTTCTCCGTCTCCTCCAGAACGAAAAAAGGCCCTCCCGAGGGAGAGCCTTCTTGCAAAGGATAGGTGGCCCCAGTTCAGGGCTTGTACTTCTCGACTGCGCCCGGGAGCTTGCTCCACTCGGCGTACCAGGTTTCGAACAGCTTGAGCTGGGCTTCGACATAACCGCGCTGGCTCTCGGAGAGAGCGTCGGTCGCGTTGAAGTGCAACGTGTATTCCTTGTCGCCCTTCAGCACCATCATGTGCTTGAAGTAGAGGACCAGGTCCGGACCTTCGTCGAAGGAAGAGAGGACGGCGAGCGCCTGTTCCAGCTCCAGCGCGCGCTGGCGGGCTTCCACGTCGCCGGCGGCCGCGGCGCGTGCCAGGTTGCACATGTGCAGGACTTCCTTCGGCAGCACGACGCCGATGCCGGTGATCGCACCGACCGCGCCGCAATTGACGAAGCCCTGGAACACGCAGGTGTCGACGCCGACCATCAGGATGACGTTGTCATCGCGGCTGGTGATGTGCTCGGCCGCATAGCGCATGTCCGCCGCACCGCCGAATTCCTTGAAGCCGATGAGGTTCGGGTGCTCTTCGCGCAGCGCAAAGAACAGGTCGGCGCGGGTGGCGTAACCGTAGTAAGGGCTGTTGTAGATGACCGCCGGAAGGTCCGGAGCGGCCGCCAGGATCGCCTTGAAATGGTCCTTCTGGGCGGAGACGATCGAAGCGCGCGACAGGATGCGCGGGATGACCATGAGGCCCTGCGCGCCGACCTTCTGGGCGTGCGCGGCGTGGGCCACGGCTGTGGCGGTGTTGACGGCACCGGTGCCGACGACGACCGGAACGCCGGCCTTCACCAGGCGCTCGACGCCTTCCATGCGCTGCGCATCGGTCAGCAGCGGCCAGTCACCCATGGAGCCGCAATAGACGACGGCCGACATGCCCTTTTCGATCAGTTCCTTGCCCTTGCGGACGAGCGCGTCGAAGTCGGGGGTGCGGTCTTCCTTGCAAGGGGTCATCAGCGCGGGGATCACGCCGGAAAAAATCTCGGTCTTCATTGTAAACTCCTCTTTAGGCTGTCGATCGGGCAACTTTGGCGCGCCAACGGCGTCGGCGTCTCATCGCCTTCGACAGGGATAATAGCACTTGTATTTTATTTGTCGACAAGAAATGCACAAAACATCAGAGCGTGATGTTCAGCCGTTCCTTGCGGGTAAAAAGCTTCTGAATTTGAGAGACGATCTGGTCCGCATGCGCCTTCGCCAGGCGGTCGGCGGCCTCCATGTCACGCGCCGCGATCACCGCAATCATCTCGGCATGCTCGTCAATGAAGCGCTGCGGAAATTGCTCTTCGTAGGACTGGTAGTAGAGGCGCAGGATCCGCCGCCCCTCATCCAGCAGCCGACGGAACAGGCTCGTGAAATAGGGATTGCGGCCCGCATCGGCGATGGCCGAGTGGAAGGCGGCATTGGTGGCGATCATCGCCAGCGCATCCCTCGCCTCGACCGCCGCGGCATATTCCTCGTGGAAGCCGCGAATCACGACTAGGTCCTCCGGGCGATGGTATTGTGCCGCCAGCCGCGTCGTGACCCGGTACATCAACACCAGCGCATCGAAGAAGGTGTGCATATTGAGAAAGTCGATGTTCGACACCATGGTCGAACGGTTGGGCAGCGTATCGATCAGCCCCTCGCCCGCCAGGCGCACCAGCGCCTCGCGAATCGGCGTGCGTGACATCTCGAAGCGCTCCGCCAACTGCACCTCGTCAATCGGGCTGCCGGGCGCCAGCACGAGATCGAGGATCTCGTCGCGCAAGATGTCGTAGACAAGTTTTACGCCAGATCCGCGCTTGCGTTCCAGGTTTGGTGTCGCCAGTTTTTCATTCATTTGTCAAACTCTGTGTCGACAAAAGAAATACACACATTGGCTGCGAATTCAACGCCCACCGCCGGAAACTATTTTCACTGGCTATGCCGGTCACGAGCGCGCCACGGCCCGACATTCGATGCAGCAATCGACGCGGAACAACGGATCCAAGAAGCCTCGCCCCCTACCTCGTGGCGCACACCATCGCCGTCTCTGGGAGCCCAAAGGCCGGGGCAAACACATCCGCCCACCAGAGGCCGTCCGGCTCGCTCGCACCTGCCTGGCATCCGCCGTAGTTCAGTTCTCGGCAGCGTCCCCGCCGACGTGGCCACCAAGGAAAAGCTGTCCTACACGCGGATCGGCAAGTAGCTTTGCCGCCTTGTCGTGCATGCGCGTCTGCCCGAGTTCCAGGACCAGACCGTAGTCGGACATCGCCAGCGCCGACTTGGCGTTCTGCTCGACCATCAGAATGGTAACGCCTCGATCACGCAAGCGGATGAGCGTCTGGAAGACTTCCTGGACGAGATTCGGCGACAGGCCGATCGACGGCTCGTCGATCAGGATCAGCTTCGGATCAAGCAGCAGCGCGCGCGCCACTTCGAGCTGCTTTTGCTGCCCACCTGACAGCTCGATCGCCTTGCGGTCGCGAAACTGCCGCAGCATCGGGAACTGGTCCATGACCGTCTCGATGCGCTGACGCACCTGCGCCTGATCCGGTGTGGTGATGCCGCCGAGTTCCAAGTTGTGGTAGACGGACAGCTGAGGCACCACATTGCGCCCTTGCGGCACGTAGGTGACGCCATGGCCGATCATCTGCCGCGGTGTGCTCCTCGTCACGTCCGTTCCGTCGAGCAGAACCTGCCCGGACTGGATGTTGAGCAGGCCGAAGATCGCCTTGAAGACGGTGGACTTACCGGCCCCATTCGGCCCGATCACCGTGGTGATGGAGCCTTTCGGGATCGAGAACGACACGCCGTTCAGGATGGTGATCTTGCCGTAACCGCCGTGGATGTTCTTCAGTTCAAGCATCGTCAGCCCCCCAGGTAGGCGTCGATGACGGTCTGGTTGGCGCGGATTTCCTCCGGCGTGCCTTCCGCGATGATGCTGCCTTCGGCCAGCACGATGATGCGGGTGCAAAGGCTCATGACGAACTCCATATTGTGCTCGATCACGACAAAGGTCGTGCCATGTTCGGCGTTGTAGGCCGTCAGACGCTCCTTCAGACCGGCGAGCATGGTGAGGTTCACGCCGCCCGCCGGCTCATCGAGCAGCACGAGGCTCGGCCCCGCCATGAAGGCCATCGCCGCATCGACCAGCTTCTGTTGGCCATAGGACAGCGAACCGGCCAGCGTGTCGCGGAGATGGGAAAGGCGGAAGAAGGCGATCAACTTCTCGGCCTCGGCGGTCAGGCCGGCATCACCAGGTCCGAAGAGGCGAGACAGCATGCTGCCGTGGTGCTCCTGGCCGGCAAGGATGACATTGTCGAGCACCGACATTTTTGGAAAGACCGACAGCTGCTGGAAGGTGCGGCCGACGCCGAGCTTGTTGAGCGCGGAGGCGCGCATCCCGGAAACGTTCTTGCCGTTGACCGCGACGTCGCCGCCATCCGGCGGGAGTTGACCGAGGATGCAGTTGAAAAGTGTCGACTTGCCCGAGCCGTTCGGGCCGATCAGGCCAAGGATTTCCCCCTTGTGCACGTCGAACGAGACACCGTTCACGGCCGTGATGCCGCCGAAGCTCTTCTTGATGCCGCGGACGGATAGGACTGGCGCGTTCATTTCAGGCCCGCCCCCTCTTTCATGTCGGCCCGAACCTGGTGTCGAGGCCAGAACTTTTCACGCAACCGCCCCCACACGCCGATCAATCCGGAAGGCACGAACACCAGCATCACGATGACGAGCGCCGAGTAGATGATCAGGTAATACCCCTCGGTGAATCGCAGCACCTCCGGCAGCAGGATCACCACGGCCGCGCCCAGGAATGGTCCGAAGAAATAGCCGGAGCCGCCGACCACGACCATCAACAGGATGCGAAGCGAATGGGCAAGTCCGAACGATCCCGGTTCGATGAACTGCACGAGCGGCGCAATCAGGGTGCCGGCCAACCCGCCGAAGGCCGAGCCGATGGCGAAGGCGAGCAGGGTGATGCGCCGCGTATCGACGCCGAGGCTTTCGGCGCGGATGGGGTTTTCCCGCAGCGCCTTGAAGGCACGTCCCCACGGCGAGCGGACGATGCCCCACATTGCCAGCGCGGCCAGCACGGTTACGCCCAGCGTGAAGTAGTAGAAGTGCAACTGCTTCATCGTCGAGAACAGGCCGAAATCCGGCCGCGGCATGCCGACGAGCCCGTAGGAGCCGCCGGTCAGCCAGTCCTCGTTTCGCAGCACCAGGAAGACCAGCGTGTTGAAGGCGAGCGTGACGAAGGCCAGGAAATGGCCCTTCACCCGCAACGCCGGATAACCGAGCAGCAGGCCGACGACGAAACAGGCTATGAGCGCGAGCGGCAGCGTCAGTATCCAGTGCCAGCCCGCAAGCGTCAGCAGCGACGTCACATAGGCACCGATCGCCATGAATGAAGCCTGTGCCAATGAGATTTGGCCGGCATATCCGAGCGTGAGGTTGAGCCCCATGGCGGCGATGGCAAAAACGAGCCACGAGGTCAGGACGTAGATGATGTAGTTGCCCTGCCCGATTGGAGCGGCGATGGCCAGGACGAGAAGTCCCAGAATGAAGAGAGTGCGCCTGCGACCGTTCATCAGACAGCCCTGCCTTCCGATGTCCCCATGATCCCTTGTGGCCTGACGAGGATGATGCCGATCAGAAGGACAAGCGGCAGTGCCGCACGATATTCGGCCGTGACATAGGCTGCGGTGAGATTGTCGAGAACGCCGATAAGCAGGCCGCCCACGAGCGCACCGCGAATCTGATTAAAGCCCCCCACTATGGCAGCGATGAAGGCGATCAGACCAAGCGTCTCGCCGTTCGAAAATTTGGCCAGATAGACCGGTGTGATCAGGAATGAGGCAAGTGCTGCCAGCGCCGCGTTGATCAGGAAGGCGTACAGTATCATGCGCTTCACGTTGACGCCCAGAATTTCGGCGACGGCGGGATTCTGGGCGGTGGCCTGCATGCAACGGCCCGTACGCGTCCGGTTCAGGAACAGCGTCAGCGCCACGACAATCGCGAGCGAGAGCACGAGATTGAGGATATCCTGCATCGAGAGGACGGCACCGAAGACATTGATCGGGTCGTTCGGAAAGATCGACGGGAACGGCTGTGCTTCCGCGGAGTAGAATTCCTTCACGCTTTCCTTCAGCAGGATGCCGAGGGCCATCGTCGCAATAATCAGCGTGATGCCCCCGTGCGGCAGGATCGGCTCGGCGACAAGCTTCTTGAACATCAGCCCGAGCACCACGACCGAAACAGCGAGACCGAACAGCAATGCGGTCCAGAAAGGCAAGCCGAAAAGGCTCATTCCTGCCAGCACGAAGAAGGCCGGCAGCATGACGAATTCGCCCTGGGCGAAATTCACCGTCTGCGCCGCTTGCCAGACGAGGGTAAAGCCGATCGCGACAAGCGCGTAGATGGAGCCGGTCGCCAAACCGGACAGAAGGACCTGTAGGAACTGGGACATCGCGTCTACTTCCGAAGGCCGCGGCAAGCGTGCTCGCCGCGGCGGGAGAGGGTTGATCAGTTGGCCGGAACCGTGCCGATGACCACCGGCGCGCCGTCCTTGACCTGGACCATGAAGCTCGGACGGGACATCTCGCCCTTGTCATCCCAGCAGGTGTCGAGCAGAATCTTCGGGTAGTCTGCCGCGGTCAGGCAAAGTCCGCGCATCTTTTCGGAGAAGGCCTCGCCGTTGAGGTCGCCCACCATCTCGGTGACGTACTTGGTCGTCCAGGCACCGACATAGCCCTTGATGGCATCATGGGTCGGCTTGCGCTTGAAAGTCTCCTCGAACTTCGTCGTGAAAGCCGCAATGCCAGGCACTTCGGTCGCAGTCGCGGTGACGCCGACGTGGGCGATTGCGCCGTCGGCCGCGGCCCCGGCCAGTTCCACGACCTTGGCCTCGGTCAACGTGACTTCGCCGACGAGCGGCATGGCCAAGCCCTGCTTCTTCGCCTCGATCAGGAAGCGTGCGGACTCTTCCTGGTTCATGTAGACGAAGACGGCCTCGGGGTTGGCTTCCTTGAGCTTGGCAACGTCGGCGGCATAATCGGTCTGCGCCTGTTCCGAAGCGACGTCGATGACGACCTCGATGCCGACCTTCTTCATTTCTTCAACGAAGACGTCGTGACCACCCTTGCCGAACTCGTTGTTGAGCCAGGCCACGCCCACCTTCTTCGCCTTCAGCGTGTCAGTGAAATAATTCGTCAGCGCCGGAACGCCCTTCTGCGCGCCGGACGACGTGCGGAAGACGAACGGATTGCCCTTCTCCACGATGCTCGGCGCCTCCGAGCCGACGAACTGGGGAATGCTGTTCTGCTGCGCAACCAGCATGTTGACCATCGTCGAGCCGGAATAGATCGTGCCGAGGATCGCATAGGCGCCGTCGTCGATCGCCTTCTGGACCATGGCGCGCGAAACCTGCGGATCGGTCTGGGTATCGTATTCACCGACCTCGACCTGCTTTCCGAGAATGCCGCCCTCGGCGTTGATTTCCTCGGCTGCGATCTTGATGCCATCACGCCAATTGGTGCCGGCGGGCGCGCCTGGTCCGGAAAGTTCGGCAACCATGCCCAGCTTAATCGATTCCTGCGCATGGGCCGCGCTGACGGTTGCCAGAAGTGCGGTCGACGCTGCGAATAAGTATTTGCGGTACATTTAAGTCATCCCCTAAAAATTTATGCCTTGGATCTCCGGTGGCTCGGCCTCCTGCCGGAGTCGCCAACGCATTGAAAATACTAGGAGACAAAAGTCAAATTCATCGCTCCCCATCTGCGACGTAATTGGAGGTTTCCACCAATGTTTCCGCTTGCGGCATCGAACTCCCGGCGACCAACATCGCAGAACGACGCGCAGCCGAGTCGTATCGATAGCGGCGAGAGCTGCGGCCTGGAGATGATGCAGGCGACGAACTGCGACGACCGTTGGCCAAATAGCAGTTCGAAAAGCGCTCGAACTGCAATCGCGACGTTCGCACGACCGCACATCGATGCGCAACGCAAACGCGTCGGCACGATCACCGAAAGTAGACTCTGCGCATTTTTGGAAGAAATGGAGCGGGTGAGGCGATTCGAACGCCCGACCCCAACCTTGGCAAGGTTGTGCTCTACCCCTGAGCTACACCCGCTCATCGTCGACGGCCTGGGGTAGTCGGTGGCCGAAGGTCGCTGCGTTGCGGCGACGGGCGGTATATGACCCAAGCGTTTTTCAAATGCAACAGGGAAATGGCGAGATTTTCCAGAAATTTTCGATCGGACCGCGGAAAGCCTGAAATCCGGCCGCTGCCGTGACAGGCGCCCGGCGCAACGCCCGTTGCCTCTGCTTGCGATAGGTTTTAAGCAACAATGCAAGCCAGCCGGTCCATCGCAAACGCTGAACCGGGCAACGGCAAAGGCGGGACACCAGTGGGATCAGACATGGACATGCAGCGCGACGCACGGCGGCCGAAGACCGAAGAGGAGCTTTTCGCCTTCCTCGACGGCCTCGGCATCAAGCACACGACGAAGAATCATGCACCGGTCTTCACGGTCGCCGAATCGGTGGCGCTGCGCGACGAGATCCCCGGCGGCCACACGAAAAACCTGTTCCTCAAGGACAAGAAGGACAACTTTTTCCTTCTGACCGTCGAGGAGAACGCGACCGTCGACCTGAAGACGATCCATGGCGTTATCGGCGCGGCAAGCCGCGTCTCGTTCGGCAAGCCGGAAAAGCTGATGGAATATCTGGGCGTCATTCCGGGTTCGGTTACCGCCTTCGGCGTCATCAACGACACCGGCCTGAATGTGAAGGTGATCATCGACGCGGACCTGATGGCCTACGACATCATCAACGCGCACCCCTTGCGGAACGACGCGACCACTTCGATCGGATCGAAGGACCTGCTCCGTTTCATCGAGGCGACGGGCCACGAGCCGCTTGTCTTGAAAGTGACTGCCTGACATACGATCTTCTGGCGAAATTCGATTGAAGTCGGGCGATGGTCCGTGAGGAGAAGATGATGAGCGACAATCCCTATGCGACATCGTTCGGCGGACAGATGAACGCGGCCGTTAACTATGGCGGCGCCCCCGCGGCCGACCTGATCAAGGACACGACGACCGCGAATTTCGCCAAGGACGTCATCGAGGCCTCGCGCCAGCAGCCGGTGCTCGTCGATTTCTGGGCGCCCTGGTGCGGCCCCTGCAAGCAGTTGACGCCCGTCATCGAGAAGGTGGTCAAGGAAGCCGCCGGCCGCGTGAAGCTCGTCAAGATGAACATCGACGATCACCCTTCGATCGCCGGCCAGCTCGGCATCCAGTCGATTCCCGCCGTGATCGCCTTCGTCGGCGGCCGCCCGGCCGACGGCTTCATGGGTGCCTTGCCGGAAAGTCAGGTGCGCGCCTTCATCGACAAGGTCGCCGGCCCCGCCGGTGCGGATCAGAAGGCGGAGTTGGAAGCCGTTCTCAGCGAGGCAAAAGCGCTTCTGGACCAAAACGACATTGCCGGCGCGGCCGATCTCTTCGGCGCCATCCTGCAGGCGGACCCTGACAGTGCCGCGGCCCTCGCGGGCATGGCCCAGTGCATGATTGCCGCCGGCCAGCACGAAAACGCCCGTCAGGCGCTTGCATCCGCCACCGAGGAAATGGCGAAGGATCCGGCGATCGCCGCGGTGCTGAAGCAGCTCGATCAGATCGAAGAGGCGCGCAAGCTCGGCGACCCGCAGGCTTTGGAGCACGCCCTTGCCGTCAACGCCGATGACCACGCCGCCCGTCTGAAGCTCGCCAAGATCCGCAACGTCGAAGGTGATCGGCAGGCGGCTGCCGATCATCTGCTGATGATCATGAAACGCGATCGCACCTTCGAGGACGATGCGGCCCGGCGGGAGCTTCTCCAGTTCTTCGAGGTATGGGGGCCGAAGGATCCGGCGACAATCGCCGCCCGGCGCAAGCTCTCTTCGATCCTGTTTTCCTGATCGATCGCCCCTCGACATCTTGAGAAATTCGCCGCAAACCCCATTTCAAAGGCATCGCGGCTGTCCGGCCCGCACTCCGGACGCCGCAAAATGCAAGGGGAAGGCGAGAAAATGCATGTCGGAAATGCCCGTTATCTGAAACCGGACGACCTGCCCGGGACGATTCCTGTATTTCCGCTCACGGGCGCCCTGCTTCTGCCGGGCGGGCAATTGCCTCTCAACATCTTCGAGCCGCGCTATCTTTCCATGTTTGACGACGCACTTGCCGGCGGTCGGCTGATCGGCATGGTCCAACCGGTCTTCGGCGACCATGTCGAATCCGATCCGTCGGCGGAGGCGCCAGCGCTTTGCCGGGTCGGCTGCATCGGCCGCATCACCTCCTTCGCCGAGACCGGCGACGGGCGCTACATCACCTCGCTGACCGGGGTGTGTCGCTATCGGCTGATCAGCGAAGTGCGCACGACCAAGGCCTACCGCTGCTTCAATATTGCTCCCTTCATCAGCGATCTTTCCGGCGCCGACGACGAGCGCGGCGTCGACCGCGAGGCGTTGCTTTCCGCCTTTCGCGCCTATCTCGATGCCAACAAGCTGGAGGCGGACTGGGAAAGCGTCGAGCGCGCCAGCAACACGACGCTTGTCAACTCCATGTCGATGATGTCGCCCTATGGCCCCGCCGAGAAGCAGGCACTGCTCGAGGCGCCCGACCTCAAGACCCGCGCCGAAACGCTGATAGCGATCACCGAGATCGTGCTGGCCCGCGATTTCGGCGACGTCGACACACGCCTGCAGTAGGGCAGCACCGATGGACAACAAGACGCATCACGTCGATCCGAAGTTGCTGGAACTGCTCGTCTGCCCGTTGAGCAAGGGCCGGCTGAGTTGGAACGCGGAAGCCGGCGAACTGGTCTCCGAGCGGGCGAAACTCGCCTATCCAGTCCGCGACGGCATTCCGATCATGCTGGTGTCGGAGGCACGGGAACTGAAGGATTGAGGCCGGACACCCGTACAGGGAGAGACAGGCGATGGACATTCGATCGACCCTGGAGCGACTGTGCGAGGCCTTCAACGCGCACGATCTCGATCGGATCATGGCGTTCTTTTCCGACGATTGCGTCCTTGAGATGCCTAGGGGAGACAAGCCCTGGGGCTCTCGTTTCCAAGGCAAGGAACAAGTTGGAGCAGCGCTGGCCACACGCTTCGAAGGCTTGCCGGACGCCCATTATGCCAATGCCGAGCACTTTGTCGATGCGGACGCCGAGACCGGCATCTCCAAATGGCTCCTCACCGGCACCTCCCGCGAGGGACGGCGAACCGAAGTCCATGGCTGCGACTTCTACACGTTTCGCAACGGCAAGGTGATCCGCAAGGATTCCTACTGGAAGATCGTCGAGTAGCTGCCCAAAGGAATGCTCAGATCGGCTGACCGATCAGCATGCGCGGCTGGTCACTGCCGGAAAGCCCTTCGGCCTGGCGAATGAAGAACGATTTCAGCCCCGGAAGGCGATCGACGATCCCGAGACCGAGATCGCGGACCACCCGCACCGGCGTGATGTCGTTAGAAAAGAGCCGGGTCAGCACATCCGTGGTCACTCCCATGCGGAACGTGTCGAAGCGGCGCCACGTCTCGTAGCGCTCCAGCACCGCGAGCGAACCGATATCCAGCCCCAGCCTGTCCGCCTCGACGATCGTCTCGGCCAGCGCCGCCACGTCCTTGAAGCCGAGGTTCAGGCCTTGGCCGGAAATCGGATGAATGCCATGCGCGGCATCGCCGGCGAGCGCGAAGCGCGGCGCGATGAAGGAGCGGGCCAGCGTCAGGCCGAGCGGGAAGGCCCTGCGGCCGCCGACGATCTTGAGCGCGCCGAGCTTGTGGCCGAAACGGCGCTCTAGCTCCTCCTCGAAGACCAGGTCGTCGCCTGCGACGAGGCGATTGGCGTCCTCCGTCCGTTCGGTCCAGACGAGCGAAGAGCGGTTGCCCGTCATCGGCAACGTCGCAAACGGGCCGGACGGCAGGAAATGCTCCTCCGCGGTTCCCTCGTGCGGCCGCTCGTGCTCCACCATGGTCACGATACCGGACTGGCCGTAATCGAAGCGGATGGTTTTGATGCCGGCAATATCGCGCAGCTTCGAGCGGACGCCGTCGCAGGCCACCAGCAGGCGGGTCTCGATGGTCTCGCCGTTGGAAAGGCGCACCTCGGTCGCGTGCGGACCGGTGGAGAAATCCACCGCCGACGTTGCCCAGTGAACCGGCAGAGCCAGCCGATCAGCGGCAGCAAGCAGGCTGCCGGTCACCGCACGGTTGGGCACCATGTGGGCGAACGGCGAGCTGTCGTCTTCGGAACCGGTGCCCTCGAAGGTCAGGAACACGGGGCGGACGGGATCGGCGGTGCGCGAATCGGTGATCACCATTCGCCGGATCGGTTCTGCCTCCGGCGCGATCTGGTCCCAGACGCCGAGCACGTCGAGAAGGTTGCGCGCGGCAGCAACGAGCGCCGATGCCCGCTCGTCACGCTTCCAGGCTTCGGCCGGCGCGCCGTCGACGAGCTCGACCCTGAGATACGGAGCTGCTGTCTTCAGCGCCACGGCCAGTGACAACCCGACATACCCGCCGCCCGCTACAAGAACGTCGATCATTGTGCTTCTCCCTGCCCCTTGAGCAACCCGAGCAGTCTATATAGAGGACGAAACCGTAGTTTCCTACCGTGGGAGAATGCCCAAATGTCGCGCTCGGTCGAGACCCGTTCACCGATGGAGGAGTTGCTTTCGACGCTGGATCTGGAGCCGCTGGAGGTGAACCTTTTCCGGGGGCGTAGCCCGAAGGTCGGCTGGCAGCGCGTGTTCGGCGGTCAGGTGATCGCGCAGGCGCTGGTGGCGGCCTGCGGCACCGTCGGAAACGACCGCTTCGTCCATTCGCTGCACGCCTATTTCGTCCGCCCCGGCGATCCGACGGTGCCGATCCTGTATGACGTCGACCGCGTTCGCGACGGCGCCGCCTTCACGACGCGGCGCGTCATTGCTGTCCAGCACGGCCGGCCGATCTTCTTCATGACGGCCTCCTTCCACCTCGATGAGGCCGGTTTCGACCACCAGATCCCGATGCCGAACGTGCCACCGCCGGAGGAGTTGCTTGTCGAGGAGCAGATTCGCGAGCGCTTCCTCGCCCAGGCGCCGAAGAACATCCGCGAGTATTGGGAACGCCCCCGGCCGATCGAGCTAAGGCCGGTGGAACTGACGCATTACCTGTCGCCGGAAAAGCTGCTGCCGACCCAGAACGTCTGGGTGCGCGCAACCGGACCGGTTCCGGATGCGCGCCAACTCCAGGCGGCGGTTCTCGGCTACCTCTCCGACATGACGCTGCTGGACACGGCGCTGTTTGCGCATGGAACCTCCGTGTTCGACCGGACGCTCCAGGTCGCGAGCCTCGACCACGCCATGTGGTTCCATCGCCCCTGCGCGCTCGACGACTGGCTCCTCTACGCGCAGGACAGCCCCTCGGCATCGGGCGCGCGCGGGCTGACGCGCGGCAGCCTTTTCAGCCGCTCCGGCGAACTTATCGCCTCGGTGGCGCAGGAGGGACTGATCCGCAAGAAGGCGGCTGACTAATTTTAGCGCATCCGCACGCAATCGCCGTTTTTTTAGGCGGACGCCGCAGCAATTCACTGCCGCTTGTCAAGTTCCTTGCAAAAAAAGCATATTTATCAAACACCTAAAGTAATCACTCGAATCTGGCACGCTCCTTGAATGTGTATGCCCAGCAGCTGCAGCGACATGCTTGCGGCAACGGGAACGGTTTCGGCCGTGGCAAGCACGAAGGATGGGAACCAGATGAAAATTGTGATGGCGATTATCAAGCCGTTCAAGCTCGATGAGGTGCGAGAGGCTCTCACCGCAGTGGGCATCCAGGGCCTGACCGTGACTGAAGTGAAAGGTTACGGCCGGCAGAAGGGGCACACGGAAATCTATCGCGGCACCGAATATGCGGTGAGTTTTCTCCCCAAGCTGAAGATCGAGGTCGCTGTTCCGACCGAAATTGCCGACAGGACCGTCGAGGCAATCGCCACCGCCGCCAAGACCGGCCAGATCGGCGACGGCAAGATCTTCGTCTACTCGATTGACCATGCCGTGCGCATCCGCACCGGCGAAACCGATTCCGAAGCACTGTAAGCACGGCAGATCAGGGAGCACCGTCAATGTCATCGCATACTCTTTCCAGCATGGTTGCCCGCCTGGGCGCCGCCGCAGCAGCACTCCTCGCCCCGGTCGTCGCCTTCGCACAGGAAACCGCCCCTGCGGCGACGGAAGCCGCGGCGGCCACCCCGGTTCCGGACAAGGCCGACACCGTGTTCATGTTCCTGTCCACGCTGCTCGTCTTCTTCATGCTGATCCCGGGCCTCGCGTTGTTCTATGGCGGCCTCGTTCGCGCCAAGAACATGCTGTCGGTGCTGATGCAGTGCACAGTCATCGGCGCCATGATGATGATCGTCTGGGTCGCTTACGGCTATTCCTTCGCCTTCGGCGGCTCGACCAGCCCCTACTTCGGCGGCTTCGCCAAGATCTTCCTGGCGGGCATCTCGGTCGACAGCACGGCCGCAACCTTCTCTGACGGCGTCGTCATTCCGGAATACCTCTTCATGCTGTTCCAGATGACGTTTGCGGCCTTGACCCCGGCCCTGATCGTCGGCGCCTTCGCCGAGCGCATCAAGTTCTCCGCCGTCATCCTCTTCACGCTGCTCTGGGCCACCTTCGTCTATTTCCCGATCGCCCACATGGTCTGGGACGGCAACGGCCTGATCTTCAACATGGGGGCGCTCGATTTCGCCGGCGGCACCGTCGTGCACATCAACGCCGGCGTGGCGGGCCTGATCGGCGCGATCATGGTCGGCAAGCGCACCGGCTTCGGCAAGGACATGATGGCGCCGCACTCGCTGACGCTGACACTCGTCGGCGCCGCCATGCTGTGGTTCGGCTGGTTCGGCTTCAACGCCGGCTCTAACCTCGAGGCCTCGGGTGGAGCAGTGCTGGCCACCGTCAACACCTTCGTCGCGACCGCGGCCGCCATCCTCGCCTGGTCGCTGGTCGAGAGCTTCACCCGCGGCCGGGCATCGTTGCTCGGTGCTGCATCAGGCATGATCGCCGGCCTCGTCGTCATCACCCCGGCCGCCGGCTCGGTCGGTCCGATGGGCGCCATCGCGCTCGGGCTGCTCGTTTCGCCGGCCTGCTACTTCTTCGTCGCCGTCGTGAAGAACAAGTTCGGCTATGACGACACGGCCGACGTCTTCGGCGTCCACGGCGTCGGCGGCTTCATCGGCGCGCTTGGCACCGGAATCTTCACGGCACCTTGGCTCGGCGGCACCGGCGGAGCGGATTTTTCGATCACCTCGCAGTTCATGACCCAACTGACCGCCGTGGTGATCACCATTGCCTGGTGCGGGATCGTCTCTGCCATCCTCTACAAGGTCGTGGACGCGGTCGTCGGTCTGCGCGTAACGGTCGAATCGGAACGCCAGGGCCTGGATCTGTCCTCGCACGGCGAGGCCGCCTACCACGCCTGATGGAGTGCTTGCGACGGCGGCCCGGCTGCCGTCGTTGAACGCCCCATGGCGGCGATTGTCCGAATATGCAGTGCTTGGCCCGGGCCGTTGGTTCGGGCCTTTTTGCGTTGTCAGGCGGCAAATACCGAGGAAACGATCGACACGCTCGCCATGGTTAACATGCCATTAACGCTTGACCCGTTAGGGTCGCAACATCATCCACGCTCCCGAACCGGCGGGAAAAGCTCATCCGGACTGACCGCACGACAGGCTGAAACATATGGCGAGAAGCACATCGGCAATGCTGGACAACCGTCCCGAACGGTTCGTCCTATCCGCCTTTCTCTGGCGGCAGATACGGGCCCTCCTCGGCTTCGGCCTGATCATAGCGCTCGCGCTTGCCGTCGCGGCGCTCTCCACGTGGAACGTGTCCGACCCGAGCCTCTCCTACGCCTCCGGCGGAGAACCGTCCAATGCGCTCGGCTATGGCGGCGCCGTATTCGCCGACGTCTTCATGCAGTTCTTCGGGCTTGCGAGTGTCATCGCGCTCCTTCCCGTCGTCGCCTGGGCGATCGCGCTCGTCAAGAACCGCCGGCTCGCGCGCGTCCTGAAACGCATCGGCGCCTGGTTCGGCGGAGCGGTGCTCGCATCGGCGGCGCTCAGTTGCATTCCCGCGCCGATCACCTGGCCGCTGCCGAACGGGCTTGGCGGCGTTTTCGGCGACATGATCCTGCGGTTTCCGGCCCTGTTCACCGGCACCTATCCGACCGGCACGCTCGCGAGCATCCTCGGCGCCTTGCTGGCTCTTCCCTCGGCCTGGTTGCTGGTCTTCAGTGCAGGCCTGATCGGCAACGACCCGGTGGACGAGGACGAACTCCCGGCGCCGGCGCCGGTCGAACGGACCCGCACCGTCAGCGATGCCGAGGAAGAAGACGAGGCCGAGGGACCGCTGATGCTGGTGGCCGGCGCCCTGACCCATGCCTGGTATACCAACCAGGCCCGGGTACGGCGCCTGTTCGGCCTGTCCGGCCGGAGCAAGACCCATTCGCGCGCCGTCGAGCAGCCGTACGACTTCAACGACGACGAATTCGGCACCCTGAACGAACCCTCGCGGCCAAAAGCTGCATCAAGGTTCTCCGACCGGGTCGAACCGTCGATGGAGGGTGGTGCCCGCCGCGCCGTAACATCGCCGCCGATCTCGTCCTTCGATGACGATGAGGACGACGGCGCAGAGCTGCCGCGTCCGGCCGGCATCCTGCCCGACGACGACGATTGGGCACCACGTGCCGCCCCGGCCGGGCCTGCGGGTCTGCGTTCGCGTATCGCCGCCGCCGCGCCGAAGCCGAAGGCCGGCCAGCGGATGGAGCGCGAGGCCCAGTCCTCGCTCGTCGGCCCGGATGGCTTCCAGCTTCCATCGCTGCACCTTCTTGCAGAGCCGCGCAACGTCACGCGCGATGCTTCGCTCTCGGCCGATGCGCTGGAGCAGAACGCCCGCATGCTCGAGGGCGTGCTCGAGGACTTCGGTGTCAAGGGCGAGATCATCCAAGTGCGCCCCGGTCCGGTGGTGACGCTCTACGAACTGGAGCCTGCGCCCGGCATCAAGTCGTCGCGCGTCATCGGCCTCGCCGACGACATCGCCCGCTCGATGAGTGCGATCGCCGCCCGCGTCGCCGTGGTTCCCGGCCGCAACGCGATCGGCATCGAACTGCCGAACCAGAGCCGCGAGACCGTCTATCTGCGCGAACTGTTGGCCAGCCGCGACTTCGAGACCAGCAAGGCGAAGCTCGCCATGGCGCTCGGCAAAACGATCGGCGGCGAGCCGGTCATCTCCGATATCGCCAAGATGCCGCACCTGCTCGTCGCCGGCACCACCGGTTCGGGCAAGTCGGTGGCGATCAACACGATGATCCTGTCGATCCTCTATCGCCTGAAGCCGGAGCAGTGCCGGCTGATCATGATCGATCCGAAGATGCTGGAACTCTCCGTCTACGACGGCATCCCGCACCTGCTCTCCCCGGTCGTCACCGATCCGAAGAAGGCCGTCGTGGCCCTCAAGTGGACCGTCCGCGAAATGGAGGAGCGCTACAAGAAGATGTCGAAGATCGGCGTGCGCAACATCGACGGCTTCAACAGCCGCGTCGAGCAGGCGATCGCCAAGGGTGAGGCGATCACCCGCACCGTCCAGACCGGCTTCGACCGCCAGACCGGCGAGGCGATGTACGAGACCGAGGAATTCGACCTGCAGCCGATGCCCTATATCGTCGTCATCATCGACGAGATGGCCGACCTGATGATGGTCGCCGGCAAGGACATCGAGGGCGCCGTGCAGCGCCTGGCGCAAATGGCGCGCGCCGCCGGCATCCACGTCATCATGGCGACGCAGCGCCCGTCCGTCGACGTCATCACCGGCACGATCAAGGCGAACTTCCCGACCCGCATCTCCTTCCAGGTCACCTCGAAGATCGACAGCCGCACGATCCTCGGCGAGCAGGGCGCAGAGCAACTGCTCGGCATGGGCGACATGCTCTACATGGCCGGCGGCGGGCGCATCCAGCGCGTCCATGGCCCGTTCGTCTCCGACCACGAGGTCGAGGCCGTGGTCGCCCATCTGAAGACGCAAGGCGCGCCGCAGTATCTCGACGCCATCACCGAGGACGACGACGAGGACATGGACGGCGGCGGCCCGGCCGGCACGTCGAACCTCGAGGACTCGGACGACCCGTACGACCAGGCCGTGGCCGTGGTCCTGCGTGACGGCAAGGCCTCGACATCCTATATCCAACGCCGGCTCGGCATCGGCTATAATCGGGCCGCCTCGCTCATCGAACGGATGGAGCAGGAGGGCATCATCGGGCCAGCGAACCACGCGGGCAAGCGCGAGATCCTGGTCCCGACGGAAGATGAAATCACGAACCGGTAACGTTCCTTGCCGCAGCGCGAACCGGCGCCGGAGATTGCGCCTTGATGGCGCCGTACTTGGCGTACATGAGAGCGACATAAAGGAGATCAACATGCGCGCTGACCAAACGACCGCTGGCATGGGTACCACGCGACGCGGCTTCGTCGGTCTGACGGCGCTGCTGCTCGCAGCCGGACCGTCCATCCTGGCGCCGCGCCCGGCCGCCGCCCAGGCTTCCGGTGCGGCTCAGCGGATCGCCGACCATTTCTCCTCCGTGAAGACGATGATGGGCGAGTTCGTGCAATTCGGCCCGCGCGGCGAGCAGACCGGCGGCAAGTTCTACATCAGCCGCCCCGGCAAGATCCGCTTCAACTACGAGGACCCTTCGCCGATGCGCGTCATTTCCGACGGCCGCACGGTGGTGATCGGCAACCGCAAGCTCAAGACCTGGGACGTCTATCCCCTGTCCAAGACGCCGCTCAATCTGCTGTTGGGCAACCGCATCGATCTCTCGACACGGATGGTGCGCGGCGTGAAGGAGGAAGCCGACCTGACGACGATCGTGCTCGGCGACCGCAACATGTTCGGTGATTCGACGATCACCATGATGTTTGACCCGAAGACCTACGACCTGCGCCAGTGGACGATCCGGGATGCGCAGGGCAAGGACACATCCGTCATGATCTTCAACGTCAAGACCGGCGTGCAGCTCGACGCGAAGATCTTCAGGATCCCCTTTGAGGAGATCCACGGTCGATAACCGTATCCCGTCGGCCCGAAGACATCAAAGCCGCAGAGGTTTCGCCGCTGCGGCTGTTTTCTTCTGTGCAAGACCCGTCTAAGTACCTGGCAAACCTGACGCTGGGAATACGAGGACACCGAATGCCGCTTTCGATCGCAACCTGGAACATCAACTCCGTCCGGCTGCGGATCGGCCTTGTCGAGCATTTCCTCAAGACCTACGAACCGGACATCCTGTGCCTTCAGGAAACCAAATGCCCGAATGACCAGTTCCCGTCGAAGCCGCTAAAGGCGCTCGGCTATGAACACATCGTCATGCATGGCCAAAAGGGCTATCACGGGGTCGCGACGATCTCCCGGCTTCCCCTGACCGAACTCGTCGAGCGGCGCGATTATTGCGGCGTCGGCGACGCGCGGCACCTGTCGGTCGTCTTCACGCATGGCGGCAAGTCGATCCGACTGCACAATTTCTATGTGCCGGCCGGCGGTGACGAGCCGGATCGGACGATCAATCCCAAATTCGGCCACAAGCTCGACTTCATCGAGGAAATGAAGCTGTTGCATGCGGAAGCCGAGGCCGGCATTTCCTCCATCCTCGTCGGCGATCTCAACATCGCTCCGCTGGAGCACGACGTCTGGTCGCACAAGCAGTTGCTCAAGATCGTCAGCCACACGCCGGTCGAGGTTGAAGGGCTGACGGAAGTGATGACAAAAGGCGCATGGGTCGACCTCATGCGCCGCAAGATCCCGGCCGACCAGAAGCTCTACACCTGGTGGAGCTATCGCGCCCAGGACTGGGCCGCGGCCGACCGGGGGCGCCGTCTCGATCATATCTGGTCGTCGGTCGATCTCGACGCGCATCTGTCCGACATCACCGTGTTGCGCGAAGCGCGCGGCTGGGAGCGCCCCTCGGATCACGTGCCGGTCATCGCGACGTTCGACCTGTAAGAGAGAGGTTCAGGCGAAGCGGCCGGCCATGCCCTTCGCGCCGCTGATCATGACTTCCAGATTGGCACGGATGCGCTCCTGCACCAGCATCGCCACGTCCGGATACTCTTCCAGCATCCGTCGGAACAGCGGACGGTTGATGCGAATGACCTCGCTGTCTTCCGTCGCCGTGGCGGTGAACTTCCGCTCGACGACGGAGATCATCGCAAGCTCGGACAGAAGCGACCCGCGGCCGGCGGCGCCCTCGTCCCGCACCGAGCCGTCGCGCGCGGTGGAATAGAGGCGAAAATTGCCCGAGGCGATCACGAAGCCGCAATCGGCGGACGTGCCTTCGCGAAACAGCGTCTGGCCTTCGACGAGCCGGCGGCGCTCGGCGCCAAAGGCCATCAGCCGCAGCTTGTCTTCCGAAAGTCCGGAAAACAAGGGAACCTGCGCGAAAAGCCTGATATCGTCTATGAGAGCCAAGCGGCGCCTCCGGCATGCTGTCGAGGCTCCGCGAACCGCAAAGCCTTGTCGAACTCTTGGCGAATCCAATATCGGCAACGACCCGCCGCGTCCAGCGGGCGCGGGAGCATCAAGGGACGATCTTGTAGCCGCCGTTCTCGGTGACGAGGATCTCGGCATTCGACGGGTCGCGTTCGATCTTCTGGCGCAGCCGGTACACGTGGGTTTCAAGCGTATGAGTCGTGACGCCGGAGTTGTAGCCCCACACCTCTTCGAGCAGGACATCGCGGGTGACCACCTTCTGGTCCGCCCGATAGAGATAGCGGATGATCGCCGCTTCCTTCTCGGTGAGACGGATCTTCTGGCCGTTGTCCATCGTCAGGAGCTTCTGGCCGGGCTTGAAGGTGTAGGGGCCAACGGTGAAGGTGGCGTCCTCGCTGCTCTCGTGCTGGCGCAGTTGTGCACGGATGCGGGCGAGAAGCACGGCAAAACGGAACGGCTTCGTGACGTAGTCGTTGGCGCCCGCTTCCAGACCGAGGATGGTGTCGGAATCGGTGTCGTGCCCGGTCAGCATGATGATCGGCGCCTTGAAGCCGCCCTTGCGCAGGAGCTTGACGGCCTCGCGCCCGTCCATGTCCGGCAGGCCGACATCCATGATCAACAGATCCACCTGGCCCGCGCGCGCGGCCTGCATGCCCTTGGCCGCCGTCGTTTCCTCAAGGATCGTGAACTCCTCGTAAAGCGCTAGCTGCTCGACCAGCGTTTCACGCAGGTCGTTGTCATCATCGACAATGAGGATCGTTCGCGACGTCATCTTTTCCCTTCCGGTATTCGAGATGAACCTAAGCAAAATTGTCTTTTTGACAACCCCGCTTGGGTTATTGGTAAGCTCCGGGTCCCACAGCCGTGCCAGTGTATTTGCGGAGATTGGCGGACATGACACAACTGCATGAGCACCTACGGGCCGCAGCATGAGACGAATAGCAAAGACAGCACCAGAAAAACACGGCACAATCGTGGTCCGGCGCGCCCCTGCGAAAAAGAGCCGCGCCATTCTGCAATACGGAGGGTTGCGCATTCCGGCCGCGATCGGCCGCAGCGGTACAACTGCCCTAAAGCGCGAAGGCGACGGCGCCACCCCGATCGCGTCGATGCGCCTGCTTCACGGCTTCTGGCGGGCGGATCGGATGAAAGGGCCTGCGACCGGCCTGCCGATGCGACGCATTCGCCCTGGCATGCTGTGGTGCGATGCGCCGGAGAGCCCGTCCTACAACCGGCTCGTGGACGCGCCCTTCCGGGCCAGCCACGAGGAGATGCGACGTACCGACGGCCTCTATGACGTCTGCCTCGTTCTGGACTGGAACATCACGTCGCGGCGCAGGAACAGGGGATCGGCCATCTTTTTCCACCTCATTCGGCCAGGCTATGAACCGACGGCCGGCTGTGTCGCCGTGACGGCGGGCGACATGATGCGGCTGCTGCCGTTCCTGCGACGGGGCACCCGGCTTCGCGTGATCTGAGGCGTCGTGCGCACCGGCGACGGTCGAGAGTAGTCCGCGCAGCGCCTTTCAGGCGATGGACTTCGGCGTCACAAAGCGTTCCAGCGTGCCGGTCCCGGCATGCACATCCGACCAGAACTCCAGCGAGAAATCGAACACCGCCAATGCGGCGGTTGGAAATTTTTCGCCAAGCCGCCTGACGGCATCGGCGTCCCCGGCGCCGACGAGGGCGAGCGCAAACTGCTGCAATCCGGGATTATGGCCGACCAGCATCAGGCAGCGCACGGTGGCGTTGGTATCGCGAACCACCTCCACAAGCCGGTTTGGCGGCGCCTCGTAGATCGCCTCGATGTCACGCTTTTTCACGCCCTTTGGCAGATTCGGACCGACCAGGTTCCAGGTCTCCTGCGTCCGCCGGGCCGTCGAGACGAGGACCAGGTCCGGTATCAGGCGCTCCCGCGCCATGTAGGCGCCCATCCGCGGTGCCGCTTTCTGTCCGCGCGGCGCCAGCGGCCGCTTCTCATCCGCGACGTCGTCCGGCCAGGCGGATTTCGCATGGCGCAGCAGAATAAGGCGGCGGTCGGTCATCGTCTGCTCCTCCGAACGCATGAGAGCAATGGATGTTCAATCCCTCTAAAGCGCGTCGCGATCTTTCAGATTCGCTTTGCCACGCTTTAGGTCCTTGTTCCTCCGCATGTCTTCGTCCCGAAACCGGTTCCCACTTTCGGGAGACATGCTCTAACTACGGCGACCATCCCGGCCCAAATGCAAGAGGCCGCCCTTCGCGGACGGCCCCTTCGATCTGCACATTCGCAGCAATGGCCGCGCGGGCCCGGTTCAGTTGAACTCGCGGATGTCGACGAAATGGCCGGACACGGCGGCCGCCGCCGCCATCGCCGGCGAGACGAGGTGCGTGCGGCCCTTGAAGCCCTGGCGGCCTTCGAAGTTGCGGTTCGAGGTCGAGGCGCAGCGCTCGCCCGGCTTCAGCCGGTCGTCGTTCATGGCGAGGCACATGGAACAACCCGGCTCGCGCCAGTCGAAGCCCGCTTCCTTGAAGACCTTGTCGAGCCCTTCCGCTTCCGCCTGCTCCTTCACCAGGCCCGAGCCCGGAACGATCATCGCACTGACGGTCGAGGCCACCTTCTTGCCCTCGACGACCTTGGCGACTTCGCGCAGGTCCTCGATGCGGCCGTTGGTGCACGAACCGATGAAGACGCGGTCGATGGCGATGTCGGTGATCTTGGTGCCCGGCTTCAGGCCCATGTAGTCGAGGGCGCGCCACTTCGAGGCCCGCTTCGTCTCATCGGCAATCTCGTCCGGGTTCGGCACAATGCCCTGCACCGAGACGACGTCCTCCGGCGAGGAGCCCCAGGAGACGATCGGCGGCAGGTTGGCGGCGTCGAGCACGACGACGCGGTCGTAGTGCGCGCCCTCATCGGTGTGCAGCGTCTTCCAGTAATCGAGCGCCATGTCCCAGGCCTTGCCCTTCGGCGCGCGCGGCTTGTCCTTCACATAGGCGAAGGTCGTCTCGTCAGGCGCGATCAGGCCGGCGCGGGCGCCGCCTTCGATCGTCATGTTGCAGACCGTCATGCGGCCTTCCATCGACAGCGAGCGGATCGCCTCGCCGGCGAACTCGATGACGTAGCCGGTGCCGCCGGCGGTGCCGATCTCGCCGATGATGGCGAGGATGATGTCCTTGGCTGTGACATGCGGCGGCAGCTGGCCGTCGACGCGCACCAGCATGTTCTTCGCCTTCTTCTGGATCAGCGTCTGGGTGGCGAGCACGTGCTCGACCTCGGAGGTGCCGATGCCGTGCGCAAGCGCGCCGAAAGCACCATGCGTGGAGGTGTGGCTGTCGCCGCAGACGATCGTCATACCGGGCAGCGTGAAGCCCTGCTCCGGACCGACGATGTGGACGATGCCCTGGCGGATGTCATTCTCCGAGTAATATTCGACGCCGAATTCGGCGGCGTTGTTGGCGAGCGCCTCAACCTGGATGCGGCTTTCCTCGTTCTTGATGCCGTTCTTGCGGTCCGGCGAGGTCGGCACGTTGTGGTCGACGACGGCGAGCGTCTTTTCCGGATGACGGACCTTGCGGCCGGCCATGCGCAGGCCCTCGAACGCCTGCGGGCTCGTCACCTCATGGACGAGGTGCCGGTCGATGTAGAGAAGACAGGTGCCGTCTTCCTGCGTGTTGACGACATGGTCGTCCCAGATCTTGTCGTAGAGGGTACGGGGTGCGCTCATGGCTCTTCATCCGGTTGATGCGATGGAAATGGAAGCGATTGCGGCAGGAGCCGCGGGATCCGAATGGATCAGGCTAGGCGGCTCGTGAGCGCCCCGCGCACGCGCGCAAAGAAGCGTACCGGCAGGCGCTTGTGATCCTGCAGAACGACGATATGCGCGCCAATGCATGCGAACTTGGATTCCATGGGCCGCACATATCAATTTTTCGGCGCCCCGGCAATCGGAGAGATTCGCCGCTATCAGCGCTCAATGCCCCGCCGCAGCCGCTGCTCCAGACCGCGCAGCGCGACAGACAGGCCGATCGTCAGGATCAGATAGACATAGGCGACGATCGAATAGGTCTCGAAGAAGCGGAAGGATCCGGACGCGTAGACCTTGGCCATCTGGGTGATGTCGGAGACGCCGAGCACGGAGACAAGCGAGGAATCCTTGACCATGGCGACGAAGTCGTTGCCGAGCGGCGGCAGGATGACGCGGATCGCCTGCGGAAACACGACGAGGCGGAAGCGCTGGGTGCGCGACAGGCCGAGCGCCTTGGCCGCCTCGACCTGCCCCTTGTCCACCGACTGGATACCGGCCCGGAAGACCTCGCCGATGAAGGCGGAATAGCCGATCATCAGCGCGATGATCGCCCGCCACATCAGCGACACGTCCCGGACGAGCAGCGGTTCGACATAACCGGCAGCGACCAGCGGCGCGATGACGAGGTTCGCCAGTGCCACGAGGGCCGGCGCACCGACGAAGGCGATGTAGAACAGCAGCACCAGGATCGGCACGCCGCGGATCACCTCGGTATAGAACCGGGCAACCTGGCGGAGCGGCGCATGGTCGGAAAGTCCGAGCAGCGCCACCCCGAGCCCCAGAAGCGTGGCAAGCGCGAAGCCGACGATGGTAACGAAGATCGTCACCCACAGCCCCTTCAGGATGACGCCGAAGACCTGGGCATAGATGTCGTTCGCGGCGATGACGACGGCGATGGCGAGGCCGATCGCAACAAGGGCGACCAGCCACCAGGGATAGTCGCCCTTCGCCGCTCCCGGACGGGGGGATACGGATGCCATGGGGTCGCTTACTGACCCATCTTGTAGTCGAGGAACCATTTCTTGTTCAGCGCGTCCAGCGTTCCGTCCGCCTTCAGTGCGGCGATGGCGGCGTTGATCGGGGCCACGAGGTCGGAGCCCTTCGGGTAGATGAAGCCGAAATCCTCGGTGCCGAGCGGTTCACCGATCACCTTCAGCTTGCCTTCCGAGGCATCCACATAGCCCTTGGCGGCGACGCTGTCGGTGAGGACGAGATCGACGTCGCCGGCCTTCAGCGCCTGCACCGTCGCACCGAAGGTCTCGAACAGCTTGATGCGCGGGTTCTGCTCATTGCCGTCGAGGATCTCGTAGACGGCCGTATAGAAGGGCGAGGTGCCCGGCTGCGCGGCAATCAGGCCATCGGCGAAGGCGCCGAAGGTCTTGGCATCGGTGAAGCGGTCCTCGTCGGCGCGCACCAGCATGAACTGTTGCGAACGCATGTAGGGGTCCGAGAAATCGACCTTCTCCTTGCGGTCGTCCTTGATGGTGATGCCGGTCATGCCGACCTGGTACTGACCATCATGCACCGCCTGGATCATCGCGTCCCAGCTGGTGTTCTGGTACTCGACCTTGAAATTCAGCCGCTTGGCGATCTCGTTCATCGCGTCATATTCCCAGCCGATCTGCTCGCCGGTCTTCGGGTCGACGAATTGCAGCGGCGGATAGGCGTTCTCCGTCACGACGACGACCGTCCGCCCGCCGAGATCGGGTAGATCGGCTGCAGCAGCGGTCAGCGGCATGAGGGCAAGGGCGGAAAGCCCGGCAAGGATTGTGCGGCGGAAAAGCATAGGAATTCTCCTGAAACGTGGCGAGCGAAACCTGTCACAGATCGCTCGGCGCTGGCAAGCGAGTTGGTGCCAGATTTCAGGTGCAGGAGACAATTCCCTTCCGCAAAGGTTGTCGTCGACGGTTACGGTCACTGCCTCTGTCGACCTGCGGAACTGGCCTCCACTTGAGCACCGACGGATCAAAGCAAAAAGGCCGCCGGGGACTAAGCCCCGACGGCCCTTCAGAAAGAATACGCGCCGTTCTTATTCGGCTGCGGCTTCCGCTGCCTTTGCGGCTTCGGCGGCCTCGGCTGCTGCCTTCTCGGCGGCAAGCGCCTGGGCGGCTGCTACCTTCTCGGCTTCCAGACGTGCCTTTTCCTGGGCAACGGCTGCACGCTCGGCGTCGTTCAGCTTGCGGGCGCGGGTGCCGGTGTTCTCGACGATACGGGCCGCCTTGCCGCGACGATCGCGCAGGTAGTAGAGCTTCGCGCGGCGAACCTTACCGCGGCGGATGACCTCGACGCCTTCGACGAGCGGGGAGTAGACGGGGAATACGCGCTCGACGCCTTCGCCGTAGGAGATCTTGCGGACGGTAAAGCTCTCGTTGATGCCGCCGCCGGAGCGGGCGATGCAGACGCCTTCATAGGCCTGCACGCGGGTGCGGCTGCCTTCCGTCACGCGGACGTTGACGCGCAGCGTGTCGCCCGGGGAGAATTCCGGAAGGGTGCGCTTGGCGGCGATCTTGGCGGCCTGTTCGGCCTCGAGCTGCTGGATGATGTTCATCGGTCTAACCTTTACGTTCTTCTGAAACAGCCAGAGCGCTCGACCTTCTCCCGTCGGAAGCCTCGGGGAAATGCCCGATGCCGGGCAGGAGCGGATTCGCCATTCTTTGCTTGCGGTTTTCCGGGATGATCCCAAAACCGTGTCGGCCATTACACCAATCGCCAGCGCTTGTCATCCCTGCCGAAACGATAAATCGCCTTTTCCGGTATCGGGGATTGCCGCCCCGGTGCACGGGACGATATCAGACGGTCGGTTCAGCCGTTGGCCGGGGGAGGCCAACCGAGGGGGAAACATGCCGATTGCCGATGCCGCATTCCTGTTCGTAGCCGGGTTTCTCTCCGGCGTGGTCAACGCGATCGCGGGTGGCGGCACCTTTCTCACCTTCGGCGCCATGACCCTAACCGGGGTCCCGCCCATCGTCGCTAATGCCACCTCATCGATCACCCAGTTTCCCGGCTACGTCACCTCGGCGATGGCCTACTGGCGCGAAATCCGCGCCGACTGGCGGGAAGCGGTGAAGGTCGGCGTCCTCTCGCTGATCGGTGGCGTCAGCGGATCGCTGCTGCTGCTGTCCATGTCGAACCCGGGCTTCCGCACGCTGGTGCCGTGGCTGCTCTTGGCGGCGACCGCAATCTTCGCGGCTGGGCCCCTGCTGCGGCCGAAGAACCTGCACGCCGAGCAGCCGATCGGTCCGCTTGGCCTCTTCGGCCAGTTCGCGACCTCGATCTACGGTGGCTTTTTCGGCGCCGGCATGGGCATCATGACGCTTGCCGTGCTCGGCCTCTCCAAGGGCGGCGACTACCACAAACTCAACGCGCTGAAGAATTTTCTGGCCATGCTGATCGCCGCCGTCGCGATCATCGTCTTCGCCAGCGGCGACGTGGTCGGCTGGCCGCAGGCGGCGGTGATGGTGCCGGCCGGCGCGATCGGCGGCTATTCCGGCGTCTGGATCGCCCGCCGCGTGCCGCAGAGCTTGATCCGGACGCTGGTCATCGCCGTCGGGGCACTGCTGACGATCTACTATTTCGTGACCGGCTGATCGATCAGAAGGTCCGGACGGCGCTCCTCGGTCAGCCGGCGCGCCTCTCCCAGTCGCCACTTCTCGATCTCGGCATGGTGGCCGGAAGCAAGCACGGCCGGGATCTCCCGACCCTCCCAGACCTGCGGGCGTGTGTAGTGCGGATGCTCCAGCAGTCCGCCCTCGAAGCTCTCGTGTACGCCGGACAGCGCATTGCCCATCACGCCGGGCAGGATGCGGACGATGGCGTCGAGCAGGATCATCGCTGCCGGCTCTCCGCCGGACAGGATGTAGTCGCCGATCGACACCTCCTCGAGGCTGCGCGCGTCGATGACCCGCTGGTCGACCCCCTCGAACCGGCCGCAGACGATGACGGCGCCCTCACCTGCAGCAAGTTCGCGCACGCGGGCCTGCGTCAACGGCCGGCCGCGCGGGCTCATCAACAGTCGAGGACGCGTATCGCCCTCCGGCGCGGCTTGGTCGATCGCGCTCGCCAGCACGTCCGGTTTCAGCACCATGCCGGCGCCGCCGCCGGCCGGCGTGTCGTCGACGGTGCGGTGGCGGTCGGTGGCGAAGTCGCGGATCTGCACGGTCTCGAGCAACCAGTCGCCACGGCTAAGCGCCTTGCCCGACAGCGATTGGCCAAGGAGGCCCGGAAACATCTCCGGGTAGAGCGTCAGGACGGTGGCGCGGAAAGCCACGTCATTCCCCTTCTTGCGGCGGACGGCGCCGGCGGCTGCCAGGACCGTCCTCTTCGCCGCCATCGATGCCAGCGGCAACCGGATCGATCAGCATCTTGCCGTTTTCGAAATCCACCTCGATCACGGCGGCCTCCGAAAATGGGATCAGCACCGGCCGCTTGCCGGGACCCTTCAGTTCCAAGAGGTCGCCGGCGCCGAAATCAAAGATGCCGGTGACGGTGCCGTGGCTACGCCCGGTTGCGTCAACGGCCTCCAGCCCTTCGAGATCGGCATAGAAGAACTCATCGTCTTCCAGTTCCTCGTCCGGCAGCTTGTCGCGCTCGATGAAGAGATCCAGCCCCTTCAAGGCCTCGGCCGCGTTGCGGTCGTTGACGCCGCGAAAGCGGACGACGACCACATTCTTCGCTTCGCGGATCTCCAGCACCTCGAACAGCCGCCCGTCCTCGCTGTGGAGGCTGCCGTAGTCGCCAAACGAAGTCGGATCAAGCGTATAGGCCTTGACGCGGACCTCGCCACGCAAGCCCTGCGCTGCGCCGATCGTGCCCATCAGGACAGGGTTTTCGAGTTTGCTCATCGTTTTCGATCCGCTCGCGCACGGACCGTGCGCAGATATGTTCTACCGCTCCATTACGCCTCGATATGCGTGCGGAGCAAGCATGCTCACAAACGAAAGCGGGCGGCATGAGACACGCCGCCCGCTCCGAACCTGGGTTCCGGCCGGAATTATTCCGCAGCAGCGGCAGCGGCGTCTTCGGCCTTCTGCTTCTTCTCGGCGGCGCGCTCGAGCGCCTTCTTGCCCGGCTTGCCCTTATCCGGGTTGTTACGGGCGTCGCGCTTGGCAATGCCGGCTTCGTTCAGGAAGCGCAGGACGCGGTCGGTCGGCTGGGCGCCCTTGGCGAGCCATTCCTTGATGCGCTCTTCGTTCAGCTCGATGCGCTTGGCATCTTCCTTGCCGAGCATCGGGTTCCAGGCGCCGACGCGGTCGAGGAAGCGGCCGTCGCGCGGGCTGCGCGCGTCGGCAACGACGATCTGGTAGTACGGGCGCTTCTTGGAACCACCACGGGCGAGACGGATCTTCAGGGACATTTCATTTCTCCTTCGGGATATGGCTGGCCGCTTCTTTCAAGCGGTATGCTGATTGTTCGAGCCGCTGTAATCGGCGGCGATGGCTTCATGATGCCGGATCACCTCGCGGATGATGAAGTTCAGGAACTTCTCCGCGAAATCCGGATCCAGATTGGCGTCCTTCGCCAGGCGACGGAGGCGATCGATCTGGTATTCCTCGCGCGCCGGGTCCGCCGGCGGCAATTCGTGGGTGGCCTTGAGCACGCCGACTGCCTGGGTGCAGCGGAAACGCTCGGCCAGGATGTGGACCAGTGCCGCGTCGATGTTGTCGATCGACTGACGGTATTCGGCCAGCTGCTTCTTGATTTCGGGGTCGACCATTGCTCGCCCTACCTCACTTCTTCTTGGACAACCCGGGAAGGCCCGGGAACCCGCCGCCTAGGCCGGGCAGCTTCGCCCCGCCAAGACCAGGGAGCCCCCCGCCGCCGAGGCCCGGCATGCCGCCACCCGGCTTGATGCCGGCGGCTTCCGCCTGCTTCTGCAGGGCTTCCAACTGCTTCGGGTCGAGCTTCGACAGGTCGGGCATGCCGCCCATGCCACCGCCAAGGCCGCCCATTCCGCCACCGAGGCCCATCTTGCCGGCCAGGCCGCCCATCATCTGCTTCATCAGGCCGCCGCCCTTCTTGCCGCCCATCATCTTCATCATGTCGGCCATCTGGCGGTGCATCTTCAGAAGCTTGTTGATGTCGGCGGCGTCGGTGCCGGAACCGCTCGCAATGCGCTTCTTGCGCGAATGCTTCAAAAGGTCCGGATTGGCGCGCTCGGCCTTCGTCATCGACGAGATGATGGCGAGCTGTCGGCCGAACATTTTGTCGTCGAGACCGGCGGCGGCCATCTTGTCCTTCATGCCGGCCATGCCGGGCATCAGCCCCATGATGCCGCCCATACCGCCCATCTTCTGCATCTGGCGCAGCTGGTCGGCGAGGTCGTTCAGGTCGAACTTGCCCTTGGCCATCTTGGCGGCCATGGCGGCCGCCTTCTCGGCGTCGATGTTTTCCGCCGCCTTCTCGACGAGGCTGATGATATCGCCCATGCCGAGGATGCGGTCGGCGACACGGCGGGGATGGAATTCCTCCAGCTCGCCCATCTTCTCGCCGACACCGATCAGCTTGATCGGCTTGCCGGTGACGGCGCGCATCGAAAGCGCCGCGCCGCCGCGGCCGTCGCCGTCCATGCGGGTCAGGACGAGGCCGGTGATGCCGACGCGATCGTCGAAATTGCGGGCGAGGTTGACGGCGTCCTGACCGGTCAGCGCGTCGGCGACGAGCAGGATCTCGTGCGGATTGGACTTCCGCTTGATCTCCGCCATCTCGATCATCAGCGGCTCGTCGATATGGGTGCGGCCGGCGGTGTCGAGGATGACGACGTCATGGCCACCGAGCTTGGCAGCCTGCACGGCGCGCGCGGCGATGTCGGTCGGCGACTGGCCGGCGATGATCGGCAGCGTGTCGATGCCGGTCTGCACGCCGAGCTGGCGCAACTGTTCCTGCGCGGCCGGACGACGCGTGTCGAGCGAGGCCATCAGGACCTTTTTCTTGTCGCGCGTCTTCAGCCGGTTGGCGATCTTGCCCGAGGTCGTCGTCTTGCCCGAGCCCTGCAGGCCGACCATCATGATGACGACCGGCGCTGGGGCATTGAGGTCGATCGAGACGCCCTCGGAGCCGAGCATCGAAATCAGCTCGTCATGGACGATCTTGACGACCATCTGGCCCGGCTTGATCGACTTCAGGATCTCAGCACCAACGGCCTTTTCGCGCACTGCTTCGGTGAAGGAGCGCACCACTTCCAGCGCCACGTCCGCTTCGAGCAGCGCACGACGGACCTCGCGCAGCGCCGCCGAGACATCGGCTTCCGAAAGCGCGCCACGGCCTGTCAGTCCATTCAGAATGGAGCCAAGGCGGTCCTGGAGTGTTTCAAACATCACGTCGTCCTTCTTGTTTCCGCATCGGTCGGAAACGTCGGTGCAATCAGCGACAAAAACAAGACGCAAAGCCAAAAACCACCCGAGGGCGCATCGCGCTGTCGGGTGTTGACCTCCGGGATCTCTTTATACCTTTTCGGGTCCCGGTCGGCGGGCTTCAAGTGTCGTTACTTGTCGCAGATGGCGGGCTTAAACAGGAAAGAGGGCGGAAAGTCAAGACGACCGCAAATTGGCGACCACTGGTAATTCGTGCGTTTTTCCGCCATATACGGCGGAAAATGACGCAATTCCCGGAAGCCCGGGCTCGCCGGATAGCCGACATGACCGCCAACGTTCCATTCGCCCGCATGAACGGACTGGGAAACCAGATCCTCGTCGTCGACATGCGCGGCCGCACCGATCGCGTGAGCGCCGAAGCTGCCGTGGCCCTCGCGGCCAACGCCGAGACCGCGTTCGACCAGATCATGGCGATCCACGATCCGAAGGCAAGCGGCACCGACGCCTATATCGACATCCTCAACTGCGACGGCAGCAAGGCGCAGGCCTGCGGCAACGGCTCGCGCTGCGTCGTTCAGGCGCTCGCCGCCGAGACCGGCAAGAAGGTTTTCACCTTCCAGACCGTCGCCGGCATCCTGAACGCGGTCGAGCACGAGGACGGGACGATCTCCGTCGACATGGGCAAGCCCGTGTTCGAGTGGAACCGGATCCCGCTTGCCGAAGAATTTCACGACACCCGCCGGATCGAACTGCAGATCGGCCCGATCGACGATCCGGTCCTGCATTCGCCATCCGCCATGTCGATGGGCAACCCACACGCGGTCTTTTGGGTTGATCGCGACGTGATGTCCTATGATCTTGCCCGGTTTGGACCGCTTCTGGAAAACCATCCGATCTTTCCCGAGCGGGCCAACATCACGCTCGCGCAGGTCACCTCGCGCTCGTCGATGACGACGCGCACCTGGGAACGCGGCGCCGGGCTGACGCTTGCGTGCGGCTCGGCCGCCTGTGCCGCCGCCGTCAACGCCGCCCGTACCGGACGCACCGGCCGCAAGGTCGACGTCCACGTCGCCTCGGCCAATCCGCCCGGCATCCTCACCATCGAATGGCGCGAAAGCGATGACCATGTCGTCATGACCGGCCCCGCCGAGTGGGAGTGGTCGGGTACGCTCGATCCGTCGAGCGGCGCCTGGCAGCGTGACGCGGATATGGCCGAAGAAGGGGTGGCTGCGCCTTGAGTGGCGTCGAGGTCATAACCTTCGGCTGCCGCCTCAATACCTATGAATCCGAAGTGATGCGCGGCGAGGCCGAGAAGGCGGGGCTCAACAACGCCATCCTCGTCAACACCTGCGCTGTGACCGGCGAGGCCGTGCGCCAGGCGCGCCAGGCGATCCGCCGCGCCCGCCGCGACAACCCGCACGCCCGCATCATCGTCACCGGCTGCGCCGCGCAGACCGAGAAGGACACCTTTGCCGAGATGCCGGAGGTGGACGCCGTGCTCGGCAACGAGGAGAAGCTGCGGAGCGCCTCCTATCGCGGCCTTCCCGATTTCGGCGTCTCGGCGGAAGAAAAAGTCCGCGTCAACGACATCATGAGCGTCCGGGAAACCGCCCCGCAGTTGGTAAAGTCGATCGACGGGCACGTGCGCGCCTTCATTCAGGTCCAGAACGGCTGCGACCATCGCTGCACCTTCTGCATCATCCCCTTCGGCCGTGGCAATTCCCGCTCGGTGCCGATGGGAGCGATGGTCGACCAGGCACGAAAGCTCGTCGAAGCTGGTTACCGTGAAGTTGTGCTGACCGGCGTCGATGCCACCAGCTACGGCGACGACCTGCCCGGCAAGCCGAGCCTCGGCCTTCTCGCAAAGACCCTCTTGAAGCAGGTCCCGGAGATACTGCGGCTGCGGCTTTCCTCGATCGATGGCATCGAGGCAGACCGGCATCTGTGGGACCTGATTGCCGACGAAGTGCGCTTCATGCCGCACCTGCATCTGTCGCTCCAGCATGGCGACGACCTGATCCTGAAACGCATGAAGCGCCGTCATCTGCGCGACGACGCCATTGCGTTCTGTCACGAGGCGCGGCGGTTGCGACCGGACATCAGCTTCGGTGCCGACATGATTGCCGGCTTCCCGACGGAATCGGAGGCGATGGCGGCCAACAGCGCCAGCCTCGCGGACGAGTGCGGCATCGCCCACCTCCACGTCTTTCCCTACAGCCCCCGCCCCGGCACGCCGGCGGCGCGGATGCCGCAGCTCGATCGGGCGCTCGTCAAGGAACGGGCAGCGCAACTGCGCGAAACAGGGCGACGCCTCCACCTGTCCCATCTCGCCTCGATGGTCGACAGCCGGCAAATGATCCTTGTCGAAAACAACGGACTGGCGCATACGGAAAACTTCACGCTGGTCGAGGCGGATGGCCTTGCGCCGCGCGACCTTGTGCCGGTGACCGTCACCGGCCACAATGGCAAGCATTTGACCGTGCAGGCAGACCCCGTATTACCTCGTAGCTAGCGGATTTCGTTCATGGCCCTCGGCTTCATCAAGAAGATCTTCTCCTTCGGCAAGGACACCGTGCCCGCAGCGGAAACGCAGCAGGAGAGCACGCCCGAGGCGTTTGTGAGCAAGGTAGAGGCGGCTCATGTCGAGGGTCTGGTCGAGGATCCGCACGCCGCCGAAGAACCCGCCGGCGAGGCGCGCGACCTGCTTCTGGAGGAAGCCGAAGCCGCCAACCCGGACGCGGACCTGCACCGTCTTGAACTGCAATCCGACATCTACCCCCTTCCCCCGCTCATTCACCCGGTTCAGCCCACCGACGGAGACGAGGCTCCAGCCGTCGAATCCGCTGGTGTCGCCTCTCCGGCCGCCGGGGAAGCAATTGATGTCGTCCCGGAAGCCGGCGTCTCCGGCTTGTCGCCCGAGACCGAGACCACCCGCGCGGCCGAACTCATCAACCTCGGCATGGGCGGCGTGGAACATGCCCACGAGGAACTTGCCGCCAGCGAGGCGGCCGCCAACGGCCCGCTTATCGAAGACGCACCCGTCGATGCGCCTGCCGAGGAGGGTATGCCTGCCGAAGCGATCATTGGCACTGCGGAGGCTGCGTCCGTAGAAAACCCTGAGGTCGTCGTTCCGGTTCCGGCCGCGCCTGCGAAAACGAAGCCAGCCAAGGCAAGGAAAGAGCCGGTCGAGTCCGTCGAGGAAGGTACGCCGGCGCCGATCCTGCCCAAGGGCTTTTCCTCCGCCGACCAGCGGTCGAGGGAAACGGAAGCGCCCAAGCCCGCACCGAAGCGGAGCTGGTTCCAGCGGCTGCGTGCAGGCCTTGCCCGTACCTCCGCCCATCTCACCGGCCAGATCACCAGCCTCTTCACCAAGCGCAAGCTCGACGACGCGACGCTGCAGGACCTCGAAGACCTGCTGATCCAGGCCGATCTCGGCGTCGAGACCGCACTTCGCATCACCGATACGCTTGCCGCCGAGCGCTATGGCAAGGAAGTCACCGGCGAGGACGTGGCGCACATAATGGCCGCCGAGATCACCAAGGTTCTGGAACCGGTGGCAAGACCCCTTGAGCTCGACCTGTCCCACAAGCCGCACGTCATCCTCGTCGTCGGCGTCAACGGCACCGGCAAGACGACGACGATCGGCAAGCTTGCGGCAAAACTCTCCGGCGCCGGCCTGAAGGTTATGATGGCGGCGGGCGACACGTTCCGGGCTGCCGCAATCGAGCAGCTTCACATCTGGGCCGAACGTACCGGCTCCGACATCGTCTCCTCCAAGCTCGGCGCCGACGCGGCCGGTCTCGCCTATGAGGCCTACGAGCAGGCGCGGGAGAAGAAGAGCGACGTGCTGATCATCGACACCGCCGGCCGGCTGCAGAACAAGACGGAGCTGATGGCGGAGCTGGAGAAGATCGTTCGCGTGCTCGGCAAGCTCGACCCGGACGCGCCGCACACCGTCTTGCAGACGCTCGATGCCACCACCGGCCAGAACGCGATGAACCAGGTGGAGATTTTTCGCAACATCGCCGGCGTCAGCGGCCTGATCATGACAAAATTGGACGGTACAGCCCGTGGCGGCATCCTGGTGGCGATCGCCGCCAAGCACAAGCTGCCGGTCTATTTCATCGGCGTCGGCGAAGGGATCGACGATCTCGAGCCGTTCGAGGCCAAGGATTTCGCGCAGGCGATCGCAGGGGTTGAGGCATGAGCGAAGACAGGATCATCGAGACGCTGGAGGATGCCGGCAAGCCGAAGGTCAGCCCGCTCCTCAAGCTGGTGCTGGAACTGGGGCCCCTCGTCGTCTTCTTCTTCGCCAATTCGCGCGGCGAGTGGCTGGCCGGGCATTTCCCCGCCCTTGCCGAACTCGGCGGGCCGATCTTCATCGCCACCGGCCTGTTCATGGCGGCAACCGCGGCAGCGCTCATCGTCTCCTGGGTGCTGACCCGGACGCTACCGATGATGCCGCTCGTCTCCGGCATCGTCGTCTTCGTCTTCGGCGCGCTGACGCTCTATTTGCAGAACGACACCTTCATCAAGATGAAGCCGACGATCGTCAACACGCTGTTCGGCGCCATCCTGCTCGGCGGCCTCGCCTTCGGCAAGCCGCTGCTCGGCTATGTCTTCAACGCCGCCTTCAAGCTGACGGAAGAAGGCTGGCGCAAGCTGACCTTGCGCTGGGGCGTGTTCTTCCTCGTGCTCGCCATCCTGAACGAAGTTGTCTGGCGGCAGTTCTCGACGGATTTCTGGGTGGCGTTCAAGGTCTGGGGCACGATGCCGATCACGATCCTCTTCACCCTGTCGCAGATGCCGCTGATCATGAAGTATTCGGTGGAAACGTCTGAAGAGAGCAAAGCGCCCTAAGGCGCAAAGGACAAGCCAACCGACTGTCCGGCTGACTGCTCGTATGACGCCAGCCACCCCCTCTCCCGTCATCCCTGCCCCGAGCCAGCCGCCGCGCGTCCGCGCGGCGAAGGGATGCTTTTCCTTACAGGCGGCTGAGCGGATGTTCTCGCGCCGCAGACGCGGCGCTGCTGGATGCTGGGTCAAGCCCGGCATGACGGAAGGGAGGGCACTGAGTAAATCGTCAGCCGGCCGGCGCCGGCTGAACCAGTGCCTTCTCGATAGCTGGCATAAGCCCTGTCTTCACGCTGTTCTCGTCGAACGGGCCGACCTTCTTGTAGAGGATCGTACCGTCCGGACCGACGAGATAGGATTCCGGAATGCCGTAGACACCCCAGTCGATCGCCATCTTGCCGTTCGGATCGATGCCGATCGCAGCGTAGGGATTGCCGAGTTCGCCGAGGAAGCGCAACGCGTTTTCGGCACCGTCCTTGTAGTTCACGCCGACGACCGTCAGCCGCGGATCCTGCGACAAGGCCAGGATGACCGGATGCTCCTGTCGGCAGGGCACGCACCAGGACGCCCAAAAATTGACGAGGGTAAGCTTGCCCTTGGCCGTCTCGGCCGTCAGCGCGGGCATCGGCGCCCCGTTGCGGGTCGCACCCTCGAGCGGTGCAAGGTTGTGGAAGGGCGCTTTGGTGCCGATCAGGGCGGAGGGGATTTCGGAAACATCGCGCCCCGAACTCAGCTGCAGAAAGAAGATCGCGGCGAGGGTTGCGAAAATGATCAACGGCGTCAGGGCGAGCAGGATGCGCGTCCGCGATCCGGCGGGTCTCTCATCGATGGGCTGGTTCATTTCGTCTCCGCTGCGGAACGGCGGCGAATGCCGGCGGCCTCGAGGACTGCAAGTTCCCGCCGGCGCGCGCGCCCGTCGAGCCACACCCAGAGGACAAGGCCGGCGATGGTCGCGGCCGTGGTCAGATAGGCCGACAGGACATAGGCGAAATGCGTCATCGGCGAGCCCCCTGGCGTTCGGTCCCGGCGGTGCGCGCCGCCAGCCTGCGCAATGTCGCCACGCGACGGCGCAGGATCTCGTTGCGCATCGCCAGAATATGCAGCGTAAAGAACAGAAGCGTGAATGCGGCCGCCATGACAAGCAGCGGCCGCAGGAATTCCGAATCGATCGTCGGTCCGTCCAACCGGATGACGCTCGCCGGCTGGTGCAGCGTGTTCCACCACTCGACGGAAAACTTGATGATCGGAATATTTACGAAACCGACCAGGATCAGAATGGCGCCGACCTTTGCGGCGCGTGCCGGATCATCCATGGAACGGTTCAGCGCGATCAGGCCGAGATACATCAAGAAGAGCACGAAGACGGAGGTCAGGCGCGCGTCCCAGACCCACCAGGTGCCCCACATCGGCTTGCCCCAGAGCGAGCCGGTAAGGAGTGCGATGAAGGTGAAACAGGCGCCGATCGGTGCCGCCGTCTTGGCAGAAACGTCGGCGAGCGGGTGACGCCAGACGAGCGTACCGAGCGCCGACATCGCCATCACCGAATAGCACATCATCGAAAGCCAGGCGGCGGGCACGTGGATATACATGATCCGCACCGTGTCGCCCTGCTGGTAGTCGCCGACCGTGGAGAAGGAGAGATACAGGCCGACGGCGAAAAGCACTGCAGCCGCAGCCGCCATCCACGGCCACAGCATGCTGCTCAGCGCGAGAAACCGCGTCGGATTGGCAAGGTCGGAAAATTTGCGGATCGCCAGGCTCTGTTCGCTCATATGCGCCTTTTAACGCTTTCGCCCCACGGCTTCAATTGACGCGCATCAATCACATTTGCGTCAATCCGTCGAGGCGCGAAGTGCCGCGGCTGCCGCGACCGGACCGATCACGGCGAAGACGAGCGTCAGCGCCGTCAGGATCAGGAAGGGCGGCAGGAACGGCGCGGGGTCCTGCACGGCCGCATAGACGGCGCTGACGCCGAAGATCAGAACGGGAATTGCAAGCGGCAGCACGAGGATCGACACCAGCAGTCCGCCGCGCGGCAGGGCAACGGCGATCGCGGCCCCCGCCGCCCCGATGAAGGTGATCGCCGGCGTGCCGACGAGCAGCGTCAGCACCGTGGCGCCAATCGCCGGAACCTCCATGTTCATGAAAAGCGACAGCAGCGGCGAGGCGATAACCAGCGGCAGGCCGGTGGCAATCCAGTGCGCCAAGCACTTCGTCAGCACCGTCAGCACCAGCGGCGTGTCCTGCATCAACAGAAGATCGAGCGATCCGTCCTCGCGCTCTGCCTGGAACAGCCTGTCGAGGCCGAGTAGCGCAGCGAGCAGCGCCCCGATCCACAGGATCGCCGGGCCGATGCGGGCAAGCAGGTTCAAATCCGGCCCGACACCGAACGGGATCACGGCGACCACTGTCATGAAGAACAGCACGCCGATCATCGCACCGCCCCCGGCGCGCACGGACAGCTTCAGGTCGCGAAGCAGGAGCCCGGTCATACGGCAAGCTCCTGCGCGGCAAACAACCGGCGAACACAGCCCCTCATCCGCCCGCCGGCACCTTCTCCCCGCAAGCGGGGCGAAGGACCAATGCCGAAACGCCCTGCGCCCCCTCTCCCCGCCTGGGGGGAGGGGGCGAGGGTGAGGGGCAGACTGCACCGTCTCAAAAGGACCAAGCTGGAAATCTGGACTGCCCTCATCAACCCCACACCTCCGCGGAAACGCCGTCGAAACCCGTCATCTGCAACTCCGCCATCTCCCCGAGCCCGAGCGGCTGGTGCGTCGCCGCAAGCGCAATTCCGCCGCGCTTGAGGTGCTCCTTCACCAGGCCGGCAAACATCATCTCGGCTGCCGTATCCAGTGCCGCCGTCGGCTCGTCGAGGATCCACACCGGCCGCCAGGCAACGAGCAGCTTGGCCATCGCCATTCGCCGCTGCTGGCCGGCGGAGAGATAGCCGAACGGCAGGTGCACGATGCCACCGAGGCCGACGGCCTCCGCCGCCTCTTCGACGTCCATCCCGTTGCCGCCAGCCGAATCACCAAAAAAGGCCTTCCAGAAGCGCAGGTTCTCCACAACCGTCAGTTCGCGCTTCATCGCATTGCGATGGCCGAGGTAGTGGCAGGCGGCGGCGACGGTTTCGATATCCTGCGAACCTTCGCCGCTAAAGCGAACCTTCCCCGATTCGCGCGGCAAAAGCCCGGCGACGACGCGTAGCAGCGTCGACTTGCCGGATCCGTTCGGCCCCTTCACGACCAGGGCCCTGCCGGCTTCGATCTCAAAGGAGATGTCCCGGAATATCAGGTCTTCGCCTCGTTTCGCACTCAGGCCCTCGGCAACGAGACGTATCACTTTTCACTTCCCCTTTACGACCTTGGTCGCAATGCAAAAAAATTCTCCCGATCCGCGGGCAGGCGCTCTGGATCGTTCCTTAGAAATTATCTATAAGGCCGGCAACACGCCAGCGGTCGGCGTGATTTTCATCCTAGCGCCGAACACGGAATGATTTCCGCGTACGGACAGCGGAAATGACCGCACCCGCATCCCAATTCGCGCCTCTCCGGCGCACGGGCGTTCGTACGTCAAGCTTTGGCGATCAGCGGAACGGGGTATCCAGTGTCCAAGTCCCTTGACAGCTTTAACTGTCGCTCGACCCTCACTGTCGACGGCGTCGACTATGTCTACTACAGCCTTCCGAAGGCCGAAGCGAACGGCCTTCCGGGTGTGTCGAAGTTGCCCTATTCGATGAAGGTGCTGCTCGAGAACCTGCTGCGCAACGAAGACGGCCGCTCGGTTACCAAGAAGGACATTGAAAGCGTCGCCGCCTGGCTTTCCAACAAGGGCCTCGTCGAGAGCGAGATCGCCTATCGCCCGGCACGCGTGCTGATGCAGGACTTCACCGGCGTCCCCGCCGTCGTCGACCTGGCAGCGATGCGCGACGGCATCAAGGCGCTCGGCGGTGATCCGGAGAAGATCAACCCGCTCGTGCCCGTCGACCTCGTCATCGACCACTCCGTCATCGTCGACGAGTTCGGCACCGCGACCGCCTTTGCCCGCAACGTCGAGCTTGAATACGAGCGCAACGGCGAGCGCTACCGCTTCCTGAAGTGGGGCCAGCAGGCGTTCAAGAACTTCCGCGTCGTTCCGCCCGGCACCGGCATCTGTCACCAGGTCAACCTCGAATATCTCGGCCAGACCGTTTGGACGAAGGAAGAGGATGGCGAGACGATCGCCTATCCGGACACCTGCGTCGGCACCGACAGCCACACGACGATGATCAACGGTCTCGGCGTTCTCGGCTGGGGCGTCGGCGGCATCGAGGCGGAGGCGGCCATGCTCGGCCAGCCGGTTTCCATGCTGCTGCCGGAAGTCATCGGCTTCAAGCTGACCGGCAAGCTGAAGGAAGGCGTCACCGCCACCGACCTCGTGCTCACCGTCGTGCAGATGCTGCGCAAGAAGGGCGTCGTCTCCAAGTTCGTCGAATTCTTCGGCCCCGGCCTCGACAACATGACGCTCGCCGACCGTGCCACCATCGGCAACATGGGCCCGGAATACGGCGCGACCTGCGGCTTCTTCCCGGTCGACTCCGAGACCATCAACTACCTGACCATGTCCGGTCGCGAGGAACAGCGGATCGCGCTCGTCGAAGCCTATTCGAAGGCGCAGGGCATGTGGCGCGATGGTGACGGCTCCGACCTCGTCTTCACCGACACCCTCGAACTCGACCTTGGCGATGTCGTGCCCTCGATGGCCGGCCCGAAGCGTCCGGAAGGCCGCCTGCCCCTCGAGACGATCGCGCCGAACTTCGCCGCCGCTCTCGACGCCGACTACAAGAAGCCTGGCCAGCTGTCCAACCGCTACGCGGTCGAAGGCACCGACTTCGATCTCGGCCATGGCGACGTGGCGATTGCTGCCATCACGTCGTGCACCAACACCTCCAACCCGTCGGTGCTGATCGCCGCCGGCCTGCTGGCCCGCAACGCGGTCGCCAAGGGCCTGAAGACGAAGCCGTGGGTCAAGACTTCGCTGGCCCCCGGATCGCAGGTGGTCGGTGAATACCTGGCCAAGTCCGGCCTGCAGAAGGACCTCGACGCGCTTGGCTTCAACCTCGTCGGCTTCGGCTGCACGACCTGCATCGGCAACTCCGGCCCGCTGCCGGGTCCGATCTCGAAGACCATCAACGACAAGGGCCTGATCGCCGCCGGCGTTCTCTCCGGCAACCGCAACTTCGAGGGCCGCATCTCGCCGGACGTCCAGGCCAACTACCTGGCCTCGCCGCCGCTCGTCGTCGCCTATGCGCTCGCAGGCTCGGTCCAGAAGGACCTCACCAAGGAGCCGATCGGCGAGGACCAGAACGGCCAGCCGGTCTACCTGAAGGACATCTGGCCCTCCTCCAAGGAGATCCAGGACTTCATCATGAAGTATGTCACCCGCGAACTCTACGCGTCCAAGTACGCCGACGTGTTCAAGGGCGACGCCAACTGGCAGGCGGTGCAGGTTCCGGCCGGGCAGACCTATGCCTGGGACGACAAGTCGACCTACGTGCAGAACCCGCCCTACTTCGTCGGCATGGGCAAGAAGGGCTCGGGCCTGAAGAACATCAAGGGCGCGCGCGTCCTCGGTCTCTTCGGCGACAAGATCACCACCGACCACATCTCGCCGGCCGGTTCGATCAAGGCGGCTTCGCCGGCCGGTGCTTATCTTCTTGAGAACGGCGTCGGCGTTGCCGACTTCAACCAGTACGGCACGCGCCGCGGCAACCATGAGGTGATGATGCGCGGCACCTTCGCCAACATCCGCATCCGCAACCACATGCTCGGCCCGAACGGCAAGGAGGGGGGCTACACCATCCACTATCCGTCCAAGGAAGAGATGTCGATCTACGATGCGGCGATGAAGTACAAGGAAGAGGGCGTTCCGCTCGTCATCTTCGCCGGCGTCGAATACGGCAACGGTTCGTCGCGCGACTGGGCGGCGAAGGGCACCAACCTTCTCGGCGTCAAGGCCGTGATCGCGCAGTCCTTCGAGCGCATCCACCGCTCCAACCTCGTCGGCATGGGCGTCGTGCCCTTCGTCTTCGAGGAAGGCACGACTTGGGCCAGCCTCAATCTCAAGGGCGACGAGCTCGTCGAGATCGACGGCCTCGAAGGCGAGATCAAGCCGCGTGAGAAGAAGGTTGCCAAGATCACCTACGGCGACGGCTCGGTGAAGGAGGTTCCGATCCTCTGCCGCATCGACACGCTGGACGAGGTCACCTACATGAACAACGGCGGCATCCTGCAGACGGTTCTGCGCGATCTCGCCGCCTGATTTCGACTGAATCTTCAGCCAATATGGTGCCGGGGCCGATGCCCCGGCATTTTATTTTCCGGAACACTCTCCAATCGTATGACTTTCACTCCATCGTGACTTCCTGTTGACTGGGCAAGCGGGTATGACGGTGGCCGACAAGCGGCCGTTCGCTGCATCTCCTGGAAAGATTCATGCCCAGACTGGTCATTCTTGGTTGCCTCTCGTGCCTGCTTGCCGTTTCCACAGCAGGCACGGCTGCCGTGGCAGACGACAAGCCCAAAGGCGTGGTCGAGCTCTTCACCAGCCAGGGCTGCTCATCCTGCCCGAAGGCGGACAAGGCGCTGGAGACATTGATCCGCGAGGGCGACGTCGTGGCGCTGGCCTACCACGTCGATTACTGGAACTATCTCGGCTGGACCGACACGATGTCGACCAAGGAGAACACCGAGCGGCAATATTCCTATGCGCGGATGTTTGGCCGCGGTAGCGTCTACACTCCGCAGGCCGTGATCAACGGACGCGAACACGTCAATGGCGGCGATCTCACGCAAATTCGCAATCAGTTGCAATCGCTAAGCACGCAAGGACACGGCCTGTCGGTCGACGTATCCGCCGACATCGTCCAGGACGAAATGCGAATCCGCATCGGCAGCGGCGAGGGCAAGGCGAACGTCGTCATTGCCTACTTCGACGGCGAGAAGGCGGTCGACATCGAGGACGGCGAAAACCGGGGACGACGGGTCGACTACTGGCACGCGGTAACCAACATCGAAACGGTCGGCATGTGGGAGGGGAAGGAAACGAGCCTAGTGCTGCCGGCCAGCCTTCTGAACCGCATGGGCAACGGCGGTTGCGCCATCCTGCTGCAGCGGATGAAGACGGCCGATACGCCCGGCGCAATCCTTGGCGCCGCCGTCGTGACGAATGGTCCGGTGTCGGAGACTGCAAGTCACCGCTGAGCTTCGCGATTTTGGAGCGGTCCGGCCGGGTTCTTCGAGGGGCTGGGGCTTGAGGGTTCGAAGACACGCCGGACCGGACCTTGACGAAGCTTCCGGCAACGGAATACAGGAACAGCTTCGACGCACACCCCCAGTGGCCGGCCGATTTCCCGCACATGCAAAGCGGCTCGGCTGCGGGGCAGCGATTCGACTTTCCCCGAAAATTTGGGCGCGGTTTTGTCTGAATTGCGGCATCTTCGATTTTTGCGTCGCCGCAGTTGTTAACACGGATGGACGGCATGACGCGGCGTGGTTGAACCGGCCGCGATCGATCACGCAGCGAGCGCAGCGAACCCTGCAGGTGGGTTTGCCCATCCGCAGGGTTGCGCCTCCGGCGCGGCAAGGCAAGGCGCGAGCGAAGGCGCGCCGTCTCGGCCCAGGCAAGCGGCTTAAGCGCTTGCATTTCGGTTCAGGTAGGGCACACTGTCATCGTCCTGTCGCAGTCGAAGCGGAGTCTCGATGACTGATCAGCCGGATTCGTCGCCGGGAGTGGCCGGTGCCCAGGGGTCGAATGTTGTCGTCGACCTCCGGGAATACCGAAGCAACAAAGACCCTGTCCCGGTCACTTTTCATCGCAGGGAATTGGACGCGATCCTCAGGATTTACGGGCGTATGGTCGGTGAGGGCGAGTGGCGCGACTATGCGATCGACCACACCCATGAGAAGGCAATCTTCTCGATTTTCAAGCGCTCCGGCGAGATGCCGCTCTATCGTGTCGAGAAGAATCCCAAGCTCGCCGCCAAGCAGGGCGCCTACTGCGTGCTCAACGCCCACGGAATGATCCTCAAGCGCGGCCACGAGCTTGAACAGGTTCTCAGGGTTTTCGACAAGGCACTGAAGCTCATCAAGACTTAAAGCAAGTCTCCCGAACGTGAGAACTGGTTTCGGGACAATGACATGCGAATGAAAAACAACCTGAAGCGCGGCAAGCGAACCTGAAGGATTGCGACGCGCTCTAGACGCTGTTCATTTCCCGCTCATGGCTGGATGAACGTCCGATGCGGGATGGCTCGACGCCCCCTCGCCGAGCGCAAGCTGCATGATCACCGTATCGAGCCAGCGGCCGTGCTTGAACCCGGACGCCTTCATCAGGCCGCCGTGCTCGAATCCGGTCGCCCGGTGGACGGCGATCGAAGCCGGATGCGCACCCCCGATCACGGCGACCATCTGCCGGAATCCAAGTGCCGTGCAGCGCGCGATCAGTTCGGCAAGCAGAGCCTTGCCAATGCCTCGCCCGCGCGCTTCCGGTGCCAGGTAAATCGAATCCTCCACCAGCCAACTGTAGGCCGCGCGCGTGCGGAAGGCCGACGCATAGGCATAGCCCAGAATCCGGCCCTGCCGATCGGCGGCAACCATATAGGGATACCCCTGGCCGGTAATCGCGGAAAAGCGGGCGTGCATCTCCTCAGGCGGCGGCGGATCGATTTCGTAGGTGGCGACACCGTGCAGCACCGATTCGCGATAGATCTCGTTGATGGCGGGAAGATCGCCGACGTCTGCGGTGCGGATCGTATAATTCATCTGCCATGAACCCACTGGTTTGCACGAGGAGACGCAGCGTTGGTCTCCTCGCACGGTTGAAAGGGAAAGCGGGGACAGCGGCGGGGCTGCCCCCTGCCGGTCATCCGAACACGACCAGCAAATCCTTGGCGTCGATCTGGTCGCCGGCACGCACGAGCACCTCGGCGATCACGCCGTCCTTCTCGGCGTGCAGCGCCGTTTCCATCTTCATCGCCTCGATCGACAGGAGCACATCGCCGGCCTTGACCAACTGGCCCGCCGCGACCGCAACTGTCGAGACGACGCCCGGCATCGGCGCGCCAAGATGCGCGGCGTTGCCCGCCTCCGCCTTGCGGCGGACGGCGCTCGATGCGCCGCGGTTGCGGTCCGGCACCTTGATCGGGCGCGGCTGGCCGTTCAGCTCGAAGAACACCTTGACCATGCCCTTCTCGTCGACGTCGCCCTGTGTCTGGTTGAGGATGACGAGCGTCTTGCCCTTCTCGATGTCGGCGAAGAGTTCCTCACCCGACGCCATGCCGTAAAAGTAGGCGTGCGTCGGCAAGACACTGACCGGACCGTAGGTCTCGGCGACCTGCGCATAGTCAGTGAAGACCTTCGGATACATCAGGTAGGAGGCGAACTCGAAATCGTTGACCTTGCGCTCGAGCTTGGTCTCGATCTCCTTGCGTTCGGCGTCGAGGTCGGCGTCCGGCAGCAGCGAGCCCGGGCGCTCGGTGTAGGCGGCCTCGCCCTTCAGCACCTTTTTCTGCAGCGCCTGCGGCCAGCCGCCCGGGGGTTGGCCGAGATCGCCTTTCAGCATGGAGACGACCGATTCGGGGAAGGAAACGTCCTTGCCGGGGTTTTCCACGTCGGCGACGGTCAGGTCCTGGCTGACCATCATCAGCGCCATGTCGCCCACCACCTTCGACGACGGCGTCACCTTGACGATGTCGCCGAACATGCGGTTGGCGTCGGCATAGCCCTGCGCCACCTCGTGCCAGCGGGTCTCCAGCCCCAGCGAACGCGCCTGCTCCTTGAGGTTGGTGAACTGGCCGCCCGGCATTTCATGCAGATAGACTTCGGAGGCCGGCCCCTTCAGGTCGCTCTCGAAGGCCGCGTACTGGTGGCGCACCGCTTCCCAGTAGAACGAGATGCGGCGAATCCATTCCGGATCCAGGCCGGAGTCGCGCTCCGAGCCGCGCAGCGCCTCGACGATCGAGCCCAGGCAGGGCTGCGAGGTGTTGCCGGACAGCGCGTCCATCGCCGCATCGACCACGTCGACGCCGGAGTCGGCGGCCGCAAGCACCGTGGCGGCGGCAATGCCTGAGGTGTCGTGGGTGTGGAAGTGGAGCGGCAGGTCGGTCGCCTCGCGCAGCGCCTTGAACAGCACGCGGGCGGCGGCCGGCTTCAAAAGGCCGGCCATGTCCTTCACGGCGATGATGTGCGCCCCGGCCTTTTCCAGTTCGTCCGCAAGGGCCACGTAGTACTTCAGGTCGTACTTCGGCCGGGCGGCGTTGAGGATGTCGCCGGTATAGCAGATCGCCGCCTCGCAGATTTTGTTCTCCTCGACCACCGCGTCCATCGACACGCGCATGTTCTCCACCCAGTTCAGGCAGTCGAAGACGCGGAAGACGTCGATCCCGCCCTTTGCCGCCTGGCGGACGAAGTATTTTACGACATTGTCCGGGTAGTTCTTGTAGCCGACGCCATTGGCGCCGCGCAGAAGCATCTGCAAGAGCAGGTTCGGCGCGCCCTCGCGAACCATGGCGAGGCGCTCCCAGGGGTCTTCGGTGAGGAAGCGCATGGCGACATCGAAGGTCGCCCCACCCCAGCATTCGAGCGAGAACAGCTGCGGCAGCGTGCGCGCATAGGTCTCGGCGATGCGGACGATGTCATAGGTCCGCATGCGGGTCGCCAGCAGCGACTGGTGCGCGTCGCGCATCGTCGTGTCGGTCATCAGCACCTGGGGCTGGGCGCGCACCCACTCGGAAAATTTCCGCGGTCCGAGTTCATCGAGCTTCTGCTTCGTGCCCGCGGCGATCGACCCCTCGGAGAAGGGCACGACCGGGCGGGCCACGTCGCCCGGCGGCCTCGGCCGGCCCTTGGTCTCCGGATGACCGTTGATGGTCACGTCGGCCAGATAGGTCAACAGCTTCGTCGCACGGTCCTGGCGGCGAACCTGCTGGAACAGTTCCGGCGTCGAATCGATGAACCGCGTCGTATAGCTGTTTTCGCGGAACCGCGGATGGCCGATGATCGCTTCGAGGAAGGTCAGGTTGGTGGCCACGCCGCGGATGCGGAACTCGCGCAGCGCCCGGTTCATGCGCCGGATCGCCTCGTCGGCGGTCGGCGCCCAGGTCGTCACCTTTTCCAGCAGCGGGTCGTAGAAGCGGGTAATCACCGCACCGGAATAGGCGGTACCGCCGTCGAGGCGAATGCCGAAGCCGGTGGCGCCGCGATAGGCGGTGATGCGGCCGTAGTCGGGAATGAAGTTCTGCTCCGGATCCTCGGTGGTGATGCGGCACTGCAGCGCGTGGCCGTTGAGGCGGATGTCCTGTTGCTTCGGCACGCCCGATTCCGGCGTGCCGATCGCAAAGCCGTCGAGGATGTGGATCTGCGCCTTGACGATGTCGATGCCGGTCACCTCCTCGGTGACGGTGTGCTCGACCTGGATGCGCGGGTTGACCTCGATGAAGTAGAACTTGCCGGTGTCGGCATCCATCAGGTACTCGACGGTGCCGGCGCCGACATAGTTGGTCGCCTCGGCGATCTTCAGCGAATAGGCGGCGACTTCCTGCCGCTGCGCCTCGCTGAGATAGGGGGCCGGGGCCCGTTCGACGACCTTCTGGTTGCGCCGCTGGATCGAGCAGTCGCGTTCGAACAGGTGTACGACGTTGCCGTGCGTGTCGCCGAGGATCTGGCTCTCGACGTGACGCGCCCGCTCGAGCAGTTTTTCCAGATAGACCTCGTCCTTGCCGAAGGCGGCCTTCGCCTCGCGCTTGGCTTCCGTCACCTCGCGGGCGAGATCCTTCGGATCGCGGATGGCCCGCATGCCGCGCCCGCCGCCACCCCAGGACGCCTTCAGCATGACCGGATAGCCGATCTCTTCGGCCATGCGGGCGACTTCGTCCATGTCGTCGGGCAACGGATCGGTCGCCGGAACCACGGGAACACCGACCGCAATCGCCAGATTGCGGGCGGCCACCTTGTTGCCGAGCTGGCGCATCGTTTCCGGCTTCGGACCGATGAAGGTGATGCCGTTTGCGGCGCATGCCTCGGCAAATTCCGGGCTCTCCGACAGCAGGCCGTAACCCGGATGGATAGCGTCGGCGCCGGACAGCTTGGCGACACGGATCACCTCGTCGATCGACAGGTAGCTCTCGATCGGGCCGAGGTCGCGGGCAAGGTGTGGCCCGCGACCGACCTGATAGCTTTCATCCGCCTTGAAGCGGTGCAGTGCGAGCTTGTCCTCCTCGGCCCATATCGCCACCGTTTTAAGCCCCAGTTCATTGGCCGCGCGGAACACGCGGATGGCGATTTCAGAACGGTTGGCGACCAGGATCTTCGAGATGGGCAAGTCGGACTCCTCATAGACTTGAACACAGGAATGCTGCGCCTGCGAAGAAAATCACCAGCGCGTCCAAAATAAAAGCCCAAATTTGATATCGCCACCTGACGATTTGCGACGTCAGGAGATCAGACCCAACCGGAATGACAGCGCAACCGCATGATGGCGGTTCTTGGCATTCAGTTTCTCCTGAATGCCGGTCATGTACCAGTCGACCGTGTGGTTCGAGATCGAAAGCACGCGGGCAATCTCATGCGATGTCATGCCGTCGGCAAGATGACCTAGCGCCTCCATCTCACGCCGCGTCAAGTTAACATCGACGTCAGGCTTCTCGGTGCCATCGGCATTCTGCAGCTTCCAGAACATTTTCTTCGCCACGCAGTCGAACAGGCCCATCTCGATGGGATGCAGATCCACCGGCTTTCCGCCAAGCGTGATGTTGCCGACCAGGCCACGGCGGGCATGCACCGGAAAGATGTAGCCGTCCTCCAGTCCATGGTTGCGAGCGTCGACGATCATCCGCTCCATCCGCTTTCGGTGCGGGTTGGTCCGAAAGGCCGCGACTGTATCCCGCCAGCGGAATCCACCGCGGGCTTGGCCCATGTAAAGGATCGTCGGGTCGATGATGATGTACTTCTTGCGAATATAGATCTCGGGCCACCGATCCGGCCAACGCCCGGAAAGAACGAGATCCATCGGGTCGTCGCTTAGCCGAACCTGTCGGATCACCCCATAGTACTCGAAGCCGTAGAGCTCAATTAGCCTTTCGAACTCTGCTATGAGTTCATTCCGATGCGTAAGTTCATCGATCAATCCGATGAACTGAACGAGAAGATTGATGTTCATTATGAAATTGACCGGCCACGCGGCCCCTCCCAATACATATGTACCATAATATCGTGGCCCGCAGCGCGAGCTTCATCGGACAAAACGTCCGCCACCCTCCTCGTTTATCAAGATAAACCGATTTGGCAACGGACCGTTCAGCGTCCATTCATCGACAGGCACATAGCATCCCGCAATCGCTGGAAATGTCCCCGGGGTGACTGCCGTCCAGGGACCAGGGCCGTACCGCGTCGCGCGCGTCGAACGAACGACGAAACGGCGCCCAATCAGGACCGCGAAAGGGTTTCGAAGTGTCATTGTTTCAGGTTTACGCGCGGGCGCTCAGCTATCTGTCCGTCTACAGACTTCGCGTGTCCTCTATCGTCGTTGCCAACGTGGTGCTGGCGGTGATCGCCATTGCCGAACCAATCCTGTTCGGCAAGATCATCGACGCCATATCGAACAAGGGCAATGTCACCCCGATGCTCCTGATGTGGGCCGGCTTCGGCGTTTTCAACACGATTGCCTTCGTCCTTGTCGCGCGTGAGGCCGACCGCCTGGCGCACGGCCGGCGGGCAAGCCTCCTGACCGAGGCTTTCGGCCGGATCATTTCGATGCCGCTCTCCTGGCACAGCCAGCGCGGCACCTCCAACGCATTGCATACGCTCCTGCGCGCCTGCGAAACGCTGTTCGGCCTGTGGCTGGAGTTCATGCGCACGCATCTGGCAACGGCGGTGGCGCTGGTGTTGCTGGTCCCGACCGCATTTGCCATGGACTATCGGCTGTCGCTGGTCCTGGTGGTGCTGGGCGCCGCCTATGTCTTCATCGGCAAGGTGGTGATGGACCGGACGCGTGATGGCCAGACCTCCGTTGAGGGCCACTATCACACCGTCTTCTCCCACGTGTCCGACGCGATTGGCAATGTCTCGGTCGTGCACAGCTACAACCGCATCGAGGCAGAAACCAAGCAGTTGAAGCAGTTCGCGCAGCAACTGATCAACGCCCAGTTTCCCGTGCTCGACTGGTGGGCACTGGCAAGCGCACTGAACCGGATAGCCTCGACCATCTCGATGATGACCATTCTCGTGATTGGCACCATCCTGGTGCAGCGCGGGGAACTGCGTGTCGGCGACGTCATCGCCTTCATCGGCTTTGCCGGCCTTCTGATCGGCCGCCTCGACCAGATGAAGCAGTTTGCCACGCAGATCTTCGAGGCGCGCGCCAAGCTGGAGGATTTCTTCTCGCTTGAGGACGCCGTCAAGGACCGCGAAGAGCCGTCCAACGCCGGTGAACTCACCGACGTCCGCGGCAAGGTGGAATTCCGCAATATCAGCTTCGATTTCGCCAACGCGACGCAGGGCGTGCGCGACATCTCGTTCACAGCCGAAGCCGGCCAGACGGTTGCGATCGTCGGTCCGACCGGGGCCGGCAAGACGACGCTCGTCAACCTGCTCCAGCGCGTCTATGACCCGCAGAAGGGTGAAATCCTGATCGACGGCGTCGACATCTCGACGGTGACGCGCAAGTCGCTGCGCCGCTCGATCGCGACCGTCTTCCAGGATGCCGGCCTTCTCAACCGCTCGATCTCCGACAACATCCGACTCGGCCGGGACGGCGCAACGCTGGAAGAGGTGATGGAAGCTGCGGAAGCGGCGGCAGCAGGCGATTTCATCCGGACACGCCAGGCTGGCTACGACACCCATGTCGGCGAGCGCGGCAACCGGCTTTCCGGCGGTGAGCGCCAGCGCATCGCCATCGCGCGTGCCATCCTCAAGGATGCACCAATCCTGGTGCTGGACGAGGCGACGAGTGCGCTCGACGTCGAGACCGAGGCGCGCGTCAAGGCGGCGATCGACAATTTGCGCAAGAACCGCACGACCTTCATCATCGCGCATCGCCTTTCCACTGTCCGGGAAGCCGACATGGTGCTCTTCCTCGACCACGGCCAAATTGCCGAGATGGGCAGCTTCCAGGATCTCAGCCAGAGCAACGGCCGGTTTGCCGCCCTGCTGCGGGCGAGCGGCATCCTGACCGACGAAGACGTCCGCAAGAGCTACACGGCCGCCTGATCGACCGGCAAAACTGCGAACTTCGGCCGGCGCACGTCACCCAGACGTGCGCCGGCTTCGTTCGTGGCAATACGCGTCGATCGATTCGACGGGTCGGCAGCTTCCCGGCATTCGTTGCAACCAGTGTCAGGCTGGAGCCGCAAGGCGGAACCCATATCGGCCGACCGCTTCCGCAATGGCGATCGGCAAAGACGGCGCGCTGGATCGTATGGGTGCCACGTCTAAGCGGGCGGACAAAGCTGGCATCGCAAGCAAGAGTACCTTGCCGGTCGGCAAGGTTGGATTCGACAGCAGGAGCGGCTTCTGGCCGCAAAATGCCGGCCGATCTGTTCCATCTGAACCCTGGCCGCGATGGGTAGGGGCTCCCATGCAACGCGCCTCCGATCCACCGGCCGCCGAGGGAGGACGAAGACCCGACATAGATGTTCTGGAATGCGATCGTCAGAGGCGCCGGCAACTCGGCAACTCTGCACTTGTCTCAGCGAATGGACCGCGACCAAGAGGGCGTGGACACGCCTGCGGAGGCCGGGATCTGCTGGGAGACACGTCGTCTATGACAACGCAGCGCGGCCAATTGAGGATCGTGACGCAGGAAGCCGCCTGCGCGGCTTTCTGCACGTTTGGACTGCGGCCGGGAGCTGGTCTTAAGCCGTGACCTCGACTTCCTCCGTCGGCACGGGCGTCTCGTCAATGTGCGCGACGACCTTGCCATCTGCGGTTCGCTCGACACGGATCCGGTGCTCGGTGCCGTCGCAACGCACCACCGCCGAGAAGCCCGGCCAGTCGGACGGCAGGGCGGGTTCGACGACCAAGCGGCCGGCTCGCTTGCGGATGCCGAGAATTCCTTCCACGGCCACGCGATACAGCCAGCCGGCCGAGCCGGTGTACCAGGTCCAGCCCCCCCTGCCCTTGAGATCGCCTTCGCCATAAACGTCGGCGGCGACGACATAGGGTTCTACTCGGTACAGGTCGGCAGCCTCGCGGCTCGCGGAGTGATTGACCGGATTGAGCATGTCCAGGCAGTTCCAGGCGTCATCCGCCCGCCCTTGCATCGCCAGCGCCATCACCACCCAGGTTGCCGCGTGGGTGTATTGACCGCCGTTCTCGCGTACACCCGGCGGGTAGCCCTTGATGTAGCCGGGATCCGGCACCCCCTTTGTGAAGGGCGGCGTGAAGAGCTTGATGATGCCGGTCTGCTCGTCCGCCAGTTTCCCGAGCACGGCATCCATGGCCAGTTGGGCCCGCTCCTTGTCGCCCTCGCCGGAGAGCACGCTCCAGGACTGGGCAATCGAATCGATCCTGCACTCGGCGTTGCCGTCGGCACCAAGCGGGCTGCCATCGTCGAAATAGCCGCGGCGATAATGCGCACCATCCCACCCGACTGCTTCCAGCGCCGCCTTGAGGCCTGCCAGGTGGCCGAGCCACTTGCGCGCGCGCGTGGCGTCACCCCGCTCACGCGCGATGGCCGCGAAGGCTGGCAGCGTTCCTGCGAGGAACCAGCCTAACCAGACGCTGGTACCCTTGCCGGCTTCGCCGACCCGGTTCATCCCGTCGTTCCAGTCGCCGCCGAGCATCAGCGGCAGGTCGTTTTCGCCGGTCCGCTGGATCGCCAGGTCGAGCGCACGCGCACAATGTTCGTAGAGATCTGCCGACCCGACCGACCGGCTGGGCTTGAAGAACGCATCGTGCTGCCCCTCCGCGAGCGGCGGCCCTTCAATGAAGGTCAGCTTCTCATCCAGGATGTCGTGCTGGCCGGTCGAGTTGCAGTACTGAACGACCGCATAGGCGAGCCAGACGACATCGTCCGAAATCATCGTGCGCACACCGGCGCCGCTCTCCGGCAGCCACCAGTGCTGCACATCGCCCTCCTGGAACTGACGGGAGGCCGCATTGAGGATCTGCTTGCGGGCGAGGTCCGGTCGATGCGTGAGAAAAGCCAGCGAATCCTGCAACTGATCGCGGAAGCCGAATGCGCCGCTCGCCTGGTAGAATGCCGCCCGTGCGATCAACCGGCATCCGAGACTTTGATAGGGCAACCAGGTATTCACCATCAGGTTCAACGCCGGATCCGGCGTTTCGACCTGCAAGGCGCCGGTGAAATCACCCCAGAAGGTGCGGATCTTGGCAAGCGCTGTATCGATCGTCACCGAAGCGGCGTCGGAAACGAGCGCCCTCGCGGCTTCGACGTCATCGCAATCACCGAGCAGGAAGACGATCTCCTGCTCCTCGCCCGGCGCCAGTTCAAGCTCACTCATCAGCGCCGCGCACGGCGCTCCGAGGCTTTCCATCGTGCCGGACAGTGCTGCACCGCTGGCGAGCACACCGGGAAGGACGATGTCGCCCTCCTGGCCGATGAACTCCCGCCGGCTCGCGGTTGCGCCGGCGAGTTTCGCAGTCGTCGCAAAGAACGCAACGCGGCCCGAGTAATCCAGGCTGTAGGGATTGGTGGCGAATATCGCCCCGCTCGCCTCGTCCTGGCTGCACAGCACGAACGGGGCAGTCTTGGCCGGATTGTTGCCGAGCACCCATTCCACGTAGCCGTAGACAGACAGGCTGCGCGCGGCCGGCCCCTTGTTACGGACGATCAGGCGCGAATACTTGACCGGACGCTCCACATCCACCGTCTGGACCAGATCGAGCTCCAGCCCGCCGGACGTGCTGCGGAAGGCGGAATAGCCAAGTCCATGCCAGGTCTCGAACAGCACCGAAGGGTCGCGCGACAGCCCGGCGAACGGCACGAAGACGGCGCCGCTGTCGCGATCCTTCACGTAGATCGCCTCGCTCGGCCGGTTGATCACCGGGTCGTTGGTCCAGTGGGTGAGCTGATAGTCGCGCGAATTGCGGCTCCAGGTATAGGCTCCGCCCTCTGCGGCGACATGGAAACCGAAACGTTCGTTGGCGATCACGTTGATCCACGGGTGTGGCGTTCCCTCGCCGCCCCTGAGCTTCACCGCGTACTCGCGACGCTCGACGTTGAAGCCACCATAACCGTTCCAGAAGGCCAGCGAACCGCCGTCGACCTGCACCGGCTCCGGCGTCCGCGCCACCTTGGCCGCCGGGGCGGAGTGGCGGACATCGGCCTGCTCGGATGGAACGGGCGTCGCAAACAGCGACACCGCCCGTTCGATCTGGTCGGCAAGCGTACCGTTGCGAGCATGGAAGACGGCGCGCGCGGTCGCCAGCAGCGCCTGCCAGGTGGTCACCTCCATCAGATCGCGGCGGACGGCGAAGATGTGCTGGCGCGTGCCGTCGGGCTGGCTGCGTATGCGCAGGTTCTCGCACATCTGCTCGAGCGTGTGCTGCATGTCCTGGGCGTAGGACGACGCCTTCTCGTTGAGAATGACGAGATCGGCCAACACGCCGCGATGGCGCAGGTACTCCTGGGCGCGCAGGGCCTCGCGGGCAATTCCGAGATCGGCGTCGTCGTTGATGCGCAGCACGAAGATCGGGAAGTCCCCGGAAATGGCGAGCGGCCACAGGGCCGATTGCACAGTCAGGCCCGCCTGCACCGTTGCCGCGTCGGCACGCAGATGCATGTCGGGATAGACGAGGTAGCGCCCGAGCGCCTGGAAGCTCGCAGCCTCCTGCGACGTGACACCGATGTGCCGCAGATGCACCTGCGAGCGGGTCCAGGCGTGGATCAGCTCGTGGTTGAACGCATCGGGATGCCGGTAGCGATCGATGGCGCGGTCGAGTTCCTCGCGGCTGGGCGCGGCGACCGTCCAGAAGATGACCTTGACCTTCTTGCCGGCAGGCACGCGCACGACGCGACGCAACGCCACGATCGGATCGAGCGTAAATCCGTCAGTGCCGACAAGCTGCGTGTCCGGATCGAAGGCAGCAGCCGTGGCAAGGCTCCGGCCCCGGCCGATGAAATTGCGCCGGTCCGTCTCGACTTCCGTGCGGCGTGCGCCGGCATTGTCGACGATCAGGTGCGCGACGCACATGTCCGGCTCGTTCGGGTCGCGCTTGTTGCGCAGCACGCGGACCGCGTCGCCGTTGCGATCAATCTCGGTCTTGAGGAACATCCGCGCAAACAGCGGGTGGGCGCTGTCGACGTCATCCGTCGTGACCACCGGCTCGGCATAGGAGGTCACCTCGATGAAGCGATCCTCGGTACCGGTGTTCAACAATGTCAGGCGACGGCCTTCCGCATCGTGCTCGCTCGCGACGATGCACTCGACCTCGCTGAAGAGCGTGCCAACCGACTTGAAGAACACGGCCTTGTCGTCGCTGAACTGCGCCTTGACCTCTTCGCCTTCGGCACGCTTGGGCGCAGCTGTCGCCGACCACCATTCGTTGGTCGCCGTGTCGCGCAGGAAAATGAAGGTGCCCCAGCGATCCTCCGCCGGATCGGGCCGGAAGCGGGTCACCGACTGGCCGTTCCAATGCGAGTAGCCCGATCCCGTCGCCGTCAGCATCACCGAGTAATGGCCATTGGAGAGGAATACCGCCTCGCGGTCCTCGTTCATCGGATCCTCGATCTCGCGCACTTCCGGGCGAAGCAGATCCGCCTGCGTGCTGCCCACCGTTTCCGGCTCGCGCTTGGTGTTGATGATCGGGATGTCGCGTGGCGCCTTTTCCTGCAGCAGCAGTTCGGCGGCCTCGATCACCGGATCGGCATGGAACCGCGCCCTGAGCGCGCCGTTGAAGACGACGTTGGCGACAGCTGCAATCGACATGCCGTGGTGATGGGCCATGTAGTTGCGCACCACCGCGCAGCGCTTGCCCTCGGGCACGCGCGTCGGCGTGAAATCCACCGCATCGTGGAAGCCGTAGACGCCAAGCGCGCCGAGCCTGCGCAACTCCTCGAGGTTTTCCAGTGCGGCTTTAGGCGCGTACTGGCTTGCAAGCAGCGAGGCGTAGGGCGCAATCACCGCGTTCTGGCCGAGCCCGCGCTTCAGGCCGAGCGTCGGCACGCCGAAGTTGGTGTACTGGTAATTCATCTCATGGTCGCGGGCGTTGAAGGCCGCCTCCGAGATGCCCCAGGGGGTGCCAAGCCGCTTGCCGTGGTTCTGCTGCTCCTTGACGATCAGATTGTTCGTCTGGTTGAGAATGCCGCCCTGCGGCTCCTGCATGACGAGCGGCGGCATCAGGTACTCAAACATAGAGCCGGACCACGAAACCAGCGCGCCGCGCGAGCCGATCGCCACGATCGGACGGCCGAGCTTGTACCAGTGCTCGGTCGCAAGATCCCCCTTGGCGATCGCAAACAGGCTGGTCAGGCGCGCCTCCGACGCCAAAAGGTCGTAGCAGGCCTCGTCGAGCTCGTTCGTCTCGACGCGGTAGCCGATCGACAGCAGGCGGCGTTCCGGGCGGAAGAGGAACCCGAAGTCCATCGAGAAGGCGATGTCGCGGGTGCGGTCACGCAGCACGATCAGGCGCTGGCGCAGCGCCTCGATGCTGCCGAGGTCGAAAACGCTGTCGGCGATGTGCGCCTCGCAGGTGGCTACAAGGGCATTCGCCCACTTGACCACCTCGCCGCTCTGGGCGCTCTTGATCTCGTGATCGAGGTTGGCAATCAGTTTGTTGGCGTCGCGCGCCAGCACCGCGAGGTTGATCACCCGGATCGAGGCAAACTCGTGTTCGCGCTTCACCGCAGCGAGCGCGTTGTGAAAACCGGTGATCCGCTCCTCGATCAGGCGGCGCAGCGGGCGCACCGTCTTGCGGTCGTCCGGCAGGTCCGCAAGCGTCTCCGACAGGATCGAAGCGACGTCGCCGATGCCGTCAAGGCTCCCATGCAGATGCGCCGACGGCGCTTCCGCCCATTCGCGGCAGAGTGAGGACACGGCAATCAGGTGGCCGGCAAGGTTGCCGCTGTCAACGGCCGAAACGTAGCGCGGCCCGAGCGTTTCCAGCGTATTGGTGCGATACCAGTTGTAAAGGTGACCGCGGAACTTCGGCATGCCGTCGATCGTCGAAACGGTCTCCTCCAGGCGCCGCACGGTTTCTTCGAACCCGATCCAGCCGAAATCGCGTGCCGAGATCACCGACAGCAGATAGACGCCGATATTGGTCGGCGAGGTACGCTCGGCCAGTACCGGATGCGGCGATTCCTGGAAGTTGTCCGGTGGGAGGAAGTGCTGCTCGGCGGTGACGAACTCCTCGAAGTAGCGCCAGGTCCGGCGGGCGATCTTGCGCAACTCCACGACCACCTCTTCGGGTGCGACCAGTTGGTCCTCCGTCTCCGCGGTCTGGCTGACATACCAGGCAATCGCCGGCGACAGCGCCCAGATCGCCGCAAACGGGATGGCGATGAAGGGCAGTCCCGTATCGGAGAACAGGGCGAGCGCGACGGAAATTGCCGCCAGCACTGGCGCCTGCCACATGTCGATGTAGTAGGACAGGACGCCACCGCCCGACGAGCTATGGACCTGCGCCGCCGTGCGCCACTCGAGCATATGCTTGCGGCTGACGAACAGACGAAAGAGCGACCGGACGATCGCGTCGGCCATCAGAGCCGCCTGATCCGCGATGAAGACGATGCGCAGCGCCACCTGGGCATTTGCCGCGCGGACATCGGAGAGGATGGTCTGCAGGTGCGCGCGGGCGACGATGTCGCTGCGGCGCGGTACCGCGCCGGTAATCAGCGACAGAGTCGGCGCCACGAACAGCAAGAAGATGAGCACCAGTTGCCAGATCAAGGCCTGGCGCGGCTCCATGTAATACCAGCCCATGACCGAGGCGACGAGCCAGCCGATCGGGATGAGGCAGCGGCGCAGGTTGTCATACATCTTCCAGCGCCCGAGCATGGAGACGCCGCTGGAGGGCTTGAATATGTAGGGCAAGAGCTGCCAGTCCCCGCGGGCCCAGCGATGCTGGCGCGAGGTCTCCACCTCGTAGCGGATCGGGAAGTCCTCGATGAACTCGACGTCGGTCACGAGCGCGCAGCGTGCGTAGGAGCCTTCGAGGAGGTCATGGGAGAGAATGGTGTTTTCCTCGATTCGCCCCTTCAGCGCCGCCTCGAACGCATCGACGTGATAGAGACCCTTGCCGGTGAAGGTGCCCTCCCCGGCGAGATCCTGATAGACGTCGGATACCGTAAAGACATACGGATCGACGCCGCGATTGGCGGAGAAAATCCGTTGGAAGGTCGAAGCTTCGTCGCCGGTCGTCAGCGACGGCGTCACGCGCGGCTGCAGGATACTGTAGCCGGCGACGACCTGCTGGGTCGTCGGATCGATCTGGGGGCGGTTGATCGGATGGAACAGTTTGCCGACGAGCTTGGTCGCGGCGTCACGCATCAGGCGCGTGTCGGAATCGAGCGTCAGCACGTACTGGACATTGTCGGGTACGATGTTGGCGCCGGGCAGGAAGCTCGTATCGCCGTCGCCGCGCAGCAACAAATTCAGTTCATGCAGCTTGCCGCGCTTGCGCTCCCAGCCCATCCACACGCCTTCCTGGGCATTGAACAGCCGGCGGCGGTGCAGGAGATAGAATCGGGTTCGGCCGTCATAGGCATAGCGCGCCGAAAGCTGCGCAATCTCGCGCTTGGCATATTCCAGGACTTCCAGGTCTTCCGGCGTCTCCTCGACCTTGCTGTCGGTCCAGTCGCTGACGAGCGCGAAGTAGATCTCGCCACGGGGATTGGCGAGGTAATGAACCTCCAGGTTGCGGACGAGTTCGTCGACGTGGTCGCGCTTGGAGATGAGGCAGGGAACCGCAACCAGCGTGCGCGCCTCCTCCGGAATGCCCTCGCGGAACTCGTAGCCCACCAGGCGCGTCGGCTTCACACACAGGGTGACGACGGTGTTGAACAGGCCGACCGCGCCTTCCGATGCCGGCAGCGCGAAAAGGACCAGCATGATCAGCCAGGCGCCGTCGGGAATGTCCATCTGATCGAGGAAGAAATAGACCCCGACCATCGCCAGAAGCGTCAACAGTGTCACCGGCCCAGCAATTGCGAACCAGTTCAGAGCCCGCGTGAAACGGACAATGCGTTGCAGGATGGACGGCCGGTAGCCGATGCGCCGTTCCAGGAGCCCGTGCTTTTTCCCGATGAGATAGGCGCCGACATTGGCCTCGTGGGCGCCGGCGACATTGCCGGCGGCCATGTCCTCCGCGGTCATGGCAAGCGCGGTCTGGGTCACCTCCAGCTCGGTCCGGCCCGAGCGGCGGGCGAGTTTTTCGATCGTGTCGCGATAGGCGTTGCGCGAACCGAAGTCGAGATCGTTGTAGTCGGACCCTTCACGAAGGGCGGCGTCCAACCGGCTGACGCTCTCGACCCAGACCGGCCATTCCGTGTCGTCGATCGCGCGCAGGCTCTTGATGAGGTTGCTCATCGTGGCGTTGCCGGACGACAGGCGGTTCTGCTCGGCGACAAGCACCTCCTCGAGATCGCTGCCGCGCGCTTCGATCTGGCGTTCCAGCCATTGGATCGCCGCACCGGAGGCCTGCAGACCGTCACGAAGTCGGTAGAGAAGTTGGGCGACGAAGGTGTTGTCGGCGACGAGCTCTTCGATCTCGCGCAGGATCACGACGCTCCGCTCCGGATCGTTCTGCCGGATCAGTTCGTCGGCGATCTCATTTGCCTTGCGCCGCATGCCACGCGACTGCTCAACGCGGATCGAGATCCGTCGCAGGTTCTCGATCAGGATGAAGCGGATGATCGACGGCAATGCCCAGAGCTCGCCGATCTTGAAGGCCTCGATCTTCTGGAAGCCTTCGACGATCGCCGTCAGGCTGTCGCGCGAGACGCTGCTGTGGGTATGGGCGACATAGAGCCACCCCAGCGCCATCGTGCGCGGGATATCGACGTCGCCAACCTTCATCGTCGGCAACTGGCGATAGAAGCGGCGCGGAAAATCGCGGCGTACCTCCTGTACGGCCTCCTCGACGACATAATAGTTGTCGAGCAGCCACTCGGCCGCCGGCGTGATGGCGGCCCCGGCTTCGACGTCGCGGGCGATCGTTTGGTAGACGCGAAAGATCTCCCGCTCGTTTTCCTTCTGGCGCGCGCGAAACTCGAACGGCTTGAAACCCGGCAGGGTGCTTGCACCGTCACGCGCCAGGTCTTCGCCGCAGGCGCTCAGCTCTTCGAGTGTGAAATAGGTATCCCGGATCGAATCGTTGTAGTCGATCTGCTTGGATTCCGTCTCGCGCGGCGAAGGCTGGGGTCGATTGTGAAGGGGCATTTGCTTGTTTCTGGGTTCGAGCAACGTGGATTTGTGCCGCAATCCTGGATCGCGGATCGCATTCGGCGGACGAAGTTCACTCGTGCGCCACCATGAACCATGACGCCTTCATGCGTCCTTTGCGTGCCACCGCCAGTCCTGAAGGGGGGCGGAATACGCAAGCCCGCGCACCTTGATCATGGCGCGATATGGCTCAGGCGACACGCAAATGTGCATCGGGGCCGCGTGGTGCATGAAAACAGCATTTTTTAGCCGCAAAGGGAGGTGGTTGCAACAAGGCGGCTGGGCAAGAGGGTCACTCCTTGGCAAGAGGCGCACAACTGGCAAAAAATTCGATCCCCCCTAGACAATCCACGGTGAACAGGGGCTGAACGCAAAGCGCAGCAAGGGGTTCCGAAATCGGCCGGTATCTGTCGACAAGGCCGGCTGTGTCATTGACAGGACCGACGCCATCGGGCCAACGTAAACCATCAGGGTTCTTTCGAATCGTTCTCGATCCGGAGCTAAGAGGGAAGCCGGTGCGATGCCCCGCAAGGGAACATCAAGGCCGGCGCTGCCCCCGCAACTGTAAGCGGTGAGCTGCTGTCGCCGATGCCACTGGCACGATCACGTGCCGGGAAGGCAAGACAGCCGCAACGACCCGCAAGCCAGGAGACCTGCCCTGATGAACTTGTAACGTCCATGGGCGGGGTGTCCCACGGCTGCGCTTGCTCCGCGAGAGCGGAATTTTTAGCTCGCGTGCGTCCGGTCATCCCCCAATTGCAGATTGGGGAAGTCATGCTTGTCACCGTTGAAACCAATCCCTCCGAATCCGGGCGACCGGAAGCGGTGTTCGTCTCCTGGCTGCTGTGGCAGCCGCGCGGGGCCGATCTCCAGACCGAAGCGCTGAAGGAGCTTTGCAAGCTCGCGCGCTATGCAGACCGAAACCCGGACATCGCCCGTCTGCGGTCGCTCTTTGCCACGCTGGCTGGGCGGGGGAAGCTTCATTAGCAACTTACCGCATAAAGACATATTGACATAAAGATATCCTTATGTGATCTCCGATGCAGACAATTCTGCATCGGAGGGCTTTGCCATGGCAGCAGCCGACCTCGACGACCTGTTCGGTCCCGAACTTTCACCTCGCACTGGCAAGGACATCGCCGACGCGCTTCAAACTGCTGCGAAGGAACGCATTCTCGTTCTCGACGGCGCCATGGGTACGGAAATCCAGACGCTTGGCCTCATCGAGGCGGATTTCCGCGGCAGCCGTTTCGGCGACTGCGCCTGCCACCAGCAGGGCAACAACGACCTCCTGACGCTGACGCAGCCGGCCGCGATCGAAGACATCCACTATCGCTACGCGCTTGCCGGCGCGGACATCCTGGAGACCAATACGTTTTCCTCCACCGCGATCGCCCAGGCCGACTACGGCATGGAAGCACTCGTCTATGAACTGAACCGCGACGGCGCGCGACTGGCCCGCCGTGCCGGGTTGCGTGCGCAGGAAAAGGACGGCAAGCGCCGTTTCGTCGCCGGCGCGCTCGGACCAACGAACCGCACCGCCTCGATCTCGCCCGACGTCAACAATCCCGGCTACCGCGCCGTCACCTTCGATGATCTCCGGCTCGCCTATGCCGACCAGCTGCGTGGCCTCATCGACGGCGGCGCCGACATCATCCTGATCGAGACGATTTTCGACACGCTGAACGCCAAGGCGGCGATCTTTGCGACCAGGGAAGTGTTCGCCGAGAAGGGCATCGAGCTGCCCGTCATGATCTCCGGCACGATCACCGACCTCTCCGGCCGCACCCTCTCCGGCCAGACGCCGGAAGCGTTCTGGAACTCGGTGCGCCACGCACAGCCGTTTTCGATCGGCCTCAACTGTGCCCTCGGCGCCAACGCGATGCGCGCGCATCTGGACGAGATTTCATCCGTTGCCGACACCTTCGTCTGCGCCTATCCGAATGCCGGCCTGCCGAACGCCTTCGGCAAGTACGACGAGACGGCGGAACAGATGGCCGCACAGATCGAAGGCTTCATGCGCGACGGCCTCGTCAACATCGTTGGCGGCTGCTGTGGCTCGACGCCGGACCACATCAGGGCGATCGCCGAGGCGGCCAGCCGCCACGCGCCGCGGCAGATCCCGGACATCCCCCGCCACATGCGCCTGTCCGGGCTGGAGCCCTTCACGCTCACCAAGGACATTCCCTTCGTCAACGTCGGCGAGCGCACCAACGTCACCGGCTCGGCAAAATTCCGCAAGCTGATCACCGCCGGCGACTTTGCGGCAGCCCTCGACGTTGCCCGCGACCAGGTCGCGAACGGCGCCCAGATCATCGACGTCAACATGGACGAAGGCCTGATCGATTCGGCGAGGGCGATGACGGAGTTCCTCAACCGCGTCGCCGCCGAGCCGGACATCGCCCGCGTGCCGATCATGATCGATTCGTCCAAATGGGAGGTGATCGAGGCCGGCCTGAAATGCGTGCAGGGCAAGCCGCTCGTCAACTCGATCTCACTGAAGGAAGGCGAAGAAGCCTTCCTCCATCACGCCCGCCTCGTGCGCGCCTATGGCGCCGCCGTCGTCGTCATGGCCTTTGACGAAAAGGGCCAGGCCGACACGCAGCAGCGCAAGGTCGAGATCTGCAGCCGCGCCTACAAGCTGCTGACCGAGGTGGCCGGCGTTCCGCCGGAGGACATCATCTTCGATCCCAATATCTTTGCCGTCGCCACCGGCATCGAGGAACACGACAACTACGGCGTCGACTTCATCGAGGCCGCGCGCCAGATCGTTAAGACGCTGCCGCACGTGCACGTCTCCGGCGGCGTTTCCAACCTCTCCTTCTCCTTCCGCGGCAACGAGCCCGTGCGCGAGGCGATGCATGCGGTGTTCCTCTACCACGCGATCCAGGCCGGCATGGACATGGGCATCGTCAATGCCGGCCAGCTCGCCGTCTACGACACGATCGACGCGGAACTGCGCGAGGCCTGCGAGGACGTGGTGCTGAACCGCGTACCGAAGGCCGGCGGCACGGCGACCGAACGGCTCCTGGAGATCGCCGAGCGCTTCAAGGGCACCGGCGGCAGGGAAGCGAAGGAAAAGGATCTCGCCTGGCGCGACTGGCCGGTCGAGAAGCGGCTGTCGCACGCGCTCGTCAACGGCATCACCGAATTCATCGAGGCAGACACGGAGGAGGCCCGCTTGGCCGCCGAGCGGCCGCTGCATGTCATCGAAGGCCCGCTGATGGCCGGCATGAACGTCGTCGGCGACCTCTTCGGCGCGGGAAAGATGTTCCTGCCGCAGGTGGTGAAGTCGGCGCGCGTGATGAAGCAGGCGGTTGCCGTGCTGCTGCCCTACATGGAGGCGGAAAAGCTTGCCAACGGCGGTGCCGCACGCGAGAGCGCCGGCAGGATCCTGATGGCGACGGTGAAGGGTGACGTGCACGACATCGGCAAGAACATCGTCGGCGTCGTGCTCGCCTGCAACAATTATGAGATCATCGACCTCGGCGTCATGGTGCCGGCAGCCAAGGTCCTTGAAACCGCCCGCGCCGAGAAGGTCGACATCATCGGCCTGTCCGGCCTGATCACCCCCTCGCTCGACGAGATGGCGCACGTGGCAAGCGAGATGGAGCGCGAAGGCTTCGACATTCCGCTCCTGATCGGCGGCGCCACGACCAGCCGCGTGCACACGGCAGTGAAAATCCACCCGCGCTACGAAAAGGGCCAGGCTGTCTACGTCACCGACGCCAGCCGCGCCGTCGGCATCGTCTCCAGCCTGCTCTCACCCGAACAAAAGGCTGGTTACGTCGAAACGCTGCAGGCGGAATACCGCAAGGTCGCCGATGCGCACATGCGGGCAGAAGCGGAAAAGCAGCGCCTGCCGCTGGCGCGGGCGCGCGAAAACGCCTTCAAGCCCGACTGGCCGGCCTACCGACCGAAGACGCCCTCCTTCCTCGGCACCCGCGTCTGGCAGGACTGGGACCTGGCGGAGCTTGCCCGCTACATCGACTGGACGCCGTTCTTCCAGACCTGGGAACTGAAGGGCGTCTATCCGAGGATCCTCGACGACGAAAGGCAGGGCGAGGCCGCCCGCCAGCTCTTTGCCGATGCACAGGCGATGCTGGAGAAGATCATCGCCGAAAAATGGTTCACCCCCAAGGCGGTCGTCGGCTTCTGGCCGGCGAATGCCGTCGGTGACGACATCCGCCTCTTCACCGACGAAACGCGGTCTACGGAGCTTGCGACCTTCTTCACCCTGCGCCAGCAGTTGTCGAAGCGCGATGGCCGGCCGAACCTGGCGCTCTCCGATTTCGTCGCGCCGCAGGAAAGCGGACTTTCCGACTATATCGGCGGTTTCGTCGTCACCGCCGGCATCGGCGAGATCGCCATTGCCGAACGCTTCGAGCGCGCCAATGACGACTATTCGTCGATCCTGGTCAAGGCGCTGGCCGATCGCTTCGCCGAGGCGTTCGCCGAGCGGATGCACGAGTATGTCCGCAAGGAACTCTGGGCCTATGCCCCGGAGGAAAGCCACACGCCGCAGGACCTGGTCGCCGAGCCCTACGCCGGCATTCGTCCCGCACCGGGCTATCCAGCCCAGCCGGACCACACGGAAAAAACGACGCTCTTCCGGCTGCTCGACGCGGAAAAGGAAATCGGCGTCCAACTCACCGAAAGCATGGCGATGTGGCCGGGCTCGTCCGTCTCCGGCCTCTACATCGCCTGCCCGGAAAGCTACTACTTCGGCGTCGCCAAGGTCGAGCGCGACCAGATTCAGGACTACGCCCGGCGCAAAGGCATGGCCATCGCCGAGGTCGAGCGTTGGCTGGGGCCGGTGTTGAACTATGTGCCGGCACCGCTGAGCGAAGCCGCCGAATAGGCCATCAGGCCGCGCTTGCCTGCAGCAGCAGGATCATCGCGTAGCTCGCCGCAAGCAGCGCCAGCAGCGACAGGAGCACGGTGGCGCTCACCCGCATCCCGGCCTGCATGACCTTGCGGACGTCGACACCGAGCCCGAGGGCGGCCATGGCAACGACGGTCAGGGCGCCGGACGCCTTGCTCAAAACCAGGGCCGCCGGCTCGCCGATCAAACCGAGCGAGCGGGCGGCCAGCGTCAGCAGGAAGCCAACGATGAACCACGGGACGAGACGGTGCAGCGGCGGCCGGCGGCGACCGCCGCCCGACCGACTCGTCGACACCAGCGACAGCAGCAGCACGACCGGCCCGAGCATCATCACGCGCACGAGCTTGACCAGCATGCCCACCTGCACGCTGACGGCCGAGACCGGGGCCGTGGCTGCGAAGACCTGCGGAACCGCATAGACGGTCATGCCGGCCAGAATGCCATAGTCGACACCCGAAAGCCGCAAAACGGGCACCAGCAACGGCAGGAGCAGCACCGTCAAGACGCCGAGCACGGCGGTGAAGGCGATCGAGGACGCGACGTCGTCGGGTCGCGCCTGGATGACCGGCGCGGTCGCGGCGATCGCCGAATTGCCGCAGATCGAATTGCCACAGGCGACCAGCACGGCCATTCGCTTCGGCAGGCCAAGAAAGCGGCCGATGCCATAGCTGACCGCAAGCACGCAAAACACGACGAACGCGATCGCTCCGAGCATTTCCGGCCCGATCGAGGCAAGGGCCGCCGCGCTGATGCCGGAGCCGAGCAGGACGATGGCGATCTCCAGGAAGTATTTGGCGCTGAATTCGATACCGGGGTCGAAGGTCGCAGGCCGTCGAAGCAGAAGCCGCACGACCGCGCCAAGCAGGATTGCCAGCACGAGCGCCTCAATCCACGCCTCCCCTGTCAGTTGCCGCTCGGCGAAGTCGCCAAGAAGCGCAAGGCCGGCCACGGCCAGCGAAAGAACCACGCCCGGGATGTAGGCGCGAAATGGAATGACTTTGCTCATGCGCCTTCAATGACGGAAATTTTTTGTGCAATCCATCGGCAAATAAGGTACGTTTCGTTCGATATTTTTGAATGATCGTCATGACGCTGGAACAGCTTCGCATCTTCATCGCCGTTGCCGAACGCGAGCATCTCACCCAGGCAGCACTGGCATTGCACCTGACGCCGTCGGCCGTCAGCTCGGCCGTCCGCACGCTCGAGGAGCGATACTCGGTTGCCCTCTTTCATCGGACCGGCCGCCGGATCGAGCTGACGGAAACGGGGCGCGCCTTCCTTTCAGAAGCGAAGGCGACGGTGGCGCGGGCACGGGAAGCGGAGCTCTTCCTGGCGGAGGTTGGCGATCTGCGGCGGGGTTCGCTGACGCTGCATGCCAGCCAGACCATCGCCAGCTACTGGCTGCCACCGGTGGTGATGCACCTGCATTCGAGCTACCCCGGCCTGGATCTGCGCGTGACCGCCGCCAACACCGAACTCGTCGCCGCGGCCGTAATCGACGGAGCGGCGGAAATCGGTCTCGTGGAAGGAGCGATCGACAGCGTTCTGTTGACACAGCAGGTGGTCGCCCGCGATCGCCTCGTCATCGTTGCACGGCCGGACCATCCGTTGGCGCAACGGCGCGGCATCGAGCGGGACGATCTGCTTGCCGCGCGGTGGGTGCTGCGTGAACCGGGGTCAGGCACCCGCTCCGTCCTCACAGCCGCACTTGAGGCCAGGCCGGGGCAGCTCACAGCCGAGTTGACGCTGCCCTCCAACGAGGCGGTGCGCGCTGCGGTTCGCGCCGGGCCCTTCCTCGGAGCCTTGTCGGAGTTGATCGTGCAGGCGGACATCGATGCGGGCCGGCTGGTGAAGCTCGACTTCACCCTGCCGGAGCGCGAATTCCTGATGCTGCGCCATCGCGAGCGCCATCGTTCGAAGGCGTCCCTCGCCTTCGAGGAAATGGTGATGACGCAAGGTCGTTGACCTGCGTCAGCGCCTCATTCGCCCCGCCCGCGAAAGCGCCGCTGGTAGGCCGGATCGTAAAGCGAGCTCTCGCGAAAATCCTCGGCCGCGAGCGTCCGCCCGACGAAGACCAGCGCGGTGCGCTCGATCGGCTCCTCGGCGACCTTGGCGGCGATGTCCGCGAGCGTGCCGCGCACGATCCGCTCGTCCGGCCAGGACGCCTTGACCACGATCGCCACCGGGCAATCGGCACCATAGTGCGGCACCAGTTCGGCAACCACCTGGTCGAGCGCGTGGATGGCCAGATGGATCGCGAGCGTTGCGCCCGTCGCTCCAAAACCCTGCAGCGTTTCCCGGTTCGGCATCGGCGAGGCGCGGCCGGACACGCGGGTAAGCACCAGGCTCTGGGCGACCGCCGGGATCGTCAGCTCACGCTTCAGCGCCGCCGCCGCCGCCGCAAAGGACGGCACACCGGGTGTCAGCGTGTAGTCGATCGCGTGCTTCTCCAGCCGGCGGATCTGCTCGGCGACGGCGCTCCACACCGACAGATCGCCGGAATGCAGCCGCGCCACGTCCTCGCCTGCCTCCGCCGCCCTTACATATTCCGCCTCGATCTCGTCGAGCGACATCGGCGCGGTATCCACGATGCGGACGCCCGGTGGGCAGTATTGCAACAGCTCCGGCGAGACGATCGAGCCGGCATAGAGGCAAACCGAGCATTTGCCGATCAGGTCGCGCCCGCGCACGGTGATCAGGTCGGCCGCGCCCGGTCCGGCGCCGATGAAATGGACAGTCATTCTTGTTCCTCGATTTCATTAGCCGGCTTTCGCCAGCTCCATTGGGTGACCGGCATGGCCGGCCGCCAGCCGGTCATCTGGCCGATCGGTCCGGCCCGGGCAATGTCGATGCGGATCAGCGAACCTCCCAGGCGCGCATGCGCTGCGAGAAGCACCGCCTCCATCTCGATCGTCACCGCATTGGCGACCAGCCGACCGCCGGGTTTCAGCGCGGCAATCGCCGCATCGAACACGCCGTCCTCGCTGCCGCCGCCGCCAATGAAGATGGCGTCTGGCACGGCCAGGCCCACCAGCGCGCCGGGCGCGGCGCTCTCAACGACGGCAAGCCCCGGGACACCAAAGTGGGCCGCGTTTTGCCGGATGCGCGCAGTCCGCTCCGGCACCGCCTCGATTGCGACCGCCCGCAGCGACGGATCGGCGAGCATCCACTCGATGCCGATCGAGCCGGACCCCGCGCCGATGTCCCAGAGGAGCTCACCGTGCCGCGGCGCAAGCGTCGAAAGGGTGAGTGCGCGAACCTCGCGCTTGGTGATCTGGCCGTCGTGCTCGAACAGCGTGTCGTCCAGCCCGGACGTGAACGGCAGCACGCGTGCTGCCGCACCGGCTGCGACCTCGACCGCGCAAACGTTGAGCATGTCGGTTTCGTCGAGCGCGAACCGGTCGGCACGGTGCGTGCTCACCCTTTCGCGCGTGCCGCCGAGCGCTTCCAAAACAGTCAAGGCCGACGCACCGAATCCGGCTTGCGTGAGCAATGCCGAGAGCGCGCGCGGACCGTCGCTGTCGGAGGTCAGGGCCAGGATGCGGCTGCCCGAATGCAGGTGCGGCCGGATCAGGTCGATCGGACGCCCGTGCAGCGAGACGCAGGTCGCATCCTGCAACGCCCAGCGCATGCGGGAGGCGGCGAGACTGAAGGAAGACGGCGCGGGAAAAACCGTCATCTCCGCTCGCGGGATTGTCCGCGACAGCGTCACGCCGACGCCGTAGAAGAAGGGATCGCCCGAGGCGAGCACCACCACCGGTCGGGCGCGTGCGGCAAGCACGGCTTCCACGGAGCGCTCGAACGGGCTGAGCCAGGCACGGCTTTCGCCGATGATGGCCGCGGCTGCGAGTTCCAGGTGTCGCGCGCCGCCGAAGACGATCTCGGCCTTGGCGATTGCTGCCTTGGCCGCATCGCCGAGACCGGCTAAACCATCCTCGCCGATCCCGACGATGGTCAGCCAGGGCGGCGATACGGCAGGGACAACGGACGGATCAGGCGTGGACAAGAGACGCATCCTCATTCTGGGCGGCACCACGGAAGCGCGCGAACTGGCGCGCCGGCTTGCGCCGCGCGACGATTTCGATGTGACCCTGTCGCTCGCCGGGCGCACGATCGATCCAGCACCGCAACCCGTTCCCGTCCGAACCGGCGGCTTCGGTGGCGCGGCCGGCTTGGCGGACTACCTCGCCGCGAACGGCATCGATCTGCTGATCGACGCGACTCATCCTTTTGCCCGCCAGATTTCCGTCAATGCCGAACAGGCTGCAGACCGGGCCGGCACGCCGCGGATCCGCCTCGAGCGGACCGGCTGGCAGGCCGTCGATGGCGACCGCTGGACCCGTGTCGCAACGCTGGCAGACGCGGTCGGGGCCCTCGGCGCCGAGCCGCGTCGCGTCTTTCTCGCAATCGGCCGGCAGGAGGCGTTCCATTTCAACGCCGCGCCGCAGCACTATTACATCGTCCGCAGCGTCGACCCGGTCGAGCCGCCGTTGACGGCCCCATCGGTCGACTACATCCTCGCCCGCGGTCCCTTCGCCGTCGAGGAGGAGACCGCGCTCTTGCGCGATCATCGCATCGAGGTGGTCGTCTCCAAGAACAGCGGCGGTGAAGCCACCTACGCCAAGATCGCCGCGGCGCGCGCTCTCAGTATTCCCGTGATCCTGGTCGATCGGGGACGGCAGGGCGGCGTCACCACGGCGGAAACCGTCGAGGAAGCGCTGCGGTTGATCGATCATGTGGCCTCCGCGGGTAGGAAGCGTGGCGTATAAACGAGATCGGGCCTGCCCTCGCGCGCGATCACGCGCGTCTGCGGCGAGCCGATGATGACGCAGGTCGCCATGTCGGCGCGGGCGGCATCCGCCTCGCCGAGCGGCATCACCAGCATCCGCTCGTCCGGTCGTCCGGCAGCCCGGCCGAAGATCACCGGCGTTTCCGCCGGAAGCACGTTCCGCAAAATCTCGAATGCCGTGCCGAGCTGCCAGGGTCGCGCCTTGCTGATCGGATTGTAGAGGGCGATGACCAGTCCGGCTTCCGCCACCATGCGCAGCCGCCTTTCGATCACCGGCCAGGGCTTCAGATTATCGGACAGCGATATCGCGCAGAAATCATGGCCGAGCGGCGCACCGATCCGTGCCGCAACGGCCAGCATCGCGGTCACGCCGGGAACCACCACCAGGTCGATGCCTCGCCACTCGGCCGGTCCCGCGTCGATCGCCTCGCAGACGGCCGCCGCCATCGCGAAGACGCCGGGGTCGCCACCGGACACGACACAGACGTTGACGCCGGCCGCCGCACGGTTCAGCGCCGCCTGGGCCCGGTTCAGCTCTTCGCGGTTGTCGGAGGCGACCTTGATCTGGTCCGGACGAAGCGACAGGCGATCGACATAGGGAAAATAGCCGAAGAACTCGGTCGACGCCTCGACCGCTCTTGCCGCCTCCGGCGTCATCTGGTCCGGACTGCCCGGTCCGGTTCCGATCACATACAGCGTGCCCGTGCCCGTCATGGCCGGCCGCTCCAGCCGGGCACCAGCACCAGCGAGAAGTAGGGTGCCGTGTCGTCGAGCTTCTCGGACAGCCGCAGCGATTTACTTTCGGCCATCGTGCCGCGCTCGACATAGATCGCCTCGGCGAGCCGCCCGGCAGCCGACAGGGCTCGGCGGATCTTCGGCAGGTTGCGCCCAACCTTCATGATGACGGCCGCCTGGGTGTCCTCCAGCCGACGCGACAGTTCCTCTTCCACCATTGTGCCCGGCAGCACCGACAGCACGTCGTCGCCCTGCACGATCGGTAGGCCGGAGAGCGACCAGCAGCCCGACATCGCCGTAATGCCGGGAATGACCTCGGTCGGGAACCGGTCGGCAAGCCGCACATGCAGATGCATGTAGGAACCGTAGAACATCGGATCGCCTTCGGAGAGGATCGCCACCGTCCGGCCGGCCGCCAAATGCGCGGCGACTGCTGCGGCCGAGGCGTCATAGAATTCGGTGATCTGGCGCTTGTACTCGTCGTGATCCTTGTCGATCTCGGTCGTCACCGGATAGTAGAGCGGCAGCTCGACGATACCGGGCTTCACAAGACCTTCGACGATCCTCCGCCCATTACCGGAGCGGCCGGCCTTGGCGAAGAAGGCGAGCACGTCGGCCTCGCCGATCGCGCGCACGGCCTTGAGCGTCAAAAGCTCCGGATCGCCCGGACCGGTGCCCACGCCGTAGAGGCGGCCCTTCTGCACCGCGCTCACAGGCCCGCCCTCGCGAGCGAATTCAGCGCCGCCGCGGTCATGGCGCTGCCACCCAGGCGGCCGCGGACGATGGCGAAGGGGACGCCATAGGAGTTTTCCGCCAGCGCCTCCTTGGATTCCGCCGCACCGACGAAACCGACCGGCATGCCGAGAATGGCCGCCGGCATCGGCGCGCCGTCGCGCAACAGTTCCAACAGGTAGAAAAGAGCGGTGGGGGCATTGCCGATGGCGACGACGGATCCGGCCATTCGCTCGAGCCAGAGGCGGATCGCCGCCGCCGACCGCGAATTGCCGATCTCGGCCGCCAGATCGGGCGTGCGCGGATCGCGCAGCGTGCAGATCACCTCGTTTGCGGCGGGCAGCCGCGCTGCGGTGACGCCGCGCGCCACCATCTCCGCATCGCAGAAGATCGGCGCACCGTTCCGCAACGCCTGACGGCCGGCCGCGACGAAATCCGGCGAAAACACGATCTGGTCCGCCGCCTCCACCAGGCCGCAGGCATGGATCATCCGCACGGCGACATCGGTCTCGTCATCGGAAAACCGGGCGAGATCGGCCTCAGCGCGAATGATGGCGAAGGATTTTTCGTAGATGGCATTGCCATCTTTTATGTAGTCGTAGTCTGTCATTGCGAACCCTGCCGAAAAGCCTTGGCAAGCGTGGACGCGCCGATTCGATCGAACGTGTGCCGCGCCGTATCCTTCTGTTGTCGTTCCTGTCGAAAGAGCGCGACGATACGCGCAAAAGCCTCGCCGAGGGCGTCGGCCGGCACCGTCACACCGGTTTCGTCGGCTGCGCGGGCATCAATTGCCAACGTGACGCCATTGTCCTGGCCGGCCAACGTCAACGCCGCGGCGGGCGGATGTGCGCATCCCTTGGCGCAGCCGGATATATGGACGGTCATCGACCCGTCCAGCAGATCGGGCCCCTCCGCCACCAGAAGATCGGCCGCGGCCTTCGTATCGAACCGCCCCGAAGCGCAGCCGGCCGAACCGGCGCATACGGCGATCGCATTTCCAGGCTCGTCGGCCTGCGTCCAGAAGCCTTCGCGCTCGGCAAGGGCAATGGCCGGTTCGATCGCCGCATCGGCGAGACCGAGGACAATCAGCGACCGGTGCGGCGCCAGCCGCACCTCCGTGGCGCCGAGCGACGCGAGCCCCTGCATCAGCGTCTCGAGATGCGCAGCACTCGTCTGTCCATAGGCAAGACCGACGCCGAGGGCGGTGTCCTCGCCAAGTCGATGGCGACCGACGGGCCGCGACGGTGACCGCGGGGCCGACAGGTCCGCGAAACCGGCAGAGCAGGCGAGCGATCCGATCTGCGAACGCAACGCCTCCGCGTCGAGGTCGCGGCCGCGGGCGACGGGACCGAGGCCATGAAGCGCCTCAAGCGCAGTCAGGAGTGCGCTGCCGGCATCGTCATCGGCGACGACCGCCACTTCAGCGGCCGAACACGCATCACCGCCTACCGAAAGGCGCCAGAACAGTCCGTCGGCCCGACGGCGTGCGTCCAGGCGGATGTCGGCGACCATATTGGAAAGGCCGAGCGTTCCGCCGCCATCGATTATGATCGACAGCTTGGGCGCCAGCACCAGCGGCGGCAGATGGGCTGCGATGGCCGCGCGAATTGCGGCGGCGAGCGGTTCGGCATCGGCGATCTCGTTCGGATCGATGCCGGACAGCGGCGGCGTCTCTACCGCAACGCCCCGATGGAAATCGATCTCCGCCTCCGCCAGTCCGGCGGCAAGCGTCGGCACCGTCTCCTCGCGCAAGCCGCGGATCTGCAGGTTGCCGCGCGCTGTCACCTCCAGCAGGCCGTTGCCATGCGCTGCGGTCAGCCGGGCGATCCCAATGTAGTCGGAAGGTGTTAGACCGATGCGCGCCGGACGCAACCGGACCAGCAACCCGTCGCCGGTGCGCATCGGCGAAGCGAGTGACGGACAGAACCCACGCCGAAGCGCCGCTGACGCGGCGGTGGCAGCGGGACTGCAAGCAGTGTCCGTCAGAGCAGAGACCGTCGTCGTCACGTCTCGCTCTCCGTCTCGCGCGCACGGCGGATCAGGTAGGTATCCATGATCCAGCCGTTTTCCTCCCGCGCGCGGCGCCGCGTCTCGGAAATCGTCTCCGCGACGTCGCCGAGGCGGCCGGAAAGCGTAATTTCCAGTTCCGTGCCAAGATAGGCACCCCAATAAATGTGGGCGTCGCGGTCCTCGACGGCCCGAAAAGCCTCGACGCCGTCGAGCATGACGACGACGTCATCCACCCCCGCCGGCCAGCCCTCCGAGAGCCTGCGGCCGGTAGTGATCTCGACCGGCAGGCCGATGCGGTTCAGCGCGATCTTCTGGCTGGCGCAGAGCGCCTGGATGCTGGTGATACCGGGAATGACCTCGAGGTCGAAGGCGACGCGGCCATTGGCACGCACGTGCTCGATGATACGGATCGTGCTGTCATAGAGCATCGGGTCGCCCCAGACGAGCAGACCTATCACCTCGCGGTCAGTGGATACTTCAAGTATCAGCTCTTCATAGATTCTTGCGATGGCATGGTGCCAGTCCTGCACGCCGTCGTCATAGCCGCCATCTGCGCGGCGCTGCGGCACGGCGTAGTCATGGATGCGCGTGTCGGGATTAGTAAGGTAGCGCTCGCAGATGTCGCGGCGCATGTCGGCAAGAAACGACTTCTCCTCGCCCTTGGTCGGAATGAGCAGCACGTCGGCCCGGTTCAGGGCATTGATCGCCTGAACGGTGATGTGCTCGGGGTTGCCCGCGCCGATCCCGATGATCAAAATGGTTCTAGACACGTCCACTCCCCGTGCGGCCCAGCGCTCCCGGTTGCGTCCCGATATGGGTCCCGCCCGACCTTCCTAATCCCAAAGTGAGGCTGAGAACAGTGCCTGAATAGCGGCGTCGGCCGGTCTTTTTGAGACGCCTCCCGAAAAGCGGACCTTTGCCATGCCGCTATGCGACCGCCTCGCGCGCCCTGAAATAGCTGCGCGGTGACGAGCCGAGCATGCGCTTGAACATGGTGATGAACGCCGGAACGCTCTCGTAGCCGGCTTCAAGCGCCACCGTCGTCACCGGCTCGCCGTTCGCCAGCCGCGGCAGGCAAGCGAAAATGCAGGCCTGTTGCCGCCAGGTGGTGAAGCTGACGCCGGTTTCCTCGCGAAAAAGGCGCGTGAATGAGCGGCGGCTCATGTTCAGCTGCCGCGCCCAGTCATCGATCTTGGCTCCGGGCACCGGATGGTCGAGGAAGTCCCGGCAGAGGCTTGCCAGCCGCGCACTTGCCGGAAACGGCAGTCCCAGCGGTTGCTGCTCGAGCCGTCCGATTTCGTCGACGAGCAGTGCCATCACCAGGTCGGCACGATGCGCGTCACCGTCCATCCCCTGCAGCCGGATCGCTTCCGCCAGCAGATGGTGCGCCAGATCGGTCACCGCCAACACCTCAGGCACCTCCGCGGCCGCGCGACCGCTCGGCGCGAGAATGTAGATCGAGCGCATGCTGACATCGCTGTACATCTCCACCGAATGCTTCAGCCCGCGCGGGATCACCAGCGCATGGCCGGGCGGGATCATCCAGCGCCCGCGCGCGGTGGCGACCAGAACGACACCGGCGAAGACGCAAAGTACCTGTGTGCGCCGGTGGCTGTGCAGCGGCACGACATAGCCGTGCGGGATCTCGTTGCTGTGCACGAGCACGTCCGCATTTGACTGCTCCATCCACGCGAGATTGCGAAGATGGTCGTCATCAAGCCTCGAAAGCAGTTTCGGGTTGAGCTTTGGCATCCGTCTGGCCCACTTGCGAAAGAATTGGACCTCAGCACAAAAGCAGGCCGCAGGCAATCACGCTATGGGAAGCTTGGCAGTCATCAATTCTGCAGAAATCATTGAGGGTCAGCATGTCGACGGCAGTCACCGTCGCGCCGCCACATGCCGCGCGAACCAGTTTCTCCATTATCGTCGCCGTCAGCGTCTGCCACATGCTGAACGACATCATGCAGTCGCTGCTGACGTCGCTCTATCCGATCCTGAAGGAAAACTACGCGCTCGATTTCATGCAGATCGGCCTTCTCACCATGGCCTTCCAGGTGACGGCCTCGCTGCTCCAGCCGGTCGTCGGCATGGTGACGGACCGCTGGCCGATGCCGTTCTCGCTGCCGCTCGGCATGGGCAGCACCTTCTTCGGCCTGTTCTTCCTCGCCTACGCCCATTCGTTCCCAATCCTCGTTCTCGGCGCCTGCCTGATCGGCTTCGGATCGGCGGTGTTTCACCCGGAATCCTCCCGCGTCGCCCGCGCCGCCTCCGGCGGGCGCCACGGCCTGGCCCAATCGCTGTTCCAGGTCGGTGGCAATGCCGGCACCGCCATCGGCCCGCTGCTTGCGGCGTTCATCGTGCTGCCCTTCGGCCAGTCCAGCGTCGCCTGGTTCTCGGTCTCAGCGCTGCTGGGCATGGTGATCCTGACCTGGGTCGGCCGCTGGTATGCCGCCGAGCGCCTGCGCATGGCCGGCCGCGCCGCGGTCAGCCGCGCCTTGCCGCTGCCGCGCGGTCGCGTCGCCTGGGCGATCGCCGTCCTCGTGCTGCTGACGGCGACGAAGAACGTCTACATGTCCTCGATCGGCAGCTACTTTACCTTCTACACGATCGAGCGTTTCGGCCTGTCGGTACAGGACGCACAGCTGATGCTGTTCCTGTTCCTTGGCGCTTCCGCCGCCGGCGTCTTCCTCGGCGGGCCGATCGGCGACCGCTTCGGCGCACGCTTCGTCATCTGGTTCTCGATCCTCGGCGTGATCCCCTTCGCGCTGCTCCTGCCCTACGCCAACCTGTTCTGGACAGGCGTGCTGAGCGTAATGATCGGTCTGATCTTTTCCTCCGCCTTCTCGGCGATCGTCGTCTTCGCCCAGGAACTGGTGCCTGGACGCGTCGGATTGATTGCCGGCGTCTTCTTCGGCTTCGCCTTCGGCGCCGGCGGTCTCGGCGCTGCCGCCCTCGGGGTCTTCGCCGATACCCACGGCATCGCCTTCGTTTACCGCATCTGCTCCTACCTGCCGCTGCTCGGTATCCTCACCATCTTCCTGCCGCGCCTGCGGACGCGGTGAGAACACCGACTGCAAATTGAAAAACCCGCACATTGCCGAATGCGCGGGTTTTTCAATTTGAATGGCAGAAAGTCGGTCAGATCCGCGCTTGCACCAGATGCGCCAGCTGGGCGCCGACTTCGTAGTAGCCCTCGCGAACCGGCCGGAAGCTCTGCGCCACCGGGTCGGTGACCGGCAGAGGCAGGTCTTTCTCGGTGATCTCGCCGGCGACGTGCCGCGCCAGCACCTTGCCGAACACCGTCCCCGGCGCAATGCCGCGGCCGTTATAGCCGGAAAAGCCGATGACGTTCTCGGCCAGCCGGTGGAATCGCGGCAGGTTATCGACGGTCATGCCGATCTGGCCGTACCACTCCGCCTCGAACGCGACGTCGCCGATCTCGGGGAACAGTTTCTTCAGCGCACGCCGTGCCCATGCCTTGTGGATCGCCGCGCCCGTCCCGCGCAAGGCACCGACGCTGCCGAAGACGAGCCGACCGCGTTGGTCATAACGATAGGAGGAGAGGATCTCCGCGGTGTCCCACACGCCTTCACGCCCCGGCACGATCTTCTTCTGCAGCTCCGGCGAAAGCGGCCTGGTGGCAAAATTGAAATAGGGCAGATGGACGAGTTCGGCTCGGACCTCCGCCCAGGGAGAAACCGTGTAGGCGTTGGTCGCGACGATGACCCAGTCGGCGGTCACCGCACCTTTTCCGGTTTTTACGGTCCAGCGCCGGCCGGACCGCTCGGCGCCAATCACGGGGCTTGCGGTGTACACCTTCGCGCCTGCCGCGATTGCGGCCTGCGCCAGGCCGCGCACATAGGCGAGCGGCTGGATCGTGCCGGCGCGCATGTCGAGAAGCGAGCCGGCATAGGCCGCGGTGCCGACCCGGCGGGCCGTTTCCTCGGCGCCGAGCAGCGTCACCGGGGCGCCGCGCCGTTGCCACTGTTCGGCGCGCGCCTGAAGTTCCTCGAGCCCGGACTTGCCGATCGCGCAATGCAGCGTGCCGACCGGATTGATCTCGCATTCGATCGCGTGCTTCTGCACCAGTTCGAAGACGAGCTTCGGCGCATTGCCGAGAAGATCCAGCAGCCGGTCGCCGTAGAGTTGGCCGAGCACGCCGGGCAACTCGTCCGGCATCGTCCACATGCCGGCATTGACGAGCCCGACATTGCGACCCGAACCGCCGAAGCCGATCTCCTTGCCTTCCAGCACAACGACCTTCGTTCCCCGCTCGGCAAGATGGAGCGCTGCGGACAAGCCGGTGTATCCGCCCCCGACGATCACCACGTCGGCCTCGCAGCTGCCGGAAAGGGTCTGCGTCGCAGGAGCGGCCGGAGCGGTCATTTCCCACAGGCCGTGGGAACGGGGATCATTCTGCATGGGCGTCTTCTTCGATGGAAGGTGGCGGGGCGTGTTCCGATGTCGCCACATTCGTCCATCGCAGGCAAGGAGGAAAGTGCTGATTTGACACCGGGTCATTCTGGCTGCGAATGAGCGGTTGACGCTGTTCAAGCGACCTGCGTCGCGATCCAGCCGCGGAAGGCCTGGCTGAGCGAGTTTTCCAGCTTTCCCTCCGGCACGACCAGATAATAGCTGTTGTCCGTCTGCATCGGCCGATCAAACACGACGGCAAGACGGCCGCTCGCCAGCTCCTGCTCGATCAGATAGCGCGGCAGCAGCGCGAAGCCGAGGCCGGCGACCGCCGCCTCGATGACCATGGAGAACTGGTCGAAGCGATGGCCGCGATAGGCGGTCTCGGCCGCCCCGCCGTTCAGCTCGAACCACTGCGCCCAGAGCTTCGGCCGGGTAGCGAGATGCAGCAGCGGCGCAATCTCCAGGTCCTTGGGATCCTCCAGTTGCCATTGGCGGATCAGATCGGGGCTTGCCGCCGGGAGAATGACCTCGCTGCAAAGATAGGAGCAGGTCGCCCGCGCCCAGACGGGCTGGCCGTAGTGGATGGCCAGGTCGAAGCTTTCCTCATCGAAGTCGAAAGGAGCCGAGCGCGAGGCGACGTTGATGATCGTGCCCGGAAACATTTCCAGAAAGGCGGGAATGCGCGGCGTCAGCCAACGGCTGCCGAAGGTCGGCAGCGTGGCGATCGTCAGGCTGTGATCGGAGCGCGCCGCCGACATGGCGCGCAGCATCGTCTCTTCCGTCTGGTGCAGCAGCTTGCGCACCTCGGGCAGGAAACGGCGCCCGTCCTCCGACAACACGACGCGCTGGCGCACGCGCTCGAAGAGCAGCACGCCGAGTTGTTCCTCCAGATCCTTGATCTGGCGGCTGACGGCACTCTGGGTGAGGTTCAACTCATTGGCGGCCTGGGTGAAACTGCCGTGGCGCGCGGCGCACTCGAAGGCCTGCAGGGTCGTCACGTCCGGTATCAGCCTGCGGCTCAACTTCATTCGTCTCTCGCATCAACCTAGTCAAAACATGCGCGATCGCTCGCAGGCCCAATCCGTTATGATCCGTTTTCAGCATGATCGGAATTCCGTCACCCTTTTAGGACGAGAGAGGCGGCCATGAAAGCAAAATCGTGCGCTTGCGCCGATGCGATAGGCTCGGGCTTCTGCGCCACGATGTACGGTGCCCAGGGACCCGCCCGCAGCACGCGGACGAGCCGCGGGGCCGGGATGACAAAAGGCACGTCCTTGACCATATGAAGGAGGGGCGAGCGCCTTAAGTGGGCTAGGCCTGCGACGTCGCCGACAGGCAATCTCGCAGCGGCCTGCGGGAAGACCTGAACCGGTGCAAACGAATCTGAACGATCGCGACGCGGTTTGGCGATGCGATCCCTTGATGAGATCGGCGGCTCAGCCGTCAGCGATACGATAAAAATGGAGTTAGAGACCATGACCACTGTCGACGTGAAACAGGAAACCGCCAAGCTTCTCGACAAGCTCGGTGTACCGGCCGCCGCCTGGCAGGGCGGCGACATGGCTTCCTTCAGCCCGGTTACCGGCGAAGAGATCGCCAAGCTGAAGACCGTTTCGGCCGCAGACACCAACAAGGCGATCGACGCCGCCCATGAGGCCTTCAAGGCCTGGCGCCTCGTGCCGGCTCCGAAGCGCGGCGAGCTCGTCCGCCTGCTCGGCGAAGAGCTGCGTGCCGCCAAGGCCGATCTCGGCCGCCTCGTTTCGATCGAAGCCGGCAAGATCACCTCCGAAGGCCTCGGTGAAGTGCAGGAAATGATCGACATCTGCGATTTCGCCGTCGGTCTCTCCCGCCAGCTCTACGGCCTGACGATCGCCACCGAGCGTCCCGGCCACCGCATGATGGAAACCTGGCACCCGCTCGGCGTCGTCGGCATCATCTCCGCCTTCAACTTCCCGGTCGCCGTCTGGTCGTGGAACGCGGCCCTCGCGCTCGTTTGCGGCAACCCGGTCGTCTGGAAGCCGTCGGAAAAGTCCCCCCTCACCGCACTCGCCTCGCAGGCGATCCTCGAGCGCGCCATCGCCCGCTTTGGCGACGCGCCGAAGAACCTCTCCCAGGTCCTCATCGGCGACCGCACCATCGGCGAAGCCCTCGTCGACAACCACAAGGTCGCCCTCGTCTCCGCCACCGGCTCCACCCGCATGGGCAAGGAAGTCGGCCCGCGGCTTGCCAAGCGCTTTGCCCGCTCGATCCTCGAGCTCGGCGGCAACAATGCCGGCATCGTCTGCCCGTCGGCCGACCTCGATATGGCCCTGCGCGCTATCGCCTTCGGCGCCATGGGCACCGCCGGCCAGCGCTGCACGACACTGCGCCGCCTCTTCGTCCACGACAGCGTCTACGACCAGCTCGTGCCGCGCCTGAAGAAGGCCTATGAGAGCGTCTCCGTCGGCAGCCCGCTGGAAACCTCGGCGCTCGTCGGCCCGCTCGTCGACAAGCAGGCCTTCGACAACATGCAGAAGGCGCTCGAAGCGGCCAAGGCCGAAGGCGGCAAGGTCATCGGCGGCAACCGCGTCACGGAAGCCGGCAAGAACACCGCCTACTACGTCAAGCCGGCAATCGTCGAAATGCCGAAGCAGGCCGGCCCGGTTCTCGAAGAGACCTTCGCACCGATTCTCTACGTCATGAAGTATTCCGACTTCGACAAGGCGCTCGAGGAGCACAACGCGGTCGCCGCCGGCCTGTCGTCGTCGATCTTCACGCTGAACATGCAGGAGGCCGAGCGCTTCCTGTCGGCTGACGGTTCCGACTGCGGCATCGCCAACGTCAACATCGGCACCTCCGGCGCCGAGATCGGCGGCGCGTTCGGCGGCGAAAAGGAAACCGGCGGCGGCCGTGAATCCGGCTCCGACGCCTGGAAGGCCTACATGCGCCGCGCCACCAACACGGTGAACTACTCGAAGGCGCTGCCGCTGGCACAGGGCGTCTCCTTCGACATCGAGTAAGTGGCGAGCGAGCGCCCATGACCATTGCGACCAAGATAGAGGAGGCGGGCTTCAAGCCCGCCTCGCGGATCGCCGCGATCGGCGTTTCCAAGATCCTGCAGATCGGCGCGCGGGCCGCGGCGATGAAGCGCGAAGGCCTGCCGGTCATCATCCTCGGTGCCGGCGAGCCGGATTTCGACACGCCTGATAACGTCAAGGCTGCGGCCAAGGCGGCAATCGACCGCGGCGAGACCAAGTACACCGCGCTCGACGGCACGCCGGAGCTGAAAAAGGCGATCGCCGAAAAATTCCGTCGCGAGAACGGTGTCGACTATTCGCTCGACGAGATCACCGTCGCGACCGGCGCCAAGCAGATCCTGTTCAACGCCTTCATGGCGAGCGTCAATCCCGGCGACGAGGTGATCATCCCGACGCCGTACTGGACCTCCTATTCCGACATCGTCGAGATCTGCGGCGGCGTGCCGGTGCTGATCCCCTGCGATGCCGACGCCGGCTTCCGGCTGAAGGCCGAGCAGCTGGAAAAGGCAATCACCGACAAGACGCGCTGGGTGCTTTTGAACTCGCCCTCCAACCCGTCCGGAGCGGCGTACAGCGAAGCCGACTATCGCCCGCTGCTCGACGTGCTGCTGAAGCATCCGCATGTCTGGCTGATGGTCGACGACATGTACGAGCACATCGTCTATGACGGCTTCAAGTTCGTCACCCCGGTTGCGATCGCGCCGAAGCTGAAGGACCGGACGCTGACGATCAACGGTGTCTCCAAGGCCTATGCGATGACCGGCTGGCGCATCGGCTATGCCGGCGGGCCGAAGGCGCTGATCAAGGCGATGGCGGTGATCCAGAGCCAGGCGACCTCCTGCCCCTCCTCGGTCAGCCAGGCGGCTTCGGTCGAGGCGCTGAACGGCCCGCAAGGGTTTTTGAAGGAACGCCAGGCGAGCTTCAAGCACCGCCGCGACCTCGTCGTCTCCGGCCTGAACGCGATCGACGGCCTCGACTGCCGCACCCCCGAAGGCGCCTTCTACACCTTCGCCGGCTGCGGCGGGCTCATCGGCAAGACGACGCCGGCCGGCAAGGTCATCGAGACCGACGCCGACTTCACCGACTACCTGCTGGAAGTCGCCCATGTCGCCGTCGTCCCCGGCTCCGCCTTCGGCCTGTCGCCATACTTCCGCATCTCCTATGCGACCTCGGAAGCGGAACTGACGGAAGCGCTGAAGCGGATCGCGGAGGCGTGCGGCAAGCTCACGTGAGCTATGTCGACAAAGAAATCAGAGATAATTTGCAGCACGCCGGAGGAAACTCCGGCGTGATTTCTTTGATGCTACTGGCGGGCAGCTAGGCGGTCGGCCCGGCGAACGGCCGCGAGAAACCAGAGGTAGGAGAGGATGGAGGCGAGGCCCATCACGGGCACGACGATGCCGAAGGCAAGCAGTGGCAGACCCAGCAGCGCTGCGACGAGACCACCGAGAAAACCGGAACCCATCTGGATGAAGCCCATCAGCGCGGAGGCAGAGCCCGCAATATGCGGGAACGGATACATGCCGGCCGTCGTCATCTGGGGTGAGACGAAGGCGATGCCGAACGTGTAGATCGCAACCGGCAGCATGATCGACCAGAAGCTCGGCGACAGGACATGAACCGAAGCAACAATCATCAGGCTGCCTATACCGATCATGGCAAGGCCTGCTTTGACCGACCGCGATCCCCCATGGCGGCGGGAGAAGGAGCGGAGCGCAATCGATCCGAAGAAATAGGAGCCGGACTGCATGATCATGCTCAGGCCGAACTGGGTCGGCGTCAGTCCGACCTTCTCGATCAGGATGAAGGGCAGCATGGTTGCCTGCGCATAGAGCGCACCGACCGCCCCGCCCATGACGAAGGCGGCGGCGACGAAGCGCGCATCGGTGGCGAGCTCGGCATAGGCCCGCGCCAGCGGCCCGGGTGCGGCGCGACGCGGGTTGGGCACCACCGTTTCGCGCATGGCAAGATACACCAGCAGGCAGGAAGCCAGACCGAAGCCGACCATGAGGAAGAAGATCGACGTCCAGCCGAAGGCCGCCAGGGCAAAGCCGCCGATCGTCGGCGCCATGGCGGGACCGATCGCCAGCATGATGCCGATCATGTTCATGATCCGCGCCGCCTCGCCGCCAATGAACTGGTCGCGGACGATGGCGCGCGACACGGTCACGCCGACCGAAGCGCCGATGCCCTGGATCAGCCGGCCGACGAGCAGCCACTCGACGCTCGGGGCGAACGCCGCAGCCAGGCTGCCGAGGAGATAGATCGAGAGGAACAGCAGGGTGGTGAAGCGACGGCCGAAGGCGTCTGCCAATGGCCCGGCCACGAGCTGGGCAAAGGCGAAGCCGCCGAAATAGAAGGACAGCGTGAGCTTGATGGTCGATTCGCTGGTGGAAAATGCGTCGACAAGCGTCGGCATGGCCGGCGTGTAGAGCGACATCGAGATCGGCCCGAGCGAGGTCAGGAGCGCGCCGATGAGGGTGGTGCGCCGCTCGGTCATTGTGTGCGGTATCATCCGTCCTGTCCTTCGGACTCTTTGCGTGCGCCGCAGCGGTCCAGTTTCATGAGATTATCTCGGAGGACGCGAAGGTTGCCGCGCAACGCTTCGCGCACCTCTCCGTCGAGGCCCGCCAGCACCGCATCCATGAGCCCGGAGACATCCGGCTTGAGAGCGGCAAGCAGGGCTTCGCCCTCGGATGTGGTCAGCACGTTCTTGGCGCGCCCGTCGTCCGGGGCCGGTACGCGCGTGACAAGCCCCATCGCCTCCAGCCGGTCGAGATAGGTCGAGAGGGTCATCGGCTCGATGCCCATGCGGGCGGCAATGTCGGCCTGCTTGACGCCACAGCCGATGGAGACCTGGATCAGGGCCCGCGCTTCGCCGGGGGTGATGGCGAGTTCCGACGCATTGACCCTGCGGTCGAAGGCGCTGCGCAACAGGCGCGAGACGTCGCTCAGCAACAGCCCGATCGTGTCTGCTTGAAATGTCTGCGACATGGGGTGGTCGACTATCTGGCGCTCGAATTTTTGTAAGCTTTACTTATCAGTTTTGAAGGCGCCGGGGCAATGGCGTTCGTAGACGAATGGTGTCCAAATGCGCTCCGACTCGCCGATGGGGATGAACCAGCGGAAAAGGCGGCGCAAACACCCAATGGCTTGACGCGGATGTCGGCACAAGATCGAATGGCGCCACATTCTACGGAGTTTTTCATGACCGGATCCATGCTTGCCGGGGCGTTTCTCGCCGCCATGTTCTACGTCATCATCCCCGGCCCAGCTTTTCTGGCCCTGCTTGGCATCGGAGCGGGGCAAGGAAGGAAGGCCGGCGCGATGTTTCTGGGCGGCCATCTGGCCGGCGACCTTGTCTGGTCGACGCTGGCGCTCGTTGCGATCGTCGGCGCCAACACGATCGGCACCCTGGTCTTCGACGTCCTCGGCCTCTTGTGCGGTTTCTACCTAGCCTGGATCGGCTGGACCGCGCTTCGGGCCAAGCCGCGCGGTGCGGACAAGCCGGTCCTCACGGTGGAGCGTCCGCTGCGGCGCGGATTGATCTTCGGCCTGACCAACCCTAAGGGATATCCGGTCGCGCTCGCCACCTTCACCGCATTGCTCGCAAGTTCGGCGAGCGCACTGAGCTTTTCAACCTTGCCGATGCTGCTGGCCGTGTCCCTCTTCGGCTTTCTGCTCGCCGACCTCTTCCTGATTGCGATCATCGGTGCTTCGATCGTGCGACGGTTCTATCGCAAGCACGAGCTGGCGATCGTGCGCATGTCGGGACTGCTTTTCATGGGGTTCGCGGTCCAGGCCGTCTGGCATGCCGCCCCGGGTCTCGCCAGCTGGCGCCGGGCCTGAGCCCGCGGTCGTATCTGCCGATATCAGCCCGCTCCGGCATCCGTCGTGACGGCGGGAAACGTGACGACGGCGCTCAGCCCTCTGCCGCCGGCACCTTGTTCAAGAGCGAGTGTGGCGCCGAACAGGGCCGCGATGTCCTCGACGATCGGAAGTCCCAACCCCATTCCCGGGGCCTCGCTGCCTCCCCCGCGGGCGAAGCGCTGCAGGACCTCGGCTTTCCGTTCGGCGGGGATACCGGGACCGTTGTCGTCGACCCGCAACCGGATCGTCTGGCCCTTCGGCTGGATCGCCACCGTGACCTCCGCGCCCGGCCCGGCATAGGCGATGGCGTTGTCGATCAGGTTGCGCAGCATCTCGCCAAACAGCAGTGGTTCGGCCCGCACGATCGCCGGGCCGTTGCCGTCGAAGCCCAGATCGATGTCCGCCTGGGCGGCCATGGGCACGTATTCGGCCGTGGCTGACCGGGCGATTGCCGCGATGTCGATCTCGGCGAGGGGGTGCGGTTCTGCCGAGGCCGCCGCGTCGATTTTGGCCATCAGCAGCAGTTGCGCCAGGATGCGCTCGGCATGGGCGACGGCGCTATCACCCTTCTGCGCCGCCTCCTGCGCCGCCGCAAGCGTCGGCGCCCGACTGGCCAGCGCAAGCTGTGTGCGGATGATGGCGAGCGGCGTGCGCAACTGGTGGCTGGCATTGCCGGAGAAATGACGCAGCGAATTCAGCGCCGATTGCAGCCGCACCATGAAGGAGTTGACGGTGTCGACAAGGCCCTGCACCTCGTTTGGCACCTCTTGATCGATGGGGTGGAGGTCGCTGGGGTTGCGTTCGGCGATCGCGTCGCTCAGGCGGTAGAGGGGGCGCAGCGCCAATGTCACGGCAATCCAGACGATGACGGCGGCACCCACGATCATCAGCCCGAGGCGCAGGGCTGACCGCAGCAGGATCGCCTGCGCCAGTTGACGTCGGGCGATAGTGGTTTCGGCCACCGTCACGACGAAGGGAACGGAGTTGACGCCGGTCGAGGCGGAGCGCTGCAGCACCGCGACCCGGATCGGCTCGCCGCGGAAGCTGGCATCCGCATAGGCGGTCGGCTGACCGCCGGTGTCGGAGATGCTCGGCAGCGCCTGATAGCCGGTGATGAAATTGCCCGGCGGTCCCTCGACCCGGTAGAAGACCCGGTCCTGCGCCGCCGACGTCAGCATTTCCAGCGCCACGTAGGGGATGTCGACCTCGAGCGCGCCGTTTTCGTTCACCACCACCCGCTCAGCGATCGCGAGCGCCGAGCCGGCGAGCACGCGGTCGGAGACGGTGTTTGCCGTCTTGACCGCCTCGCGGTAGGTGTCGATCAGGGCAAGGACCCCGAACACGGCAGTGGCGACCAGAAGCCAGCCCAGCAGTTGGCGGCGCAGCGAGGATGCGGGATGGCCGGTCAAACCGGAGCCGCCTTGTCGAGGTAGTAGCCGATGCCGCGGGCGGTGCGCACCGTCAGCCCGTGCGGCGCGATGCGTTTCCTCAGCCGGCTAACATACTGCTCGATCGCATTGGCGCTGAGGTCATCGTCGAAGGCGGCGAGCGACTGGATGATCGCCTCCTTGGAGACCACCTTGCCGGCGCGGAGAAAAAGAACCTCGAGCAGGCCAAGTTCCCGCGCGGGGATATCCAGCGGCGCGCCGCCGGCCGAAAACGTGCGCGAGTTGAGGTCGAGGTCGACACCGCCGAAGCTGAGCGCCGAGGACCGTAAGCCAGCCTGCCGGCGCAGCAACATGCGGACGCGGGCCTCGAATTCGGAGATGTCGAAGGGTTTGCTCATGTAGTCGTCGGCGCCAAGATCGAGGCCCTTGACCTTGTCCTCCGCCGAGCCACGCGCCGTCAGGATCAGGACGGCCGCCCGGTTCTGCCGCGCGCGCATGACGCGCAACACCTCCAGCCCGTCCATTTCCGGCAAGGTCAGGTCGAGGATCACCAGGTCGAAGGACTCGGCCGATATCGCGGCGTCGGCCGAGGCGCCATCGCTCACCACGTCGACCGCATGGCCGGTCCCGCGCAGGATGGCGGACAAACCATCCGCAAGCGCCTGATTGTCTTCGACGAGCAGTATTCGCATCTCGTTCTCCTTACGCTCCACACTAGCGATCGCCCGCCGGCTTGTGAACGGTGTCGCGGTGAGGCAAGTTCGCCAACATGCGCATTTTAATCGCCTTTACGCTCCTGTTCTGCTCCTGCAGCTCTGCGATTGCCGCGGAAACCTTCTACCCGGCGTCGGACGGGCAGGGAAACGCATCTGTGCTCGTCGTTTATTCTTCACTGGATGAGCCGCTTGCCCGGCCGATGATCAAGGGCTTTCAGCAGGCCAATCCCGACGTCGCGGTGCGCTATGAGGAAATGCTGACCGGCGAGGTCTATGACCGGGTGGTGAAGGAAACCGATGCCGGACAGAAGACAGCCGACTTTGCGTTTTCGTCGGCGATGGACCTGCAGGTCAAGCTTTCCAACGACGGCTATGCCCAACGCAGCGACCTGCCGATGAGTGACCGCTGGCCGCGATGGGCCAACTGGCGCAATACGGCCTATGCGCTGACCTTCGAGCCGGCCGTCTTCGTCTATCACAAGCCCAGTTTCAAAAACGAGAAGCCGCCCGCCTCGCGCGCCGAATTCGTCGACTATCTCCAGCGTCACGGCAACGAGATCTACGGGCGGATCGGCACCTACGACATCGAGCGCTCGGGCGTCGGCTTTCTCTTCATGGCGCGTGACCAGGAGCAGTTCGGCGACATCTGGTCCGTCATCGGCGCGATGGGAGCCGCCGGCGTCAAGCTCTACTCCACCAGTTCGGCGATCCTGGAACGGATCGCGGACGGTCGCTTTGTCATTGGCTACAACATTCTCGGGTCCTATGCGGCGGATTGGGCGGCAAAACATCCGGACGTCGGCATAGTCCTGCCGAAGGATTACACCGTGGTGATGTCGCGCATCGGGCTGGTGCCGCAGGCGGCCGCTTCTCCGGACCTCGGCCGACGCTATCTGGAGTTCTTCATGTCGAAGGAGGGGCAGACCATCATGGCGCAAAAGCTGCAGATCGCCGCCGTCTCGCCCGAGGTCGCCGGGGAAAACACCGCGACCACAATGCGCGAACTGCTCGGAGCGCAACTGAAGCCGGTCCCGGTCAGCCCGGGTCTGATGGTCTACCTCGACCAGGTCAAGCGTGCGCGGCTGATCGCGCGCTGGAACGAAGTCCTGCGGGCCCAATAAGCTCCGTTCGGACATATTGCGGCAAGACTGTGCTACGGTGTCAGTTAGATGACAGGTTTCTATGATGCCTTTGAGGGCGTCATCGTCCGTGGAGGCGGATGATCGAGACCCCTGGGGAGGAGTTCGGGCGCAACAGGTGGCCGGACGGGCAGCCGTTGGCCAAGCTTCTCCCTCAATCATCGAACGATGCGCGACCGAAGACGTCGCGCTTGACGGAGGATTCGCCTTGAAACAGTTTTTCCTTGCTTCCATCCTCGCCGGCGCCATGGCGCTGCCGGCACTCGCAGCCGACTACAAGGTCATCGCACCCGCCAATCCCGGCGGCGGCTGGGACCAGACCGCCCGCACGATCCAGACGGTCATGCAGGCCGAAGGCATTTCCAACAACGTCCAGGTCGTCAACGTTCCGGGCGCCGGCGGCACGATCGGTCTCGCCCAGTTCGCCAGCCAGGACAAGGGCAACCCGGGTTCGCTGATCGTCGGCGGCTACGTCATGGTCGGGGCGATCCTCACCAACAAGTCGCCGGTCACGCTGAAGGACGTTACGCCGATCGCCCGCCTGACCGGCGAGTATGAGGCAATCGTCGTTCCGGCCTCCTCGCCGTTCCAGACCTTCGGCGACCTCGTCGAGGCGCTGAAGAAGGATCCGGGCGCGGTCTCCTGGGCTGGCGGCTCGGCTGGCGGCACGGACCATATCGCCGTCGGCCTGATCGCCAAGGCGGCCGGCGTCGATCCGAAGAAGATCAACTACATCGCCTATTCGGGTGGCGGCGAGGCGCTGGCGGCGATCCTCGGCGCACAGGTCAGCGCCGGCATTTCCGGCTACGGCGAATTTGAATCCCAGGTCCAGGCCGGCACGTTGCGCCTGCTCGCCGTTTCCAGCGACGAGCGCATCGAGGGCATCGACGCTCCGACCATCAAGGAAAGCGGCCTCGACGTCGTCGTGCAGAACTGGCGCATGATCGCCGCGGCTCCCGGCCTGAGCGACGAGCAGAAGGCTGCGGTCAACGCCGACATCGAGAAGCTGGTCAAGTCGGCCGCCTGGCAGGAACAGCTGAAGACCAAGGGCTGGCAGGATACCTATCTCTCTGGCGCGGCCTTCGATGAGCAGCTCGCCAAGGACGTCTCGGCCACCGAAGGCATCCTCAAGGAAATCGGACTGGTCGAATGACCGACGGGACCAAACCCGCAAAGGCAACGCGTCGCCCCGATGGGGCGGCGCTGGTCATCGCCATCGTGCTGGCGGCCATCGCCGGCGTGATCTTCTGGGACGTCTCTCGGCTCTCCGGTGCGGCCGGCTATTCGCAGGTCGGGCCGACGACGGTGCCCTATGCCATCGCCTACTGCCTGATCGGTCTCGCCATCTGGACCGCGATTGAGGCCTTCCGCAACGAGTTCCCGGCGCGCGCGCCCCAGCAATTCGGGCCGGTCGTCTGGATCGTCGGCGGACTGGCCGCGCAGATGCTGCTGCTCAAGGTCGCCGGCTTCTCGATCGCCACCGGACTGCTGTTTGCCTTGACCGCCGCCGGCTTCGGCAGGCGCAAGCTCTGGCTGACGATCCCGATTGGAATCGTCCTCAGCTTCGCCATCTGGGTGATTTTCGCCAAGCTGCTGCAGCTCTCGCTACCCACGGGGCCGCTCGAGCACCTGTTCTTCTAGAGCATTGCAGCGCGAGTCGCTGAGATGCTCTAACCTTTAATTTCTACGCAATTCCTGACGCAAAACCGCTGCGCATTTTGCTGGAATTGCTCAAGGGGGTCGGCAGACCATGAACACATTCGAATTTCTGATGCAGGGCCTGCTGGTTGCCGCCCAGCCGATGAACCTGCTTTACGCGCTGATCGGCGTGACCCTCGGCACCGCCGTCGGCGTGCTGCCGGGGATCGGCCCGGCGCTGACCGTGGCGCTGCTTTTGCCCGTCACCTACAAGCTCGATCCGGCCGGCTCGCTGATCATGTTCGCCGGCATCTACTACGGCGGCATGTATGGCGGCTCGACGACCTCGATCCTGCTCAACACGCCGGGCGAAAGCGCCTCGATCGTCACCGCGCTGGAGGGCAACAAGATGGCGCGCGCCGGCCGCGGCGGCCCCGCGCTCGCCACTGCGGCGATCGGCTCGTTCGTCGCCGGCCTGATCGCCACGCTGGCGCTCGCCTTCGTCGCGCCGTTCATCGTCAAGGTCGCACTGGTCTTCGGCCCGCGCGAATATTTCGCGCTGATGGTGCTCGCTTTCGTCACCGTGTCCTCGGCTTTCGGCGATTCCACGCTGCGCGGGCTCACCTCGCTGTTCGTCGGCCTGACGCTTGCGATCATCGGCATCGACCAGCTGAGCGGCCAGGCGCGCCTGTCCTTCGGCGTTCCGGATCTGCTCGACGGGATCGAGGTGACGACGCTCGCGGTGGCGATGTTCGCCATCGGCGAGTCGCTCTACATCGCAGCACAAGGCGACAAGGGACCGGACAAGGTCGAGGCCGTGAAGGGCTCGGTCTGGATGAACGCCGCCGACTGGGCGCGCTCGTGGAAGCCGTGGCTGCGCGGCACCGCCATCGGCTTTCCGATCGGCGCGATGCCGGCGGGCGGTGCCGAGATCGGCACCTTTCTGTCCTACGCGGCCGAGAAACGCATGACCAAGCACCCGGAGGAGTTCGGCAACGGCGCCATCGAGGGCGTCGCCGGACCGGAGGCGGCCAACAACGCATCCGCGGCCGGAACGCTGGTGCCGCTCCTGACGCTGGGGCTTCCGACGACGGCGACGGCGGCGATCATGCTCGCCGGCTTCCAGCAGTACGGCCTGCAACCAGGCCCGCTGCTGTTTGCCACCAACCCGCAACTCGTCTGGGGCCTGATCGCCAGCCTCTTGATCGCCAACCTCATGCTGCTGGTGCTGAACCTGCCGCTGATCGGGCTCTGGGTGAAGCTGCTGACGATCCCGAGGCCGTGGCTTTATGCGGGCATCCTGCTGTTTGCGACGCTCGGCACGATCGGCGCCAATCCTTCGGTGTTCGAACTCGGCATGCTGCTCGCCTTCGGCCTGCTCGGCTACGTCATGCGCATCTTCGGCTATCCGATCGCACCGGTCGTGGTCGGCCTGATCCTCGGGCCACTCGCCGAGCAGCAGCTGCGCCGGGCGCTGTCGATCAGCCAGGGCGACCTTACGACGCTCGTCGCTTCGCCGGTGGCGGTGGTGCTGCTGTTGGTCGCAGCCGCCGCCCTGATCATACCGCTGGTCCTGCGGGCTCGCGGCCGTGGTGAGGTTCTGTCGCAACTGGCGGCAAGCGAGGACTGAGAAGAACTAAAAACAAGTTTGGCGAGTATAGCACGCCGCGGTGGAAATCGTGGCGTGCTTGGCTTGCATGGCAGACCTGTGATTCCGCTCCTTGTCTGCGGCGCCCATCGGTTACATCTTTGTTCCTGTAAAAGAGAGCAAAGAGAGCAAGACGATGAGCCTGTTTCGAGACACCATTCGCCAGGGTTTCCTTGGTCGTGCCTTTGCGGTGCTGGGCGCTGCGGGTGCAGCCGCCGCCGCCGTCGAAGGCAACCGCCGGCCGAAGGACCGTGACCTGAGAACCCTCGGCATCGATCCGATGTCTTTCCCGAGGTAACACGGCGCAAGAGCGTAAACCTGCATCTCCAAGGGATGCACGGTGCGGTGACAGCAGTATTCAGCAGATGGCCCGTCGAACTGTTTCGGCGGGCTTTGTTTTTATTGGCGGCCGTCGCTTTTTGAGCGGCCGTCTGGGCTGGCGATGGATTTCGGCTGCGAGGGAGAGGCGGCCCGTGACTTCTCGCCAATCGCCAGATCCCTTGTTGTAGAGCCCCATGCCGCACCGCCGGCGGAAGTCTTCAAAGACGTCGCTGATCGGCGCTTCGCCACGCAGACGACGGTGAACAGGGTGACGCCCAAGAAAGAAGTGCCGGGGGGTCCACACCGAGCAAGTCGACCGTATCCCGCCCGCTTAGTGGGTATGCTCCGGTAACATACGTCCAGCGCGGCAAAAAAGGACGTAAAAGAGTGGGCTGAAATCGTCGTAGTCCAGTCGACCCTCCAATATCTCGCTTTGCAAGATCGGAGACGTTATGGCCGTTACGCATGATCAGGTAATCGCAACCGAACAGCCGTCCGGCAAGCTGACGCTGCTGCCGCTGACGGCCCTTGTCGTTGGCTCGATGATCGGGGGCGGCGTCTTCAACCTGCCGTCCGACATGTCGCGGGCGGCGTCGCCCGGCGCCATACTCATCGGCTGGCTCATCACCGGCTTCGGCATGCTGATGCTGGCGCTCGTCTACCAATCGCTGGCAATCCGCAAGCCCGACCTCAACGCCGGGCCCTACGCCTACGCCAAGGCCGGCTTCGGGCCGTTCATCGGCTTCAACAGCGCCTGGGGCTATTGGCTCAGCGCCTTCCTCGGCAATGTCGCCTATGCCGTGGCGATCTTCTCGGCCCTGTCGTTTTTCTTCCCGGTTTTCGGGGGCGGCAACAACCTCATATCCATCGTCGGTGCGTCCCTCTGCCTCTGGCTGATCCATGCGCTCGTGCTGAACGGCATCAAGCAGGCCGCGTTCGTGAACATCGTCACCACGATCGCCAAGCTGGTGCCGTTGATGCTGTTCATCCTGATTGCGATCGTCGCCTTCAACTGGGACAGGTTCACCTTCGACTGGGGACGCGGCGCGGGGCCGGAAGGACCCGGGCTCGGCAGCATTCTCGACCAGGTCAAGAGCACCATGCTGGTGACGCTGTGGGTGTTCATCGGCATCGAGGGGGCAAGCGTCTACTCGGCGCGCGCGGCGCGCCGCTCGGATGTCGGCCGAGCCACCGTCATCGGCTTCCTCGGTGCACTCGGCATCTACGTCCTCGTGTCGCTGCTGTCGACCGGCATTCTAAGCCAGCCGGAACTCGCAGGCCTGAAAGTGCCCTCGATGGCGGGTGTCCTCGAGCCGCTCGTCGGACGATGGGGCGCGTCGCTCGTCAATCTCGGCCTGATGATTTCCGTAGGCGGTGCCTTCCTGTCCTGGACGCTGCTTTGCGCCGAGATCCCCTATACCTGCGGACGCGACGGCACGTTCCCGAAGTGGTTTGCCGCGGAGAACGCAAACGGATCGCCGGTGAACGCGCTGTGGGCGACCAACATCCTGATCCAGGTGTTCCTGATCCTCAGCTTCTTCTCCAAGAGCGCCTATCAGTTCTTCTACTTCATCGCCTCCGTTGCGATCCTCCCGCCCTACGTATTTTCCGGCGCCTACGCTTTGAAGCTCGCACTGAGCGGTGAAACCTACCAGCCCGACGACAGGGCGCGCCGGCGCGACATGCTCGTCGGGCTCATCGCCACGCTCTACGGCCTGTGGCTCGTCTATGCCGCCGGTCTCAGCTACCTGCTCATGTGCGCAGTGCTCTTTGCACCGGGCATTCTCGTCTACGCCCGTGCGCGCAGGGAGCATGGCGAGCCGGCGTTCGTCGGCATGGAAGCTCTTATCGCGATTGGGATTGGTATCTTGGCCTTGCTCGCCATCTACTTGATGTGGACCGGAGCGATCAGCCCCCTGTAGCCGCAATCCTTTCGCTCGTGTCTGAACCATTCCTGCGGTGGAGGAGCCAAGATGCGCAATTTCGGTGTCCATTCGGAGGTCGGCAAGCTCAGGACGGTGATGGTCTGCCGGCCGTCGCTGGCCCACCAGCGGCTGACCCCCGCCAACTGCCACGACCTGCTTTTCGACGATGTGATCTGGGTCCATGAAGCCCAGAAGGATCACTACGACTTCGTGCTCAAGATGCAGGAGCGCGGCGTCGAGGTCCTCGAGCTTCATGACCTGCTGGGCGAGGCACTGGCCGACAAGGAAGCGCGCGATTTCGTCCTGGATCGCCGGATCGTGCCCAACGTGCTCGGCACCCAGGTCGCCGAAGCGATGCGCCCCTGGCTGGACGAAATGCCCTCCAAGCAGCTCGCCGCATTTCTGATCGGCGGCATCGCCGTCTCGGACCTGCCCGACATCCGGGGCAAGGACCTCATGCTCGAGGCGCTGGGCGCGCCCGAGTTCGTGATCCCGCCGATCCCGAACACGCTGTTCCAGCGCGATCCCTCATGCTGGATCTACGGCGGGGTGACCTGCAATCCGATGTATTGGCCGGCGCGTCGGGCGGAAACCCTTGTGCAACGGGCGGTGTACAAGTTCCATCCGTCCTTCAAGGGCGGCGACTTCCAGATCTGGTGGGGCGACTCCGACGAACCCTTCGCCAATGCGACGATGGAGGGCGGCGACGTCATGCCGGTCGGCAACGGCGTCGTTCTCATCGGCATGGGCGAGCGCACGACCTACCAGGCCGTCGGGCAGGTTGCCCAGGCGCTCTTCAAGGCGAAGGCCGCGACGCGCGTCATCGGCTGCCTGATGCCCAAGAGCCGTGCGGCGATGCACCTCGACACCGTGTTCAGCTTCTGCGACCGCGATCTCGTCACGCTGTTTGCCGACGTGGTCGACCAGATCCGCTGCTACAGCGTCTACCCGAAGGGCGACGACGGCACGTTCGAGGTCCGTCCGGAGACAAAGCCGATGCTGGAGGTCGTCGCCGAAGCAATGGGGCTGAAGAAGTTGCGGACGGTCGCGACCGGCGGCAACACCTACGAGGCCGAGCGCGAGCAATGGGACGATGGCAACAACGTCGTCGCCATCGAGCCCGGCGTGGTGGTCGCCTATGACCGCAACACCCACACCAACACGTTGCTGCGCAAGGCCGGGGTCGAGGTGATCACCATCCGCGGCTCCGAACTGGGGCGCGGCCGCGGCGGCGGGCACTGCATGACCTGCCCGATCTGGCGCGATCCGGCCTGACGATTTTTGCCGATACGACCTTTCATCAGTCTTGGAGCAGCATCATGAGCCTCAATCTTCGCAACCGTTCGCTTCTCACGGTACAGGACTATACGCCGCGCGAGTTCCGCTTTCTCCTCGACCTCGCCCGTGACCTGAAGCGCGCCAAGTACGCCCGCACGGAGCAGAAGCACCTCGAAGGCAAGGAAATCTGCCTGATTTTCGAGAAGACCTCGACGCGCACCCGCTGCGCGTTCGAAGTCGCCTGCTCCGACCAGGGCGCGAACGTGACCTATCTCGATCCCGCGGGCTCGCAGATCGGCCACAAGGAATCCTTCAAGGACACCGCCCGCGTGCTCGGACGCATGTATGACGCGATCGAATACCGTGGGTCGGCGCAAAAAGGCGTCGAGACGCTGGCCCAGTATGCCGGCGTGCCGGTCTACAACGGCCTCACCGACGAGTATCACCCCACCCAGATGCTGGCGGATGTGATGACGATGCGCGAGTACAGCGACAAGCCGATCGCCGACATCAAGTATGCCTATGTCGGCGACACGCGGTCCAACATGGGCCATTCGCTGCTGATCGTCGGCTGCCTGATGGGCATGGATGTGCGCATCTGCGGCCCGAAATCGCTCTGGCCGGCGGACGAATATCGCAAGATCGCCGAAGACCTCGCGGAGAAATCGGGGGCGCGGCTGATGATCACCGACGACCCGAAGGCGGCCGTCGAGGGCGTGGATTTCATCCACACCGACGTCTGGGTTTCCATGGGCGAGCCGAAGGAGGTGTGGAAAGAGCGGATCAAGCTGCTGACCCCCTACCAGGTCAACAAGGAACTGATGAAGGCGAGCGGCAACCGCCAGGTCAAGTTCATGCACTGCCTGCCGGCCTTCCACGATACGGAGACCGTCCTCGGCAAGCAGATCGCCCAGGACTACGGCATGTCCAACGGGCTCGAGGTCACCAACGACGTGTTCGAGTCCGAGGCGAACGTCGCCTTCGAACAGGCGGAAAACCGCTTGCACACCATCAAGGCGATTCTCGTGGCAACGCTGGGAGATTGATCATGCGCATCGTGATTGCACTGGGTGGCAACGCGCTGCTCAAGCGCGGCGAGCCGATGACGGCAGAGGTGCAGCGGCGAAACATCCGCATAGCGGCCGAAGCCATTGCCCCCATCACCCGGGAGCACGAGGTGGTGATCACCCACGGCAACGGGCCGCAGGTTGGCCTGCTTGCCCTGCAGGGCGCCTCCTACAAGCCGGACGAGGCCTATCCGCTCGACGTGCTGGGCGCCGAGACCGAAGGGATGATCGGCTACATGCTGGAGCAGGAAATGGGTAACCTGCTGCCGTTCGAGGTCCCGTTCGCCACCCTGCTGACGATGGTCGAGGTCGACGGCAATGATCCCGGCTTCAAGAACCCGACGAAATTCGTCGGGCCGGTCTACGAGAAGCCGGACGCGGACCGGCTCGCGGGCGAGAAGAACTGGGTCTTCAAGCAGGACGGCGACAAATGGCGTCGGGTGGTCCCCTCGCCGATGCCGAAGCGAATCTTCGAGATCCGCCCGGTGAAATGGTTGCTGGAAAAGGGAACCATCGTGATCTGCGCCGGCGGCGGCGGCATACCCACCATGTATGAGCCGGGCAAGGAACGCACCCTGAAAGGCGTCGAGGCGGTGATCGACAAGGACTTCTGCTCGGAGCTGCTGGCGCGCGAGCTTGAGGCCGACCTGTTCATCATGGCCACGGATGCGCAGGCCGTCTGCATCGACTGGGGCACGCCCAACCAGAAGGCGATCCACCGCGCCAGTCCGGCGGCGCTTTCCCAGTACACCTTCCCGGCCGGCTCGATGGGGCCGAAAGTCGACGCGGCCTGCCACTTTGCCAGGGAGACGGGCAAGGCAGCGGCGATCGGCGCGCTGGCCGACATTGCCGCCATCGTGGGTGGGGAAAAAGGAACGATCGTCGACGCAAGCTACTCAGACCTGACGTGGCATTGAGGGTCCGAACGACGTAGGGGGTCGCCGTGACCGACACGAATGAGCAGAGACCTTCAGACCGCGCGACACTGCGCCCTCCTTCGTTGACCGATGCGCTCATTCCCTGCATCGCCCTCATCGTGCTGTTGGCGCTGTCCTATGCGCTGTTCGGCGACGCAGCCTCATCGGGGCCGAACCAGGTCGCGCTGTTGTTCTGCGCAGTAATCGCCGCAGGGGTGGCCTACAAGAACGGGATGCCGTGGTCCGGCATCCGTCAGGCGGTTACCGACGGGATTGCAACCGGTCTGCCGGCGATCATGATCCTCCTTGCCGTTGGCGCCCTGATCGGCACATGGGCCATGAGCGGCACCATCATGTCGATGGTCTATTATGGCCTCAAGCTGCTGAGCCCCAACTATTTCTATGCCACGACGGCCCTGGTCTGCGCGGTGGTGGCCTTCGGCATCGGCAGTTCCTGGACCGTTGCCGGCACGATCGGTATCGGGTTGATGGGTGTTGCCTCCCATATGGGCCTGTCGCCGGCGATCACAGCAGGGGCGATCATCTCCGGGGCCTATTTCGGCGACAAGGCTTCTCCCCTCTCGGACACCGTAAATCTCGCGGCGGCGACGGCCGGCTCCGATATCTACGGTCATATCCGCGAATCGCTATGGACGTCGGTGCCGGCGCTCGGCATCGCGGTGGTTCTTTTCGCGCTTCTGGGCAAGCCCGGCGACTTCGACGCAACGGCGCTGCTATCGAGTATGGAGGCAAAGGCAAAGGTCTCGCTCTGGGCCTTTCTGCCGCTGGCTCTCGTCTTCGGCCTGTCGATCGGTCGGGTAGCGCCCTTTGTCGCGATCTTTGCCGGGGCGCTTGCCGGCGCGCTGCTGGCGGTGATCCAGGACCCAGCAAGGGTTGTCGCCTTTGCCGATGTCGCCACCCTGCCCCATGCGCTGGCCTTGCTGAAAGGGACATGGTCCGCGCTTGCCAACGGCTACACGGTCGAGAGCGGCGACAAGGCAATCGACGTGATCCTGAGCCGCGGCGGCATGGAGAGTATGCTGAACACGGTCTGGCTGATCATCACCGCGCTGGCCTTCGGCGCGGTGGTGGAGCATGCCGGGCTCTTGAACCGGTTGATCGATCCGCTGGTCGCCAGGGTGAAATCCCGCACCGGGATCGTGTCCACCGTGGCGGGGACAGCGATCCTGTCCAACGTCATCACCTCGGATCAGTACATATCGATTGCCCTGCCGGGACGGACCTTCCAGGGTGCTTTTGCAGACCGCGGCCTCGCCCCGGTGATGTTGTCGCGCGTCATCGGCGACACCGCCACCGTGACCTCGCCGCTGGTCCCCTGGAACAGTTGTGGGGCCTACATGGCATCGGCCCTGGGCGTCGGCACGATCGCCTACGCCGGCTTCTGCTTCTTCAACATCCTGAACCCGCTCCTGACGATTGCCTTCACGTTCCTCGGCTGGCGGATCGTCACCCTGCCGAAGCAGGCGGAATCGACCGAGGAAGACGATCCGCAAAAGCGGCGCCTGCGCGTCGTGAAGTGAGTAGGCGCGACCGTTCGCCGGTCAGAAGTTCCGCTGGAACCGGATGACGCCGCCCCAGTCTTCGGCGTTCGGACCGGCCTTCTCATCCATCTTGTTGCGGAAGTCGAGTTCCGGAATGATCTCGAAACCCGGGACGACGGCGTAGGCGATGTTGAGTGCGCCTTCGATATCGCCGCCCTCGTCGAAGTTCATCGAGGCGTTGATCGTCGCCTTCTCCGTCAGCACGTAGGAGGCCCCGATCCACGCTGCCCAGGCGCCGTCCCATTGGGCGTAGTTGTTGACGCGGTCGCCGTCGGTATTCCAGCCGCCCATCGCAAAGACCGACAGGTCGCCGATCGTGCCGTCCAGACGCAGCTTGATCGCGCCTTCCTCCATCGACGAGTCATAGGCGCCGACGAGGCGCGCCTTGAACGGGTCGGTGACGTAGCCCACGGCTGCAATGATGTCCGGCACATAGTCGTCGTCGCCCTCGTCGACGTCATCGACCGTGCTGCCGCTCGGATCGCTGTCATCCTCAAGCGAGATCGCGGCGACGAAGCCGTTGCCGGGGTCATAGGTGTAGCGGATCTGCGTCTGGTGGAAATCGCCGTAGTTGACGTCGTAGTAGTCGTTGATGCCATTGCCCGCATCATCGGTGAAATCTGTATAGAGCGTGTCGACGTAGCCGACGAGGAAACCGGCCAGCTCGATCGTGCCGATCTCGAGACCGACGCTGCCGCCGTTGTTGTTGTCTCGATTGAACAGGGTCTCGGCATAGGTCTTCAGGGCGCCGTATTCCGTGTCGGTTGCCGTGCTGATGCGGAAACTCAAGCGCGATCGCGTGAACCAGGAGTCGCCGCCGCCATTCGGAAATTCGGCGCCGCCGTCCGGAAAAGTATCCTGCCCGTTCGGATCACCGCCAGAGATGTCGACGCGCAGATAGCCGCCGATCTTCAGGCAGGTCTCGGTACCGGGAATGTAGAAGTAGGCCTCGCCGAAGCCATCGCAGACGCGGACATACTCCATCGGTTCCGGCGCCGCCGCGACGATGGCGTCGGCAGCACGGCCAACTTGAGGGAAGAGGAGCACTGAACCAGTGGCAACCAAAAGGGCTTTGCTGTTCATGTTTCCGCCTTTGTCTCGCACGCAATCCAGAGTGTGCCGCAGCATGAAATGATTCGCTAGTTTATTACATGCTAAATCGGCGGCAACTCGGTGCGGCGCGGTTGGACCCCGCCCGCGTCAGGCACCGCAACGCCTTGCTCGCGGCCGGACGTCGTCGATATCGAACCGATAGAGATTACATGATGCTACGGGCGTCCACCCTTCATGCGCGCTAGGATCGGGACATTGAAGGCCGCGGGCTAATCCGAGATCATCCGGCTTGAGGCAGGGGCGCGGCTTGCGGAGGAGTGGACGTGTTTCTGGACTACTTTGCGCTCGGTGTTCTTCTCTTCATGGTGCTGACCATCTTTTACGGGATCATCGCCATTCACGACATTCCCCATCTGATTGCGAAGAAGCGCAATCATCCGCATCAGGACGCCATCCATGTGGCCGGCTGGGTCAGCCTGTTTACGCTGCACGTGATCTGGCCCTTTCTTTTTATCTGGGCGACGCTCTATCGCGAGGACCGCGGGTGGGGCATCCGACAGGACGGCAAGCTGCAGTCGGAAAAAGAGGCGAATGCGGAAGTCGCAGTCCTCCAGGCTCGGGTTCAGGAGCTTGAAGAGCAACTGAAACTGCAGACGAGGGAGCCCGCCTGATGGATCTGCTGCTCATCCTGACCTATGCCGCCATCTGCATCGCGGTCTTCAAGATCTTCCGGATTCCGATCACCCAATGGACGGTTTCCACGGCAGTTCTTGGCGGCATTTTTCTGATCTCTGGGCTCATCCTGTTGATGAGCTACAATCATCCCTTTTCCAGCGACGGGCGCATCTACTTCACCTCGGCGCCGGTGATTCCCGCCGTCGGCGGCATCGTCGTGGATGTGCCGGTGACCGCGAATACGCCGCTGAAGAAAGGAGATGTGCTGTTCCGCATCGATCCGCGGCCCTACCAGTTTACGGTCGACCAGAAAAAGGCAGCGTTGGCCGAAGCCGAGCAGATGGTCCAACAGTTGAAGGCCGCTATGGATGCGGCCAACTCGGTCGTCGAAGGTGCGATTGCCGATCGCGATCGGGCACAGGAGAGCTTCGAAAGCTACAGGGAAATCTTCGAGAACTCGATGCAGCGGACCGGTAATTCGGCTGTTTCGGAGCTGGAGGTCGAAAACCGCCGCGGCCTCTTTCTGGCGCAGGTCGCCGCCGTCGGCACCGCCCAGGCGCAGGCGCAGCAGGCGCGCCTGGCCTATGAATCGCAGATCAATGGTGTGAACCCCGCCGTCGCGCGCCTGACTGCCGAATTGCGCAATGCCGAGTTCGATCTTGACCAGACGACCATCCGTGCGCCCAGCGACGGCTATGTCAGCCAGGTCTTCCTTCGCCCCGGTATGATGGCCAACCCCTTGCCGCTCCGCCCGGTCATGGTCTTCATCAACAGCGAGGACCGCATGCTCGCGGCCGCCTTCATCCAGAATTCCCTACAGCGCGTAAACGTCGGCGATGACGCGGAAGTGTCGTTCAAGGCCGTGCCCGGCAAGATCTTCAAGGCAAAAGTCTCCGGCATCATCGACGTGATGGCCCAGGGCCAGTTGCAGCCGACCGGCGCCCTCATCGATCCGCAGGCGCCGGAGCGTCTGCAGCCCGGCCAGACGCTCGCCCGGATCGACATTCTCGAGGACACGAGCGCCTATCAGTTGCCGGGCGGCGTCGTTGCGGATGTAGCTGTCTACACGCATCACTGGCATCACGTCTCGATCCTACGCAAGGTCCTGCTGCGCATGAGCGCCTGGATGAACTACGTCTTCCTGGAGCACTGAGATGTGTGGTCCGCGACGGCCAGTCCGATTGTGCGTCAGGGCCTCCTCCTCGCAAGTCGGCAGGCGGGCCGAGACCGGTGACCGCCTCCTCGACGGGGTCGCGGCATGAGCCTGGCCCTGCCGATCTTCCGGGGCTTTTCGGACTATCGCGTCGGCTGGCTGCGCGACGACATTTCGGCCGGGTTGTCCATCGCCGCCGTCGGCCTCCCGAGCGCCATCGCCTACCCGGTGATCGCCGGACTTCCGCCCCAGACCGGAATCTATGCTAGCATTGCGGCGCCGATCGCCTACGCCATCTTCGGCGTGTCGCGGCGGCTAATCGTTGGACCCGATGCAGGAACGATGACGGTGCTTGCCGCCGCAATGGCATCCGTCGCCGCCGCCATGCCGGCGGCGACGCCGATCGATCGCATCGCACTTGCCTCCACCCTTGCCCTCGGAGTGGGAGTGATCTGCCTCGGTGCGAGCGCCTTGCGGCTCGGCGTGCTTGCGACTTTCCTCTCCAGGCCGATCCTGGTGGGGTTCTTTGCCGGTATTTCGCTGTCGATCCTGGTGGGCCAGATTGGCCGCATGACCGGCATGAAGATCGTGTCGGACGGGCTGATCCCGCCGCTGCTGGAACTTGTCGCCAAGCGCGATCTGATCCATTGGCCGACGGTCGCGTTGACAGCCGGCATGTTTGTCGTGCTGCAGGCGGCAAGGGCATTGAGATCGCCCATCCCCGGCCCTGTCGTCGTCGTCGTGCTCGCCGTCACCCTTTCGGCGTTGTTCGATTTCCAGTCCCACGGCATTGCCGTCGTCGGCGACATACCCACCGCTCTCCCTTCATTTTCGTTGCCGTTGGCGGCGGGCTTGCCGCTTACCAGTCTGGTTCTCGGCTCGGCCGCCATCTTCCTGGTCAGCTTCGGCTCCGGAGCGGTGACTGCGCGCAGCTTCGGTGCGCGCACGGGGGAAGCGGTCGATGCGAACCGGGAGCTGATCGGCCTTGGCAGCGCCCAGCTCGCAGCAGGCCTGTTCGGATCGTTTCCGATCAGCTTTTCCGATTCGCGAACGGCGATAAACCTGTCGATCGGCGGGCGCTCCCAACTGGCCGGCCTGGTCTCTGCCGCGGCCCTGATCGCCGTTCTTCTTTTCCTCAACGATGCCCTGCGGATCCTGCCAGTCGCCGCCCTGGCCGCCATTCTCGTTTCCGCCGCCCTCAGTCTCATCGATGTCGACGAACTGCGCCAGATCTGGCGCATCAGCCGGGTGGAATTCGCCTTTGCGCTGGTCACCATGTGGGGCGCCATCAGTTTCGGCGTCCTCAACGGCGTCATCGTGGCGATCGCGGGAACGCTCGTCTACCTGCTGCGCAACATGATGTATCCGCGCGACGCTTTGCTCGGACGCATCCAGGGACGCGACGGTTTCTACAAGCTGCATCGCTTCCCGGAGGCGCAGGCGGTGCCGGGAATCGTCATATGGATCCTCCAAGGCAGCCTGTTGTTTTTCAATACCGACCATGTTCGGGGAAGGTTGGATGAAATCACCGCGGCTTTGCCAGCTGGAACGCGGTGGTTCGTGATCGATGCCGGCGCAATCGCACAAATGGACAGCACCGCCGTCGCGATGCTGGAGGAGGTTCGCGCCGAACTCGGCGGGCGCGGCATCGCGCTTTGCCTGGCAGAACTCCATGCCGAAGCGAAGGTCCTTCTCGAGCGCGGGGGGCTGATCGAGCGCATTGGTCCAGCGCTCGTCTTCGAGGATCTGGACGACGCGCTCCAGGCGTTTCGGACCGCCGAACCGAAATCCGCGGCCAATGAATCAAACAGGCAACCGGGAGAGATGCGATGAACAAGAAGCACGATGCGAAGGAGAATGCTTCTAAGGAGAACGGCAAGGTCCGCGACTACAACAAGCAGATGGAGAAGCTGCAGGTCGAACTTGCCCATCTTCAAGCCTGGATAAAGAAGTCGGGTGCGCGCGTTGTCATCATTTTCGAGGGACGCGACGCTGCGGGCAAGGGCGGCATCATCAAGCGCATCACCGAGCGCGTAAGCCCGCGGGTGTTTCGCGTCTCCGCGTTGCCGGCGCCAAGCGACCGCGAGAAATCGCAGATCTATATGCAGCGCTATATCGCGCACCTGCCGGCAGGCGGCGAAATCGTGATCTTCGATCGCAGCTGGTACAATCGCGCCGGCGTCGATCGTGTCATGGGCTTTTGCAGCGACAAGAAAGCCCGGCGTTTCCTGGAACTGGCGCCAAGGTTCGAGGCCGCCATCGTCGAAAGCGGGATCATCCTGCTCAAATACTTCCTGACGGTCAGTGAAGACGAACAGGAACGCCGCTTCCGGCGTCGCATCGACGACCCGCTGCGCCAGTGGAAGCTCAGTCCGATGGATGTGGAATCCTACCGGAAGTGGTGGGACTACACGCGTGCCTATGACGAGATGCTGCGGGCGACCGACACCGACATTTCTCCCTGGTGGATCGTGCCTTCGGATGACAAGGAGCGTGCCAGGATCAACTGCATCTCTCACATCCTCAAGTCGATCCCCTATGAGAAGGTCAAGTTCGACGCGCCGGACCTTGGCAAGCGCCAGAAGCGACCTGATGACTACGAGGAAGACAAGACGCCTCGGAGACTAGTGCCGGACGTCGCTTGAAACCGATCTCTATTCCGACCGGTCCTGCCACGGCAGCGGCAGCTTGCCGCTGTCCAGCGCGGAGGGGCCCCGGAGCCACGCGACCAGCAGATCGTAGAACACGCTCAGCACGATCGGGCCGAGAAACAGCCCGATGAGCCCGTAGGAGAGCGTGCCGCCGAGGACCCCCATGAGGATCACCAGCATCGGCGTCGAGAGCCCGCGCGACACTAGGATCGGTTTCAGAACGTTGTCGATGACGGCAACCGGGACAAGAAACGCCGTCAACGACAGCGCATAGCCAAGGTCCTTCGTCATCCACGCCCAGATGATCAGGGGCAGCAGCACCGGCGCCGGGCCGACCTGGACGATACACAGGATCAGGACGATGAAGGTCAGCCCGCCGGAGGCGGGGACTGCAAACACATACAGAACGATCCCTACCAGAACGGCCTGAAAGATGGCGACGCCGATGACGCCTCTGGCGACATTGTGGATCGTCGCGGCCGCCAGCCGGACAAAGCCCACTCCACGGTCGCCGGCGATGCGATCGGCAAGGCGGTTGATGCCGATGGCCAGTTGCGGCCCGTGACCGAAGGAGAATCCCGCAATCACCACAGACGCCATGAAACTCAGCAATCCCAAGCCGACACGGGCGGCCTTGCCGAGAACATCACCGCCCAGGTCCAGCAGCGACGGCTCAAAGCGCTCCAGCGTGCCCTTCAAGTTCTCGGAGGCAAGCCGCCAGGCGTCATAGACGCGCTCGCCGACGACCGGCCACTCCTTGATGGCTTCCGATGGTATCGGAATTTGCAGCGAACCGGTTTCCAGTTTCGTCATCAGCCAATCGGTTGCTTCGACGAAGTTCAGCGCGATCGCCGCCAGCGGGCCGATGATGATGGCCAGGCTCAGCAGCGTTATCACGGTCGCCGCCAGCCGCTTGCTGCCGCCGAGCGCGACCCGGAGCGCCTGATAAGCCGGATAGAGCGCAACGGTCAGGATGCCCGCCCAGATCACGATCACGAGAAATGGCGCGACCAGCGTGAACGACCAGTAGGCAAAGAGGGCGACGATACCCAGCCGCACGTAATCGGTCACCCGCCGTTCGATTGTCGTCTGGTCGGGTGTCACCGGTTGAGGAGCGGAAGACGATCTGTCGTCCATGTGGTTTCCCCTCGGCAACGGACGATCGCCTCGCCTTGGAAACAGGCCGGCTCAGGTGACCGGGGGCTCCCAGTTGAGGTAAAAACCGATATCGCCTGGAACGCCGCCGGGGAAATTGATCACCATCGCCTTCAGCCGGTAACCCTGTGGCTGTGCGACTTCCTTGAAGCGGTCGAACAGCTCCTTCGCCTTGCCTTGCAGGGTCTGCGGCCAGTCCGGATCGGCGTTGTTAATCGCCCGCCCGCTGTCGCTGCAGAAATCGGACGGAAACGTGTAGACCAGGGCCTCCATTTTCCCTTCCTTGACCGCGCGTGCGACGACGTTGCGGATCATGGCCCGCTCCTGCTCGCCGACATGCTTGTGAAAAAACTCGTCGGTAAACTTGGCGAGCTCTTCCCTTTTGCGATCCCGCAGCTTGTCTTCCCGCTCCATGTCGGCGAGTTGCGTCTCGAGAATTTGCTTGCGCAGGGCTTCGGCGCTGAGAACAGCGTCATTCGGATTCGACTTGTCGTTACCGGTCATGTCGCACCTCCAACGATCCAGGCGAATTCTGGAGCGTCCCTCCGGTGGGTTGAAGTAACATACGAGAGAAATGTCAGTATGCTACGCGCACTGGTCCACGCCAACGCCTAAGCTTTACCGATTGGCTGTCCGGCGTCAGGACGCGAGATGGGCGAAGGCCGCAACGACCTCTTCATAGACCTTGCGCTTGAACGGCACGATCAGCCCAGGCAACGCCTGCATCGGCTTCCATTCCCAGGCGTCGAATTCCGGCTCATGACCGCCGGGCGGCGGGTTGATCGCAATCTCGCTTTCGTCGCCCTCGAAACGGAAGGCAAACCAGCGTTGCGTCTGACCACGGTATTTTCCCTTCAGCCCGATCCCGATCAGATGCGGCGGCAGATCATAGTTGATCCAGCGGCCGGCGTCGGCAATCAGCTGGACCGAGCGGATGCCGGTCTCCTCGAAGAGCTCGCGCGATGCGGCCGCCAGCGGATCTTCATCGCGGTCGATGCCGCCCTGCGGCATCTGCCATAGCTGCGGCGAGCCGTCATATTCGGAGTTCCCGATCGGGATGCGCCGCCCCGCCCAGACGAGGCCATCCCTGTTCAACACCATGATGCCGACGCATGGCCGGTAGGGCAGATCCTCGGGTTGCACGGGCTTTTTCGCTTTCTTGCTCATCGGCATGCCTATTGTGTCGGGTCCTGGTCGGCGAGGGCAGCCACGCCGACGATCTCGATGCCGCGCTGGCCGGCCTCCTGTGTCCAATCCGCGATCGCCTGCACGCTTTCGTCAAAGGCCGACGCGACGCCGATCGCCGTGCCGTTGCGGCGGGCGACACGTTCGAGTTCATCCAGCTTGCGCAGGATCGCGTCACGCGAAAGCGTCGAGTCGAGTTGCAGGTCGGCGAAGGCGTGCGGCATCTCCAGCGCGCCGGCAACCGTTCCCGACAGGGACTGCGCCGAGCTGCCGTCATCGAGGAAGAGGAGACCGCGATCGGCAATGTCGCGCATGACCGGCTCCAGCGCATCCGCGCTCGACAGGAACCGTCCGCCCATGAAGTTCATGACACCCGTATAGTTGGTGATCTGTCCCATGGCGCGATGCAGTTGGTCGAGATTCTTCTTCGCGCTGAAATCGGTCCGAAGCGTATGGGGGCCGGGATCGTTGCCCGGATCGTCAAAGGGTTCCAGCGGCACCTGCAGCAGGATTTCGTGGCCGTTGCGGCGTGCCTCCTGCATCCAGCGCGGCAGACTGTTGCCGCTCGCGGCGAATGCCAGCGTCACCTCGCCCGGCAGGTCGCGGATCGCCCGCTGCGTTCCCGTCTGGCTCAGCCCGAGGCCACCGACGACGATTGCAATCCGGGTGCCGCGCGCGCCCGACCAGGGCCGCGCATACTGTTCGACCGGGCGCAGGCCGTCCGGCCCTGTGACGGGTAGTTTTCCATGAGCGGTGGTTTCGAGCAGGTCCTCGTTTGGAAGCGCGGCGAAACGCGGGTCCTGGCCCACCCTGCTGGCATCGAGGATGAGCGGCCCGCCGTCACCCCGATCCTTCGGCGTGAACTTCCGCACGATATTGCCGTCGGCAGTTCGGGTTTCATCGATGTTGGCGCCGGATTGACCCCGTTGACGGCGCATACCCGCCGCCGGCCCGCCTGGCTCGGCAGCGGGTTGCGCGGTGCCAGCCTCCTCCGTTGCCGGCGCCTCCGGCGGAGCGATTTTCTCCGGCGCTACCAGGTTGCCGCGGGGCGCCAGCGCCGTCCACAACGAAAGGCCGACTACGCAGACGCCCGCAACGGCAACAGCGGCGCGGGCGGCAGAAAAACGGGACGACTTTACGCGGCCGGACGCAGCCTTCCGATTCTGGCCGAGCGGTGCGTTGAGATCCGTTCCCAAGTGACAGGTCCGTGCCGAAAGGAGCGAGCCCCGGTTTGATCGCCGCGATCCTCCGGGGCGTGAGGCGTCAGTTCTTCAGCTCGGCCTTTTCCGGGCTGGCCGGGAAGGACGGATCGGTCTTCTCGCCGCGCAGCAGCTGGAGCGCGTACTGCAGCTGTAGGTCATCCTTGGCTTCCGGCGGCACGTAGGCAGCGGAGCCCGACCCCTCGTCGTTCTCGCTCTGGCCCTTGATGTGGCCGCGCAGGTTGGACTCGCCTGCGGTCTCGAGCTTGCCCTGCAGCTCCGGCGGCAGCGGCTGGTCGACCTTGATGTCCGGCGTGATGCCGGTGCCCTGGATCGACTTGCCCGACGGCGTGTAATAGAGCGCCGTCGTCAGGCGCAGCGCGCCGGCATCACCCATCGGGATGATCGTCTGCACGGAGCCCTTGCCGAACGACCGGGTGCCGACCACGGTGGCGCGGCGCAGGTCTTGCAGTGCGCCGGCGACAATCTCCGAAGCGGAGGCAGAGCCGCCGTTGATCAGGACGACGAGCGGCTTGCCGTCGGTCAGGTCACCCGGCGAGGCGTTGAAGCGGCGGGTCTCGTCCTCATTGCGGCCGCGGGTCGAAACGACCTCGCCGCGCTCCAGGAAGGCGTCGGAAACGTTGATCGCCTGGTCGAGCAGGCCACCCGGGTTGAGGCGCAGGTCGAGGACAAAGCCCTTCAGCTTGTCGGCTGGGACATCCGCCTTGATCTTCTCGATGCCCTTTTCGAGGTCGTCGAAGGTCTTCTCGGTAAAGGAGATGACCCGCAGATAGCCGACGTCGCCTTCGACGCGGAACTTCACGGCCTTGACGGCGATGATGTCGCGCACGATCGTCAGTTCGATCGGCTTGTCGGCGCCCTTGCGCAGGATCGTCAGCTTGATCGGCGTGTTGACCTTGCCGCGCATCTTGTCGACGGCTTCCTCGAGCTTCAGGCCGCGGACGTCCTGGCCATCGATCTTCGAGATCAGGTCGCCGGCGAGAACGCCCGCCCGCGCCGCCGGCGTGTCGTCGATCGGCGTGATGACCTTGACGAGTTCCTCGTCCATCGTCACCTCGATGCCGAGCCCGCCGAACTCGCCGCGCGTCTGCGTGCGCATCTCTTCGGCGTCCTTGGCGTTCATGTAGGACGAGTGCGGATCGAGCGAGGACAGCATGCCGTTGATGGCGTTCTCGATCAGCTGGTCTTCCTTCGGCGGCGTCACGTACTGCGCGCGGACGCGCTCGAACACGTCGCCGAAAATGGAAAGTTCGCGATAGGTCGACGCGCCTGCAGCTTCGGCCGGCATCGTCAACGAGTAGATCGAACTCATGGCCGTCGCACCCAACAGTGCTCCGACGAGAACAAGGGAAGCCCTACGAATCATTGCTTGCCTTTCCAGAGACAGTAGCGGACCACCACGGTCGGGAATCAACCGGTTTGCCGTTTTTTCGGAATTCAATGTAAAGCGTCGGCCGGTCGGTTTCCAGCGCCAATGCGTTTACACTTGCCACTCTTTTCTCCCCCATGACAGCGAGCGGCTCCCCTGCCACGACGAACTGTCCTTCACGGACATTCACCCGGTCCATGCCCGACAGCACCAGGTGGAAATTGTCGCCGACATTGAGGATGATCATGCGCCCGTAGCTTCTGAAGGCGCCCGCGAAAACGACCCAGCCATCGGCCGGTGCCGTCACGAGCGCGCCCGGGTTGGTCGCAAGTATCAGCCCCTGGGACGAATGGCCCGTTCCATCCGCCTCGCCGAATTGCCGAAGCGCATCGCCCGCGACGGGGTAATCGAGGCGCTGCTGCAACTCCGAAAACGCATATGCCGGAGCAATGCGGTTTTTGTCGGGCGAACCCGACAGTGCGGCGTCGCGCGCACGCTGGCGCTCGGCCTCCGTTTGCTTGGCACGTTCGGCCTCCTGCACCCGCGCCAGCGCCGCCGCCTCGCGCACCGACGTGATCTCGCGCTCCATGCTGCCGATGAGGCCCTCGAGGCTGGTTGCGCGACCGGCGAGTTCCTCCGCCCGCCGCCGCTCGGCGTCAAGCGTGCGGGCGTTTGCGGCCGCCAGCGCCTCGTTCTCGCTGATCAGCAGTTCGGAGCGCCGTTCCTCCTCCAGCCGGTTCGTCATGGCGACGGCGAGGTCGGCCTTCTCCTTGTCGATATCCATCCGGACCGTGGCCAGTTGCTGCAGGTCGGCGACCAGCCGCTCCGTCTCGGCCCGGATGCCGGGCACGACCGCGCCCAGCACGATCGCGCTGCGGACCGAAGCGAGCGCATCGTCGGGGGTGACGAGGATCGCCGGCGGCGGGTTGCGGCCCATTCGCTGCAGAGCCGCGAGCACCTCGGCGAGCAGGCCACGACGCTCATGCAGGGAGCCGCGGACGGCGTCTTCCTCGCTCCGCATCGCCGCAAGCCGCTTTTCGCCGGCAAGGATCTTGGCCTCCATCTCCTTGCGCGTCCTGGCGGACTGGACGATCGCCTCGCGCAGCGACGCGCGGTCCTTCTCCAGCTTGCCGATGCCGGCCTCGAGTTCGCGCGCCTTTTCCTCCGAAAGCGTGATGGTGTTCGACAGCGCCTCCAGTTCGCGCCGCGTGCTGTCGCGCCGAAGGGCGATCGCCGCGGCGGGGTCAACCTCGACCGTCACCTGTCGGCCGACCTTTCCGGCCGCGACTGGGGCGGAGGCCGGTTCGGCGCGGAGCGGTGCGGCAGGCAGGGCGAGGCAAAATCCGAGCACGGCCACAATGAACGGGCGCGGCCGTTCCGGTCCGCGAGCCGCGTGGCGCCTGGTGTTCATGGGTGTTGCGGACGTGATCATTTTCCCGCGCGTTGCCGTTCCAATGTCCGTCTAAGCCGATTTGCCGATTTCGCCAAGGAACAACGCCAAAATTGCGTCCGGGGACGAGCGAAATCCCCGACGACGCAGAAATCGTCAGGCGCGGTGATAGGGATGACCGGAGAGAATGGTCGTGGCGCGATAGAGCTGCTCGGCAATGAGAATGCGCACGAGTTGGTGCGGCCAGGTCATCTTGCCGAGGCAGAGGACCGCCTCGGCGCGCGCATGCAGCGCGGGGTCGAGGCCGTCAGCCCCGCCGATCGCGATCATCACGTCGCGCTTGCCGGCGTCGCGCCAGCGGCCGATCAGCCCGGCAAACTCCTCCGAACCGAGCGCCTTGCCGCGCTCATCGAGCAGTACGAGCACCGCGTCGGCCGGCAGCGCCTTTTCGAGCAGAGCGGCTTCCTCACGCTTGCGGGTGTCGGGGTTGGAGGCACGGCTCTCGGCAACCTCGACAAGCTTGCCGAGTTCGAGGCCGATCGGCGGTCCGGACTTCGCGAAGCGGTCAAGATAGCGCGCGGCAAGGTCCCGCTCAGGCCCGGCCTTGAGCCGTCCGACCGCAAAAAGCCCGATCCGCATCTATCCGGTTCCTCCGTCGCACACAGCGGCAACGCTCACCCGAGCGGGTGCAAGGTCAAACATGGCCGCACGCGGCGCCCGAAGCCGGGCGGTGCGACGATCTAGTGCAACATGCTCTCTTCCATGTCCGGAGCCGCCCACATCCTTTCGATGTTGTAGAACTCGCGGATTTCAGGACGGAACACGTGGACGATGATGTCGCCCGTGTCGATCAGCACCCAGTCGCCGGCCTCCAGTCCTTCGACGCGGGCGGAACCGAAGCCCTCGTCCTTGAGGTCGGTGAGCAGATGGTCGCAGATCGCCGCGACATGACGGTTCGACCGTCCGGACACGACCACCATGTAGTCGCCCAGTGCGGATTTTCCGACGATGTCGATCGTGACGATATCTTCTGCCTTCGAGTCCTCGAGGCTTGCGAGGACCACTTGAAGAGCGCGGTCGGCGGCATCGTCGCCGCGTCCTGCGCTTTTGGGAAGTGCGCTACTGACGCTTCCCTTCGCGTGCGCTGTTGTCAGTGTATTTCCTTTCCTTTGAACAGGTCCAGCACGGTTGCGATTCGCGCCACTCGCGACGAACCACCGCTAGATTTAGGCACCAATGCCTATCGGTTTCAAGACATCACTTGCTTTCGGCGTGTTTCTCCAGCTCCTGGCGCTGCCTCAGCGCACTTGAACTGAGCGGCGAACGCGGGCCGTGAATGAAGGTCCAGGCCGGCGCCCTGCGGAACGCCAACGCGCCGGCATCGTCCTCGTCGACGCGGGCGCGGTCGAAGGTCTTTGCCATTTTCGACGACAGATAGGCGAGCGTCGATCCCGGTCGGTCGATCACCGCGATGGGAAATGTCCGGACGATCTTCTGCCAGCTCTGCCAGCGATGAAAGCCCTGCAGGTTGTCGGCGCCCATGATCCAGACGAACCTGACGCCGGGATTGCGCGCCTTGACGACGTCCAGCGTCCTTGCCGTATAGCTCTGGCCGATCGTCTTCTCGAACGCCGTGACCTTGATGCGTGGGTCCCCGGTTATCGCTTCGGACAACCGCAGGCGCTCTTCCAAAGGCGCCAGGTGACGGCGATCCTTCAGCGGATTGCCCGGCGTCACCATCCACCAGAGCTGATCGAGCTGAAGCCGGCGCAGCGCAATCTCGGCGACGAGCACGTGGCCCTCGTGCGGCGGGTTGAAGGAGCCGCCGAACAGGCCGACGACCATCCCTTGCTCGACATGCGGCATCCGCAGGTATCGCGCCTCGACGGCCTCGGGCGGCACCTAGGGCCGCACCTGTCCGGTGCCGCGCACCCTGTACTTGAACGAGGTCAGCTGCTCGACGCCGACCGGCCCGCGCGCGTGCATCTTGCCCGTTGCGATGCCGATCTCGCCGCCCATTCCGAATTCGCCGCCATCGGCAAACTGGGTCGAGGCATTGTGCAGCAGGATCGCCGAGTCGATCTCGGCGAAGAATCGCTCGGCCACCGCCTGGTCCTGCGCGACCACCGCTTCCGTGTGCGCCGAGGACCAGCGGTTGATGTGCGCAATGGCGCCTTCGACGCCGTCGACCAGCGTCACCGAGATGATCGCGTCGAGATATTCCGTCGACCAGTCCGTTTCGCCGACAGATTCCAGACCGGCAACGAGCGCGCGGATTTCCTCCGTGGCGCGAACTTCGCAGCCGGCCGTCTTGAGCGCATCCAGCAGCGGAGCGAGATGCGTCGATGCCGCCGCCCGGTCGATCAGCAGCGTTTCCGCCGCGCCGCAGATACCAGTCCGGCGCATCTTGGAATTGACGACGATGGTGCGGGCCATGTCAAGGTCGGCGGATTGATCGACGTAGATGTGGCAGAGGCCCTCGAGATGCGCGAACACCGGCACGCGCGCCTCGTTCTGCACTCGTGCGACAAGGCTCTTCCCACCGCGCGGCACGATGACGTCGATCGAGCCGCCGAGGCCGGTGAGCATTGCGCCCACTGCCGCGCGGTCTGCGACCGGCACCATCTGGATCGCGTGCTCCGGCAGGCCGGCCTCGAGCAGGCCACGCACTAGGCAGGCGTGGATCGCCTGCGACGAATGGAGACTGTCGGAACCGCCGCGCAGAATCACCGCATTGCCGGCCTTCAGGCAGAGCGCCCCCGCATCCGCCGTCACGTTCGGCCGGCTCTCGTAGATCACGCCGATGACGCCGAGCGGCGTGCGCACGCGCTCGATATGCAGGCCGTTCGGCCGATCCCATTCGGCAATCACGTCACCGACCGGATCCTTGAAGGCGGCGATGTCGCGAATGCTGGCTGCGATCGCATCGATCCGCTCCGGCGTCAGCGTCAACCGGTCGATGAGGGAGGCAGCGAGCCTGCCCTCACGCGCCCGGGCAAGATCGATCGCATTGGCAGCAAGGATCTGATCACGATCCGAGAGGATCACCTGCGCCATCGCTTCGAGCGCAGCATTCTTGGTCGCGGTCGTGGCGAGCGCAAGCGGTCGGCTAGCGGCGCGCGCGTTCCGGCCGATCTCGGCCATCAGTTCGGTCACGTCGCTGCTCGTCTGGCGCTGGTCAGGCATGGGCGGCATCCTTCTCCTGCGCCGTCGCGCCGTCCGCCTTTGCCGCGCCGGTCATGACGAGATCGTCGCGATGCACCATCGCCGCGCGCCCGGCATAGCCGAGGATCCCAGCGATTTCCGCCGACTTCTTGCCGGCGATCTGGCGCGCCTCGTCGGCATCGTAGCTTGCCAGTCCGCGGGCGAATTCCCGTCCGCCCGTACCGATGATGGCGATCGTGTCGCCGCGGGAAAATGTTCCCGAGACGGCGCGCACGCCAGCGGGCAGCAGGCTCTTGCCCGAACGCAGGGCACTTTCCGCCCCGGCATCGATCGCAAGTGTGCCGGCCGGCTGCAACTGCCCGGCAATCCAGGTCTTGCGCGCGGTCACCGGCGAGCCCGAAGGAGCAAACCACGAGGAGCGGGCGCCGGCATCGATCGCCCGCAGGGGATGGTCAGTCTTGCCCGAAGCGATGATCATCGCGCAGCCGGCGCCGGTTGCGATCTTGCCGGCATCGATCTTGGTGCGCATGCCGCCGCGGGAAAGCTCCGAGGCCGCCCCGCCCGCCATCGCCTCTATGTCCGGCGTGATCTCTGCAATCGTTTCAAGGAAGCGCGCATCGGGATCCAGATGCGGCGGAGCGGTGTAGAGGCCGTCGATATCCGACAGCAGGACGAGCAGATCGGCACCGGCCATGGTGGCGACGCGCGCGGCGAGCCGATCGTTGTCGCCGTAGCGGATTTCCGTCGTCGCCACCGTGTCGTTCTCGTTGATGATTGGTACCGAGCCGAGCTTCAGGAGCTGGTTCAGCGTGGCGCGGGCGTTCAGGTAGCGGCGGCGCTCCTCGGTATCACCAAGGGTGAGCAGGATCTGACCGGCGACGATGCCATCCGTCGACAGGCTTTCCGACCAGGCGCGGGCAAGCGCGATCTGGCCGACAGCCGCCGCCGCCTGGCTTTCCTCCAGCTTCAGCGGGCCCTTCGGCAGATCAAGGACGGTGCGGCCAAGCGCGATCGCGCCGGAGGAGACGACAAGCACCTCGGTGCCGCCCTTACGCAGGGTGGCAATGTCGGCGCAGATCGCGTCGAGCCAGCTCGTTTTCAGCCCGCTTGCGCGATCGACGAGAAGGGCGGAGCCGATCTTGATGACGATGCGCCGATGCTTCGACAGCGGCTGGCGGGTTGCGGCCATCTCAAGCCTCGTCCTGTTCTTCCGACCCGAAGCGGACAATCTCGTCGCGAAGCGCGCGCAGGGCCTGCAGCATGCCGACGTTCGTGATCGCCGACAAAAGCAGCGGCTTCTGCCCGCATGCCTTCTCCAGTTCCTTCGCCTTCTTCTTCAGCTCGTCCTCATCGAGCACGTCGATCTGCGAGAGCGCCACGATCTCCGGCTTGTCGGTCAGGCCGCCGCCATAGGCCTCCAGTTCGTGCTTGACGATCTTGTAGGCGTTGCCGACCTTTTCCTCCTGCGCCGAGACGAGGTGCAGAAGAACGCGCGTACGCTCCACATGGCCAAGAAAACGGTCGCCGAGACCGGTGCCCTCGTGCGCGCCTTCGATCAGGCCGGGGATGTCGGCGAGAATGAACTCCCGCCCGTCGACCGTGGCGACCCCGAGGTTCGGGTGCAGCGTAGTGAAAGGATAGTTGGCAATCTTCGGCCGCGCCCGCGTGCAGGTTGCGAGGAACGTAGACTTTCCGGCGTTCGGCAGGCCGACGAGCCCGGCATCTGCGATCAGCTTCAACCGCAGCCAGATCGTCTTTTCCTCGCCCTCAAGGCCGGGATTGGCCCAGTTCGGCGCCTGGTTCGTCGACGATTTGAAGTGGGCGTTGCCGAAGCCGCCATTGCCGCCCGCGCCAAGCCGGAAGCGTTGCCCTTCTTCGGTCAGGTCGACGATCAGCGTCTCGTTGTCCTCTTCGAAGATCTGGGTACCGACGGGCACCTTCAGCGTCACCGAAGCACCATTGGCACCAGTCCGGTTGCGCCCCATGCCGTGCGTGCCGGTGGCGCCCTTGAAGTGCTGTTGGTAGCGGAAGTCGATCAGCGTATTCAGGCCGTTGACCGCCTCGACCCAGACGTCGCCGCCGCGCCCGCCATCGCCGCCGTCCGGACCACCGAATTCGATGAATTTCTCGCGGCGAAACGAGACAGCCCCTGCCCCGCCGTCGCCGGAGCGGATATAGACTTTTGCTTCGTCGAGAAACTTCATCGGTTTGCCGTTCTTGGTTGTCTAGCGCCTGATCATCAATTTGCCGCCATCGATATAGCCGGTTCCAGCAGAGGTCAAAGACTATCGTGAAATTCGTCAGCTACAACATCCAGTACGGCGTCGGCCTCGATGGCCGATTGGACCTGAGGCGCATCGCTTCCGAAATCGAGGGCGCCGATGTCATCGCGCTGCAGGAAGTGACGCGCGGTTTCCACCGCAACGGCAACATCGACATGGTCGCCGAATTGCAGGCGCTTTTGCCGGCGTACTTCTCCGTTTACTGGCCCGCTTGTGATGTCGACGCCGGCTCGGCGATCGAGAACGGCCGCGCCGTGAGTCGCCGTTTCCAGTTCGGCAACATGGTGCTGTCGCGCGATCCAATCCTCGCCTCGCGCCTCATCTTGCTGCCGCGCAGCCGCACGATCGGCAAGCTCAACCTGCAACGCGGGGCGACCGAGGCCGTCATCAATGCGCCGGGCGGCGCGCTTCGCGTCTATTCCGTCCACCTCGACCACATCTACCGCGGCGAACGGATCGAGCAGATCCGCTATCTGAAGGAACGCGTTCAGGCCTACGGATTCGACGGCGGCGCGATTTCCGGCGCCGAGGAATTCGGCCTGCGCGAGCCCCCGTTTCCGGACGACTATGTGCTGATGGGTGATTTCAACATGGTTCCCGAATCGCCGGAGTATTGCGCCATGGCCGGCGAAATCGACAGCTATTACGGCCGCCAAATCCGCGCTACCAATCCGCTGGATGTGCTCGCCGGCCTCGGCGGGCGACGCCCGGACAGCTACAGCTGGATTGATCCCGACGACCACGACCATCGGATGTTCCTCGACTATTGCTTTGTCAGCCACGGCCTCGTCGGGCGCCTCAAGGAGGCCTGGGTGGACGAAACGGCGACCGGCTCCGACCATTTGCCCGTCTGGTTCGAGCTCGCCTAAAGGAACGGCCGATGGCGGAACGGCCGCCATCGGCTCAACTCATCGGTTGGCTGGTTTACCGCGTGGCTGCGCCGGGCGAAAGTCGCCAGCAAGAAGGCGGGTCTCGACATGCGGGACCATCGCATTGCGTGCGGTCGAATAGATCTCGCTCAGGCCGGTGATGCGAAAGCCGATCTTCTCCTGAACCCTCAGCGAGGCCTGGTTGTCGGCGAAGACGCCGGAACAGATCTCCACGCCCGGCATGCGTATGAGAAAGCGGCTGGTGGCGGCGTGCACGGCCTCGCTCATGTAGCCCCGCCCCCAGAAGAAGCGGTTGAGCCAGTAGCCGAGATGCCACGCCCCGGCCCGCCACTCGAAGGAGACCACCCCGAGATGCACGTCGTCGCCGGTGGTGATCGCCAGCGTCCAGCCGGGAAGAAGCCCGCTGGTGACGCTGGAAAGCCACTCCTCTGCATCCTGCCGGTCAAACGGTACAGGCACCGGCGCCAGCATGCGGGAGACGCGGAAGTCGCCGAGTGACTGGGCGATCGCGTCCGCATCGGCGATCCGATGCGGACGCAGCGTCAACCGTTCGGTCGCAACGACCGGCGTGGCCCCGGGATCAGACTGAGCATACGACACCCGTTGCGACGGCCGCGCGCTCATCCGATGTTCCCCCAGCTCTTCAGCGAGACCCAGGTCTTGCGGTCGAGCCGGTACCATTCGACCGGCACCATGCCGCCGACGGCAAGGCTCTGGACCATGCCGGTCGCCTGGAATTGGAAGCCGCACTTCTGGATGACCCGGCGCGAGGCGATGTTCATGACGCGCACGCGTGCATCGATCTGCTCGACGTCGCGGGTGCGGAAGACCATGTCCGTCAGGCTCTGCGCCGCTTCCGTCGCGTAGCCCTGGTTCCAGTATGGCTCGCCCAGCCAGTAGCCGAGCTCGACGGTCTTGCCGTCCTCGTGCGGTTCGATCCCGCAGCAGCCGAGAAACGCGCCATTGTCCGCCTTGGTGATCGCATAGACGCACTTGCCAATCGCGCCGGCTTTTGTGCGTCGCACGAAGTCGGCCGCGTCCGCGATCGTGTAGGGATGCGGCATGCGGGCGACCATATTGGCGATGTTGGCGTTGTTGGCGAGATGGGCAAGGGCGTCGATGTCGTCTTCATGCGGGGCGCGCAGGACCAGCCTGTGCGACAGCAATATGGGACAATCGGTCCTCGACCGTTCCGGCCTTGGCCGTTCTTCGGGAGACCGGGCTTGGCCTTCCCGCAACATTTCGCTGATCATGGCTCAATCCTCCAGATGAACAAAGGGGAGATGGATTGCCCCATCTCCCCTTTTGTTTCTGCAGGTTTGACACCTGTAGCATCAGCCGGGTCGATGAGACGCCGGCTGTTTTAGAGCGCTACCGGCTTATTCCGCTGCTTCGGCTTTCGGCATTACGGACACGTACACGCGGCCATTAGCCTTCGTACGGAAGTTCACGTTGCCCGCCGTAAGCGCAAAAATCGTGTGGTCCTTGCCGAGGCCGACATTGGCGCCCGGATGCCACTTCGTACCGCGCTGACGCACGATGATGTTGCCTGCGAGGACGGCTTCGCCGCCGAACTTCTTCACGCCGAGGCGCTTGGACTCGGAATCGCGACCGTTACGCGAGGAACCGCCAGCTTTTTTGTGTGCCATTGGAGTTCTCCTTTACCTGTCCGTTGTCTCAGTTCGCTGCTGCTTCGGCAGCGGCTTCAGCCTTCTTGGAAGACTTCTTGGCCTTGCCGCCGGCTGCCGCGATCTCGACGATGCGGACGGTCGTCTGGTGCTGGCGATGGCCGCGCGTACGCTTGGAATTCTGGCGGCGACGCTTCTTGAAGGCGATGACCTTCTTGGCGCGGCCCTGCTCGACGACTTCGGCGGTCACAACCGCGCCTTCGACGAACGGAGCGCCAATCGTTGCGTCGGCACCTTCGCCGACCATCAGCACTTCGACAAATTCGATCTTGTCGCCAGCGGCGCCGGAGAGTTTTTCAACCGTCACGACATCGTTGGCCGCCACGCGGTACTGCTTACCGCCGGTCTTGATGACTGCGAACATTTCTTGTCCTTTCATGTTCGTTCCGGCTCTCGTCCGAGGGACGCGGCCGTCTTTTTATCAGTCGGGTTTGACGGACATTGACATGTCCGCCGGTGAAGGAGGGCCTGCAAGGTGTCGCAAGCGGCACGCACAGAGCACCATTCCACGCACAAATGGCATTTGCCCATTGCCACGCACGTGCGGCATTAGGCGAGGTTCCGAAAACTGTCAAGAACGTTTCGCCGGATCGAATGGAATTAGTTCGCTTTTGTGCGCGCCATCCCCTTGCAAGGCGAAAAGACAGCCGCTATGTACCCGACCGCGCCTTTTGGCGCCAACCGGCGATGCGGAGAGGTGGCAGAGTGGTTGAATGCACCGCACTCGAAATGCGGCATACCTGCAAGGGTATCGGGGGTTCGAATCCCCCCCTCTCCGCCATTCAATTGCGTAAAATGCTCTTTTATAACGCTTTTACGCTGACACGCCGTGGCGGCCCGTGTCACCCCATCGTGGGCGCTCGCTGACAAAGAAACAAAATATCTTGGACTTCATAAAGGCTCTGAGCTAGTCAGCGGTCGAACATTCGCAAAACACCGCACTCATTAAATCTTCAAAACAACTCGTATGCCCTTGCGACGGGTCTGATCGGTCCCGGCGAGCGCGAATTGCCCTGGGATGCCGCTGGCTTTAGCGGCCCAGCGCGCCGGGGAATCGCATCACATCTGCGGTTCCGTCCTGCATGCACCGGCACTAGCTGGTACAGAGGGACGCCTTCTGTCTGACCGCATGGCTGCCGAGCGTTGCGGCGTGAGGAAGCAAGCCATCTGGCGTTGGGCCGAGACGTCACGCTATTTCCAAAGCCAATGAAGTTCGAAGGCGGAACTACCCGCTGGCGGTTGCGCGAGCTCACCTATGAGCGCCAGGCGATGGGAGACAAGCGATTCGATGCCGCGGCCAGAGCGTCACGACGCAATCTCCGACCGTTGCACTCCCTGATCGATGTGCGCTTCGAAACCCGCCTGACGCGCTTTGGTGACGTCAGGCTTGCGATTGAAACTCCCGGACTCGCGTGGCCCTGCCCAAGTCGAGGCGACTGCCCCATCAAAGCCGAAACCATCCAGTCCCCGGCGCATCCAACGTGACGTCACCCGTCAGAATTGACACTCGGCCATTGCCGAGCCGCCTGCCAGAGCTCTGATTTCTCAAGCTCGCTTGCCAATCTCAACACGAGATCTTCACGCCCAAATTGCCCGATAAGCTGAACTCCGACTGGGAGCCCTTGTTCGCGCCAGAGGGGAAGACTTGCGGCCGGCTGCCCGGACGCGTTGACGACGGCAAGGAACGGCGTCAGTTCGCCGGCCTTGTGCCTGAATGCTCTGAAGTCGGGTTCGCTCGTCGGAATGGTGCCAAGTTTCACAGGGAGGCTTGCCAGAGTCGGCGTCAACAGGAGGTCGTAGCCGTCCATCATCCGCGCCATCATCCGCCCTGTTGCGTGCAACTTGTTGATCGCCGCGGCGTAATCCGGAGCTGACAAGCGCGCGCCTATCTGGAATCCATTCAGAATGGCCGGCTCAAGCTCGGCCTCGGTGGGATCCCGTCGTTCCGCTGCGAGCTTCGTGCGAGCCGAGAGCGTGATATTGGCAGCCATGACGGTCACTATGGCGTTGATGAAAGCCGCATAATCGAAGTCAGACGCTTCAATCTGCACGACCTCATGTCCGAGTGCTTCGCAAAGCTGTGCAGTCTGCCTAACCGCTTCAAGGCAGGCCTGATCCACGGCCAGTCCCCATGGATCCTGCCAGACGGCGATCCTTAATGGCCGTTCGAAGGGCCTGTCCAAAGCCGCTTCGAAATGGTCTCCCGGCGGCGCCGCATAGGGGGCGCCGGGCTCTATCCCGGCAATCAGATCCAGGGCGCGAGCTGTGTCCCTGACGGTCCGTGTGAGGACGCCGTCACAGGCAAGTCCTCCCCAGCCCTCCCCGCGAAAGGGGCCCATCGGAACCCGCCCGCGGGTTGGCTTGAGACCGAAAATGCCACAACAGGACGCCGGAATGCGGATGGAGCCGCCACCATCGCTGCCATGGGCGACCGGAACCACGCCACAAGCGACTGCCACTGCCGCGCCGCCCGACGATCCACCGGACGAACGGCTTGGATCGAACGGATTGCGCGTCGGCCCGCCGTTGCGACGCGCCTCGGTCGTCGGGGCCATGCACATTTCCGGGACCGTGGAACGCGCAAAGGAAATGAAGCCTGCATCGCGAAACCTCATGGCGAGGGTTGAATCGCTCTGAGCCGTCGTGCGCTCAAAAAGCGACGATCCGATGCTGGTCGGCAAATCGGTGGAGGCGAGGCCGGAATCCTTTAGCAGGAAAGGAAGGCCACTGAATTTTCCGGCGACGACCTGATGCTGGCGTGCTCTGTCCAACGCACCATCGAAATCCGTATAGGAAATCATGTTGGTGTGGGCGTTGAACCGTTCCGCGGCTTCTATTGCGATCTGCATCAGCTCCACCGGGCTGACTTCCTTCTGTGCCAGAAGTGCTGCGAGAGCCACGCCGTCCCTGGACCGAAATTCTGAAAAATTCATAACATCTCCGTTCCGAAAGAAACGCCTTTCTTTCGGTTCATCCGCTCAGACAACGCGGAAGATTTACTGTTCAGTCGTGCTCCATGCCTCGGCGATCTGCCGCCCCGGCGCGAACCAAACACCTGGGAAGGTCTGCATCCACTGAATGAACTCGCGCAACAAGGCGATCCTCGACGGTCGGCCGATGATCTGCGGATGCATGGTCAAATTGAAAAGCCCGCCCCAGCGATAGATTTCACGGAACTCGTCCTGCCACACCTTGAGGAGGTGATCGTTGGTCACGATCGTTCTCGGCGTACGGACCGAGAACAATGCGAACGGCGCATCGTCGAGGCTCCAGTGAACCGGGAGCTCGATCGGACCGCCCGTGCCATCCTCGAGCTGGTGCCGATAGGGGTTGATCGTGTCCATGAAGGAACTGTCGTAGAAGAAGCCGTAGCGTTTCAGCAGGCCGATCATGTTTGGCGAGGTTTCCCATGCGGGGGAGCGGTAGCCGGCCGGAACGACCCCTACCGTTGCCTTCAACGCCTCCAGGCCCTTGACCAACACTTCCTCTTCCAGCTCCGGCCGGTCGGGATCCACCCACTCGTGCAGATAGCCGTGATGGCCGACTTCATGTCCCTTGGCGACGATCATCTCCAGCCGGCCGGGGTACTTTTCCGCGGTCCAACCTGGAACGAAGAAGGTTGCTGGAACCTGCAGCTCGCTCAGCGTCTCCAGGATCATGGGCACGCCGACCTTGGCTCCATAGACGCCCTGCGACAGCGTACCTGGGCGCCGGACGTTCTCCGGATCACGAGAAAGCCAAAGCGTCTCCGCGTCGAAGTCGAAAGACAGCATGACGGCAAGCCGATGGCCATTGGGCCACTTGATTGGGCCATAGTGTTCCATGTTTCCTACTCCTTGAGTCCAGTTGCTCACCGAAAGCTGAACGGAAATCTATGCCTAGAATGAACCGCGGGAAGACAGCCAGCCGCCGTCGACAGCGATCACCTGACCGCTGACAAAGGACGCCTGCGGCGACCCCAGAAAGGCGATCACCTCGGCCACCTCGACGGGATCACCAACCCTCTTCAGCGGCGTGCCGGCGATCATCGTGCTGCGATATTCGGCGTCATTATCGATCTTGTCGCGTGTCATTGCGGTCAGGATGCAGCCGGGCGCCACGGCATTGACCCGGATGCCCTCCGGGCCAAGCTCGGCGCCAAGCTGCCGGGTGAACTGGGAGATAGCGCCCTTGCTTGCGGCATAGGCCGCCGTGCCGCTGCGACCGACCTCGCCGAATACGGACGCGAGATTGACAATCGCACCGCCTGGACGGCGAAGATCGGGCAGAAGTTCCCGCGTCAACCGGATGACCGAACGCAAATTGATGCCGACGATCCGGTCGAGCAGTTCGTCATCCGTTTCCGCAAGTCGCTTTGAACCGCCGACGCCGGCGCAGTTGACCAGCAGGTCAATCCCCTCCAGCGCGCGTGCGACGTCTGCAACCCGCAGCGGCGCCGTATCCTCGGAAAGGTCTGCGGAGACGACGGTGGCGGCGACGCTGCCCAACTGCGAGACATCACGGTCGACCGCCACAACCGAGGCGCCACGCGAAAGCAGCAGATCGACGGTCGCACGGCCAATCCCGCTGTTGGCACCGGTCACCACGGCGGTCTTGCCGGTGAATGTCATGCCAGCCTCCCCCCGTCGATCGGCAGCGAAACGCCCGTCGTGTACGAGGCCGCAGCACTGGCAAGATAGAGAACAGCCTCCGAGACTTCGCGCGTCTCACCGAAGCGCTTCATCGGGTGCAGCTCCCGGTAGGCTTGCCGGCGCGTCTCGGCTTCGGCTCCAGCCGCCGCAAAGTTGCGCTCGAGCATCGGAGACGTGATCGATCCCGGGCAGACTGAATTGACCCGGATCCCCTCTTCGGCGAGGGTCAGGGCCAGACTGCGCGTCAACAGCGCGACCGCTCCCTTGGTCGTTGAATAGGCCCCGAGAGCGCGAGAGCCGGTAAGGCCGGCCGTCGATCCGTATGTGACGACATTGCCCTTTCTCAGCCGCAACGCGCTCAGACTGAGCTGCACCGAAAAGAGGGTTCCCCGAACATTCAGCGACAGCATCTGGTCGAACTCATCCGGCTCGACCTCCAGGAGAGGCTTTCCGCTGCCCAATGTGCCCGCCGCTGTCACCAAAACATCCAGCCCGTCGGTGAGGTCCATGCTGTTCCAGGCTTGTCGCATGCTCTCCACCGACGCGACATCGCAGTGGACGGCCTGCGCCACATTGCCCAACTCGGCACACAATTCGCCGAGTTTGTCCGCATCGCGGTCGACAAGATAGAGGTGCGCGGCTCCTTCGCGGGCAAACGCCCGGGCGAGATCGGCGCCAAGCGCGCCTGCCGCTCCCGTGATCAGTACCGACTTCCCAGAGAACCGCATCACGACTGCCCCTTTCCGAGATAGAATTCACGCAGCTCTTCCACATCGAGATCCGGGCCGTTCTTGCGCGAATAGGCGAACCGCCCCTCGCGCAGGATATGAACCTCGTCTGCGAGTTCGAGCGCCATCGACACGTTCTGCTCGACGAGCAGCATGGTCAGGCCGCGCGTCCGCAGTTTGCGGATGATGTCGGAAATCTCCCCGACCACCTTGGGCGCCAGCGCCGCGGAAGGTTCGTCCAGCAGGAGCAAGCTCGGCCGCGCCATCAGTGCCCTGCCGAGCGAGAGCATCTGTCGCTCGCCGCCGGAGAGCAGACCGGCCGCGGCCTTGTATCGCGTCTTCAGGCGCGGGAACTCGGAGTAGACCATCTCGACATCTTCGGCGATGCCGGCCTTGTCCTTGCGGCGATGATAGGCGCCGATGAGAATGTTCTCGTGCACGGTCAGGCCCGCGAGAACCTCCTTGCCCTGGGGAACGAGGCAGAGGCCGGCGGCCGCCATGGCATGCGCCCCCTTGCCGTCGATCCGTTTGCCGTCGAGCAGGATCTCACCGCTCGTCGGCTGGACCAAGCCAGCCAGCGTTTTCAACGCGGTCGACTTGCCCGTGCCGTTGCTGCCGAGAATCGCGCTCAGGCCGCCCTTCGGCACGGCAAAGTCGAGGCCGTACAGGATTTGAACCTTGCCATAGCCGGCATTGACGTTTTTGCACTCAAGCATTGGACGACCGCCCCAATCCGATATAGGCCTCGATGACTTTGGGATCCTTCACGACGAGATCAGGTCGGCCATCGGCGATTTTCTGGCCGTAGTCGAGCACGACCACTCTGTCGCAGACAGACTGGACTACTCTCATGACATGCTCGACAAGCAGGATCGTCACCCCGAATTCATCACGCATGCGCCGGATCATCTCGATGAGGCGATCGACGTTGATGGGCGAAAGTCCGGCCGCCGGCTCGTCGAGAATGAAGATGCGCGGGTTCGTCGCCAGACCACGCGCCAGTTCCACCATCCGCTGTTGGCCGATGGAGAGGTCGGTGGCGAGCTTCTCGGCGTGCTTTTCCATCTCGAACAGCGCCAGCGTCTTGCGGGCTTTTGCACTGGCGGTTTCCCGCCACGCAAGCGCGTTCCTTCGGTTCACGAAGGACGAGAAATAGCCGGGCCCGGACTGCTCTTGGAGCGCAAGAACGATGTTCTGCTCCACCGTCAAACTGGAAAACAGCCTGATCATCTGGAAGGTGCGGGCGACGCCAAGCTTGGCGACGACGTGCGGCGCAGCTCCGGAAAAGTCCTTGCCCTCGATCAGCACGCGGCCGCTGGTTGGCGCCAGAACGCCGCTCAGCAGGTTGACGACAGTGGACTTGCCGGAGCCGTTCGGGCCGATCAGCCCGACGATCTCGCCCTCATTGACGGAAAAGTCGAACGCATTCAGCGCGACCATTCCCTGGAAAGCCTTGGTCAGGCCTTCGGCCTTGATTATCTCAGCCATTATCTAGCCCTCCATTCGAGGAACTTTCCGGCCAGCCCCTGCGGAGCCAGCATCGTGACCAGGATCAGAACCGCGCCGTAGAAGACGTGCTTGTATTCGGCGAGGCTGGAAAGGAGCTCCGGCAGGACGATCAGTAGTGCCGCCCCCATGACAGGACCCCAGAACCGGCCGCGGCCACCAAGCACCACCATCGCGACGACCGTGGCAGACGCCAGGACGGTGTAGTCGTCCGGAGTGACCCCGCGAATGTGATAGGCGAGAAGGACGCCGGCGCCGCCCGCAAAGCTCGACGAGATGGCGAAGGCCACCAGTTTTATCGCCTTGGAATTGATGCCGATCGTCCTCGCCAGCGTCTCGTCGTCGCGGATCGCCTGCAAGGAATCACCCAGGCGCGATTGCGTCAGCAGACGGATGGCGATCAGGCAGATCGTTGCAAAGGCCAGCACGAGATAGAAAAAGGACGAGAGCGCGGTGAAGCCCGCGACGGGCTCGACCTCGATCCCGTATTGACCGCCGGTAAAATCGGTCCATTGCGACAGCACGAGATACACGATCGTCTGGAAAGCGATCGTCATGATCGCCAGAAAGTGCCCCTGCGCGCGCAGGAGTGGCAGGCCCAGTAGGAAACCGAACAGTCCGGCGACGATCATCCCCATCGGCAGGTTGATCCAGAAGGTCGTGCCGAAATCACGTCCGAGGATCGCGGCCGTATAGGCTCCGATGCCGAGGAAGGCTGCGTGCGCAAACGAGTAGAGCCCCGTCCAGCCCATCACGATATCGAGGCTGCTGGCAAGAATGATGTAGATGCAGACGACGATCGCGATGTTGATGAAATAGCCGCCGCCAACAATCGTCGGCATAAGCGCGAAGGCCGCGGCAGCAAGGAGAATGAGAAGAATTGTACGCATCTTATGACCGATCCGTCTTTATTCCGAACAGGCCCTGGGGACGTACGGCCAGAACGCACATGACGAAAATGAAACCGACGATGTCCCGCAGCTCGCTTCCGAGATAGCCGGTGACGAGGGATTCGATGATGCCGAGGGCAAGGCCCGCCACGATCGCGCCTTCGATGCTCCCCATTCCGGCAAGAACAACGATGACGAATGCCTTCATGACGATCAGGCTTCCGGCATTGGGCTGCACGGTGAACACCGTCGACATCAAGGCGCCGGAGAGACCGGCCAAGGCAGCCCCGATGGCGAAAGTCACGACGCCGACGCGGCGAACGTTGATGCCGCAGATGCGGGCAACGGTCGCATTTTCGGACATCGCCCGCAAAGAAAGGCCGACCCACGTGTAGCGAAGAACGAGCAGCAGGATCGTGACTGTGACGATCGCCACCGCGACGATTGCAAGGCGCTCGCTCGTCAGGAAGATATCGCCGATCTGGATCGCGCCCCTGGGCAAGCCGCTTTGGGCGGCCATCGGTTCGGGACCGGCAAACTTGAGCGCCAGGTTCTGGAGCAGGATCGACAGGCCGAAGGACGCGATGATGACGTTGGTCGGATCCTTTTTGCCGATCGGAAGAAAGATGAAGCGCTCAACGAGACAGCCGAAGACCGCCATGACTGTGATAACCAGCACGATGGACGGGATGGGGCTCAGCCCCAGCAACTGGGTGCCGACGACCGCCACATAGCCACCGAGCATGTAGAACTCACCATGGGCGAAGTTGACGATTTTCAGGATACCGAAGATGAGCGTCAGGCCGAGCGCGACAAGAACGTAGCTCGACCCGACCACAACTCCGTTTGCGAGGAATTGCTGCAGAAGTATCAACGAAGGAGTTCCTTATCTGCCGCTCAGTCGAACGGAAGCCATTCACGCTTGCCGTTCTTCACGATAGCGAGACCAACCGTGAATTCGGCACTGCCCTTCTCGTCGAACTTCGCGGTCGTTCCGTCCGGCCCCTGGGCCAGCGGGAAATCTTCCATTTTCTGCAACTGCTGCTGGATCGCGGCACCATCCGCCTTTCCGGCGCGGCGCGCCGCCTCGATCAGCAGCATCATCGAATCGTAGCCGATAGCGCTGTAGACATCCGGTTCCTTGTTGTAGGCAGCCCGGAATTCCTTGGCGAATTCGGCACCATACTTGTTCGGCGTGCTTGGCTCGAACATGGAGGACACGGCGAAACCTTCCGAAGCCGGCCCGGCCAGCTCGATCAGCTTGTCGCTCATCATCGAGCCGGAACCGACGATCTGCGTCTGCACGCCCAGCTCGCCTGCCTGCTTGATGATCTGCGCACCCGAGTCCATCAATCCGGCGATATATACGGCCGCGGGCGATTGGGCTCTCAAATTGGTCAGCGGGGAATAAAAGTCCTTCTCGCCGGGATTGTAGGCCTCCATGGCGACGACCTTGCCGCCGGCGGCTTCGAAGTTCACCTTGAACTCGTCGGCAAGCGACTTTCCGTAGATCGAGTTTTCATACAATACGGCAACCGACTGCGCCTTGAGCTTGTTCAAGGTATCCGACGCCGTCTGCTTCGCCTGCGTCACGCTGCCGGGAAACGCACGGAAAAACCAGGGATCGCCGGGCGTGTTGGCATCGGTCACGGCAGACGACGTGGAGCCTGCCGAAACCATCGGAACCTTGTAGTCCTTTGCGACCTTGACCTGGGCGGCGGCGACCGCGCTGACATAGGTGCCGCTGATTGCGACCACGCCATCCTGCTCGATGAGCTTGCGGACGGCCGTCACGCCCTTTGTCGGGTTACCTTCGTCGTCCTCGACAAACAGCTTCACATCCTCACCGAAGGCACCGCCACGGGCGTTCGCCGACTTGATGGCGAAATCAATGCCCTCCCGGATCGAATTTCCGGCGAGCGAGGCCGGCCCCGAAAGCGGGAGCGAAACCCCCAGCTTGAGCTGCTCAGCCAGCGCAACACTGTAGGACGAAATCGAAACTGCGGCAGACAACGCCGCCGTGGCAACAGCCTTTACCCAGATACCCATGCTCACCTCTTATCAAGTCAATTTGACTTTTCATATTGCATTACGATATTATGCATCTTATTATGCATCTTAATAGTGGTCAAGCGGCAATGTCCGCCGAGGCGGTACCGTGATCGAAGACGATACTTTGTTTGTGAAATCGCTGGCGAAGGCGTTTCAACTCCTGGAAGCTTTCGAGAGAAGCGGCGATGGCGGCAGGCTCACGCACAAGGAGATGAAGGAACTGACTGGCCTGGATGCCAGCACGATCCAACGCATGTCGCATACGCTGGTCAAACTCGGCTATCTCGAGCGAGGCCAGAACCGGACATACGCTCTCGGCAAGAAGTTCCTGCACTTCACCTTCGAGTATCTCCGGCACTCGACCACGATCCAGCGCGCCAGCCCCATCCTCATGGATCTCCAGAATGAGACCGGCGAACGCATAGATCTCAGCCTGTTTGAAGATGTGGAAATCGTCTACGCCCTTCGCCGCCAATCCAAGCGCGAGACATTCTTCGCCACCCTGACGGGTCGCCGCGTCCCCTCCTTCGCCGCATCCGGCGGACGCGCGGTGATGTCGCACCTGCCGAGCGAGGTCGTCGAGGACATCCTCGACCGGTCCCATCTCGTGCCGCACTCTCCCCGGACGATCACGTCGAGGACGGAAATCATCGCAGAAATCGGCAAGGCGAAGGATCTCGGTTACGCGCTCTGCATCGAGCAGATGCTGTTGGGCGAAATCGTTCTGGCCGCGGCAATCTTCGACGACCGGAATGCGCCGATCGGCGCGGTTCACATCGCAGGCTCGCTATCGGAATGGGATCCGGATGCCTTTTGCAAGAAGCACGCGCCCCTGGCCATATCCGCCGCACGCACCATCTCGAACAGGTCGTAAGGGCGCGCCCGGAAGGCCATCATGACAAGGAAAAGCCCATGACGACCAACACACTGACGGTAAGGCCGATCGAAGCAGGCGACGAGCAACAATGGCGGCAACTCTGGAGGGCCTATCTGGACTTCTACCAGACCAGTGTCGATGAGGACGTCTATCGCACGACATTCCAGCGCCTGCTCGGAAGCGGCGAATTCGAGCCGAACGGCTTCCTCGCGATCAAGGACGGCAAGGCGGTCGGCCTGGTTCACTACATCCAGCATCGCACCTGCTGGTCTGCGAAGAACAACTGCTATCTTCAGGACCTCTATGCCGACCCCGACCATCGCGGCTCGGGCGTGGGGCGCGCCTTGATAGAAGCTGTCTACGCCGAAGCGGACCGAATCGGCCTGGCAAATGTCTACTGGCTTACGCAGGAGCACAATGCGACCGCCCGGACGCTCTACGACCGGATTGCGCGCAACACCAACTTCCTGCGCTACATGCGCTGACGTTACCTTACGGGGCGTCCGGCTCTAGGCTAGACGCTCCTGGTAGGCTTCCTGAAAATAATCCCGCAGCGTCTGGATAAAAACCTCCAGCACCTCAGGGCGCCTGTCGCCGTAGTGATCGACGGTCATGATGGTCGCCGACGGCAGCTTTTCCTTGAGCGGAATCCTCTTGATACCGGCGTCGACCAGCAAGGGTTCTCGCGGCCACGCATTCAATATCGTTGCTCCGAAGCCGGACGCGACCGCCCTCAAAATGGTCTGGTAGCTCCGGCTCTTGAACGCGAAGTTGGGACGCTGGTCGGCGTAGTCGAACAAGGTCATGATGTAAGTCACCGTCAGCGGCAGGCTTAGCAAAAGGATCGGATGTTTGACGAGTTCGTTGATGCTGATCGATGCCTTCTGTGCAAGCGGGCTGCTGGCGGGCACAACCGCGTGCGGCGAGGCGCGACCGATCACCTCCATGTTTCCATCAAAGTCCGGCCCAAGATCGTAGACCAGGATGATGTCGACTTCACCTCGGTCCAGATAGCGTTTGAGGCTGGGCTGGTCGGCCTCGATCAGTTCGATCGATATGTCTCCCAGACGGTCTCTCACGCGATCGAGCACTTCAACCATCATGATCGAGCCAAATGGCTCGAACAGACCGATCCTCACCTGTCGCCCGTCCAGACCTTGTGAGCGCATTTCCCTGTTGAAGTCGCTCTCGGCCCCCAGAAGCCGTCGAGCGGCGGCAATAAACCGTTCGCCGGCAGCGGTAATGACGACACCCCTGCCCTTTTGGCGAGAGAAGATCTGAAGCCCGAATTCCTGCTCAGCGGCATCGACCGCCGCCAGTATCGACGACTGGGAAATGTTCTTCGCGTGGGCCGCCTTCGCGAAGCTCCCATGGTCACGAACGGCGCAGATATACGAAAGCTGTTTTAGCGTCTGAGACATGAGATACCCATAAAATGTATTTCTGTCTTTATGCAAATGTATTTTACAGAACGGAGTGATCTGATGATACTCCTTCGAGTTGCTGCCGGTCACCACGCGGCACCGCAGCTTCGCCGCTCTCCGCCGGGAGGTGACGAAGCCAATGGACTGCCAAGGCATGCATCGGCACCCTCCTCAAGGCTCCAGATTCGAGGTCTTTGATCACCATCATGGATATTTCAACGCCCACCGTACCGAACAACATTTCCCGCCTCGACATTGATCCGTATGACGATGTGACGCTTGAGCACCCGTTTGCGATGCATGAGGTGGTGCGCAATGCCGGTTCGGTCGCCTTCATGGAGCGCTACGGGGTATATGTCATGGGACGACACGCCGATGTCGCCCCGGTGCTCCAGGATTGGCAGCGCTTCTCGTCCACCTCCGGATCGGGCATAGCGGACATTCGCAAGCCTGGCGCCTGGCGCGCGCCGAGCCCGATCGTCGAGGTCGATCCGCCGGACCATACGAAGGTTCGGATGGCCGTACAGAGAATCCTGACGCCGGCGCTGATCCGCGAATGGAAAGAACTGTTTGCGGACTATGCCGACGAACTCGTCGGAAACCTGGTCGATGCTGGCCGGATCGATGCCGTGTCCGAGCTATCCGAGCGGTTCGTGGCTCATGTATTCCCCCGCACGATCGGTTGGGCCGACAGTCCGGGCCGCACCGAAAAACTCTTTCTTCTCGGCCAACTGAATTTCGACGGACAAGGGCCAAGGAATGCCCGCTTTTTGGCGACCGAAGCCGCGGCCGCGAAGATCATGGACTGGAACAATGCCCAGATGCGACGCGAGGCATTGTTGCCGGGCGGCTTCGGAGAGAAGATCTATGCGGCGGCGGATCGTGGCGAAATCGAACCTGAAACGGCTCCCCTCCTTATCCGCTCATTCCTGCGCGGCGGCCTCGACACCACTTCGGCAATGATCTCGGCCGCAATCCAGCTGCTTTCCGAAGCTCCCGAGCAATATGAGATGCTTCGCAGAGACGTCACCAGGGTGCGCAGTGTCCTGGACGAGACAATGCGCCTTGAAACGCCGATCCAGACCGTCTGTCGCCTCACCATGGAAGACGTGACCTTCGCCGACGGCCGCACGGTTCCGAAAGACAACAAGATCATTGTCTTGCTGTCGGCGGCGAACCGCGATCCGCTGGCATGGGAACGGCCGGACGAGTTCGACATCACCCGGAAAATGCCGGCCCACGTTGCGCTGGGCACCGGCGTTCACATGTGCATTGGTCAGATGATTGCCCGGATGGAGGGGGAGCTGGTTTTGAAGGCGCTGGTCAAGCACGTCAAGTCGATCCGGCCATCCGGCGCCACCAGCCGAAATCTCAACAACAACCTGCGCAGTTTCGCTTCTGTCCCGGTTGAATTGAAGTCGTAACGATACGGATATCGAAATGCCGAAAATAACATTCGTCGCGCCGGACAAGAGCGAGGCCATCGTCGAAGCCAGGTCAGGTGACAGCATCATGGCCGCCGCCGTCCAGAACGATGTCGCGGGCATTGTGGGAGAATGCGGCGGCGCATTGTCGTGCTGCACCTGCCATGTGCACCTGGACGAGGATTGGGCTGATCGTGTTCCACCAGCATCCGATTTCGAGAACGAAATGCTGGACATGACGGCAACCTCTCGAGATCGGACGTCGAGGCTATGCTGCCAAATTTCGATGAGCGACGGTCTTGACGGCATTCGCGTGCACGTCCCGGAGAGTCAGTACTGAAAATCCAATGACAACCATGACAACCAAAACACCGGGCGTCGCGATCATCGGCGCCGGCCAGGCTGGCGCCCAGCTAGCACTGTCGCTCCGGGACGAGGGTTATAACGACCCTATCACGCTGATCGGAGATGAAGCGCATCCTCCTTATCAGCGGCCCCCGCTGTCAAAATCCTACCTGCTGGGCGAGACCGGGCGAGAGAATCTGCTCTTGCGGCCCGAATCCCTGTTTCGGGATCGCGATATCGCGTTGCACCTGGGCATTTCCGTGTCGACCATCGATCCATCGACTGGTTGCGTCACCCTCGCAGTCGGCACGAGGATTCTTGCGACCGACATCGTTCTGGCAACGGGATCACGAGCTCGCTCGCACTCCTTGATCCCTGATCCGTTGCCGGAAAACGCGCATTACCTGAGAAGCATGGACGATGCCGATCGCCTGGCGAGAGGATTAACGAGCGCTCGCCATATCGTGGTGATTGGCGGCGGATTCATAGGCTTGGAGTTTGCCGCCGTCGCGCGCCGCAAATTCGGATGCGAGGTCTGCGTGATCGAAGCGGCACCGGCTATCCTCGGCCGCGTGCTGTCCAATGCCACTGCCGGACACATTCACCGGCGCCTCGAAGCGTGGGGAGTCGCGATACAAACCAACGCCAAGGTCGCTGCTATGATCTTGGATGAAGCCGGCAGAATCTCCTCCCTTCAACTCACCGATGGCAGCCAATTGGCAGCCGACATGATTCTGGTCGGTATTGGCGGCATCGCGAATGCGGAACTTGTCCAGGCGCCGGTTGGACCACAAACCAGTGGCATCGCAGTGGACGCTTTTCTAGCTGCAGCGCCGGGATTGCACGCCCTGGGTGACTGCGCGCTTTTTCCGGACCGTCACGGCGAAGTGCACCGTGTCGAATCGGTTCAGAACGCGGTCGACCAAGCCCGCTACCTGGCGCGCCGTCTGACCGGAAAGGAAAACGGTCCCTTCGACGCATTGAACTGGTTCTGGTCGGATATCGGGGACATGAAACTGCAAATAGCCGGCCGGGCCCTGCAAACGGATGAGGCTCTTTCCTATCTGAAGAGCGACAACCGGCTCGTCACGTACCGCATGCGGGAAAACCTCGTGGTCGCGGTCGAGACTATAAATTCGCCGGCTGATCATATGCTGGCGAAACGGTTGCTGGCGAATCGCACACAAATCGAGCGAGGCCGGATCGCCGAGGCAAACGGTGACCTTCGGACATTCATGACGCAAGCCAACCTTCCCCAACCCGCCCCCGGGGGCCAGCCCACAGGCGGCCGGCACTGAGGATGTCCTGGATCGGCGAGGCCTTCCCGTTGACGTTCCAACATCAATTCTCGCCCAAACTCTACGTAGGCCCCAGAAGGATAGCATGAGCTGTCCCATTGGGGTGGCGGTGTCGAAGGTCATGGTGAGAATGCGTGTCCTTGGCCTTCAGCTCCCAGTGATGTCCACCAAGCTGCCACTGGGCGGGCCAGGCGATCTGGCTTTGAAGCGTGCGACTGCCGGCGAAAGCGCGAGCCGCGGGGAGCAAGTGGGAATGGCTAAACTACCGGGAGCACGTCCGTTGGAAGGACCCGTTTCGACGGCGCGCTGCGTCGCCTTCATTGCACCGTCACCTCATCAATCCTCAGTCGCCGGCCCCATCTGTCGAAGAAATGATTGTCGTTGAGAATCAGCCGGCTCTCCATCAGGCGATCGGTGAGTTGCTGCAACTCATGTCGCGCGTTGACGTCCTCGACCGGGCCGCCCCCGTCCTTGTCGGTCAGTGTCGCAAACACCGCTCCGTCCCAGACAGCGCCTGCCCCGGCGAGCAATGCTGCGACTTCTGCCCAACCGATTTCGTCACCGATGACATGGAAATAGGTCGAGCGAAGCGGCGTGACACTGAGCTTCCCGATGGTCACGAGAATCACGAGCGCAGTGAAACCGCCCGTCCGGCGGAACTCCTGCCTTATCCAGCTATCAAAACGCGCATGCCTATCTACATCAGACCTCGACAAGCGGCAGCTCCACGACTTCCCGCTCCATGAGGTTGAGGAAAGCCGTGCTGCGGCTTTCTTCAAACCACCGTTCGAAAGCGGCCAGCGCCTCGGGAACGGAGGACTCCTCGGCGACCTCCCAGTCGGGTCCCGCTGCATTCCAGATGGCGAAGATCACGGGCGTGAACTGCTCCGCGACATCCCGCTGCGCTTGCGTTGTCCCATTCCATCCGACCTCGCGGTAAAACACGCTTCGGCCGCTGCCTTGCGCCTCTGCCTCGTCCTTTGCCGTCGCGACCGCCCTGCCGATTGCACGGAGCAGATTGAGCCGTCGGTAGGCGAATACCCGCTCGTTCTTGAGGTGCTCGGTCTGCCGCGCCGCTTCCTTCCGGAATTGCTCCTCGGCCACGCTCGCCTCTCGAGCCCGACGGTCGAGACCGTCGAGATAGGCCGCGTATTCGCTACTGATCATCGCGTGCTCCCCTGATTTCTGGCGGAAGAGAGTGGGAGTCGAACCCACAAAAGACCGTCTCGCGGCCCCTCCCGGATTTGAAGTCCGGACGCCCCACCGGGGACGCATCTCTTCCAGCTAAGACGACTGCATCGACCTTGGCGTCGCCCACAGGCGCACGGAAGAGGTCGAGCCGATTCCTGTTGATCCGTCGCGCATCGCCGCGCCGGAACGTGACGCCGTGACGGTCGAGAAATTCCAGGATATGGATCGCTACCTTTCGCCCGTTGTCGAGCCGGTCACGCATCTGGGCCACGCTGAACTGTCCATCCTGGGCGGCTGCGCTCAATTCACTGGCGATCTCCACGACCTCCGCTACGGTACCCCGCAGAAAGAAATGATCGTGGTCGATCTCGTCGACGCGGCCCATGCGGCCAAGGCGTTTGAGGAGTTTCCTCACCTCCGTCTCCCGCACACCCTGCATGTCGGCAATGTCTCGCACGCGCGGCGGACGGAAACGCGCCGCGCCCCCCAGCAGCGGCGCAATCATCTCCCACAACGCCTCGTCCTGCGGCAGGAGCTGGACGACGTGGGTCGGCAGCTTGACCCAGGCACCGTCCATCGCAACAACGCCGGACGAAGCGAGATCGCGCAGGATCGAGACAAGAGCCGGCGCCGGAAGCCTCGGCTCGATCTGCAAGCGCAGGCGTTCCATGCCGATGCCGGGGAGATCACGGTTCTCGGCGTGGAATCTCTCCAGCCGCTCCAGGATCGACTTGCGCAAGCGCAGCCACGTGGGCGGTGCAATCACCAGCGTCGCAGTCTCGGCGCGCAGCCTGAGCAGGGTGGACCGTTCGGCCATGGCTTCGACCTGTGCGCGCAGCAATGCAAAGTCACGTTGGAAGGCGTTGATGTCGAGGTAATGTGGCGGGCTTTGCAGCAGAGCCAGCAGTGCCCGCTCGGGATCATCGTTGGAATAGGCTCTCAGCTGCGCCATGCGCTCCGGCGTGCGTCGCTTGCGGGCAGGCGCGCGTAGATCGCGCAGGACGCCGCCGCCGATGGTCCGCTGCCCGCTCGTATCGCGCACCACGAAGCGATCGCCCGATGCCATTGCGGCGGGCTGCTCCAGCACAAGTTGCACGAATCCTTCCTCGCCCGGCGCAATGGGCTGTTCTCCCAGCAGCACGATTCTTGCGCCGACCTCCAGCGCGGCATGATGAAGACGCACCGGCATCCACTGCGAAAGAGGCTTTGTCTCTGATGCAAGTACCCGCAGCTGGGCATCGATGCGATCGCAAGGCCCGTGGAGGGTTGCGTCCAACACCATGTCTCCCCGGGAGATCGCGTCTTTAAAGATGGCCTCGCCTGCCAGATTGAGGGCGCAGCGATCACCGGCCGTGCCGCGTTCGGCCTTCCTGTTCTGCGCGTGCAGACCGCGGACGCGACCCGAGATGCCCTTCGGACTGATGACGATCTGGTCGCCGACGGACACCGAGCCGGAAAGCACGATGCCGGTCACCACCGTGCCCGTGCCCGCCAAGGTAAAGGAGCGGTCGACAGCGAGGCGGAACGCTCCTTCCAGCTGCCTATGCTCCTGCAGATGGGACGCTTCGACCAAGCGGGCACGAAGCTCCTTCACACCCATTTCTGTGACGACAGACGTCGGTATGATGTCGAGGCCTTCGAACCGGGTGCCGAGAAGAGCGTTGGCAATCTCGTTATGCGCTGCGGCGAGCCGGTCGGGCGCCACCAAGTCGGCCTTGGTCAGCGCGACGATGCCGCGCTTTATGCCAAGCAGATCGAGGATGGCGAGATGCTCACGCGTCTGCGGCATGACCCCGTCATCGGCGGCGACGACGAGAAGCGCAAAGTCGATGCCGGTCGCGCCGGCGAGCATATTGTGCACGAAACGCTCATGGCCCGGCACGTCGACGAAACCGATCACCTTGCCATCCGCCCCGGACATGTAGGCGAAGCCGATGTCGATGGTGATGCCCCGGGCCTTCTCTTCCTTCAACCGGTCGGCGTCGACCCCGGTCAGCGCGCGGACCAAGGAGGTCTTGCCGTGATCGATATGGCCCGCCGTGCCGACAATCATGCCACCGGCTCCGGCAGGGGGCTTTCTGCGATGAGGCGTGCTTCCGCCACCTCAGCATCCGACAGCGAAGCCCCGACCGCGCCCATGAACGGAGCAGCCAGTTCACTGCCGCCCGCTTTCGCCCGCAGGAGCCATGCCAGGGCGGTGAACGGGTCGCGCGAGACCCCGGCACCCAGATGGAAAGCCGCACCAAGCATGGCCTGCGCGTCGGCCTGGCCGCGCGCGGCGGCCCTGTCCCACCAGCGCAGCGCCTCGGAGGCGTCACGTTCGACGCCAAGGGCGTTGTGATACATCATGCCGAGCCGCGTCATGGAGGAGGCAACGCCTTGTTCTGCGGCCGCCTTCGCCCAGCGCAGCGCCTCGCCATGATCCGGCGTTATGAGTTCACCTTCGAGCAGCATCCAGCTCAGCATGTCCTGAGCCGCGCCGTCGCCGCTTTCAGCCGCTTGACGGTAGAGATCCGCCGCCCGTAGCGGATCTTCGCCCACGCCCTCCCCCCTGAAGTAAGCCGTGGCGAGGTTGCGCTGTCCGACCGGATCGCCAGCCGCCGCGGCAAGCGTCAGCCACTTGATTGCCAGCCCCGTGTCGCGCTCGACGCCAAGGCCGCCGGAAAAGCACGCACCGATATTGTTCTGCGCTCGCGCGACGCCCAGATGCGCGAGCGGACCCCAGATCGCCAAGGCCGCATCATAGTCGCCCTGTTGCGCTGCGGTGAGTGCAGTACTCATCTGCTCCTGCAGTGTCGGCACTGACGTCTCAGAGCGCCTTAGCAAGCTATCGATGAACCCCATCAGATCCCCATCCATTCTGAGATGGCCGAGATTGCGCGTGTTTGCAGCTACATCCTCCAGGCAGTGGAAATCGAGAATGAACATTTGGTCAGCGATGCAACCGAGACCGGCAACGCGCCGAACGCAGTCGCCAAGTCGGCAATGTTCTGCCGGATCGCTTCAGGCGGATCGGATTGCATTCCGGTACGCACAGCCTGCAAGCTTTCACGCACCGAGGCCACCGCCAGGGGGCGGCCGAAACGCTCGAGCGCCTGGGACGCCATTTCCGTCTGCAACCCCTGGTCGACCTGGAGTCGACGATTGAGCGGAGCAGTGGTTTCCCTCGGCGCCATGTCGGTTCAATAGCCGAGGAGAAACGGGTTGACCCCGCCGCGCCGGAAGCTGAGTTCGCGCACCAACAGGTCCAGCCCCAGCGTCGCCACGTCGTCGGCTATCGGATCGGCAGCCGGCATCTTGTCCTGGTAGAGGATCTTCACGTAGCCCTGGCAGGAACTGCAGGTTTCGGCCTTGACCGTGTCAGGCCCGGATTCGACCGCCTGGAACGAAATTTCCTTGGTCGAACCGCAGAGCGTGCATTTGGCGCGAACATAGTTCCACAGCGTGCCGCAGAGCGAACAGGAGCAGAAGCGCGTCCCATGCGCGCCGTTCCAGCCAACAACCATGCTCGTTGAAGGCGGCGCACCGCAGGCTGGGCAGACGCCGTCGCCGACCGGATGGAGCGTGTCCGGATCGAGCCTTGCGGCAAGCCGGGCGAAATGAACCTGGAGCGCCGCCGCCACGAAGGCGTGTTCGGCCACAGCCTCGGCGGGCACCCAGTCGGACAGCACATTGCCAATGACGCCGTGCAGCATCTCTTCATCGGCGACGCGAATGCGGGAAAGAGCGAGATGCGCCTCGGGCGGCATTTCGAGCGCGGCGGCGGCCGTCGTCAGCCGGTCGAACAGAGAGGAGAACACCGTGTCGGCCACGAAATCCGTGCGGGCGAGCGGCGGCATTTCATGCTCGGCGGCCCGGTCGAGGATCTCGGCAGCCGGCATGGAAGGCTCCGGCAGGTCGTCCTGGATCGTAGCCTGAACCTCTGAAAGTCCGGCGAGGAATTCCAGATAGGGACCGAGGTCATGACCAGCAGCCAACTGGCGAAAGCGTGCTGCCCGATCGATGAAAAGCCTTTCGGGATCGGGAAGCCGCACGAATGGCGGCTTCGCAATATTCCCAATCTTGGTAGGGTCGGCTTTCAGGTTGTGAAACTTCCTCAATTCTCTCCCCCACGAACCACACGGGCAACGTGCCGCCGGCCCGTCTTTATCTGTTACTCGGCCGGCGTGACCTCCTTGGGGCCAACCTTGGACTTACCGGAGACCAGTTCTCGCAACCAACGGCGATGATGCCGCCATGCCCAGCCCCCGGTCACCCGGCCGCGGGTCATGGCGCCGATCGTACCGCGCACCCAGATGGCGGCGTAGACATGGACGATCCACACGCAGATCATCACGATTGCCAATATTGAATGGATCAGCACGGCCACACGTTGCTGCTCGACCTTGAAGTATTCACTGAAGAATTGCTGCCAGATGACCACGCCGCTGGCGACCAGCAGCACAATGAGCAGCGACATCGACCAGAACACCAGCTTCTGGCCGGCATTGTACTTGCCGACCTCGGGCAGTTTCTCGTCGTTCTTGGTCAGAACGTCCCTGAGGCGGCCGAGCCAGACACTGTCCGTCCGCTCCCACAGATTGAGCTTCCAGAAGCGGAGGAACAAGCCGATGAAGCTGAGCAACAACACCACCCCGATGAAGGGGTGGATCATTCTTGTAAGCGCTCCGCCACCGAAGAGCCCAGTCAGGAAATACAGGCTTGGATGAAACAGAGCCAGTCCGGACAAGGCAAGCAGCACAAGGCTGATTGCCGTGATCCAGTGATTGAGGCGGGCGGCGGCGGTGTAGCGGTCGACCGTGACCGGATTGCCCCGGTGGATGCTATCGCCTTTCGCCGCTTCAGCTTGCTTGGTCATGACTGTTCCCCTCCGCCAGACGCCTTGCCGCCTCTTCATCCGCGGACGACACCCGGTTCGGACCGGAGACGAGGTGATGGAGGAAGCCGATTGCCGCGAACGCGCCGATGGCCGTCAGGCCGGCATATTTGGTCAGCCCCTTCCACGCTTCGACCACCGGGCTGATGCGCGGATTGTTGGCAAGCCCCGCATAGATTTCCGGCTTGTCATTGTGATGCAGCACATACATCACATGGGTGCCGCCGACGCCGGGCGGATCGTAGAGGCCGGCGTTGGTGAAGCCGCGCGACTTCAGATCCTCGATGCGGCTGGCCGCATGCTGCTTCATCTCTTCCTTGGTGCCGAAGACAATCGCCTGAGTCGGGCAGGCCTTGGCGCAGGCCGGCCCCTGCCCGACCGCGACACGGTCGACGCAGAGCGAGCATTTATAGGCCTTGTGATCAGCCTTGGAGATGCGCGGAATGTTGAAGGGGCAGCCCTTCACGCAATAGCCGCAGCCGATGCAGTTGGCCTGGACGAAATCCACGATGCCGTTCGAGTACTGCACGATGGCGCCGGGAGCCGGGCAGGCCTTGAGGCAGCCCGGATCCTCGCAATGCATGCAGCCATCCTTGCGGATCAGCCATTCGAGATTGCCGGTGTCGGGGTTCTCGTACTCCGTGAAGCGCATCAGCGTCCACGAATTCGGCGTCAGGTCATGCGGGTTGTCATAGACGCCGCTGTTGACGCCGACGTCCTCCACCAGCTCGTTCCACTCAAGGCATGCCGACTGGCACGCCTTGCAGCCGATGCATTTGGACACGTCGATCAGCTTGGCCACTTCCGTCTGTCGCTGGGCGGGCGGAGCGATGGTCGAAGCAGAGCGACGCATCAGGTCTGCGTCACCAAATTTCGGCGCGACAGGTTCCGTGGTCGGGTTCTCAATCACTGGAAACATCGCTCCCTCCTACGCCACCGGCCCGGAAATGGGCTCGATATCGACAAGAAACGCCTTGTATTCAGGCGTATGCGAGTTCGCGTCGCCGACTGGTGGCGTGAGCGAGTTTATCGGCGAGGCTTTTTTGGCTTCCCCGATAAAGCCGAAGTGCAGCGGCAGGCCGATCGTATGGACCGTCTTGCCGTCGACCTGGAGCGGTATGAGGCGCTTGGTGACGACCGCCTTGGCCTTCACCTCGCCGCGGTGCGACGAGATGCGGACCATCTGCCCGGCTGCGATTCCTTTCTCCTTTGCCAGTTGCTCCGACATCTCGACGATCGCTTCGGGCTGCAGGACCGCGTTGGTATGAACGCTCTTGGTCCAGTAGTGGAAGTGCTCGGTCAGCCGGTAGGTGGTCGCAACGATGGAGAATTTGGACGGATCGCCGAACACCTCCATGTTCTTATCGAACACCCGCGCCACCGGATTGCCCCTGATCTTCGGGAACATGGGGTTGGTGACCGGCGACTCGAACGGCTCGTAATGGACAGGGAACGGACCATCCGTCATCAGGCCGCGGACCCACAGGCGCGAAACGCCTTCCGCGTTCATGATAAACGGGCCAACCGCCTTTTCCGGCGGAATGGTCGGCACATAGTCCGGCACGTCCGGCCCGGTCCAGCGCTGGCCGTCCCAGTACATGTACTTCTTCTCCTCGCTCCACGGCTTTCCTTGCGGATCGGCAGAAGCGCGGTTGTACTGGATGCGGCGGTTGGCGGGCCACGAGAAGCCCCAACTGCCGAACACGCCCAGACCCGACGGATCGCTGTTGTCGCGGCGCTGGGCGAAGTTGCCCTTCGGACCGTAGACGCCAGCGTAGATCCACATGGAGCCATCGGTCGAGCCGTCGTCGCGCATCTCGCCGAAGCTGGCGAGTTGCTCGCCGGCGCGGCGGATGACATTGCCTTCGACATCCTTAACGTCAGCCAGAGCCTTGCCGTTGAGCTCGCGCAGGAGTTCGTCGGGATTGGGCTTCAGCGGGTCCTGGTAACTCCAGTCAATCGCCAGCAGCGGTTCGGTGGCCGTACCTCCTTCCACTTCATAGAGCTTGCGAATGCGCGTGAAGAGGTCGGCCAGTATGTCGATGTCCTTGCGGGACTCGAAATACGGGTCCGCAGCCGGCCATTTCCACATGATGCAGCGGCTGGAGTTGGTGAGGCTGCCCTCTTCCTCGGCAAAGGACGTGACCGGGAGCATGAACACTTCGGTCTGGATGCTGGCGGTCTCAACATCGTTGAATTCGCCGTGGTTCTCCCAGAACCGTACCGTGTCCGTCTCGATCGGATCCATGCTGACGAGGAACTTCAGCTTCGCCAGCGCCGCTCCGGTCTTGCGCGAGTCGGCGATGGCCATCAGCGGATTGAAGCCCTGACACAGCAGGCCCGTCGTCTTGCCCTGATGCATGACGTCGAACATGCGCAGCGCGTCATAGCCGACGTCCACCTTTGGCAGCCAGTCGAAGCCGAAGTCATTTTCCTTCGTGGCTTTGGCCCCGAAGTAGCTCTTCAGGAAGCTGACGTAGAACTTTCTGTAGTTCTGCCAGTAGCTGGTTTGGTCAGGCTGCAGGGGCTTGAACGTCCGCTTCTCCAGATGTGCCGCAAGCGTCGGCTCCTTGTCAGTCGGCAGAGCGAGATAGCCCGGAATCGCCGCCGTCAGCGTCCCCACATCGGTGATGCCCTGGACGTTGGAATGGCCGCGAAGCGCGTTCACCCCGCCCCCTGGAATGCCGACGTTCCCGCACAGCAACTGGATCATCGCCGCGGTGCGGATGTTCTGCGCCCCGCTGGAATGCTGCGTCCAGCCGAGCGCGTACATGATCGTCATGGCGCGCTCGCCATTGGCGGTAGAGGCCGCCCATTCGGCCACCTGCAGGAACTTGTCCTTCGGCGTACCGCTGATGCGCTCGACCATCTCGGGCGTATAGGGCTCGAAATGCTTCTTCATCAGTTGGAAGACACAGCGCGGATCGGTGAGCGTCATGTCGCGGACAGCGAAGCCGTCCGGACCGATCTCATATTCCCAACTGCTGCGATCGTAGCTGCGCTTCTCCTCGTCGTAGCCGGAGAACAGACCTTCCTCGAAGGCGAAGTCGTCCCGCACGATATAGGCGGCGTTCGTATAGTGCCGCACATATTCGTGATGGATCTTGTCGTTGCTCAGGAGGTAATTCACCACCCCTGACAGGAAGGCGATGTCACTGCCCGGCCGGATCGGGGCGTAGTGATCGGCGACCGCCGCCGACCGGTTGAAGCGCGGATCGACGACCATGAGCTTGGCGCCACGCTCGGCTTTCGCCTCCGTGACCCATTTGAACCCGCAGGGATGCGCCTCAGCGGCGTTACCACCCATGATCCAGACGACATCAGCATTCTTGATGTCCGTCCAGCTGTTTGTCATTGCACCGCGACCGAATGATGGGCCCAGACTGGACACCGTCGGTCCGTGTCAAACGCGTGCTTGGTTCTCGAGTTGCAAGATCCCCAGGCCGCGAGCAACCTTGTAGGTCAGCCAGCCCGTCTCATTGGTGACCGAGCTACCAGACAAAAACGCCATGGTCGGCCAACGATTGACGGGAACCCCATCAGTGTTGGTTTCGATGAAATTGGCGTCGCGGTCTTCCTTCATCAACTTAGCGATGCGTTCCATCGCGAAGTCCCACGTCACCTGCTCGAACTTGTCGCCGCCAGCCTTGCGGTACATTGGCTGCTTCACGCGGGTCTTGGATTTGATGTAGTCGATCGCTGCCGCGCCCTTGGGGCACAGCGTCCCGCGGTTCACCGGGCTGTCCACATCGCCCTCGATGTGGGTAACCTCCATCTTGCCCGGCTCGGCCTTGCTTTCCGCCGAGAAGATCATCATGCCGCAACAGACGGCACAATACGGGCAAGAGCTTCGCGCCTCTTTTGTCTTGGTCAGCCTGAACGGCTTTACCGTTGCCGCGTAGGCAGCTTCGACGCCGCCAAATCCGAACGCCCCCAGGGTGGTGCCTGCGACGCCTGCGCTCGCACCCTTTAGAAAGGCACGGCGCGAAAGGTCCATGTTCATTCTTTCCTCCAGATTGGGACCCTCCCGGGGTACGATCAGCGCATATAGTACTGTAACGATAGCAACAAAATATTACATTGCAACAAGCAACTTCCAAGAAAACAATACTTATAGTTAGGCATTCCAGGACACGCCGCAGTGTACCCGCCGAATAACCTTCGACGTCTTTAATGATAATCTTTTTCGCCTCGAACACTGGTCACCACACCGCGTTCGCGGAGTGCGTCTTGCCGATGGCTTTACTCTGTCAACTTACGAATGAGGTCGCGCACGTACAAATGAATTTAAATGCGGCTTAAGAACAAGAATTTTGCAGTGTTGTTCGGGCGAGGCCAGCAGTGACCACTTGAATTGCGCGCCAACAGCCGACGAGTCGATGATGCAAAGTGCTTGGAAATTCGTTCATTCCGGCGGTAGAATTTAACGTTGCACAACGGTGGCCGGCTGCCAGCCGAGACGTTGCTGAAGAATAATCGGCGCAGCCGCAGCCACCGCCATGCGCAAGTTCCGTCAAGCGCACCGGCTCATTCGCGAACCCGAAAAAGATCTCGGGCGCTGATCCGGCAACCACCATCTTCTGAGCCTTTGCAGGCCACACTCCAATATTTCACTTGAACCGCATCGTCGCGCGGGGCGGATCGCTTGGACCCGCCCCGTCATGTGTCAGTTGCTCAGGACGCGATCTCGGCGGCAGTGATCGTGTATTTGAAAGCATCGGGATCAAGAGTATCGAGCAGTTCTCCATCGATCTCGGCCTGCGGATACATCAGGAAGGCGACCTTGTGGGCCGACTCCGGCAACACCAGATCGTGGGCAGTGTTGTAGGCAAGCCAGTTGCCCTCCCAGGACCCGAACAACTTCTCCCGCGCGGCAACGACCACCGGAGAATCGATTGCATTGTTGCCAGGCGGCTCCTCCAGCATGACCTTGCGGACATCCGCAGGATCGACCGCGATCCATCCGTAGTCGGAAACATAGACCTCGGCGCGGCAATGCTGAGATTTGGTGACCGTTTCCGAACCCGCTCCGAGGCTCTTATAGCCGAACCGGGAAGGCGCAACCCGAATCCCATAGACGTCACGCGCCGGCAGCCCCGATGCCCTGGCCAGCGCGACATAGAGCGCATTCAGGTCTGCGCACTTGCCGCCGAGATTTCCCGACTGCAGCATGCTCGCGACATCCCCGGTGCCGCAACCGCGAACGGCGCCGTCCCGGTGGCAGTTCTCGACGATCCATTCGTAGATCGCCCTGGCCTTGTTAAGTTCAGTCGTCGAACCGGCCGTGATCTTGTCGGCGACTTCCTTCACGATGCCATCGGTCGGCATCAGCTCCGTCGCCTCGAGGTAAATCTGCCGCTCGGCATCGCTCAATGTCGCGACCGGCGCGCGCGCGCCAAACGGCGCGGAGCGGCTTTGTGTCTTGATCCGGCTTTCAATCTGCAGCACGGCCGATGTCTGATCTGCGGAGAACTTCGCGTGCAGCAGCTTCGCGCCATGTTTCGGATCAGTCACGATGTCGGCGGATGCGGCATTGCCTGACCATTGGTCGCCGGACGGCACCATCCACTCATCTTCGTGCAAGGAAGGTAATGGAACCCAGACCTGTGCAGCCCGGTTTGACTTCGGGATATCGACACGCGTGGTAATGCTGAAGGTCCGCCATGCCCCGGACTGAGGATCGAACCTCAGATCCGCTCTTGCCAGTGCCGGCAGCATCAGTGCGGTGGCAGAACAGGCCGCTGCCCCGGCCAGGAATTCGCGACGGCTGGTCATTGTCACTTACCTCCCTCTCTTTCAACAAATGCCGGTCCACCCTCAAACGGGGTTTTGATCGTCTCATCCAGCGCGGAATCGACATCTCGGTTATCCCAATCAAGCTCGCCTTTGACGAACAGGACTGCAGAAAGTTCTGGCCCCAGCACGAAACTGGTCGGTAGCGCCATTACCTGCCATGCCTTTGTGATCGTTCGATCGCGATCCAGCAGAACGGGGAAGCTGACCGGGTATTTTTGGAAGAAGGATCGCACGCGTGCATCGACCTCCCCGACATCGACAGCGAGAATGGCCAAGCGCTCGCCGTGTCGCCGCGCCGCCAACCTCTCCAGGGACTTCAACTCCCCGACGCAGGGCTCACACCAGGTGGCGAAGAAATGAACGATGACGGCCTGCCCTCGATAGTCCTCGAGGGATATCCTTTTGCCGTCGAGAGAATCGAGCTCCAACGGCGGTTTTGTTCCACCCAGCCAAGGCGCAAGCGTCGCGTGAGGAGAGCCCAGTGCGATTGTCGGCAACAGCCAGGAAACGCAGAGCAAGGCCACCGTCGCAAGGAATGTGCGGGGGGCAGAACAGATCGCAAAACTGTCGCCCCGAACCTCGGGAGCCGTATGGAAGGCCACACCTAACGGTAGCCCGGCTCGCCTGATTGTCAAGTCAGGGTGGTCATTGCCCTGTCCGGAAGGCTACAACCAGCTTGACAGCACGGTGCGATCTTGTGGCGATCGACGCTGCCGATACCAGTATGACGGGTAGCGGTGGCATCGTTCCCGTCGATATCGCATCGGCGAAGGCGGTATCGATCGCCAGCCCCCTCGCAACGACCGAGCGGCTGCCGATCGTACACGCTGATGACTCCTGGGGCGATACGTGAGCGCACCGATTGGCCGGCTCTCGACAGTTCGGCGATGGACGAATATGCGGCGGTTGGATCAGTGACTTAGGACGCGGCTTGTCAGAAAATGGTACGCAGTCCGGCGAGGGTAGGCCCGACGATGCTGTCATCCGCGGTAGCAGACTGTACCGCGTAAATCGGATAGGAGAACTGCGGCATCTCGGGGACGATGTGAAGCTGTTTCGCCGCTACAAGGGGCTCCACCGTACTCAACCTGAAGTAACCCGACCCGCCGCTTGCAAGGACATAGCTGAGCGCCAGCGGGCCGAGATCGAAAGTGAGATCCGGTATGATATCCGGGAAATTCACATGGTGATGCCGCACGAAGTCCGGCCCCCAGTCCATATAGACATAATTCGTCTCCCCGTGTCGCGCCTCTGGGTCGGTTGTCACAAGCACGAGCTTTTCTTCCAGGAGCAAGTCGATCTTGAGGCCGGGCCGATGGGCGGGCGCATACATGATCGCCACGTCGACCATCCCCGAGGCAACCTGATCGATCAGGTCCTGGGGCACGTCCACATGCACGCGCAGCGCGATATCGGGAAGGGACTGGCGTATCCATCGGACCCAATTGAGCAGCAGTGGTTGCGCAAGCATAACTTCGCTGCCGATCGTCAGCACCGCACGGCGGCCTGGGGGAACCGCGACCTGATGACGAGTTCGCTGCCACAGCTGCACGAACATCGGCGCATGGTGCAGGAACTGCTCGCCTGCCGGTGTCAGGGACGCACCACCTTTGTTCCGGATGAACAAAGGCCGGCCAAGGAGTTGCTCAAGGTTGCGGATCCGCGCGCTGACCGTTGTCTGCGCCACGTTCAAACGTTCCGCGGCCCGAATAAAGCTTCCGGTCGAAACGATTTCCAGGAATGTGCGGGCGAGCTCAATATCCATGCTTTATAGCATGAAAGCTGCGCTCAAATGTCAATATAGTTCGTTTGCCCTCTTCTGACCCGAGAATAAGCTTGGATATCCGCATGCATATCGCACGGTTCGGCGGAGAAGAGTTCGTTATTTTCATTGAAGGTGCGCGCGAGGACGACGCCGTTCACTGGGCAGAACGCGCCAGGCACCATTTGGCAACTTCCGATTGGTCTGCAGCGGGTATTACTTCCCAGGTCACCGCAAGCTTCGGTGTGGCTGAATTCGGGCGATCCCTGATCGGCCCCGCCATCGAGCGCGCCGATCGCGCCCTCTACCGCGCCAAGGCAGCCGGCCGTGATCGCGTTGCATCCGCGCCATCCTTACGCTCGCCATTGCTGTCTCTCGCCTCGATGGCAAAGGTGTAGTCGCCCGTGCTCGTCACGCTTCGTGGCGATGAAGGCGGGCGAGGTAACGAACATGGCCTTGAGCAGGTGATCGACCATCGCCTCCGACCCCACCGGGCCGAACGGGCAACCGCCTGAGCCTAACGCTCACCGCGCCGATAGGGCTGCATCAGCGCTTGCGGGACGCGGGCGCGGCGGGCCATGGCGGCGAGAGCCACGATGGAGAGTATATAGGGCATCATCAGGAAGATTTGGTACGGCACGTCGCCCAGCACCGCCTGCAGCCGCAATTGGAACGCGTCGAAGAAGGCGAACAGCAGCGCCCCGAACAGCGCCCTTGCCGGCTTCCAGGAGGCGAAGACGACGAGCGCGATGCAGATCCAGCCGCGCCCCTGCACCATGGTCGGGAAGAAACTGTTGAACGCCGACAGCGTCAGGAACGCGCCACCGACGGCCATCAGCGCGCTGCCCGCCATGATCGCGCCGTAACGCACCTTGATCGGGTCGACGCCCTGTGCTTCGGCCGCGTGCGGGTTTTCGCCGCTCATGCGCAGCGCCAGCCCGAGCGGGGTGCGGTAGACGACATAGCCGAGCAGCAGCGCGATGACGATCGCCAGATAGGTGGGCGCGGTCTGGGTGAAGAGCGCCGGACCGACGAAGGGCAGATCCGAGAGGCCCGGAATGGCGAGCGGTCGGAACGGCGTCACTGTCGGCGGCGTCGAGGCAAGCGGCACCGTCAGGCGGAAAATATAGTAGCTGAGCGAGGAGGCAAACAGGGTGATGCCAAGCCCCGTCACATGCTGAGACAGGCCAAGCGTCACCGTCATCGACGCATGGAGCAGGCCGAACAGCGCGCCGGATAGCGCGGCGACAAGGATGCCGGTCCAGAGGTCGGCACCGTTGAACACCGCGAGCCAGCCGATCATCGCGCCGAAGGTCATGATCCCCTCGATGCCGAGGTTGAGGACGCCGGACCGCTCCGACAGCAGCGCGCCGAGCGTGCCGAAGATCAGCGGCGTCGCGATCCGCAGAACCGCGGCCCACAGGCCGGCCGAGGCGATGATGTCGAACAGCGTGCTCATCGGCGGATCCTGTACTGGGTGAAGAAGATGGCGACGAGCATGGTCAGGAGCGACAGCGCAACGGTGACGTCGGCGATGTAGGTCGGGATGCTCAACGCGCGGCTCATGCCGTCGGCGCCGACGAACATGGTGGCGGTGAAGAGCGCGGCGGCGATCACGCCGAGCGGATTGAGGTTGGCCAGCATCGCGACGATGATGCCGGCATAGCCGTAGCCCGGCGACAGGTCGGTCGTGACGTATCCCTTCACGCCCATCACCTCGATCGCGCCGGCAAGCCCGGCAAGCCCGCCCGAGAGGCAGGCAACCTTGACCAGCGTCCTGCCGAGCGGCACGCCGGCAAAGGCGGCTCCCTCCGGGTTCAGGCCGGCGGCACGCGACTGCAGGCCGAAAACGGTGCGCGCCTGCAGGAAGTGGACCACCAGTGCGGTAACGACGGCCACTAGCAGGCCAATATGAAGACGCGACCGCTCGATCAGCTTGGGCAGCAGCGCGTGGTCGGCAACCGGCATCGACTGCGGCCAGCCGAAGGCAAGAGGATCCTTCAGCGGCCCCTCGATCATCATCGAGACGAAGAGGACGGCGACGAAGTTCAAAAGCAGGCTCGTCACCACCTCGTCGACGGAAAAGCGCAGACGCAGCCAGAGCGGCACCAGCATCAGGAGAATGCCGGCAAGCGCGCCGGCGGCAAAGAGGAGCGGGATCAGCACCGGTCCCGGCAATCCCGAGAGCGCGCTCGACCCGAGGGCGGCCACCATGATCGCGCCGAGATAGAACTGTCCCTCGGCGCCGATGTTCCAAAGCCGTGCACGGAAGGCGACGGCAGCCGCAAGCCCGGTCAGCATCAGCGGCGTCGCCCGCGTCAGGGTTTCGGTGGCGGAGAGCCGCGTACCGAAGGCGCCGGTCAGGATGCGGCCATAGGCCTCCAGCACAGGTGCGCCGGCGAGCGCGATCAGGATGCCCGCGAGCGCCAGCGCCGCGGCGACGGCAAGAATTGGTGACAGGACGACCAGCAGCAGCGGGCGGTGTTCGCGGCGTTCAAGGCGCATCGGTCTGTCCTTCGCTCGACGTCCAGTCGCCGGACATCATCAGGCCAAGGCGGCGCGGGTCGGCGTCCTCGGCGGCGATCGGCGCGGAAAGCCGCCCCTTGACGATCGCCTGGATGCGGTCGGCAAGGCCGATCACCTCGTCCAGGTCCTCGGAAATCAAAAGCACCGCCGTCCCCTGCCGGCGTGCCTCGAGGATGCGCGCGTGCACGGCGGCGACTGCGCCCTCATCGAGGCCTCGCGTCGGCTGCGCGGCGATCAGGATGCGCGGCCGCCGGTAGAGGTTGCGCCCGAGGATCAGCTTTTGCATGTTTCCGCCGGACAGCAGGCGCGCGCGGCTCGTCGGCGTGCCACCACGCACGTCGAAATCCTCGATGATGGTGGCGGCCAGCGCCTGGCCGGCCATCCGGTTGACGAGGCCGGCCCGGGAGAAATGCGCGGTGTGAATCCGCTCCAGCACAGCATTCTCCCAGATCGCCATTTCGCCGATCGTGCCTTGCCGGTGGCGGTCTTCGGGAATGCGGCCGACGCCGGCTTCCACCAACTCGTGCACGTCGAGCGCGGGTGTGATTTCACCGAACAGCCGCATCTCCCCGCTGCTTGGCGCCGCCAGCCCGCTCATCAGCTGCGACAGCGCCGCCTGGCCGTTTCCGGAGACGCCTATGATGCCCAGCGTCTCGCCTTCACGCAGGAAGAAATCGATTTCCTTCAAACGGTCGATGCCGCCGCTGGTCACCGTCAGGCGGGACGCCTGGAACACGGTTTCACCCGGTGTCGCGGGTTCGCGCGTCGGCCGTGTCACGCGATGGCCGACCATCAGTTCGGCGAGCTCCGCCTTGTTGGTTTCGCTGGCCATGCGCTCGGCCGCCACCTTGCCGCCGCGCAGGACGACGATGCGGTCGGCGGCCGCCATCACCTCATCCAGCTTGTGCGAGATGAAGATCAGCGACAGGCCCTGGCGCGCCATCTCCTTCAGCGTGCGAAACAGCCGCTCCGCCTCGATGTTGGTCAGTACGGCTGTCGGCTCGTCGAGGATCAGGATGCGCGCGTCGTTGTAGAGAGCCTTGAGGATCTCCACCCGTTGCTGCTCGCCGACGGACAGGTCGCCGAGCCGCGCGCCCGGATCGACCTCGAGGCCGAAGCGCTCGGCGATTGCAAGCAGCTTGCGCCGCGCCGCCTTCTTGTTCGACCGCCATGACCAGAGGGGCTCCGTGCCGGTCATGACGTTTTCGAGCACGGTCAGGTTCGGCGACAGCGAGAAATGCTGATGCACCATGCCGACCCCGGCCTTGATCGCCGCGCGCGGGCGGCCGTGCGGAAGCTCGACGCCGTCGACACGCACGGTGCCCTCGTCCGGCGTGTAGTGGCCGAAAAGAATGCTCATCAGCGTCGTCTTGCCGGCGCCGTTTTCGCCGAGCAGCGCCAGCAGTTCGCCCTTGCGCAGGCTAATGGAGATATCGTCGTTCGCGACGATCGCACCGAAGCGCTTGCTGATATGGGACAGTTCGAGGACGGTTTCGGGGGTCATGCTGCAAGTCCCGCGACGGCAAAACGATGCTGCCAGCGCGCCTCGCGTTCGAGCCGGGTGGCGAGGGAAAGCAGCAACGTCTCAGACCCCATGGGACCCATCACCTGAAGCGGCAGCGGCAATCCGTCCGCATCCGCGCCGAAGGGCAGCGTCAGTGCCGGAAAGCCGGAGATGTTGGCGAGGCTTGCAAGCGGCGCAAAGGCCGTCATCCGCTGCAGGTGCAGATCGGTGTCGGCATGGTCGGCGGGAAAGGACCCGACCGGCGGGGGGGCGGAAGAGAGCATCGGCATCAGCACGCAGTCCAGGCTTTCGAACAGGGCCCAGGTTCTGTGGCTCACATGCACCGCGACATCGAGCGATGTCCAGAGGTCGCCACCGGATATTTTTCGTCCGCGCTGCGCAAACGCGCGGGTCAGCGGTTCGGCAAGGTCGAGATCAAGCCCGGCAGTCTCGGCGAGCCGGGCCAGATTGACCGAAGCGATGTCGGCGAAGACGGTGGCGGAGATCGCTACCGAATCCTCAAAGTCGGACCAGTAGAGCGGAACGATCCGGTGCCCTTCCCTTTCAAGTGTCTTCGCTGCATCTGAAACCACCGTGCTTCGCGCGGCATCCGTCGGATAATCGCGGCCGGTCTCGGTGAGGACGCCGATCCGCAAATTGCTTTCCGCAACATCGCCCGGCGCCGGGTCGGCAAAGGGACCTCGGGCCTTGCCGCGCAGCGCCTCGAAGATCGCCCGCGTGTCGCGCACCGAGCGGCAGACGGCAAGTTCGCTGGCGATCCCGCCGAGGTGGTTGCCGAAATGCGGTCCGCCGGGCATGGCGCCGCGCGTCGGCTTCAGCCCGACCAGGCCGCAGCAGGCGGCCGGCACGCGGATCGAGCCGCCGGCGTCGGTGGCATGGGCGATCGCGACGATCCCGGCTGCGACGGCAGCGGCCGCGCCGCCCGAGGAGCCGCCGGCGGTGCGCGACGGGTCGAGCGGATTGCGGCAAATCGGCCCGCGGGCCGGTTCGCTCGCGAGCGAGAGCCCGAATTCCGGACTGGTCGTCAGGCCGAAGCAGGCAAAACCCGCCTGCCGGAACCGATCAGCGAGGTCGGAATCCATCGCAGGATCCAGCATCCCGTCCAGCATGCGCGACCCCGCGCGGACGGGAAAGCCGGCAAAGGGGCCGCCGAGGTCCTTTGCCAGTGTCGTCACGCCACCAAAGGGTCTGGTTGCGAAATGCGCCGGATTGGTCGTTCTCTCCGCGTCGAGCCTGGCAGCCGCTTCCCGGCCGCGCGCATCATCGAGGTGGCAGATCGCGCCGAATGCCGTGTTGGCGGAAGCGGCCGACAGCGCCGCCTCCATTGCTTCGCAGGCCGAAACAACGCCGGAACGGATCGCATCGGCCAATGCCGATGCGTCTCCCTTTTCTACACCTGTAGCCTCCGGCGTGGACACGACCACGGCCAGCCGGCTTACTTCGGCTCTTCCATCATGATCGGCACTTCGAATTTGCCGGCCTTGATATCGGCCCGCTTGGCCTCCATGGCCGCCTCCGCCTCCGCCGGCGCCACGCCCTTGACATAGACGATGTCGCTGCCGCCCTCCTTCATCAGGCCGTACGCCGTGTAGCTCCGGCCGACCGGCTTGCCGGCGTTCACGTCAGCGACCGCGGCATCGAGGATTGGGCGGAAATACCACATCGCGTTGGCGAAGACGGTGTCGGGATAGCGCGGCGTATAGTCGAGCAGCGAGCCGACCGCCTTGATGCCGCGCTCCTTGGCGGCGTCGGCGGTGCCGATGCGCTCGCCGAACAGGATGTCGGCGCCGGCGTCGATCTGGGCAAGGCCCGCCTCGCGCGCCTTCGGTGGGTCGAAGAAGGTGCCGATGAAGGAGACGAGATGCTTGGCGTCCGGGTTCACGTCCTTCACCCCGGCGGCAAAGGCGTTGATCAGCATGTTGACCTCAGGGATCGGGATCGCGCCGACCGAGCCGACGATGTTGGATTTCGTCATCTTGCCGGCGAGCATGCCGGCGAGATAGGCGCCGTCATGGTTCCAGGTGCCGAACACGCCGAAATTGTCGCCCGCGGCCTCGCCGCTGGACCCCATCAGGAAGGCGGTGTCCGGATAGTCCGCCGCTACTTGCCGTGCCTCGCGCTCGACCGCATAGGATTCGCCGACGATCAGCTTGTTGCCCTGCTCGGCGTATTCGCGCATGGCGCGCGGATAGTCGGTGCCGGAGACGCCTTCCGAGAACACGTACTCGATCACGCCGTCCTTGGCCGCCGCCTGCAGCGCCTCGTGCAGGCGCGAGTTCCAGGCATTTTCGACGGGGGAGGCATGGATGCCCGCAACCTTGAGCGGTGCCTGGGCGCGCGCCTGCGACAGGAACGTGCTCGCACCGAGAACGAGGCCGCCGGCAAGCACTGTACGACGTTTAATCAAGAGGCTGTTCGTCATGTTTCGTTCCCCTTCGTTTTGACCAAATGCTTCAAAAGCAATAGGTTTCTCGCAAAAACGAGTCAAGCTCCGCCGATCCCGCGCCGCGGCGACAAACTTCCTTTGCCACCGCAGCAAGCTGCGGAAAATCGGCCCGCTTGGCTTCCGTCGAGAGGACTTCCGTCCTGCCAACGACTTGAGGCAGGCGCCCCGTGACGGGCTTGACCGCGTTCAGGCTGTTGTCAGCATCGCTCGGCAGGTTCCGCCGCGGCGGAGGCGGCGAATGTCCGCAACGAGGCTGACCCGCGCGGGCACGTGTTCACAAGAAGCGCATGCGAGGTTTCCTAATCCGCGGATGATGCGGATTACGAGGAGACGAGATGACGACTTTCACGGACGGCCTGACGGCCGCGCGGCGCAGTCTGCGGCCCAGCATCGGTGCCGTATCCTTGAGTTTCGTCGTGGCGCTCTTTCTGCTGGCGACGGCAAATCGGAGCTTTTGGGACAAGACGGCGATCTATTTCAGCGGAACCGTCGGGGCGATGGCGTTTTTGGCGCTTGGACTGGCCGCGCTCTTTTCCACCATCTGCATTGCCGTCTCCGTGCGGTTCCTGACCAAGCCGCTGTTCATCTTCCTGATTCTGACCGGTGCCGTGGCCTCGTGGTTCATGGACCGCTTCGGCGTGCTCGTCAGTGTCGAGATGATCCGAAACGCAGCCGAAACGACCAGCGCCGAGGCGAGCAACCTCATCACGCCGGCCTTTGCCTGGCACGTTGCCGCGTTCGGCCTTCTTCCTTCGTTCGCTGTCGCCTGGGTGCGGGTCGAGCACCGCCCCTTTTTCGCCAAGGCGCGCAGGAACACTGCCTTTGTGGTGCCGCTCCTGCTGATCGCCGCGGTCGCCGCGTCGATGCAGATGCGCCTGCTGATCGTCACCAGCCGCGAGCATCGCGATTGGCTCGCAAGCCTCAATCCGGTCGCGCCGATCGTCAGCGCCGTCCGCTATGCGATCAGCACGAAGGCGGAGAAGAATATCGTCGTGCAGCCGCTCGGCGCCGATGCACATGTCGTCGCGGCCGCCGGACGCCGGCCACGGGTGCTGGTCGTGGTCGCCGGCGAAACCGCGCGTGCCGACAATTTCTCGCTCGGAGGCTATCCACGGCCGACCAACCCGGAACTCGCGGCACGCGATATCACCTACTTTTCACAGACGGAAAGCTGCGGCACGGCAACCGCCGTTTCGCTGCCCTGCATGTTCTCCATCTACGACCGGGACGGCTACAGCCACCGCAAGGGCCTGGAGACCGAGAACCTTCTCGATGTCCTGTCCCATGCGGGGCTTGCGACCGAGTGGTGGGACAATAACACCGGCAGCAAGGGGATCGCCGACCGCGTCACCTACCATTCCCTACCCGCCAGCCCCGATTCCCGCTTTTGCACCGATGGCGAATGCCAGGACGGCATCCTGCTCGAGCGCCTGGTTCCCTGGCTCGACGGGGTGAAGACGGACAGCGTCCTCGTCATCCACCAGCTCGGCAGCCACGGCCCCGCCTATTACGAGCGCTATCCGGACGCCTACCGGCGCTTCCAGCCCGACTGCCGGACGGCCGAAGTTGCCGATTGCAGCACAGAGGAAATCGTCAACGCCTACGACAACACCATCACCTATACCGATCATTTTCTGTCGATGATCATCGACGCGCTGAAAACTCGCGAGGGCCGGCTGGACGGGGCGATGATCTACATGTCCGACCACGGCGAGTCCCTTGGTGAGAACGGCCTCTACCTGCACGGCGCACCCTACCTGATTGCGCCGAAACAGCAGACGCATGTCCCGTTCGTGCTGTGGCTAGGCGCGCAAGACAAGGCCACGGTCGACGCGGCCTGCCTGCGCCAACGCGCCGGCGAACCGGCGTCGCACGACAATCTGTTCCACACCGTGCTGGGATTGATGTCGGTGGCGACGACGGTCTACGATCCGGCGCTCGACGTACTTTCAGGCTGTCGGCCTGCTGCCGCCACCTGAACGGAACGGCATGGACGATGGAGTGACGCCCGATATAGTCTGGACAAAGAGCAATGGACGCGCCGCGGCGCGTTCCGGGAGGGACGCAAAGTGCGTGTGCTGCTGATCGAGGACGATGCCATATTGGGCGAGGCTGTTCGCGACTATGTGGCGGCGGGCGGGCACGCGATCGACTGGGTGCGGACGCTGGAGGACGCCAAGGCGGCGGTCAGGGCGGTCAAGTACGGTCTTGTCCTCCTCGATTTGCGTTTGCCGGACGGAAGCGGAATCGGCTTCCTGAAAGGCTTGCGCGAGGAGGGTGACGGTACGCCGGTGATAATCCTGACGGCGCACGACCAGATCTCCGACCGTATCGAGGGTCTCAACAGCGGGGCGGACGACTATCTGGTCAAGCCCTTCAATCTCGGCGAGCTGTCGGCGAGAATGCTCGCGGTGGCACGGCGCTACGGCGGCAACCCGTCTCCCGTCATACGGCTTGGCGATCTGGAGATCGGCCAGGCAGACCGCCGCATTGTTCGCGACGGCCGCCAAATCGTCCTCTCGGGCAGGGAATGGGCGGTCATGGATGCCTTGCTCGCCCGGTCGGGCGCCATCGTTTCCAAGGCGCAGATCGAGGAGGCGCTCTACGCCTTCGGCTCGGAGATCGAAAGCAACACCGTCGAAGTCTATGTGAGCCGCGTGCGCAAGAAGCTGGGGCATGACACTATTCTCACCATTCGCGGCGTCGGCTACCGGCTTGGGATGCAGGCATGAAGGAAGCCAGCATCACCCGCCGGCTGACGCTGTCGCTGGCCGCCGCATTGGCCGGTTTCTGGCTGCTGGCGACCACGCTCGGCGTCATGGTGATGCAGGACGAGTTCGGCGAGATCTTCGACAGTGCGCTGCAGGAAACGGCGGAACGCCTGCTGGTCCTTGTCGCCGACAACGCCACGCCGGACAGCGGCGTGGTGTCGGCATCCGGCAAGGAGTATCTGATCTACCAGTTGCGCAACGACCGGGGCGAAGTGCTGCTGCGCTCGCACGATGCGCCGACGACGCCGTTCGACGTGCCACTGAAGAGGGGCTTCTGGCGCGACGCGAGCTATCGCTACTACACGGCGACAACCGCCGTTGACGGCAGGCTTTACCTGCAGGTGGCCGACGCGCTCGCCAACCGGCGCGAGGCGCTGATCGAAGGCGCCATGGCGCTGTTCCTGCCGGTGCTTCTGCTCGTGCCCGCCAGCATCGCGCTGGTCTGGTACATCGGGCGCCGGTCGATCGCCCCGATCGACACGCTGCGCCAGGAGATTGCCAGCAAGGACGGCGGAAACCTTGCCGTGATCGCGCGCGACGGCATGCCGCGCGAGCTGTTGCCGATCGTGCGCTCCGTCAATCTGCTGTTGAACCGGCTGAAGGCGGCGCTCGATGCCGAGCGCGAATTCACGGCCAACAGCGCCCATGAGCTCAGGACGCCGATCGCCGGTGCACTGGCGCAGACGCAGGTGCTGATCGACGAACTCCCAAGCGGGGCCAAGAAGGCGCGGGCGCGCCAGATCGAGGCCTCGCTGGCCAACCTCAGCCACCTGGCCGAAAAACTGTTGCAGCTGGCCCGGGCCGAGGCCGGGCTCGGCGCCGTTGAGACGCCGGTCGACCTGGCGCGCGTGCTGGAGCTGGTCGTCCTCGACTTCCAGCGCGATCCCCGGGTCTCCGGCCGGTTGCGGTTTCAGCGCGCCGAGGGCGCGTCGCTGAGATATCCGGCCAGCGAGGACGGCTTTGCGATCGCGTTGCGAAACCTGATCGAAAACGCACTGGTCCACGGCGCCGCGGACGCGCCGGTGGACATCCGGCTCGAGCCGGACGGCGTCGTGCGGATCATCAATGACGGGCACGTCCTGGCGGACTGGGAGTTGGAATTGATCCGCAAGCGTTTCGGCCGCGGCCGGACGTCTGCCTCAGGCTCCGGGCTTGGCATTTCCATCGCCGAGCGGCTGCTGCGGCAGATGCACGCCCGGTTGGAATTGCTGTCCCCGCCCGAGGGAATGCCGTCGGGGCTGGAGGCGCGGATCCGGTTCGATCCGGTTCCGCCGGGCTAGGCTAGCCTAGCCGCCGCTTGCCGCCTCACTGTTCAGACAGCTTGATATCCGGCGTGTACTCCTTGCCCTCGACCTCCTTCACGACCGCCTGCCCGCACTGCATCTGCTTCGTTTCGGCGTTGTAGGCATAGGTCGGCGAACCGTGCAGTGACCAGCCCTTGTTCAGCGCCAACGTTACCTTGTGGCAGAATGCGGCGTCGTCGGGGCCGGTGAGGAAGCGGTAGACTTTCATGTGCTGCTTTCTTTCTTCGCGATGAGATCGGCCTTGGCGAGCAGTCGTTTCGCCTCGTCGAGGTGGAGGAGTTCGACCATGCGGCCGTTGAGGTTGATCGCACCCTTGCCCTCGTTCTCCGGCAGGGCGAAGGCGGCCGCCACGGCAGCCGCGTCGGCGAGCGCCGCAGCGGAGACACCATAGGCGCGGTTGGCCACTTCGATCTGGGCGGGATGGATGAGCATCTTGCCGTCGAAGCCCATCTGCCGGCCCTGTTCGCACTCGGCGGCAAACGGCTCAAGATCGGTGAAGCCGTTGAAGACGCTGTCGATCACGTCGAGCCCGGCGGCCCGGGCGGCGACGAGCGTCTGCATCAGCAGCGGCACGAGAAAGGGGCGCCCGGGGATGTCGGCGATGCCGGTGGCAAGACGCAGGTCGTTGAGCCCGAGCACGAAGCAATCGAGCCTGCCGCCGCTGGTGCGGCCGACCTCGGCGATCTCGGCAAGGTTGAGGATGGCCGCCGGCGTCTCGATCATCGCCCACAGGCGCAGGCTCTCGTCGGCGCCCTGCTCGCTCAGCCAGTCGGCAACGGCGCGGATGTCCTGCGGTTCGGACACCTTCGGCAGCAACACGGCATCCGGCGCGCAGGTTAGGACTGCGTCCAGATCGCGCTGTCCCTCAGGGTCGGAAAAGGCGTTGATGCGGATGATGCGTTCCTGCCCCGGCGCGCGTTCCAGTCCGGCGAAATGTTGCGTGAGCGCCGCGCGCGCCGCAGCCTTCTTCTCCGGCGCAACCGAATCCTCGAGGTCGAAGATGACGCCGTCGCAGGCGAGCGAGGACGATTTCTCCAACGCGCGGGCGCTGGCCGCCGGCACGCTCAGCAGCGAGCGGCGCAGGCGAAGCGGGTGATTGCGGCTCGGCGTGTCCATGACTGCTTTCTGCCTCGCTTTGTCAGAATGGGCAAGCGGTCTTGCCATTCGCGCGGCCCCGTGCGGCTTGCCAGCCGGTGCGACAGTGTGACCGCGCGCGAGCCTTGCAAAGACCACATTCGCTGCCCACATTGACCGCAGAGAAAGGATCATACATGCACAGCATCCGTTCCATCGTCCTCACCGCCGTCGCAATCGCCATCGCCGCCGCCACGTTCGTCTTCGCAGCTTCGCTCGGCTTGGCGCTCGCCGGCATCGCCTCGCTTGTCATGCTTGGTAGCTGGATCTCGTCCAAGCTGCAGCCGGCGCCCGTGCGCGCAAAGGTCTACGCCCGCGCCAACAGGCCGGGGCATCGCGAACCGCGCGTCTGGAATGACGGTCGCGGGACGATCATCGACCTCTGATCGATTGCAGGTGGCCACGCCATCGCATCGGCGCCGTTCAGGCGCTTGTGTGGTTGGCCGATCTGGATGCAGCGCAAGATTCTCCTTCAATTCCCGGCGAAACTCATCTAAACGCAGGCCCGGAACGATACGCATCGCAATCGAGGTTTACGTCATGGACAAGTTCGTCAAGCTGACCGGCGTCGCCGCGCCACTGCCCGTCGTCAATATCGACACGGACATGATCATCCCGAAGGACTACCTGAAGACCATCAAGCGCACCGGTCTCGGCGCGGGTCTCTTCGCGGAGGCGCGCTTCAACGAGGACGGCTCGCCGAACCCGGATTTCGTGCTGAACAAGCCGGCCTACCAGAACGCCTCCATCCTCGTCGCCGGCGACAACTTCGGCTGCGGTTCCTCCCGTGAACACGCCCCATGGGCGCTGCTCGACTTCGGCATCCGCTGCGTGATCTCGACCTCGTTTGCCGACATCTTCTACAACAACTGCTTCAAGAACGGCATCCTGCCGATCGTCGTCAGCCCCGAAAACCTCGAAAAGCTGATGGACGACGCCAGCCGCGGCTCCAACGCCGTGCTGACCGTCGACCTCGAGGCGCAGGAAATCACCGGCCCCGATGGTGGCCGTATCTCCTTCGAAATCGACGCCTTCCGCCGTCACTGCCTGCTGAACGGTCTCGACGACATCGGCCTGACGCTGGAGAAGTCGGCCGCCATCGACAGCTTCGAGAAGTCCACGGCTGACGCCCGTCCCTGGGCCTGATATGCGCCGCCTGATCTCCTCCGGGTCGCCCTTCGAGCGCACCGCCGGCTATTCGCGGGCGGTCGTGCAGGGCGACTGGTGCTTCGTCTCCGGCACGACCGGCTATGACTACGCCACGATGACGATGCCGGAGACAGTCGAGGCGCAGACGCGCAACTGTCTTTCGACCATCCGCGGCGCGCTGGAGGAGGCGGGCTTCTCGCTCGCCGATGCCGTGCGCTGCCACTACTATGTGACCGATGTCGCCTTCGCTGACATCGTCTTTCCGATCCTCGGCGAAGCCTTCGGCGAGATTCGCCCGGCGGCCACGATGATCGTCTGCGATCTCATCAAACCAGAGATGCTGATCGAAATCGAAGTCACGGCCCTGCGGCAACGTTGAAGTCGGCGCAGGGATATCCCGCCATCTCCAGATGAACAGCCTGCCTGCGGCCCCCGATGCAAGGGCGTGCGTCCTCCCCTTGCATCAGGCGGTAGCCCGCAGTCCGACGCAAAAACCGGTGTGAAGGCTCAAATCATCCACGGGGCGTGGCGCCCGCTTCGGCGCCGGCTGCAGCCGCACTAACGAATTCGTCACTCGAAAAGCCTGCACGAAGTGCTATATGACGCATAAAGGAGCGCCAATGGCCCGCATCGACCAGACTGAAGATTGGCAGAACCGCCATGCCCCCACGATCAGCACCTTTGAATCGCTGGCGGTGGAGGCCTATGGCAATTTGCCCGAGGAATTCCGTGCGCTGACCGGAAACCTCATCATCGAGATCGCCGACTTTCCGACCGACGACGTGTTCGAAGACATGGCGCTGGAGACGCCTTTCGACCTGCTCGGCCTGTTCGAGGGACGCGGCATTTCCGAGCGCTTTACTCTGGAGACGGGCGAGATGCCCAATCGCATCACGCTCTATCGTCGCCCGATCCTCGACTACTGGGCCGAGAACGAGGAGACGCTCGGCGACATCGTGACCCATGTGCTGATCCACGAGATCGGCCACCATTTCGGCCTTTCAGACGACGACATGGAGCGCATTGAAGCGAACGCCGATCTGACGGCGGGTTAAGCGGTCGCTCCACCCTCCGGGGCCGGGCCACTCGGGTTCGCGGTGCGCGTAGCCGGCCAGTCATTTCGATCCGGCGTATTGCGTATCCGACACGGGCTCCAGCCAATCGGCCGTGTTGCCGTCCAAGGCCTCCTGCAGCGCGATATGGGTCATGGCCGCTTCCGGGGCGGCCCCGTGCCAGTGTTTTTCACCGGGCTCGAACCAGACGACGTCGCCGGCGCGGATGACGCGCAACGGGTGGCCCCAGCTCTGCGCCAGCCCGCGGCCCGCGGTGACAATCAGCGTCTGGCCGAGCGGGTGCGTGTGCCAGACCGTCCTTGCGCCGGGCTCGAAGGTGACGCTGACCGCCCGCAGACGGGCGGGCGCCGGGGTATCGATGATCGGATCCAGGCGGACACGGCCGGTGAAATAGTCCGGCGAGGGCGTGACGGAGGGGCGGCTGCCGCAGGGCTCGATCATCATGACGGTTTCTCCTTCTCTCACGGCAGAACGGCAACGCATCATCCTGCTACGGAAACGGTCGGACGGGAAGGGCGAAGCCGCAAGAGCGCCCCGGACGCGAGGGGCGTCCGGGCCTTGGAAAGAAAGGTTGGGTCGCTGCCATCAGCCCCAACCCGGCGGCGGACGGCGCTGGAAGATGAGCGCATCGATCGCCGAGCGGATCGCGGCGAGGACGGCCTGTATGTGTCGATACATTTCAAGTCCTCCGGTCTTTGCAAGCCGGCTTCTCGTTTCCGGCTCTACGCCCCCTTGATCGCACACGGCGGCGGCCGAACCTGTTTCCCCGGTGACAGAGGATCGGTCGCGCAAAATTCTTTCGTTGCGGCGATTTGCGTTGAACGGAAGTTGCGCTAAGAACCGCGCGAACCCGCTTTCTTTGACGAGGAACTTCCCATGACAGAGCGCAACCTCCTCCTCCTGCCCGGCGACGGCATTGGCCCGGAAGCCATGGCGGAAGTCCGCAAGATCATTGCCTACATGAACGCCGAAAAGGGTGCCGGATTCGTCACCGACGAAGGCCTCGTCGGCGGCTCCGCCTACGACGCCCATGGCGCTGCGATCTCGGAAGCGGACATGCAGAAGGCGCTCGATGCCGACGCCGTGCTGTTCGGCGCCGTCGGCGGCCCGAAGTGGGACGCGGTGCCCTACGAGGTGCGCCCCGAGGCCGGTCTGCTGCGGCTGCGCAAGGACCTGAAGCTGTTTGCCAACCTGCGGCCGGCAATCTGCTATCCGGCGCTCGCCAACGCCTCCTCGCTTAAAGCCGAGCTCGTCGAAGGGCTCGACATCCTGATCGTGCGCGAGTTGACCGGTGGCGTCTATTTCGGCGAGCCGAAGGAGATCATCGACCTCGGCAACGGCCAGAAGCGCGGCATCGACACGCAGGTCTACGACACCTACGAGATCGAGCGCATCGCCGGCGTCGCCTTCGAACTGGCGCGCACCCGCCAGAACCGCGTCTGCTCGATGGAAAAGCGCAACGTCATGAAGTCGGGCGTGCTCTGGAATCAGGTCGTGACCGAGACGCACAAGCGCTCCTATTCCGACGTGCAGCTCGAGCACATGCTGGCCGACGCCGGCGGCATGCAGCTCGTGCGGGCGCCGAAGCAGTTCGACGTGATTGTCACCGACAACCTGTTCGGCGATATGCTCTCCGACGTCGCAGCGATGCTGACCGGTTCGCTCGGCATGCTGCCGTCTGCCTCGCTCGGCGCACCGGACGCCAAGACCGGCAAGCGCAAGGCGCTCTACGAGCCGGTGCACGGCTCGGCGCCGGACATCGCCGGCAAGGGCATCGCCAACCCGATCGCCATGATTGCGTCCTTTGCGATGTGCCTGCGCTACTCCTTCAACCTGGTGAAGGAAGCCGACGACCTGGAAAAGGCAATCGCCAACGTGCTAGACCGCGGCATCCGCACCGGCGACATCATGGCCGAGGGCTGCACGAAGGTCGGCACCGGCGAGATGGGCGACGCGATCCTCGCCGAATTCAAGGCGCTGTCGGCCTGATTTCAAGGTGGGGCGTGGAAACGCCCCTCCCCAGCCCCTCCCCACAAGTAGGAGGGGCTTTTTGCCGCTAGGGTGGCAAGGCCACCAATAGCGGCCTACGTATTCGTATTAAGATAGCAATCCTAACAGGCGAACGTTCCAAGTCGGCCTGTGGATCGTCAGCTTCATCTCGAATGCGCCCAAAGCGCCCGATCCGCTACGCAGCCGCGACGATGGGGCGACTTTGCTCGCAAGATGTTAACTGCGTCCTCTGTTCCCGCATGAAAATCGAGATCGTGCCTTCCAAGTTGCTTGGAAAGGCACTACCCTCGCCTCAACAAAGGGCAGTCATGGTTATATCCCATGCGTGAACTAGATATATTTGTACGAGCCTTCTTTTACTCGTTACTCGGTAGCCGCCTATCATTTATTACGTATATTTATTTATCATTTTTCCCGACAGTTTTACTGGCGAAACTGCTTGATATCTCGCCAGTTCGAGCAATCCTGTTGGTCGGCGTGGCAATCATGTTGATCAATCCTGGGCTCCGGCTCTACAGGCGGCTATTCATGCATGAATAGCCACTTTGCCGCGCCGCCGTCCCCTCGTGGAGAGAGCGGGCGCGAAGCGCCGACGAGAAGTTGTTTGGCCGCAACCTTGAAAACGCTCCCCGCCGGGGCGATGGTCGCCGGACAGGAGCCCCCATGAACCGTCCGCTATTCTCCTCGCTCTGGATCTTCACCACCGCCGCCGTGCTCGTCGCCGCGCTCGTCCCGTTCGATGCGCGGCTGTCGGAGTATGCACAGGCTCTCCCCGAGCCGCTGATCGCCTTCAATCGGGCGATTACCGATTTCGGCACCTTCCGCTGGATGATCTACGGATCTGGACTGTTGGCGATCGTCGCTTTCGTCGTCCATCACGCCAGTAGCAGCGAGACGGTGGCCGGCCGGGCCCGAACGGCCATGCGGCTGTTTTCCTATTTCTTCGTCACGATCGGCAGCGCCAGCGCGCTCGTCCACCTCCTGAAGACATTGATCGGCCGGGCGCGGCCGGAATTGCTGGTCGAGCTCGGCGCCTATAGCCTGACGCCGTTTACAGGAAACACGGTGTTCGAGAGCTTTCCTTCCGGCCACTCGGCGGCGGTCGGCTCGTTCTTCGGGGCCTTCGCGCTGCTCGTGCCGCGGCTGCGGCCGCTGTTCCTTGCAGGCGCGCTCCTGATCGGCGTGTCGCGGGTGATCGTCGGCGCCCACTATCCGAGCGACGTTGCCGCCGGGCTGCTGGTCGGGCTGTGGTGCGCGGTGATGGCGGCCTTCCTGTTCGCCCGCTGGAACGTGCTGTTCCGGCTCGATGCCGCCGGCTGGCCGCGACCCAAGATCGCCTTCGACGGGCCGGCGAAGGAATGATGTGCGCCCATAAAAAGACCGGCGCGTGTCACCACGCGCCGGTCGCCATGCCCCCCGCTGGAGGGATCAATCCATGGTGTGGATGTCGCGGTCCTTCGTTTCCGGCAGGAACAGCAGGCCGATGACGAGGGTGATCGCCGCGAAGACGATCGGGTACCAGAGGCCGTAGTAGATATCGCCCTGGGCGGCACTCATCGCAAACGCCGTCGCCGGCAACAGACCGCCGAACCAGCCGTTGCCGATGTGGTAGGGCAGCGACATGCCGGTGTAGCGGATGCGGGTCGGGAACAGCTCGACGAGCAGCGCCGCGATCGGGCCGTAGACCATCGTCACGTAGATGACGAGAACCGTCAGGACGGCGATGATCTTGGTCCAGTTGACGGCAGCCGGGTCGGCGACCATCGCGAAGGCGCCACCGTTGGCAACAGTGAAGACTGCCATGTCGTTGACGCCGTTTGCCTCTTCTGCGGTCAGCAGCTTGGCGGCAACAAGGTCCGCACCCGTCATCGTGGCCTTTTCGCCGGCGCGGATGGCGGCGGCATCGAGGGCCAGCTCCGGGTTGGCGGCGACGAAGGCGTCGAGCTTGGCATCCGGAACCTTGGCGGCGGCGCGAACCAGCGGATAGCCGGCGTCGTGCAGCGCCATGTTGGTCTGCTGTTCGAACGCGGCGGTCATGGCCTTGGCCTGGTCGCCGGCGGCGATTGCGTCGAAGCTGTTGATGACGGTGTCGCCGACCTTCACGGTCGCCGGCGTGCCCGGGGCCGCCGTCGTGACGACGTCATAGGGCACCGAGTTCTTGGTGAGGAACGCGGTTGCGATGTCGCACGAGGTGGTGAACTTCGCCGTGCCGGTCGGGTTGAACTGGAATTTGCAGTCGCCGGGGGCTGCGGTGACGGTCGCGCGGACCGTTGCCTGTGCCTGTGCGAGTGCCGGGTTGCCGGCCCAGGTCAGTGCCTTGAACAGCGGGAAGTAGGTCAGGATGGCGAGCAACAGGCCGGCCATGATGATCGGCTTGCGGCCGATCCTGTCCGACAGCCAGCCGAAGAAGACGAAGAAGCCGGTGCCGAGAATCAGCGAAGCGGCGACCATGATGTTGGCCGACTGGCTTTCGACCTTCAGAACGCCGGTCAGGAAGAACAGCGCGTAGAACTGGCCCGAATACCAGACGACGGCCTGGCCGACGACGGCACCGAACAGGGCAAGCAGGGCGATCTTGGCGTTCTTCCACTGGCCGAAGGCTTCCGAAAGCGGCGCCTTCGAGGTCTTGCCCTCTTCCTTCATCTTCTTGAAGGCCGGCGATTCGTTCATCTTCATGCGGATCCATACGGAAACGCCGAGAAGAACGACGGAGACCAGGAACGGAATGCGCCAGCCCCAGGCGGCGAAGGCTTCCTTGCCGAGGGCGAACTGGACGCCCAGGATGACCACCAGCGACAGGAACAGGCCGAGCGTCGCGGTCGTCTGGATCCAGGAGGTGAAGTAGCCGCGACGGCCGTGCGGTGCGTGCTCGGCCACATAGGTTGCGGCCCCGCCATATTCACCGCCGAGCGCCAGGCCCTGCAGCATGCGCAGGACGATCAGCAGGATCGGGGCCGCGATGCCGATCGAGGCGGCCCCCGGCAGCAGGCCAACGAGGAAGGTCGACAGACCCATGATCAGGATGGTGACGAGGAAGGTATACTTGCGACCGACGAGGTCGCCGAGGCGGCCGAAGACGAGCGCCCCGAACGGCCGGACCAGGAAGCCGGCGGCGAAGGCCAAAAGCGCGAAGATGTTGCGCGTGGCTTCGGGATAGGAACTGAAGAAGGCCGCGCCGATATAGACGGCAAGCGAGCCGTAAAGATAGAAGTCGTACCACTCGAAAACGGTGCCAAGCGAGGAGGCGAAGATGACTTTCTTCTCCTCGCTTGTCATGGGTTTGGCCTTAGGGCCTTCTGCTGTCGCAATATTCGCCATTGTGAAATCCTCCACTTCAAACGGCCTAGGGGAGCGCCCGCCGCTCTCGTCAACCGATCCTCCTCGGCCGGACGAACATGGTGCGCCTTGTCACAAAATGGCAGAAAAGTGGTGAACGCGGCAGCGCGGCTTTCGGATTATGACTTTAGTCTAAGTCCCAAGGATCGCGCCATGATTGCGGGGAAAAGGGCGGCAGCCCGAGGCGATCGCGCCTTGCGGAGCGATGACCAAGCGCGATGCGCCGGCAGGGTTGGCAAAACGTGATCGCCAATCCGCGGCCCCGGCAGCCGCCCTCACTTGACTCCCGGGCAAAATCACTTAATAGCAGCCCCGGAAAAGGACAGCGTCCCATGCTTTGCCGCGACTTCATTATCGCTGACAGCAGCCTTCTGGCGGATTCCGCCGGAGCGGAATCGCGTTGCCCCGCTTCCTCGAAAACACCGGCCAAAACGACGACGAAAACCGTCTGACGTCTCTGGCCCGCCGCTCTCTCCCCGGCAAGGCCGGGGACCGGAACCCGCGTCGCATGCCGCCGGGTTTCCCCTCACGAAGCCGAGGAGAGACAGAGAAAGAGAGCTAGACACATGGGTTTCAAGATTGCAGTCGCCGGCGCTACCGGCAATGTCGGACGCGAGATGCTGAACATCCTCGTCGAGCGCGGTTTCCCCGCCGATGAGGTCGTGGCGCTGGCCTCCAGCCGCTCGGTTGGCACGGAAGTCTCCTACGGCGACAAGACGCTGAAGGTGCACAATCTCGAGACTTACGACTTCTCCGACACCGATATCTGCCTGATGTCCGCGGGCGGCGCGGTGTCGCTGAAGTATTCGCCGAAGATCGGCGCCCAGGGCTGTGTCGTCATCGACAATTCGTCGGCCTGGCGTTACGACGCCGAGGTGCCGCTGATCGTTCCGGAAGTGAACCCGGACGCCATCGCCGGCTTCACCAAGAAGAACATCATCGCCAACCCGAACTGCTCGACCGCCCAGCTCGTTGTCGCGCTCAAGCCGCTGCATGACCGCGCCACGATCAAGCGCGTTGTCGTCTCGACCTACCAGTCGGTTTCCGGTGCCGGCAAGGAGGGCATGGACGAGCTCTTCAACCAGACGCGCGCCGTCTTCGTCGCCGACCCGATCGAGAGCAAGAAGTTCACCAAGCGCATCGCCTTCAACGTCATCCCGCACATCGACGTGTTCATGGAGGACGGCTACACGAAGGAAGAGTGGAAGGTCCTGGCCGAGACGAAGAAGATGCTCGACCCGAAGATCAAGGTGACCTGCACGGCCGTGCGCGTTCCCGTCTTCATCGGCCATTCCGAATCGGTCAACATCGAGTTCGAGCAGGAAATCACCGCCGAAGAGGCGCGCGATATCCTGCGCGAAGCGCCGGGCTGCCAGGTGATCGACAAGCCGGAAAACGGCGGCTACATCACCCCTTACGAATCGGCCGGCGAGGACGCCACCTACATCTCGCGCATCCGTGAGGACGCGACGGTCGAGAACGGCCTCAACATGTGGGTCGTCTCCGACAACCTGCGCAAGGGCGCGGCACTGAACACGATCCAGATCGCCGAGTTGCTCGTCAACCGCGGGCTGATCAAGGCGAAGAAGCAGGCCGCCTGAGGGACAGCAGCATAGAGCGTGAAAATAAAGGTCCCGCCTCAACCGTCAGACGGGGGCGGGACATTTGCCTTGATCGCGACATTGTCGGCGGGTATGGCACCCGCCGATTGCGTTAAGCGGCAACGACTCGCCTGACGGGCATTGGCATGTTTGTGAAGCAAAGCGGTTCGAGATCTCGGAGTTGATTTTATGGGCTTGATGAAAAGGATGTTCCAGGGGCTAGCGGCAGCGATGCTGACGGCGGCGATTCCAGCGGTGACGTTGGCCGCGCCATGCGGCGACAACGCCAATGGGTTCGCAGGCTGGGTCGACCAGTTCAAGGCAGAAGCCTCCGGCAATGGAATCGACCCGCGCACCCTCGACAGGGCGTTTGCCGAGGTCGGCTACAACCGGGCGACGATCCGTGCCGACCGCGGCCAGAAGAGCTTCAAGCTGTCGCTCGACCAGTTCATGCAGAAGCGCGGCGGACAGACGATCATCAACCGTGGCAAGGGCCTGCGCAAGCAGAATGCGGCTCTCTTCGCCCGCATTGAGAGCCAGTACGGCGTGCCGGCCGGACCGCTCATCGCGATCTGGGGCATGGAAACCGGCTTCGGCGGTTTCCTGGGCAAGGAGCACACGCTTTCGGCGGTGGCCACGCTCGCCTATGACTGCCGGCGTTCGGAATACTTCACCAACCAACTCTACGCGGCCCTCAATCTCGTGCAGAGCGGCACGTTGAGCACGCAGGCGCGCGGCGCGGCCCATGGCGAGATCGGTCAGACCCAGTTCCTGCCGGTCAACGTTCTCAAATACGGCGTGGACGGGGATGGCGACGGCCGCATCGACCTCGTCCGCTCCAAGGCGGACGCGCTCGCCTCGACCGCAAACTTCCTGCGCGGCCACGGCTGGAGCGCCGGCGCCGGCTATCAGCCGGGTGAGACGAACTTCGCAGCCATTCAGGGCTGGAACGCGGCCAGCGTCTATCAGCAGGCGATCGCCATCATCGCCGCGGAGATCGACGGCGGCTGACGCCGGTTCTGACTGCTTGATCCGAAGGCCCGGCACCTGTCGGGCCGCGATCACGGGCGAAGCCTTCTTATATTTCGAGCGGCCTCAACGAACCCGTCATGCCGGACCTGATCCGGCATCCAGCGCGCTCAAGTCCTTGAGCGAGAGACCCTCGCGCGCCGCCGACGCGGCGTTTCTGGACCCCGGATCAAGTCCGGGGCGACGGAAGAGGGCGGATTGCGCGTATGAGTGTTCCGTCGGCAGTCTGGCCCGGGCACGCGCAGAGTGTCTTCGTCACATTCCCGGCCGGCCAAAGTCGCCGGTTTTCGCGTCCATGATCCAGAGTTCGCCGGTGGAGATGTCGAACCAGGCGCCGTGCAGGTTGAGCTTGCCGCGCTGTTCGAGAATCTCGACGCAGGGAAACGTTCTCAGGTTGGCGATCGAGTTGCGGATCGAGACGCGTTCCAGCGCGCGCTGGCGCTCGCTGGCGGTCATCACGTCGTTGTTCTGGATCTGCGCGGCGGCCGGCTTCAAAAGGTTCATCCAACGGCCGATGAAATCACCCGGCGACAGCGGTTCCGCATCCGGATCAAGTGCGGCCTTGATGCCGCCGCAACGGCCGTGGCCCATGACGACGATGTCGGAGACGCGTAGCGATTGCACCGCGAATTCAAGGGCGGCCGAGGTCGAATGGTAATGGCCGTCCGGCTCGTAGGGCGGCATCAGATTGGCGACGTTGCGGACCACGAACAGTTCGCCGGGACCGCAGTCGAAGATGGTTTCCGGAGCCGCGCGTGAATCGCAACAGGCGATCACCATCGTCCTCGGTTTCTGGCCGCTTTCCGCGAGCGCCTTGTAGCGCTGCTGCTGTTCGCTGAAGCGTCCGTCCATGAAATTCTGATAACCGGTCAGAAGGCGGTCCGGAAAGCGATGCATTTGGTCGGTACTCCCGTACTATGACGAATGAGTAGAAGCGCGGAAAAATGCTGTATCGGGCACAGCCTCGCTGCGCAAGCCTGACGGCGCCGTGATTTTTCATCGTCGTGCAACCGGGCAAGGAGATGACTACCAGCCACATTCTACGCGTTTGCGGCGCCTACCGGGTTCGTTTGGCGGCGGGATGGACGAGCCGGCGCATCTGCACCATGGCCATCGGCGTGGCGAGGCTGGCGGCATCCTGCTCGAGGGTCAGCTCGTCTGCACCGCGCTTGGCGCTGCGCGCCACGATCTCGAAGACGCTGGCGGTCGCCAACTGCAAAGCCCGCTCCTCGGACAGGCCCTCGAGCAGCCGCGACAGGAAGACGGCGGCGACGAGATCGCCTGTCCCGTTCGGCGGGTTGGGGACCTGGCGATGCTCGGCGAGAAGGGCCGTCCGGCCGGAAAGATAGAGATTGCCGGTGCTTCCGGCCATCATCGCCACGGCGGAGGTGACCAGCATGCGCGACGGTCCGAGCGACAGCGCTGCGTCCATGATCGCGGCATTCGTCTCGAGCGGTGCACCGGCAAGCCAGGCGAGCTCGAAGCGGTTCGGGGTGGCGATCGAGGCAAGCGGCAGCAGTTCGTCGCGGATCGCCTCGGCGGTGGCAAGCGGCACATACAGGCCGCCTTCGTCGCCGCAAACCGGGTCGCAGAGATAGACGATCTCCGGGTTCTCGGCCCGCAGCGCGCGCACGAGGCGGGCAATCGAGGAGGCTTGTGCCGCCTCGCCGATATAGCCCGACAGCACCGCCTTGATCTCGCCGCGCCAGGGAGCGCCGATCAGGTCGTCGACCAGTGCGTCGAATTCGCCGGCGCCGATCACGACCCGTGTTGCCCGGCCATGCCCGGGATGCCAGGGAAGGATGACGGTGGGAACGGCCCACACCGGATGACCGAGGGATTCCAGCGCGAAGACCGCGGCCCGGTTTCCGACCGTGCCGCGCACGACATGGCTCGATATGACAAGGATCGCGCCCATTTCGACTTCGCTCATCCAATGCGTCTTTCCAGGTCGGTTGCGCCAACGATCATCCATTGAACCATGGCTTTACCATCCGCAAGAAAATGTTGGGCGGACAGTAAACATGCGCTGACGCTTGGCCGAAATCCTCGATCGGGGGCCTCCAAACCCCATCAGGGGCGTTTCGGGAATGCGGCAATTTCTGCCGATTTTGACCAGAAAATTCGAAAATTGCCCATTTTTTTGCGGAGATTGCCGCCGGTTTTGGAGATTTTCGGACAAAATCGATTGAAATCAGCCGAATAGCTACAAAAACGTCGCGAGGAGAATTTCTCTTCTGCTAGGGTCCTGTCATCCAATTTCGGGGGAAATTCATGTCTACACGCAGCAATACAAGGAGAGAGAAACAGATCGATGCGGTGGCGGCTGCCGCGGCGAAGAGAGGGGAGAAGTTCATCGATCCCTCGATCCTCTTCGGGCGAGCCAGCAACGACGATCTCGACCTCTACAGCGACGAGATGCTGGCGGCGACCGCGGCCCATGCCTACGCAGAGATCTTTGCCTGGGACGGCTGCGAACCGCGCGTGACGGTCACCACGGCCGCTGCCATCGCCCCGCAGGGAACGCCGGTCTCGATCCTGTCAGTCACCGATCGCAACCAGCCGTTCCTGTATGACTCGGTGATGGGCGAGGTGACGAGCACGCACCGCGACATCCATCTTGCCATCCATCCGATTTTGGTGATCGAACCGGACCAGGAGCCGAGGCTGTTTTCCCCCGACGAGCCGAGCGATCCGGCCCATCGCGTCAGCCACATCGAGATCCATCTCACGGCGCTTGGCGCCTCCGAGGCGGCGAGCCTGATCGAGCGCATCCACCATGTGCTCACCCAGGTTCACCTGGCGGTCGGCGATTGGAAGCCGATGATGGACACGCTGGCGCTTGCGGTTTCGGAGATGGCGCAGAACGGCGGCGCGCGCCGCCAGGCTGACAAGGACGAGGCCATCGCCTTCCTCGACTGGCTGCGCGACGACAACTTCACCTTCCTTGGCATGCGCGAGTACATCTACAGCGGCAAGGGTGACAAGGCGCTGGTCGAACGCGGCACCGGCAAGGGCCTTGGCATTTTGTCCGATCCGGATGTGCGTGTGCTGCGGCTCGGCAAGGACGCGGTGACGACGACGCCCGAAATCCTGGCCTTCTTGGAAGGGCCCGAGTTCCTGATCGTCACCAAGGCGAACGTGCGCTCCGTCGTCCACCGCCGCGCCTACATGGACTACATCGGCGTGAAACGGTTCGACTCCGACGGCAACGTCACCGGCGAACTCAGGATCGTCGGCCTGTTCACCTCGACCGCCTACACCCACGCCGCGTCGCAGATCCCGTTGCTGCGCTCCAAGGTCCAGGCGATCATCGAGCATTTCGGCTACGATCCGCAGAGCCACTCCGGCAAGATGCTGATCAACACGCTGGAATCCTATCCGCGCGACGACCTCTTCCAGATCGATACGGGATTGCTGGCGACCTTCTGCGAGCAGATCAACGAACTCGGCGACCGGCCGCGCATCCGCGTATTGCCACGGATCGACCATTTCGACCGCTTCGTCTCCGTCATCGTCTACGTGCCGCGCGAGCAGTATGATTCGGACGTACGCGAGAAAATCGGCGCCTACCTCAAGACGGTCTACGATGGGCGCGTGTCCGCCTACTATCCGGCCTTTCCGGAAGGCGGCCTGGCGCGCGTGCATTTCATCATCGGCCGCTCCGGCGGCAAGACGCCGCGCGTCCCGCAGAAGAAGCTCGAACTGGCGGTCCGCGATATCGCCACCCGCTGGACCGACCGTTTCGAGGCGCTGGCCGGGCCGGATGCGACCAAGCTGATCGCGCCGCAAGCCTATCAGGAAGCGTTCACCCCGGCGGAGGCCCACGCCGACCTCGGCATCATCGAGGCAGCGACCGAAGCCGACCCGATCCACATCGCCTTCTACCGCAAGCCCGGCAACACCGACACGAAGATGCTCGAACTGAAGATCTTCCATGCCGGCGACGCGGTGTCGCTGTCGCGGCGCGTGCCGCTTCTGGAGAACCTCGGCTTCAACGTGGTGAGCGAGCAGACGCATGACATCGAAGTGATGCAGGAAGACGGCTCGCGCCGGCTCGTCGTGCTGCACGACATGGAATTGCGCCATCGCGACGGGCTGGACATCAACCTACCGAAGCTCGCCGGCGTGCTGAAGGAAGCGTTCCTGTCGGCCTGGCACGGCCGCACGGACGACGACACGTTCAATCGCCTGGTGATGACGGCCGGCCTGAATGCCGGCGAGATCATGGTGGTGCGCGCCTACGCGCGCTATCTGCGCCAGACCGGGATCGCCTACTCGCAGGACTACATCGCCGACACGCTGAACAAGTATCCGCTCATCGCCGCCGACCTGTTCCACCTGTTTGCGACTCGCTTCGACCCGAAGCTTGCCGAGCGCAAGCGGGAAAAGCAGGGTGGCGAGCTCTCCGCCAAGATCGAAGAGGCGCTGGCCGGCGTGCCGAGCCTCGACGAGGACCGGATCCTGCGCCGCTATGTCAACGCGATCCAGTCGACGCTCAGGACAAACTACTTCCAGCGCGACGGCGAGGGCCGGCCGCTTCCCGCCCTTGCCTTCAAGCTCGATCCGCAGGCGCTCGAAGGACTGCCGGAGCCGAAGCCCTTCCGCGAGATTTTCGTCTACGGCGCCGAAGTCGAGGGCGTGCACCTGCGCTACGGCCGCGTCGCCCGCGGCGGTTTGCGCTGGTCAGACCGCGCGCAGGACTACCGCACCGAAGTGCTGGGCCTGGTGAAGGCGCAGCAGGTCAAGAACGCCGTGATCGTGCCGGTCGGCGCCAAGGGCGGCTTTTATCCGAAGCAACTGCCGGTCGGCGGCAGCCGCGATGCGGTCTTCAACGCCGGGAAGGAGGCCTACAAGACCTTCATCCGCACGCTCTTGTCGGTGACGGACAACATCGAGGGGCAGGCGGTCGTGCCGCCGCGTGACACCGTGCGGCTCGACAGCGACGATCCCTATTTCGTCGTCGCCGCCGACAAGGGCACGGCGACGTTCTCCGACACGGCGAATGCGCTGGCGCAGGAGGCCGGTTTCTGGCTCGACGACGCCTTTGCCTCCGGCGGTTCGGCCGGCTACGACCACAAGAAGATGGGGATTACCGCGCGCGGTGCCTGGGAGACGGCGAAGCGCCATTTCCGCGAGATGGACATCGACATCCAGAAGACGCCTTTCTCGGTGGTCGGCGTCGGCGACATGTCCGGCGACGTGTTCGGCAACGGCATGCTGCTGTCGCGGAAGACGCGGCTGATCGCCGCCTTCGACCACCGCGACATCTTCATCGACCCTAGCCCGGATACCGAGCTCTCCTTCGCCGAACGCAAGCGCATGTTCGCGCTGCCGCGCTCGAGCTGGCAGGATTATGACCGCGCCGCCCTCTCCAAGGGGGCGATGATCATCCCGCGCACGGAAAAATCCGTGACGCTGACCAGCGAGGCGATGGCCGCGATCGGCATCGACAAGCAAAAGGCCACCCCCTTCGAGATCATGACCGCAATCCTCAAGGCGCCGGTCGACCTGCTCTGGTTCGGCGGCATCGGCACCTATGTCCGTGCTGCCAGCGAGACGGACGCGGAGGTGGGCGACCGCGCCAACGACGCGATCCGCGTCACCGGCGAGGAGGTGCAGGCCCGGGTGATCGGCGAGGGCGCCAACCTCGGCGTCACCCAGCGCGGCCGCATCGCCTTCGGTCTCAAGGGCGGCCGGTGCAACTCGGACGCGATCGACAACTCTGCCGGCGTCAATTCGTCGGACGTCGAGGTCAACATCAAGATCGCGCTCGCCTCGGCCATGCGCGAGGAGCGGCTGACCCGGCCGAAGCGCAACACGCTGCTCGCCTCGATGACGGACGAGGTCGCGCAGCTGGTGCTGCGCAACAACTACCTGCAGTCGCTGGCGATCTCGCTCTGCGAGCGGCAGGGCCAGGCGAACCGTCCCGGCCTGTCGCGGCTGATGACGCGGCTCGAAGCTGCCGGACAGCTGAACCGCAAGGTAGAGATGCTGCCGAGCGACCAGGTGATGGACGAACGCTACCACGCCGGCAAGCCGCTGACGCGGCCGGAGATCGGCGTGCTTCTCTCCTACTCGAAGCTCGTGCTGTTCGACGAGATCCTCGAGAGCGACCTGCCGGACGATCCCTATTTCGAGCCGACCCTGATCAAGTATTTCCCGGCAAAGATGCAGCGCGCCTATGCCGAGGACATCCGGTCGCACCGGCTGCGCCGCGAGATCATCGCGACGATCCTGGCGAATGGCGTGATCAACCGCGGCGGGCCGGCCTTCGTCAGCCAGTTGACCGACGGCACCGGCTATTCGAGCGCGGACGTCGTCAAGGCGGCCATGCTGGCCTTCGAGGGCTACGAGCTGTTCCCGCTCTATGCGGCCGCTGATGCGCTGGACAATGCGATCGCCGGATCGGCGCAGAACGAGGTCTACGAGGATCTCGGCCGGATCTTCTCCAACGCCACGGCGCTGCTGCTGACCACCGGCGCCATCAACGCGCCGATGGACACGGCGGTGCACAAGCTGAAGCAGGCGCTCAAGCAACTGCGGCCGCATCTCGCCAGCCTGATGCCCGAGGCGGCGCGCGAGGAGTTGCGCCGCAAAGCGCTCTCGTTCGAGGACAAGGGCGTTCCGGAGCAGCTTGCGGGCGAGATCGCCGACCTTCTGGCGATGAGCTTCGTTCCGGAGATCATGCTGATCGCCACCCAGACGGGCGACAATCTGGTGCGCACGGCGCAGACCTTTGCCGGCATCAGCGAGACCCTCAACATCGGGGCCCTGCTCGGTGCGGCCGCGCGCGTGCCGACCACGGACCTCTACGAATCGCTCGCACTGGCGCGCAACCTCGCCGATATCGCCTTTGCGCGCCGCGAGCTCACCATGTCCGTGCTCGCCAAGCACAAGGGTGACAAGCAACCGCTCTTGGCCTGGCGGGCTGCCGACGGCGAAAGGCTGAGCCTGGTGACGGGACGCCTCGGCGCGCTGACCGAGGCCGGCGAAGCGACGCTTGCGAAGATCTCCGTCGCCGCCGGCTCTTTGAGCGACCTTGCGCACGGCCGGGCAAGGTGAGAAAGTCCTGCCGGGCGCCCCGACGCCCGGCAGCATGAGGCGCCCGAGAAAACGATAGTCGGCTAACCATCGGCTCTTGTCTCTGGCCCTGTGCCATCGCCGGCATGGGCGGCTGCACAAGCTCGGCACCGGAGGGGCGATGACAGGCAGGGAAGATACGGCCGGACGCCGAGCAGGGCGGATCGGCATCTGGGGCTGGATGCTGTTCGACTGGGCGGCCCAGCCCTTCTTCACCGTCATCACCACCTTCATCTTCGGCCCCTATCTCGTCTCGCGGATGGCGGCAGACCCGGTGGCCGGACAGGCCGCCTGGAGCTACACGCTCACGATCTCCGGCATCATCATCGCCGTGCTTTCCCCGGTGCTCGGCGCGGTCGCCGACAGGACCGGCCGGCGCAAGCCCTGGATCGGTTTCTTCGCGGTCGTCCAGATCGTATCGCTCTGGATGCTCTGGTATGCCGTGCCCGGAACAGGTCTTCTCATGCCGCTGGCGATGATCGTGCTGGCGACCATCGCCGCGGAGTTTTCGATCGTCTTCAACGATTCTATGATGCCGAGGCTGGTGCCGCCGCAGGAGGCCGGACGCATCTCGAACCTCGCCTGGGGGCTCGGCTATCTCGGCGGCATGATCGTCCTGATCGGCGTCGTGCTGCTGCTGGCGGCCAACCCGGAAACCGGCAGGACGGCGCTCGGCATCGGGCCGCTGTTCGGCCTAGACGCGGCCAAGGGCGAGGACGCGCGCATCACCGGGCCGATTTCAGCCGTCTGGTATCTTGTCTTCGTCCTGCCGATGTTCCTGTTCACGCCCGATGGCGGACGCGGCATGCGCATCGGCCCCGCGGTTGTGGCGGGCCTTGCGGATCTGCGTCACACATTTGCCGAACTGAAAGGGCGCCCCGGCATCGTCCGGTTCCTGATCGCGCGAATGATCTACCAGGACGGCGTCAACGGCCTGCTGGCGCTGGGCGGCACCTTTGCGGCGGGCATGTTTGCCTGGCAGACGATGGAGCTTGGCATCTACGGCATCATCCTGAACGTGGTGGCGATCGGTGGCTGCCTGTGGGCAAGCCGGCTCGACAGCCGCTTCGGCTCGAAGGGCGTGGTCGTCGCCAGCCTCATATGCCTGACCATCGCCACCCTCGGTATCGTTTCGACGGCACCGGGCCATACCCTGTTTGGTCTCGTCCCCCTGTCCACCGCCGATTCCGGCGGTCTGTTCGGCACCCCCGCGGAGAAGGCCTATATCGTCTACGGGCTGCTTGTCGGTATTGCCTTTGGGCCGGTGCAGGCGTCCGCGCGCTCCTATCTGGCGCGCAGCGTGGCGCCGGAGGAGGCCGGACGATATTTCGGGCTCTACGCGTTGACCGGGCGGGCCACGTCCTTTGCCGCCCCGCTCTCCGTCGGCCTGATCACCAGCGCAACCGGATCGGCCGCCCTCGGCATGGGAGCGCTCGTCGTCTTCCTCGGCGTTGGCCTCGTCCTGCTGCTGCCGACACCCTACCCTGCGCACAATCCGGACAAACGCGGGTCCCCAGGATAACGCCAAGGCCAGATCGCCGCGCCGGGGCGAGGTCGTGTCGGTACAGGCATTTCCTACGGTTGGAACATTGGGCCTTCCGTTTCATCGGCATCGTGGCGGCCCGATGCGATCGACAGCAAGATGTCGCGCTTGAGGATCGTGATGACCGACGGTCGGTCGAACTCGATCAGGCCGCTGCGCTTGAAGTCGTTGAGGCAGCGACTCACGGTTTCAAGGGTCATGCCGAGCCAATCGGCAAGGTCGGCGCGCGTGAGGTGAAGCTTGAAGGAGAGTGTGTTTCCCCCCGCGTCGGGGCCGTTGCACGGAAACTGGTTCGCCAGGTCGAGCAGCGCCGTTGCCATCTTTTCCGGGACGGTCTTTTGCCCGAGCAACGTGGCGTGCGCGCGGGAACGACCGAGCAGGCGCTGAAAGACATCGGCGGTACCGGACGCATCCATTTCGCCGTCCATTTCTTCCAATTGCGTCATCGCCATCGCAACGGCCCTGACTGGCGCAGTGGCGTATGGGCCTGCACCGAAGATCTGGCACGCACTGAAGATCTGGCCGGGACCGAGGACGTCCAGGATTTGGCGTCGTCCATCGCGGAGCGTCTGGAAGATGCAAACACAGCCCGCGACAATGCGAACGAGCGCGTCACGGTGGAAACTGCCGGCGAAGACCTGCGCGCCACGCGGGTAAAGCAGCGGTTCAGGCGAACTTTCCGGTCGACAGCTGGATTTTTGGGATCTGATGGGTTCGACGAAGGTGGTGTCGACCGTCGTGGATGTATTGAGCATAGGACTATCCGGTATCAGGCCGGACGTTCCATCAAACGGTGATTCCGGCGCGACTTGAAGGTGCCGCTGCCGCGAGGGCAGCGACGGCTCTGACGAGCAAGCCGGATGGTGGGCCACGTGGTGGCGCATTGGGCGGGAACAACCGATGGAAAAACGCCTCCGTGCGGATCGGAGTTCTGCGCTCCCGCTCGCAAGGCATCGGTTCGCCGAGCGTATCGGCCGGGCCGGGCAATGCCGCCGCCGCGCCAAGCCGGCAGGCTTCGCAGCCCTTGTTCAAGGCCAGGCCGCCGCCATCGTGCCCGCCAGCCAGAGACAGGCAGTTGTCGGGCCACGTTCCGTCGGGCAGGACGTACTGATAATCGTTCAGCGCAATGCCGTCGGGCACACCCAGCATCGGCGGCTTGTGAGCAAAACCGACAGACAGAAGGGCGATCGCGCACAAGACGCGCACCAAAGCCCACAACCTGTGTGTCATATCTGCCATCACACCACCCGAAAAAAACGTAGTCGGACGGACTCGTCTGCACAATGCGACATTTTCTCCGGCCTCTGCCGCGCCATTTCCTGTGCGTCACGCAGGAGGCGGATGCCATGTCAATGCCGCGGCAGTGCCCGGACCGCGTGCAGGCAGGCTACCAGATCGCCCGCGCAGGCTTGGGCGAACTGCCGCAGGCTCTCGTCGTGCGCATGTTCCGCAAGGTCAAGGTAGTGGTCGAGCAGATGCTCGCAAAGCGGAACAAGCCTGGCCATTACATCGGGCTCGGGGGAAGGTTTCGAGAGATCCCGCGGTGCAACGGCGGCGGCCCGTTGCTGTGCCTTGCGGGCGTGATCCCGAATCTGCTCGCCTCCCCCGGCCGGCGCCCGCCCGGCGGCATTTGCCAGATGATCCGCGAGCTTCTGTTCGAGGGCAGCAAGATCAAGGGCCGGAACATCGCCGCGCCGGTCGCGAATCGCATGAAAGGCCCGCCGGCGTTCACGGCGCAGCGTCGCGACATGCCCGAGTTCCTCCCGCGCCATTCGTTCCGCCGCTTCGCGGATCTCGTTCGTGGGGGCGTGGGCTGCGACATAGGTCCAGAACACGAAGGCTCGCTCCTCGTTTCTGACCGCCATGGAAAAGGCGCGGTAGGAGTTGAGCAGCTCCGGAGCCACCAGTGCCGCGCCCTCGTCGTCGAACATCGGCTGTGGCGGCGGAGGGGGAGCCGCCGACGCGGCATTCGTCGTTCCAATCCACTTCTCGACATTGTCGAGATGACCCTGCTCCTCGGAAACAAGCGCCTCGAATACCGCGGCGAGGGCGGGCTGGTCTTCGTCCCGCATCCGTCGAGCCAGCGCCGCATAGCCACTTATCGCTTCCATTTCCATGGAGCGCGCAAGCGCGAGCACCTCGTTCATGGAGCCGACAATCCAAGGCTCTGATTTGGTCACAGATTTTCTCTCCTAAAGAACTCGGTAATCATTCTCTTCGAAAGTCAACCAAAAAAGTTTGTCCTAGATCAAGGATCGTTGCCTCCTGACATCATAAGCCTAACCGCCATAGAAAGCCGGAGCCTATGTCAGATACCCGTATCTCTTTGCCGCGCCGCAATATTGCAACAGTTTTGATTTGGTCATTTCTGATCGTTCTTGCACTGGCGTTTCCCAGTTTTGCAGGCGGACAGCTTGGTACCTTCCTCGAAAAGGTCCAACCGAGCGAACTCTTCCAGGGCGCCGACCGCTTTGGCGAACCGAGCGGCGATCCGCCGATCGTGCCGGTCCTGCGCGGCGATGACGTACTCGGCTATGCCTACCTGAATTCCGACTTCACCAGTTCGATCGGCTATTCCGGCAAGCCGATCCATATCGTCGTCGGCATCGACGCCCAGGGCGTCATTCGCGGCTTCAAACTGGTCGACCACAAGGAGCCGATCGTCCTGATCGGCATACCGGAGGAAAAGGTCGTCGCCTCGATGAACGCGATGATCGGCAAGGACATGGGGCGCGTTGCCGCCGGCGCCGAGCGTCCGCCGCAGGTCGACATCGTCAGCGGTGCGACCGTCACCGTGCTGGTGATGGGCGACAGCGTCGCACGGTCGGCGGTGCAGCTGATCCGCAGCAATCGCCTAAGTGCGCAGGGCACGCCCGTGGCTGCGGCCGCCGTCTCGGAAGTTCGCAAGCTCAATCTGGCAAAAACCGAGACCAGCGACTGGCAGACCCTGCTTGGCGATGGCTCGATTCGCAGCCTCCGAATGACCGTGGGCGAGGTGTCGGACGCCTTCCGGCAGGCCGGTGAGACGATTGCCGCCGGTAAGCCGGAAACCAAACATCCCGAGGATCGCTTCATCGACCTCTATCTCGCACCCGTCAGCGTGCCGGCAATTGGCAGGACATTGCTCGGCGATGCTGCCTATGACCGGCTGGCGGAGAAGCTGAAGCCGGGACAGGCCGCTATCCTGGTCGCGGGCGACGGCGCCTATTCGTTCAAGGGATCCGGCTATGTCCGCGGTGGGATCTTCGATCGCATCGAGCTGCTGCAGGACGGCCAGGGCCTTCGCTTCCGCGACCGCGACCATACCCGCATTCCCGCCCTAGCAGCCGAGGGGGCGCCGCGCCTGCGCGAAATCGCCCTTTACGTCGTGCCGACCGAATTTGCCTTCGACGTCCTGCAGCCGTTCGAGTTGCAGATGCTGGTCCAGCGCAGTGCCGAGGGCCGTGACAAGTCCGTCCTCACCTACAATCTGGGCTACACGCTGCCCGATGCCTATGTGACGATCGAAAGCCCGCCGCCTGCGCCAGCGGCCGTGCCCGCCGCTCCGCCGGTGCCTCCGGCCGGCGACCTCCTGACGGACCAGCAGATCGCCGACGGTCAGCCGCTTTGGCTGCGGATGTGGGACATGAACCGCGTCAAGATCGGCGTCACCGCCGTCGCCCTGCTCGTGCTGACCGGTATCTTCTTCTTCCAGGACTGGCTGGTGAAGCGCCCGGTGATGTTTGCCTGGATCCGGCGCGGCTTCCTGCTGTTCACCCTGGTGTGGCTCGGCTGGTACGCCAACGCGCAGCTTTCGGTGGTCAACGTCCTGACCTTCATGAATTCGCTGATCACCGGTTTCAACTGGGAGTTCTTCCTGTCGGCGCCGCTGATCTTCATCCTGTGGGCAGCGGTCGCCGCCGCGCTGCTGTTCTGGGGTCGCGGACCGTTCTGCGGCTGGCTCTGCCCGTTCGGGGCGCTGCAGGAGCTGACCAACAACATCGCCCAGTGGCTGAAGGTGCCGCAGGTTCGCCTCCCCTGGGGGCTGCATGAACGGTTGTGGCCGATCAAGTACATCATCTTTCTCGGCCTGTTCGGTCTGTCGCTCTATTCGGTAGCGCTTGCCGAGGTTTTTGCCGAGGTCGAGCCGTTCAAGACGGCGATCATCCTCAAGTTCGCACGGGAATGGCCGTTCGTGGTCTTCGCCCTGACGGTCCTGTCGGCGGGACTGTTCATCGAGCGCTTCTACTGCCGCTACCTCTGCCCGCTCGGCGCCGCACTCGCCATCCCGGGCCGTATCCGGATGTTCGAATGGCTGAAGCGCTGGCCCGAATGCGGCTCGCCGTGCCAGCGCTGCGCCAAGGAATGCCCGGTGCAGTCGATCCATCCCGAGGGCCAGATCAACGTCAACGAATGCATCTACTGCATGCACTGCCAGGAGCTCTATCACGACGACCATCGCTGTCCGCACATGATCCAGGTGCGGCTGAAGCGGGAGAAGTTCATGGCGCTGTCGACACCGGCGTCGCGCGGTGACGCGCCAGCCAAGACCGTCGTTACCCACAAGGGAGCGCCGATCCAGAAAGCAGATCCACAAGTGGACAATCCAGCACCGTCAACCAACTAAGGAGAGGACACCATGTCAGACCAAGAGAACCGAATTAGCCTCAATCGGCGCCAGATGTTGGGATCGGCCGCTTTCGCCGCCGCAGCAGGCGCGGCAACCGTCGGAGGCGCCATCAGCCTGACGGCCGGATCGGCTACATCGGCAGTTGCCCAGGACGCCGACGGCCACAGCTATGAAGTCAAGCCGGGCGAGCTCGACGAATACTACACCTTCTTCTCCAGCGGCCAGACCGGCGAGGTCCGTATCGTCGGGCTCCCCTCGATGCGCGAGCTGATGCGCATTCCGGTCTTCAACCGCTGCAGTGCGACCGGCTGGGGGCAGACGAATGAAAGCCGCAAGATCCTGACCGAAGGCCTGCTGCCGGAAACCGTCGAGTTCCTCAGCGACCAGGGCGGCATCTACCTGAACGGCGACCTCCACCATCCGCATCCGTCCTTCACCGATGGCACCTACGACGGCCGCTATCTCTTTGCCAACGACAAGGCCAACACGCGCGTCTGCCGCATTCGTCTTGACGTGATGAAGTGCGACAAGATCATCCAGCTGCCGAACCAGCACACGGTGCACGGCCTGCGTGTGCAGAAGTACCCGAAGACCGGCTACGTGTTCTGCAACGGCGAAGACCGGGTTCCGATCCCGAACGACGGCAAGATCCTCGGCGATCACAAGCAGTACCACGCCATCTTCACCGCCGTGGACGGCGAAACCATGAAGGTGGCATGGCAGGTGATGGTCGACGGCAACCTCGACAACGTCGACTGCGACTACCAGGGCAAATATGCGTTCGCGACCTGCTACAACTCGGAAGAGGGCGTCAACCTCGCCGAGATGATGGGCAGCGAGCAGGACTGGGTCGTCATCTTCAACCTCAAGCGGATCGAAGAAGCCGTCGCCAAGGGCGATTTCAAGGAAATGGGCGGCGTGCCGGTCATCGACGGCCGGAAGGGTTCCCCCTATACCCGCTACGTTCCGGTCTCCAACAGCCCGCACGGCATGAATACGGCGCCGGACGGCATCCACGTCGTCGCCAACGGCAAGCTGTCGCCGACGGTCACCGTGTTCGACGTGCGCAAGTTCGACGACCTGTTCGACGACAAGATCAAGCCGCGCGACACCGTCGTCGCCGAGCCGGAACTGGGCCTCGGGCCGTTGCACACCGCCTATGACGGCAAGGGCAATGCCTACACGACGCTGTTCATCGACAGCCAGGTCTGCAAATGGAACATCGAGGACGCCAAGCGCGCCTTTGCCGGCGAGAAGGTCGATCCGATCCGCCAGAAGCTCGACGTCCATTATCAGCCCGGCCATAACCACACGTCGATGGGGCAGACCAAGGAAGCCGACGGCAAGTGGCTCGTCTCGCTCAACAAGTTCTCCAAGGACCGCTATCTCAACGTCGGCCCGTTGAAGCCGGAGAACGACCAGCTCATCGACATTTCCGGCGACGAGATGGTCATCGTGCACGACGGCCCGTCCTTTGCCGAACCGCATGACGCCACGATCGTGCATGCCTCGAAGATCAACCCGGTCCATGTCTGGAACCGTGACGATCCGTTCTTCGCCGATGCCGTCGCCCAAGCCAAGGCGGATGGCATCGATCTGATGCTGGACAGCGAGGTCATTCGCGACGGCGACAAGGTCCGCGTCTATATGACGTCGGCAGCGCCGGCCTTCGGCCTGGAGGACTTCACTGTCAAACAGGGCGACGAGGTGACCGTATACATCACCAACATCGACGAGGTGGAAGACCTGACCCACGGCTTCGCCATCATCAACTACGGCGTAAACATGGAAATCGGCCCGCAGGCGACCGCATCGGTCACCTTCAAGGCCAACCGGCCTGGCGTATGGTGGTACTACTGCTCGTGGTTCTGCCACGCCATGCACATGGAAATGAAGGGCCGCATGTTCGTCGAGCCCAAGTCGGCGTGATGTCGGCGCATTTCACAAAGACAGCAGGGATGGCGGCCGCTCTGGCCGCCCTTCCAGCCGTGGCGGTGGCCGCCAGCCTGGCCGTGGCGCCGGTTGACGGCCGGCCGCTGCAGCAGGCCATCGATGCGGCGATGCCAGGCGATGTCCTCACCCTCGAGCCGGGCGACCATATCGGGCCGGTCGTCATCGACAAGCCGCTGACGCTCGTCGGGAAGCCAGGGGCAGCGGTCCGCGGCAATGGCCGGGGGAGCGTCATCAGGATCGAGGCGGAGGGTGTCACGGTGCGCGGGCTTGCGGTCAGCGGATCAGGTCGCGAACTGCCCGCCCGCGATTCCGGCATCTATGCCGCCCAGACCGCGATGGGTGCCGTCATCGAAGACAACACGGTGACCGACAACCTGTCCGGAATCTATCTCTACGGCGCGGTGGATTCGATTGCCCGGCGCAACCGCATCGTCGGCCTGAAGAGTGGCCGGCTGAGCGAAGCCGGCAGCGGCGTGACGATATGGAATGCGCCCGGCGCCAAGGTACAGGACAACGACATCAGCTTCGGCAGGGACGGGATCGCCACCACAGCCAGCAAGCGGAACGTCTTCAGCGGCAACCACTTCCGCAATCTGCGTTTCGCCATCCACTACATGTATACGAACGACAGCGAGATCAGGGACAACGTCTCGACCGGCAACTCTGTCGGCTATGCGATCATGTATTCGAATCGGCTGAAGATCAGCGGCAACGTCTCCGATGGCGACCGCGACCACGGCCTGCTTCTCAATGCCGCCAACAGTTCGGAAATCCGAGACAACATGGTAAGGGGGCGCATGCAGCCCATCGATCGCTGGTTGTCGGCCGGCGTGCAGAGCGGCGAACACGGCATGCCGAAGCAAGACGCCGGTGAGGTTGCTGCGGATCAGCGCGAGCGGCTCGGCCCGGAAAAATGCGTTTTCATCTACAATGCCAACCGCAATCGTTTTTTCGACAACCGCTTCGAGGGGTGTAACATCGGCATCCACTTCACCGCCGGGTCGGAAGGCAACAAATTGAGCGGCAACGCCTTCATCGACAACCGCAACCAGGTCAAATACGTCGGTACCCGCTTTGTCGACTGGTCGAGCGACGGCCGCGGCAACTACTGGAGTGACAATCCCGCCTTCGACCTCAACGGCGACGGCATCGGCGACAACCCCTATCGTCCGAACGATCTGATCGATCGGGTGCTCTGGACCGCGCCACAGGCGAAATTGCTCACCACCAGCCCGGCCGTCCAGGTCATCCGTTGGGCACAGTCCCAGTTTCCGGCGTTGCTGCCGGGGGGCGTCGTCGACAGCCACCCGCTGATGGCACCGATTGCAGACAGGAGCGCAAAGCCGTGACGGCAACCGTGAATATCGAGGGCGTGTCCAAGCGCTATGGCAAGGTCGATGCCGTGCGGGATGTCGCCCTGACGCTCGAGGGGGGCGAGACCGTTGCGCTCGTCGGCCATAACGGCGCCGGCAAGACGACGCTCATCAAGATGATGCTCGGCCTCATCCGCCCCACCGCGGGAAGCGTTCGCATGCTCGGCGAGGACCCCGGCAAGGGTGACGTCATGGCGCGTAAGCGTCTCGGCTACCTGCCCGAAAGCGTGTCCTTTCACATGGCCCTGACGGGGCGGGAAACGCTGGCCTTCTACGCCCGGCTGAAACGCGTCGATATCGCCTCCACCGACGCGCTGTTCGAGCGGGTCGGATTAGCGCCGCAGGCGGCCGCCCGGCCGGTGCGGACCTACTCGAAGGGCATGCGCCAGCGGCTGGGCCTTGCCCAGGCGCTGCTCGGCGAGCCCCGCGTCCTGCTGCTCGACGAACCGACAAGCGGGCTCGATCCGGCCTTGCGGCGCAGTTTCTACGACCTGATCACCGACCTTCGCACGCGTGGGACGACGGTGCTCCTGTCCTCGCACGCGCTGACCGAGCTCGAAGACAGGGCGGATCGGGTGATCATCCTCAACAAGGGCATCAAGATCGCCGACGGCACGCTGGACGATCTGCGGCGCATTGCGCGGCTGCCGACCCGGATCAGCGTCAAGCTCGCCAAGGACGCGCCGGTTCCGGCCTGGGCTCAGGGCAACGGCCGCTGGAAGCCGGGGACAAACGGGATCTTCGAGGCCGACGTCTCGCCGGAAGACAAGATCGCACTGCTTGGCGACATCACCGCGCCGCCGTCACCGCTTGCCGGTCTGACCATCACAGAGCCGACGCTCGACGATCTCTATGCCCACTTTCTCGACGGCCAGGAGATGAGCCGATGAACGTCCTGATCGTTGCCCGCAAGGAAATCCAGGAAGGCCTGCGCAATCGCTGGGTCCTTGCCACCACGCTGCTGCTGGCGACGCTGGCGCTGACGCTGTCGTTTCTCGGCAGTGCGCCGACCGGCAATGTTGGCGTCAACCGCCTCGACATCGTCATCGTCAGCCTTTCCAGCCTGACGATCTTCCTGGTGCCGCTGATTGCGCTGCTGCTTTCGCACGACGCGATTGTCGGCGAGGCCGAGCGCGGGACGCTGTTGCTGCTTTTGAGCTATCCGCTCGGACGCAGCGAGGTGGTTTTCGGAAAGTTCCTCGGCCATCTGGCGATCCTCGCATTTGCCACCCTGTTCGGTTACGGCGCGGCGGCTGCGGCACTGACGATAACCGGCTCTGAGATCAGCGTCGAAAGCTGGCAGGCGTTTCTCTTCATGGTCGCATCCTCGGTCCTGCTTGGGGCGGTGTTTCTTGCGATCGGCTATCTCACCAGTACGCTTGCCCGGGAGCGCAGCACGGCCGGCGGAATAGCCATTGGCATCTGGCTGTTTTTCGTCCTCATCTACGACATGGCTCTGCTCGGCGGGCTGGTGGCGGCCCAGGGCCATGCCGTTCCGGCGCTGCTCCTCGATCTGTTGCTGGTCGCCAACCCGACCGACGCCTATCGTCTGCTCAACCTCGGCTCCGGCAACACCGCAGCCCTGTCCGGCATGGGCGGGATCGCCGGCCACACCGGCCTGTCGGCTCCGATTTTGATCGGGGCACTGATCGCCTGGATCGCCGTGCCGCTCGGCTGGGCGAATATCGTCTTTTCGAGGAGGGAAGTATGAAGCCTTCTGTCCTGTGCGCCGTCCTGGGCGCCGCACTTCTCCTGGCATCCTGCAACAAGCAGGAGGACGTGGCCGCCCCGCCTCCGTTTGCCCTGACGGAGGATGCGATGGGCCGCTATTGCGGCATGAACGTGCTCGAGCATCCCGGCCCGAAGGGGCAGATCATCCTGCAGCAGGTTCCGGAGGCCATCTGGTTTTCCTCGGCGCGCGATACGCTCGCATTCACCATGTTGCCCGAGGAACCTCGCGATATTGCGGCAATCTATGTCTCGGACATGGGCAAGGCTCCGAACTGGGAGGAGCCGGGCGCGGAGAACTGGATCGATGCGAAGACGGCATTCTTCGTGATCGGCAGCTCGCGGCGAGGCGGGATGGGCACGGAGGAGGCGGTGCCCTTCTCCAGTGAGGCCGATGCCCGCGCCTTCGCGGGCACGCACGGCGGCCGCGTGGTGCGCTTCGAGGAGATGCCGCACGACTATATCCTCGGATCCGGCGCCGAGGCTTCTCCGGAGGACGCCGGCGCCGCCGATGAAACAACAGGCACGGATGGGCAGGACCATGGCTGAGTTGATCTCCCGGCGTCGGGCAATCACGATCATCGCGGCGGTCGGCGGCCTGCCGCTGCTATCCGTTTCCGACCTCGCTAAGGCCGCAGTGGAACCGGTCATCTGGAAGGGTCAGGCGCTCGGTGCACCGGCAACGCTGATCATCAACCATCCCGACCGAAGTGCTGCCGAACGGCTGATCAGCCGCGTCGTCAGCGAAGTGGACAGGCTGGAATCCATCTTCAGCCTCTATCGGGAAGCCTCCGCCCTCAACGAGTTGAACAGGGTTGGCGGCCTGGCCGTGCCGCCGCCGGAACTGGTTGAGGTTCTGGGCGCCTGCCGGACGGCTTGGGAAGCGACCGACGGCGTTTTCGATCCGACCATCCAGCCGCTGTGGGCACTTTACGCCCGGCACTTCTCTTCGCCCGCGGCCGACGCGGCTGGTCCGTCGCGGCAGGACCTCAAGGAAGCGCAGACACGGACAGGGTTCGATGCCGTTCGCTTCAGCCGTGACCGGATCGCTTTCGCGCGCCCGAACATGGCGCTGACGCTGAATGGCATCGCGCAAGGCTATGTCACCGATCGCGTGGTGGCCCTGTTGCGCGCTGGGGGCATTACGAGCAGCCTTGTCAGCATGGGGGAGAACCGCGCCATCGGCGCGACGGCGGACGGCAGCGCCTGGCGCATCGGGCTTGCCGATACGGAAGCGGGCGCGCAGCCCGACACCGTGCTCGGCGTGATCGACAAAGCGGTTGCGACCTCGAGCGCCGCCGGCTTCCATTTCGATCGGGCCGGTCGTTTCGGTCATATCCTCGACCCGCGCTCCGGCGCCATGCCGCCCCGCTATCGCCGCGTGACGGTGATCGCTCCCGACGCGACGACGGCGGATGCCTTCTCGACGGCGGCCAGTCTCGTGGGACAGGCGGAGATCGAGACGATCGTCAGCAGGAATTCGTCGCTGACGGTCGACCTGGTTCTCGATGATGGAAAGCAGGCGCGTTTCGGGAAGGCTGTCGACGTCCTGTAAGGCGGGTCGGCTCAAGGACCGCCCGAGCACTGGCGGCTATCACGGCGTGCTGGACGTCGAGAAGACGTTGTCCCACCGGGCTACGGCGACGGTGGCGATCGAGGTTTTCATTCTGCCAAGGCTGGCGGTGCAAACCTTTCCGGATCTCGACCTGAAATCGACCGCGACCTCGACACCGCGCCAGGCGATGCGCGCCTTGCCCGGGAAGTTGGTGTGGGAAAGATCAGTAACCGCCACGCCTTAGGTCTGCGGCGCATGGGCTTTGCAAAGGTAGCCTTCAACAACGGCGCGGCCATCTCCTCTCGACGCAACGGCGTCAAACGGGCATTCTTGTGAATGTTCAATTTGGCCTCCGCGAATCACTGAAGCTTCGACAAGCTCAGAATTTCCGGCCGGGCCGAATCGACAACCTCCCGATAGCTCACGTGAGTCTTCCTCCGTCCATTTATACAGGTGCCCCCATGTTCGACGTGCTGATCAAGAATGCCAATCTCCCCGACGGTCGCGAGGGCATCGACATTGCAATCAAGGGCGACAAGATCGTCGACGTCGGGCCGCGGATCGAGGCAGAGGCCGGCGAGGTGATCGAGGCGAGCGGGCGGCTGGTGACGCCGCCTTTCGTCGACCCGCATTTCCACATGGATGCGACGCTCTCACTCGGCCTGCCGCGCATGAACGTCTCCGGCACGCTGCTCGAGGGCATCGCGCTTTGGGCCGAGCTGCGCCCGACGCTGACGCGCGAGGCGCTGGTGGAGCGCGCCCTGCGTTATTGTGATCTGGCCGTCGCCCAGGGCCTGCTCGCCATCCGCAGCCATGTCGACACGAGCGATCCGGCACTCGTCACCGCCGAGGCGCTGATCGAGGTGCGCGAGAAGGTCGCCCCCTATATCGACCTGCAACTCGTCGCCTTCCCGCAGGACGGCTACTACCGTGCAAAGGACGGCGTAGAATCCTTGAACCGTGCGCTCGACATGGGCCTCGACATCGTCGGCGGCATCCCGCATTTCGAGCGCACCATGGCCGACGGCGCGGCGTCGGTGTCCGCACTCTGCAAGATCGCCGCCGACCGCGGCCTGCCGGTCGACATGCACTGCGACGAGACCGACGATCCAATGTCGCGCCACATCGAAACGCTCGCCGCCGAGACGGTGCGCTACGGGTTGCAGGGCCGCGTCGCCGGCTCGCACCTGACCTCGATGCACTCGATGGACAACTACTACGTCTCCAAGCTCATTCCGCTGATGGCGGAGGCGGAGATCAACGTCATCCCGAACCCGCTGATCAACATCATGCTGCAGGGCCGGCACGACACCTACCCCAAGCGCCGCGGTATGACGCGCGTGCGCGAACTGATGGAGGCCGGCCTCAACGTCTCCTTCGGCCACGACTGCGTTATGGACCCGTGGTACTCGATGGGCTCCGGCGACCTGCTCGAGGTCGGCCACATGGCGATCCACGTCGCACAGATGGCCGGCATCGAGGACAAGCGGAAGATTTTCGACGCGCTGACGGTCAATTCGGCCAAGACGATGGGGCTGCAGGGTTATGGCCTGGAAAAGGGCTGCAACGCCGACCTGGTGATCCTGCAGGCACGCGATACGCTGGAAGCGCTGCGGCTGAAGGCCAATCGCCTCGTCGTCATGCGGCGCGGCAAGGTCATCGCCCGCTCGGCGCCACGCTTCAGCGAGCTGAAGCTTGAGGGGCGGCCGACGGCGGTCGATGCCGCCGACTATGCGCCGCTGCGGCCGGGCGAACTTTGAAGCTCGGCCGGGCTAAAGGCTCGCCCCTTCGAGCGATTGCCAATCAAGAAACAAAAATGGCGGCTCACCGGAGCCGCCATTTTCTTTCGTGTTCTTTCGCCCAGCCCCGGAGCAGGTCCGGGGCGGGGAGCGCACAGAGTCAGCCGATTGCCATCAGGCTGGCATTGCCACCGGCGGCGGTGGTGTTGATCGAGGTCGAGACTTCCTCCAGCAGCCAGTTGAGGCAGTAGGCATCCGCGTTCTGCGCCGCAAGCGCCTCCGTCGACGCCGCCTGGACGAGCACCAGCGGGCCGGGCAGGGTTGCGATCTTCTCGTTGACGGCACGAATGCGCTCGCCGTCGCCCTCCACCAGCGCGCCGGCGAAGGGGCCGCTCTTGGCCCAGTCGTTCGACCAGGCAAGGCGGCCGGCAACGCTCGCCGGCAGATCCTTGAGCGATGCCTGCAGGCCGGAGGCCGCATCGATCACAACCCGGTTGCCGGTTGCAAGCGCTGCAACGATCTGGCTGAAGAGACCGGCTTCCGTCTGCGGCACCAGAAGGATCTGGCCGCGCGGATGCAGCGCATAGAGGTTGCGCTCACCGACCGGGCCGGGCAGCTCGATGTCGAGGCCCAGCGCCGAAGCACTTCCAGTATCGCGGGCGGCCTGCGCCAGCGCGTTCATGCCACGCTGGCCGAGCCACTTGGCGAAGTCCGAAAGGGCCGCGTCGGTGTGCACCGAGCTGTGCTGCGGCGGGATCGGCGCGGTCTTGACCAGTCGGCCTAGATAGAGCGGGCCACCGGCCTTCGGGCCGGTGCCGGACAGGCCGCGGCCGCCGAAGGGCTGGACGCCGACGATGGCGCCGATGACGTTGCGGTTGACATAGATATTGCCCACCTTCACCCGGCTCGTCACATGGGCGATCGTCTCGTCGAGGCGCGTGTGCAGACCGAAGGTCAGGCCATAGCCGGTGGCGTTGATGTCGTCGAGCAACCGGTCCAGGTCGTCGCGCTTGTAGCGGATGACGTGCAGGACCGGACCGAAGACCTCGCGCTTCAGTTCCGAAATGCCGCCGAGCTCGATGATCGTCGGCGGGACGAACGTACCCTTCGCCGTCGCGGCATCGAGGCTGATCTGCTCGACCCTGCGGCCCTTGCCGCGCATGCCTTCGATGTGCCCCTCGATGATGCCCTTGGCCTCGGCGGTGATGACCGGGCCGATGTCGACGGACAGCTTGTCGGTGCGGCCGATCTTCAACTCGTGCAATGCGCCCTTGAGCATCGTCAGCGTGCGGTCGGCGACGTCGTCCTGCAGGCAGAGCACGCGCAGTGCCGAGCAGCGCTGACCGGCGCTGTCGAAGGCGGAGGCGATCACGTCGAAGACGACCTGTTCGGCGAGCGCGGACGAATCGACGATCATGGCGTTCTGGCCGCCGGTCTCGGCGATCAGCGGGATCGGCCGGCCATCGGCCGAAAGCCGCCCGGCGAGCTGCGCCTGGATCAGGCGGGCGACCTCGGTCGAGCCGGTGAACATGACGCCGGCGGTTTCCGGTGCCCCAACGAGCGCAGCACCGACACGGCCGTCGCCCGGAAGCAGCTGCAGCGCCTCGGCGGGAACACCCGCCTCATGCAAGAGGCGCACGCCTTCGGCGGCGATCAGCGGCGTCTCCTCGGCCGGCTTCGCGAGCACCGGATTGCCGGTGACCAGGGCGGCGGCGACCTGACCGATGAAGATCGCCATAGGGAAGTTCCACGGGCTGATGCAGACGACCGGGCCGAGCGGCGCATGCGCCGGGCCGAGGGTGCGGCGTGCCTGGTCGGCGTAGTAGCGCAGGAAGTCGATCGCCTCGCGCACTTCGGCAATGGCGTTCGGCAGCGACTTGCCCGCCTCGCGGACGATCAGGCCGAGCAGCGTCGGCATGCGCGCCTGCATCGCATCGGCGGCCCGCTCGAGGCAAGCGGCACGCTCGGCCGGCGAAACGGCGGCCCAGCGCGGCGCGGCAGCGGCTGCGAGGCCAACGGCCTTGCGCGCGGTTTCATCGGAGGCTTCGGTGACCTGGCCGACGACATCACCCAGGTCGCCCGGGTTGAGGACGGGGCGGGTCTCGCCGCCGGCGACACCGGTGGCAAGCTGCGGCTCGGCCTTCCAGGCGACCGCCGCGCTGGCTTCGAGCGCTTCGCTGAGCGAGGCGAGGGCGGTCTCGTCGGAAAGGTCAAAACCGGCGGAGTTCGGCCGCGCACCGTAAAGGTTAGCAGGCAGCGCGATCTGGTCGTGGCGCGCGCCGACGACGGCCATCGAGCGAACGACCTCCGCCGGGTCGGCGATCAGATCGTCGATCGACACGGCCGGGTCGGCGATGCGGTTGACGAAGGAGGAGTTTGCGCCGTTCTCCAGGAGGCGGCGGACAAGATAGGCCAGCAGCGTCTCGTGGGTACCGACCGGCGCATAGATGCGGCAGGGCCGGTTCAGGTTGCCGCTGCCGACAACCTCGTCATAGAGCGGTTCGCCCATGCCGTGCAGGCACTGGAACTCGTACTTGCCGACGGAAAAATCCGGGCCGGCAAGATGATAGATCGTCGCCAGCGTCTGGGCGTTGTGGGTGGCAAACTGCGGGAACACCGCGTCGGTCGCCGCCAGGAGCTTCTTGGCACAGGCGATGTAGGAGACGTCGGTGTGGATCTTGCGGGTGTAGACGGGGAACTCCGCCAGCCCATCGACCTGCGCGCGCTTGATCTCCGCGTCCCAATAGGCGCCCTTGACGAGGCGCACCATGATACGGCGGTTCGAGCGGCGGGCGAGATCGATGATGAAGTCGAGCACGAACGGGCAACGCTTGCCATAGGCCTGCACGACGAAGCCGACGCCGTTCCAGCCGGCCAGATCCGGGTCGACGCAGAGGCTCTCAAGCAGGTCGAGCGACAGCTCCAGCCGGTCGGCCTCTTCGGCGTCGATGTTGAGACCAATGTTGTAGGTCTTCGACAGCAGTGCCAGCGCCTTCACCTTGGGCAGGAGTTCGTCCATGACCCGCTCGGCCTGGGCGCGCGAATAGCGCGGATGCAGGGCGGACAGCTTGATGGAGATGCCCGGGCCCTCATAGATGCCGCGGCCGGCCGAAGCCCGGCCGATCGCATTGATGGCATTTTCGTAGTCGCGATAGTAGCGCTCGGCATCGGCAGCGGTCGTCGCGGCCTCGCCCAGCATGTCGTAGGAGTAACGGAAGCCCTTCTGCTCCAGCGCACGGGCGCGGGTGACGGCCTCGTCGATGGTTTCGCCGGTGACGAACTGCTCGCCCATCATGCGCATGGCCATGTCGACGCCGCGGCGGATGACCGGCTCGCCGCAGCGGGCGATGAGGCGGGTCAAGGCTGCCGACAGGCCGCGATCGTTGACGGTGCCGGTCAGTTTGCCGGTGACGACGAGGCCCCAGGTGGCGGCGTTGACGAAGAGCGAGCGACCGCCGCCGATATGGGACTTCCAGTCGCCATCGGCGATCTTGTCGCGAATCAGCGCGTCGCGCGTCGCGGTATCCGGAATGCGCAACAATGCCTCGGCGAGACACATCAGCGCCACGCCCTCCTGGCTCGACAGGGAATACTCCTGCACCAGGCCCTCGACGCCGGTGCCCTTGTGCTTGGCGCGCAGCGCGCTGATCAGCTTGCCGGCGGTGGCGGCAATGGCGGCGCGCTGTTCAGGCGTGACCGTAGCGGCTTCTAGCAGCAGCGCCAGCGCTTCGGCCTCGGGCAGGCGATAGGCGGCGGTGATCGCCTGGCGCAGCGGACCCTGCTCGCGGATCGGCGGGGCAAAATCGGCAAAGGGGCGACGTTCACCGGCGGAGCCGGCGGTTTCCGGAGAGGAGGAGGTCTTGATCATCGTGGCGCGCTCGTCGGTGATTGGTCGTTTCAGCCGGTCGTCCGGCCTGGCCGCGCCCGCACCGGATGGTGACATTGCGCAGCATCCGGATGGTAGCACCGAAGCTGAAACCATGTTGACTTGATTTTCGCTTCATTTAGGCCGATCGATCTATTTATCGACGACTTGAAAGGCTGAATGAATGGCAAAGACGCAAACTACCGACGATTTGGATCAGTTCGACATTCGCATCCTCGACGTCCTCAGCCAGGACGGCCGGCTCTCGGTGACAGAGTTGTCCAAGCGGGTGGGATTGTCAAAGACTCCCTGCCAGGCGCGCCTGAAGCGGCTGATCGACGAGGGCTTCATCCTCGGCTTCCATGCCGAGATCAACCTGCGCAAGCTCGGCCTCGACCACATCGCCTTTGCCGAGGTGAAGCTTTCGGACACGCGCGAAAAGGCGCTGGAGGCCTTCAACAACGCCGTGCGCCGCATCCAGGAGGTCGAGGAATGCCACATGATCGCCGGCTCCTTCGACTATCTGCTCAAGGTGCGGACCTCCGACATCCGCAAATATCGCGAGGTGCTGGGCGAAAAGATCTCCAGCCTGCCGAATGTCGCCAACACCTCAACCTTCGTGGTCATGCAGGCTGTCAAGGATAGCGGCGCCACAAACATCCCCACCGCCCTGCTGTAGGCAACTCTGTCGTATCTGCATCAAGCCGCTTCGGCACAGCACAACCGGACCGGAAACCTGACGTTAACCATGCGCCCCGTATGCAGGACTTACCGCACATGAGGGGACAGCATACATGACCGCAGCATCTGTAAACATCGGCCTGACATCGCGCACTGGCCCAGTGCCGTTTCCGATGGCCCGGCGGACGGGGATCGTCCGGCGCTGTGCTGCCGAGTTGGAGGCTCTGCATGGCGAAGCGGCCCAGCGGTACTGGCGCACGGAATGCCGCAAGCTTGCCGACGAATTGCTGGCGCTTGGCTGCGCCGAGGCGGAAATGCGCCTGCAGGTGCTGGATTTCCAGGACGAGGTCCAGGCCGAACTTCGCCGCCGGCACCTGGCGGATGCGACGCGCGACGAGGCTGTGCGGGGCTGATCGACCCGCCGGGATGCATTTGGCAGCGCTCCGTGCAAACCGAGCAGGGAGTGGCTATCCTTACACCCGTCGGCTTGCATAAGCAGTTGCGATAAAATACATATTTTTTATACGTTTTTAGCACTTGGCGCCTAAAATGCGTCGGAATCATCCGTAATGGGTGGCTGACGATCATCCCCCGAACACACGGGTGAATTCCTGGAAGCGGGTGCGCCTGGTGCGCGACCCGGCGAATGTCGATTTGCAGGCAGAAAGCAGGCGGGCATGCTGACGAAAAAGGGCAAGTACGGGCTGAAGGCTCTGGTCGACCTGGCGCGGCTTGCACCCGGCGAAACCGCATTCGTCAGCGAGATCGCGCTGCGCAACAACATTCCGAAGAAGTTTCTCGACACCATCCTGCTCGAACTGCGCAATGCCGGCATCCTTCGGTCCAAGAAAGGGCCGGGGGGTGGCTATGCGCTGTCACAGCCGGCGTCGGCAATCCGCATTGGCCACGCCATCCGCGTCCTCGACGGGCCACTGGCGCCGATCCGCTGCGCCAGCCGTACGGCCTACGAAGCCTGCGACGATTGCGCCGACCCCGAGACCTGCCAGGTGCGCCGCTCGATGACGGAAGTGCGCGATGCCATCGCCGCCATCCTCGACACGATGACGCTGGAACAATTCGTCGCCGCGCCCGGCGTGGCCGGCCTGGCCGAAGAGGACGAACCGGCAAAGAAGGTCGTCGGCCGATCGTAACGGATTAAACCACCAAATCTATAGACTATTGACACGCGCCACGATTTTGCCATGATCGTTGCTGGACCGTTAACGGTCGGGCACGACGGGGGTGGATGCATGTTCTATATGGGCGGAATGACTCTCGGCTATCTGTCGCCGATTCCGAGACAAGCCGATGAAGGCGAAGCCGACAAACGGGACCCAGCTCCGGCCGAGACCAGGATCCGCATAAGGCTGCTGGACCTGCTGAAGCCGGCCGTTCCCCAGAAGGCGCGGCAGGAGCACACGGCCTGGCCCATCCACGTGTTCTACTGATTTCTGCAGACCGACAGCGACAAACGGGAGCACGGCCTGATCGGAGGCACGCGCCGCCGCGATGACAGACCGCAACTCCGCTCCGGATGCGGGTCGCGCTATCCGCTACAATCCCAGATAGGCTTCCATGACCTTCGGATCGGTCAGCAGCGCGCTCGCCGCGCCGGCAAGGACCACCTCGCCGGTTTCCAGCACATAGCCGCGGTCGGCGATTGCCAACGCGGCCGATGCGTTCTGCTCGACCAACAGGATCGCCATACCGCGCGCCTTCAGGTTGGTGACAGCGGCCAGGATCTGGTCGATCAGAAGCGGCGATAGGCCGAGCGAGGGCTCGTCCAGCAGCAGCAACTCCGGTTCGGCCATCAGGGCGCGCCCGATCGCCAGCATCTGCTGCTGGCCGCCTGACAGGCCGGAAGCGGGCTGGGCGCGCTTCTCGGCAAGGATCGGGAACATGGCATAGACGTCGGCGAGGCTCTCGTCGGTCCGGTCGCGGCCGCGGCGGAAGGCGCCGAGGCGAAGATTGTCCTCGACGCTGAGCGGGCCGAAGATCTGCCGTCCCTCCGGCGACTGCACGAGGCCCCGGGCGACGCGCTCGTGCGGCGGCAACTTCTGGATCTCCTTGCCTGCCAGCTGGATACGGCCCGACAGGATCGGCTGCACGCCCGAAAGCGCGCGCAGCAGCGTCGTCTTGCCGGCACCGTTCGAGCCGACGATCGCCACCACCTCGCCGTTGCCGATGTCCAGCGACACGTCGTGCAGCACGCGGATGCGGCCGTAGGCGGAATTCAGTCCCTCAACCTTGAGCACGATCCGCCTCCCTTGCGCCATGTTCACCAAGATAGGCGGCGATCACCGCCGGGTCGTTGCGGACGGTCTCGGGGGTGCCTTCGGCAAGTCGCTTGCCCTCGGCCAGCACGAGAATGCGGTGGGAGATGCGCATGACGAGCTTCATGTCGTGCTCGATCAGGACGACGGCGATGCCGCTTGCGGCAATCTCGCTGATCAGTTGGTCGATCGCCTCGCTCTCAACGGCGTTGCAACCGGCGGCCGGCTCGTCGAGGAGCAGCACCTTCGGCTCGGACGCGAGCGCGCGGGCGATCTCGAGGCGCTTCAGGGCGCCGTAGGGAAGGGAGCCGGCCGACATGTCGGCGTAACGCGCAAGGCCGACGCGGTCGAGGAGTTGCAGCGCAGCCTCGCGGGTGGTGCGGTTCTGGCGGGCCACGCCCGGCAGGCCGAGCAGGTCGGACAGGAACGACGTCTTCTCGGTCAGGTGGAACCCGACCATAACGTTTTCCAGCGCCGTCATGCGGAAGAAGATCTGCAGGTTCTGGAAGGTGCGCACCATGCCGCGCTTGACAAGCAGGTGGGGGGCGACACCGCTGACCTTCTCGCCGTCCAGCATGACGGTGCCGCGGTCGGCCTGGTAGACACCGGTGACGATGTTGAACAGCGTCGTCTTGCCGGCGCCGTTCGGGCCGATGATCGAGAAGACCTCGCCCGGCTTGACCGCGAAGGAGACATTGTCGACCGCGACGAGGCCGCCGAAGGAAATTCCGGTGTTTTCGACCTGGAGAATGCTCATGCCGCACGCTCCGTCCAAACCTTGCGCAATGCAGGCACGATGCCGGCCGGCAGGAAGATCATGAAGACCATGATCAGGAGGCCGAGTACCATCTGTTCGTAGTCGTGCAGCGCCGTCAGCGCCTGCGGCAGCACCACCAGGAAGGCAGCCCCGACCACCGCACCGAAGACGGAACCGAGGCCGCCGATGATGACCATGGCGACGAGTTCGATCGAGTTCATGAAGCCGGCGACGTCGGGGGTCACAAGGCCGTTCATCAACCCGATCAGGCCGCCGGCAACCGCGCCGTAAATCGCAGCGAGCACGAAGGCGTTGAGCTTCTTCGAGGCTACGTCGATGCCGGTGGCGGACGCGGCGACCTCGCTGTCATGGAGTGCGCGCAGGGCGCGGCCCGTGGGGCTTGCGCCGATGTTCAGCGCGATCGCGGCGCCGACGAGCATGACGCCGGCGGTCACCCAGTACCAGGTGGACGCCCCGGAGAGCTTCAGCCCGAACAGCGTCGCCCGCGCGACCTTCATGCCGTCCGGACCGCCGGTGAAATCGCTCTCGCCGGTGATGACGAGCGAGACGATCATGCCGAAACCGAGCGTGGCGATCGCCAGATAGTAGCCCTTCAGCTTCAGGATCGGCTTGCCAACGATCCAGGCGATCAGGCCGGCAAGCACGGCGCCGAGAACGAGGGCTGCCAGCGGATGCAGGCCAAGATATTCAGGGCCGAGCGCCACCGAATAGGCGCCGATGCCGAGAAAGCCGGCGTGGCCGAGGCTGACCTGCCCGGCATAGCCCATCAGGATCGTCAGGCCCATCGCGGCGAGCGAAAAGGTCCAGACGAGAGCCGCGACGCGCAGATAGAAGCCGGACGGCGCGACGAGGGGGACGATCGCGATGATGACCGCAAGTACGACAAGCGGCAGGAAGCGGCTATTGAGCAGCGACTTCGCCATCAGACGCGCTCCACGCTCTTCGAGCCGAACAGGCCGCGCGGCATGACAAACAGCACAAGCAGGATGGCGAGGAAGGCGACGGCGTCCTTGTAGGCCGAGCTGATGTAGCCGGCGCCGAACGCTTCCAGAATGCCAATCAACAACCCGCCGACGAGGGCACCCTGCGGCGAGCCCATGCCGCCGACCATGGCGGCGGCGAAGCCCTTGAGCGCGAAGATCGTGCCGATGTCGTAGCGGGTCAGGGTGATCGGTGCGACGAGAATGCCGGCAAGCGCGCCCATCGCGGCCGACAGCCCGAAGGCGAGGCCGAGCATGACACGGACGTTGATGCCGACGAGGCGGGCGGCGAGCCGGTTGGCGGCGGTGGCGATCAGCGCCTTGCCGGTCAGCGTGCGCGTCAGGAAGAGGTAGAGCGCGACGAAAAGGATGATAGCGCCGGCGAGGACCCAGAGGCTCTGCGGCAGGATGGCGGCGCCGGCGATATTGATCGGGTCGGCGCCGGAGAAGGCGGGCAGGGTGTGGAACTGCTTGTCGAAGACGATCTGCGCCACGCCTTTGATGAAGATCGAGGCGCCGATCGTGATCATGATCAGGGTGACGGGCGAGGCGCCGCGCGCCGGCTCGATCGCGAGCCGGTGCAATAGCAGGCCGACGAGGACGGCGCCGATCACGGCGACCAGCGCCGCGATCGGCAGCGACAGGCCGGCCGCCATGAGGAACACCGTTCCCATGCCGCCGATCATGACGAAGTCGCCCTGGGCGAAGTTGATCACGTCGGAGGCGTTGTAGATCAGCGTGAAGCCGAGGGCGACGAGCGCGTAGACGGCGCCCACGGTCAACCCGGATATCAACAGCTGCAGGAATTCGCTCATGGCCCGGTTACCCGCTCGTCGAAGATTGTAATGGGACGCGACTTACTGCGCGGCCGTCTCCGGCACCCAGTCGCCGTTCTCGATCCGCAGCAGACGGAAGGATTCGGTGCCGAGGCCCAAGTGGTCTTCGGCCGACATCGTGTAGATGCCGGTCACGCCGACATAGCCGTTCGTCGCCTCGATCGCGTCGCGGATCGCCGCCGGATCGTCCGAGCCGGCTTTCTCAATCGCCGCGGCCAGCAGCGACAGGCCGTCATAGGCGTAGCCGCCGAAGGTCGAGACGGGCTGGCCGGTGGCGGCCTCGTAGGCCTGCTTGTAGGCGGTGACGACCGGCTTCTGCTTGTCGTCGTCGGCAAGCTTGTCGGCGATCAAAAGCGCCGGCGCCGGCAGGCGCACGCCCTCGGCCGCCTTGCCGGCCAGCTCGATGAAGCTTTTCGAGGCGACGCCATGCGACTGGTAGAGCGGAGCGGTCAGGCCGAGCTGCGCGTAGTTGCGCGTCACGATCGCCGGGCCCTGGCCGAAGCCCGGGTTGACGATTGCCTGGATGCCTTCCGTGTTCTTGATCTTGTTCAGCTGCGGCGTCATGTCGGCGTCGGTCGGGCCATAGCTTTCGTCGACGAGCACTTCGATGCCGTAGTCGCCGATCACGTTCATGCACTGGTTTCGCATCGACTTGCCGAAGCCGTCGGTGCCGGAGATCATGCCGATCTTCATCAGGCCGCGCGCCTTCATGTCCTCGAAGATCTTCATGCAGGCGGTCTTGTCGGTGTGCGGCGTCTTGAAGACGAACGGATTGACCGGGTCGATGATCTCGATTGCGCCGGCTAGCGAGATGAAGGGGATTTCCGCATCCTCGAACACCGGGACCATCGCCATCGTGGCGCCTGTCGACGTGCCGCCGACCATGGCGACGACGCCGTCGTCCTCGACCAGGCGGGTGGCGTAGGTGAGCGCCTTGTTGGCATCGCCGCCGTCGTCATAGAGGATCAGCTCGATCGGCCGGCCGAGAATGCCGCCCTTGGCGTTGATCTGGTCGGCGACGAGCTTGAGCGTCTTGGCTTCGGGATCGCCGAGGAAGGCGGTGGAGCCGGTGGCGGACACGACGGAGCCGATCTTGATCGGGTCGGCTGCGGCAACCGGGGCAACGCCTGCTGCAAGAAGGGCTGAGGCAGCGACGGCGCCGAGAATCGCGCGACGGGTCGACGTGAAGGTCATGATCGGAACTCCTCCCAAAGTGTCCAGGTTCGGCGGGCGCCCGAAGAGGCGCGACAGGGCCAGTTTGCAATTTGCGAAAGTCAGGTTATGATTAACCGACCGATTGGTCAATCAATAATTTCCGCTTGACGCTTCAGGCGGTTCGCCGATCCGGCGCGACTTTACGCCGGCCCAGGCGATTGATAGACCGATCAAGCAACTATACCGCGCGCCGGCGCGCCGGCGGCGAAAATGGCTAGCGATTGGACTTCTGCACATGGCCCGCACCCGCGCCCAGGACTACGACACCAAGCGTCTGGCGATCTTGCAGCGCTCGGCGGAGCTGTTTGCCCGCTTCGGCTTTCCCGGAACCTCGATCAACATGATCGCGGAAGCCTGTGGCGTGTCAAAGGCGCTTCTCTACCACTACTACCCGGACAAGGAAGCGCTGCTCTTCGACATCCTCAACGACCATCTGCAGGAGCTGGTCGAGGTGATGGGGCAGGCCTCCGCCTCGACGGAGGATCCGAAGCTGCGGGTTCGGGCGATTGCGATGGCCCTGCTTGACGCATATCGCGACGCCGATGCGGAGCACCAAGTACAGATCGCCAACCTGAAGCTCCTCTCCGACGACCGACGCGAAGTTCTGCTTGCGATGGAGCGCCAGCTTGTCGTCTTGCTTTCCGACGCGCTGGCCGAAGCGCTGCCGGAGATTGGCAAGGGGCCGCTTCTGAAGCCCTTGACCATGTCGATGTTCGGCATGCTCAACTGGCACTACCTATGGTTCCGCGAAGGCAAGGGGCTGACGCGCGAGGCGTATGCCGACATGGTCACGAGCCTGATCCTGACCGGCGCGCCGCAGGTTGCCCTGCCCGAAGCTTCGGATGGCAAGATCAGCCAGATCGGTCAGCGATGACGACACAGACCCGGACACAGCCGCCGGATGCAGCCGCCCTGCGGCAAGCACTGTCGCAGGTGCTCGACCGGCTGCAGTCGCAGCCATCGCGCACCTGGTCGATCATAATCACCTTTTACGGTGACGCCTTGCTGCCGCGGGGCGGCTCGGTCTGGCTCGGCACGCTGAATTCCTTCTTCAAGGGCTTGGACATCGCCGACGGCGTGGTGCGGACGGCGATGTCGCGACTGGCGGCGGACGGCTGGCTGGAGCGCAATAAGGTCGGCCGCAACAGCTTCTACCGGCTCGGTGCGAAGGGACGCGAGACGTTCTTCGAGGCGGCCAACCGTATCTACAATCCGAAGGTCGCCGACTGGGATGGCCATTTTACCATACTGATGCCGGCGCCGGGGCCGGACCGGGACATCCTGCGCAAGGCGCTGGAGCAGGCCGGATATGGCGCTCCCTTGCCGGGAACCTGGATTGCGCCCTCCGGCTGGACCATCCCCGAGGTCGCCCGCGATGAGCCACGGCTTGTGGCGCAAGGCTCGGAGGCCGACATGCGCGCGCTTGCAGAACGGGCCTGGCCGCTCGCCGTCCTCGCCGACCACTACCGCCATTTCATCGCCGATTTCAGCCCGCTGCTGGCCGCCCTCGAACAGGGCCTGCACCCGTCCGATCTAGGCGCCATCACGGCGCGCGTGCTGATGATCTACGAGTATCGCCGCATCGTGCTGCGCGATCCCGGTCTGCCGGCGGCGATCCTGCCGGCGAACTGGCCGGGGACGGCGGCGCGGCAGCTGTGCGCCGCGCTCTATCGCCATCTCGCCGCCGCGTCGGAACGCTGGCTCGACCAGAACGGCATGGACGAGGACGGACCGCTGAAACCGTCGCGCATCTCGATGGCCGACCGTTTCGTATAAAACCTTTCATTTTCAACGCTCAAAGCCACGTGTCTTTGTTGCAGCGCAAAGTGTTACAAAAAATCGTTGTCGAACTGATTTCTGTTACATATAGTGCCCCCATTCGATGGAGGATGCCATGTATACGCAAGCTCTCAACGCCAATCCCGATGCCGGCGACCGCCAGCTCGAGGATGCGGCGCTGCTCGAAAAGTTCCAGGCACGCATCGATGCGGAAGATCGCATCGAGCCGAACGACTGGATGCCGGCAGCCTACCGCAAGACGCTGACGCGCCAGATTTCCCAGCACGCCCACTCCGAAATTGTCGGCATGCTGCCGGAAGGCAACTGGATCACCCGCGCGCCGTCGCTGCGCCGCAAGGCGGCCCTGCTGGCCAAGGTGCAGGACGAATGCGGCCATGGCCTCTATCTCTATACGGCCGCCGAAACGCTCGGCGTCTCGCGCGAGGAGCTGGTCGACCAGCTTTTGACCGGCAAGGCGAAGTACTCCTCCATCTTCAACTATCCGACGCTCACCTGGGCCGACATCGGCGCGATCGGCTGGCTCGTCGACGGGGCTGCGATCATGAACCAGATCCCGCTCTGTCGCTGTTCCTACGGCCCCTATTCGCGGGCGATGATCCGGGTCTGCAAGGAAGAATCCTTCCACCAGCGCCAGGGCTACGAGATCATGGTGACCCTGTCGAAGGGCAATGCCGAACAGAAGGAAATGGCGCAGGACGCGCTGAACCGCTGGTGGTGGCCGTGCCTGATGATGTTCGGCCCGCCGGATGCGGCAAGCCAGCATTCCGACCAGTCCACCCGCTGGAAGATCAAGCGCTTCTCCAACGACGAGCTGCGCCAGAAATTCATCGACGCCACCGTGCCGCAGGCCCACTATCTCGGGCTGACGCTGCCCGACCCGGACCTCAAGTTGAACGAGGAAACCGGCCACTGGGAATATGGCGCGATCGACTGGGACGAGTTCAAGCAAGTGATTTCCGGCAACGGCCCGTGCAACCGGGAGCGTCTCGCCGCTCGCAACAAGGCCCATGCGGAAGGCGCCTGGGTGCGCGAAGCCGCACTCGCCTTCGCCGAAAAACGTCGCGCCCGCAAGGCAGCGGCTTAAGGAGAACAGGACATGAAGGACATTTTTCCGCTCTGGGAAGTTTTCATCCGCTCGCGCAACGGCCTGGCCCACAAGCATGTCGGTTCCCTGCATGCGAGCGATGCCACGCTGGCGCTGCAGGCTGCCCGCGACATCTACACCCGTCGCGGTGAAGGGCTGTCGATCTGGGTCGTGCCGTCGAACGCGATCACGGCCTCCGATCCGGCCGACAAGGACATGATGTTCGAGCCGACCGCTTCGAAGATCTATCGCCACCCGACGTTCTACGACGTGCCGGAGGAAGTCGGCCACATGTAAGCTTAGGCTTATGGCCTGACGATCCGTGCATGACGACCCGGTGGTGCGCTGCCGGAAGGACCCGTTCATCGTTCGCCAAGACGGACGACCCTGGAGGAAACCCATGGCGAAGACCATTCGCGTCAACGAAACGCCGCTCGTTCTCTATACGCTCCGCCGCGCCGACGACGCGCTGATCCTTGGCCATCGCCTCTCCGAATGGTGCGGCCACGCGCCGATGATGGAAGAGGACATGGCGCTTGCCAACATGGCGCTCGACCTGATCGGCCAGGCGCGCTCGCTCTACACCTACGCCGGTGAGGCGGAGGGCGAGGGGCGGACCGAAGACGATTTCGCCTACTGGCGCGACGAGCGCGGCTATCGCAATCTTTTGCTCGTCGAGCAGCAGAATGGCGATTTCGCCCGCACGATCATGCGCCAGTTCCTCTACGCCAACCTTGCCGACCTCTACTGGCGGGCGATGATGAAGTCGGAGGACGAGACGCTCGCTGCGATCGCGGCCAAGAGCGAGAAGGAGATGGCCTACCACGTGCGCCATACCGCCGAGTGGGTGATCCGGCTCGGTGACGGCACGACGGAAAGCCATGCCCGCATCGCCGCGGCACTCGACGAGCTTTGGCCTTATACGGGCGAGCTGTTCGAGATGGACGCCTCCGAAAAGGCTCTGGTGGACGCCGGCATCGCCGTCGATCTTGGCAGCCTGCGCGACCAGTGGCGCGCCAACGTCAAGGCGGTCCTCGACGAAGCGACACTGACGACGCCCGAGGACGGCTGGATGCAGAAGGGCGGCCGCACCGGCATTCACAGCGAGCACCTCGGCCACCTGCTCTCCGAAATGCAGCACGTCCAGCACACGATCCCCGGAGCGGTCTGGTGATGGCCGGGCGGGAAAGCCAGCCGATGCCGGCATCTTTTCCGCCGGCGGACACTGACGCGCTGCTGGCGCACGCACGTGCGGTTGCCGCCACCGTCTCCGACCCGGAAATCCCGGTCCTGTCGATCGATGATCTCGGCGTCCTGCGCGACCTGAAGATTGCCGAGGACGGCGCGCTCGAAGTCTTCATCACCCCGACCTATTCCGGTTGTCCGGCGATGAACATGATCACGCTGGAACTGGAGCTGGCGCTGGAGAAGGCCGGCTTCGACCGGGTCAAGGTGACGACGGTGCTGTCGCCCGCCTGGACGACCGACTGGATGACCGAGGACGGCAAGCGCAAGCTGAAGGAATACGGCATCGCCCCGCCCTCCGAAAAGCGTGCCGGCCGCGGCGCCCTGTTCGGCGCCGACGAGGTGCAATGTCCCCGTTGCGGGTCCGTCCGCACAAACCGGCTTGCCGAGTTCGGCTCGACCTCCTGCAAGGCTCTTTGGCAGTGCCAGGACTGCCGCGAGCCCTTCGACTATTTCAAATGTCATTGACGAGGTGATCCGGATGTCCGTTTCCCAACAAACCACGACCGCCGCCCAGGCCCATGCGCCGACGTCCGCTCCACAGCACGCCCCGCGCTTCCACAGGCTGCGCGTCGCCGACATCACGCGCGAGACCGACCACGCCGTCTCCGTCGCCTTCGACGTGCCGGATGATCTGGCGGATGACTATAGTTTCGAGCCGGGCCAATACCTGACGTTGCGCGCCACGATCGGCGGCGAGGACCTGCGCCGCTCCTATTCGATCTGTTCCGGGCCGAAGGACGGCGACCTGCGGGTCGCGATCAAGCGCCTCGACGACGGCATCTTCTCCAACTGGGTGAACGACGGGCTGAAGGCCGGCGACGAGATGGAGGTGATGACGCCGACCGGACGTTTCGGCCTCGCCAACGCACCCGGTGATGGCCGCATCCATGTCGGCTTTGCCGCCGGCTCGGGCATCACGCCGATCCTGTCGATCATGCGCGGCGTGCTAGAGATGGAGCCCGACAGCCACTTCTTCCTATTCTACGGCAACCGCTCGACCGGCGACATGCTGTTCCGCACGGCGCTGGAGGAACTGAAGGACCGCTTCCTTGGCCGCCTCGCCGTGTTCCACGTGCTGAGCAAGGAAGAGCAGGATATTTCCGTTCTCAACGGCCGTCTCGACGGCGAGAAGGCACGGGTGCTGCTGACCTCGATGGTGCCGGCGAAGATGGTTGACCACGTCTTCATCTGCGGCCCCACCGGCATGATCGATGATCTCGAGGCGACACTGAAGGACCTCGGCATCGCCGAGAGTTGCATCCACACCGAGCGCTTCGTCTCGGTCTTCAATGGCCGCCCGCGGGCGCCGGTGAAGGTCGCGCCCGACGCACCGCCGGCGCATACCGCGCTCCTGACGGTCGACGGCAAGCGCCGCGAGGTGCCGGTTGCCGAGGGTGAATCGATCCTCGACGCGGCCCTGCGCGCCGGCATGGACCTGCCGTTCGCCTGCAAGGGCGGTATGTGCTCGACCTGCCGGGCCAAGGTGGTCGAGGGCGAGGCGCCGATGGAGGTCAATTATTCGCTGGAGCCCTGGGAAGTGGAAGCCGGCTTTGTGCTGACCTGCCAGGCGCATCCGAAAAGCGCCCATGTCGTGGTCGACTTCGACCAGATGTGAGGCCTTGGGGTGGGGCGCTGCGACCGCCCCACCGTTCACGACGAGCAGGATACAAAGAAGGCCGGCGCTCAAAGCGACCGGCCTTTCATCCCCCAGCCCCAGGCCAGCAAAGCGTAGCGCATCGATGCATACGATGCCTTTCGCGCGCGAGGGGTTCCTGTAAAGCGCGCCGGTTCGTGTCCGGCTGTTCGTTCTTGGCAGCGCACTTCCCCCCAAGATGCGTCGCGGAGGCAAAGTCGCACGCGATGCGTCCGTTGTCCTTGTGCTTTTGCAAGCGAGGTTGTGAAAACTTACCGCACCCGCGCGACTCCGTCATGCCGGACTCGATCCGGCATCCAGTGCGCTCAAGTGTTTGAGCGCAAAAAGCCTCTTTTGCGCCGCGAACGCGGCGCAACTGGATCCCGATCAAATCCGGGTGACGGAGGCAACTGTTAGTATGTCAGCAGTCTGGGCTCGGACTTAGATCCGGCCCTTGGTCGATCGGAAAAACCTAATCCTTTGGACGCTTGTCTATGACGCGCTTGGCCTTGCCTTCGGAGCGGATCACCGAGTTCGGGGCCTGGATGGCGATGGCGGTCGAAATGCCGATCGTGTCCTTGATGTGCTTGGCCAGGCGCTGTGCATGCGCCTGCAGGCCCTCGCCGTCCCAATGCTCCTGGCGCGCTTCGGCGACCACGGTCATCTTGTCCATGCGGCCTTCGCGGGAGAGCTCGATGACGAAGTGGCCGGCGCACCAGTTGGTGGCGAGCAGCGCTTCCTCGATCTGGCTTGGGAAGACGTTGACGCCGCGCAGGATGATCATGTCGTCGGAGCGGCCGGTGACCTTCTCCATGCGGCGCATGCCGGGACGTGCGGTGCCGGGAAGCAGGCGGGTGAGGTCGCGGGTGCGGTAGCGGATGATCGGGAAGGCTTCCTTCGTCAGCGAGGTGAAGACCAGCTCGCCATATTCGCCGTCCTCGACCGGCATGCCGGTGTCCGGATTGATGATTTCCGGCAGAAAGTGGTCTTCCCAGATGTGCAGTCCATCCTTGGTGTCGACGCATTCCTGCGCGACGCCGGGGCCGATCACCTCGGACAGGCCGTAGATGTCGGTCGCCTGCATGTCGAAGGCGTGCTCGATCTCCTGGCGCATGGCGTTCGTCCACGGCTCGGCACCGAAAATACCGTATTTCAGCGTGGTGGAGCGCGGGTCGATGCCGGCCCTGGTGAAGCCGTCGAGCAGCGCCAGCATGTAGCTCGGCGTCACCATGATGATGTCCGGCTGGAAGTCGCTGATGAGCTGGACCTGCCGCTCGGTCATGCCGCCGGACATCGGAACAACGGTGCAGCCGAGCCGCTCGGCTCCGTAGTGGGCGCCGAGACCGCCTGTGAACAGGCCGTAGCCATAGGCGACGTGGACCATCATGCCCGGTTTGCCGCCGGCCGCACGGATCGAGCGGGCCATGACGTCGGCCCACATGTCGATGTCGTTCTTCGTGTAGCCGACGACGATCGGCTTGCCGGTCGTGCCGGAGGAGCCGTGCACGCGGGCGAGCTTTTCCTTCGGTACGGCGAGCATGCCGTAGGGATAGGTATCGCGCAGGTCCTGCTTCACCGTGAAGGGGAACTTGGCGAGATCGGACAGATCGCGGAAATCGGAGGGATGGACGCCGGCCGCGTCGAACTTCTGCCGGTAGAACGGCACATTCTCATAGGCGTGCCGCAGCGACCAGGCGAGACGTTCGCGCTGCAGCGACTGGATGCGGTCGCGCGAAGCGCGCTCGTGCTCATCGAGGCCGACAAAATCCTGGCTCGATTGGATGTTGGGGAACCTCATGTTCATATTCTCCTCCGTCGCGACCTGTCCTCCGACAGGATCATGCAGGCTTGTTGGTTTGCGGTCCATCAATTCCGATGAAGGAACTGCCGAGGCTGCGCGAGTGGCCACGGAACTCGGCAATCGTCACGCCGCCGACGCTGACCTTTACGTCGTAAATGCCGGAACGGCCGGAGCGCGAGACCTCGCGTGCCTCGGCCGTCAGCAGATCGCCAAGCCGGCCGGGCCGGATGTAGCTGATGCTGCAATGGGCGGCGACGGTGGTCTCGCCATAGGAATTGCAAGCAAAGGCAAAGGCGCTGTCGGCAAGCGCGAAGATGAAGCCGCCATGGGCTGTGCCATGGCCGTTGGTCATCGCCTCATGGACCGTCATGGTCAGCGTTGCCTTGCCGGGCTCGACGGAAACGACCTCCATGCCGAGCCCCTGGCTGGCCAGGTCGCTGGCCCACATGGTCTCGGCCGAAAGCGTTGCGAGTTCGGCACCGGTCATTTCGCTTTTCCCGTAAAGACCGCCGGGCGCTTTTCCATGAAGGCTTTCACGCCCTCGGCATAATCAGGCGTTTGGCCGGCCTGGCGCTGCAGGTCGCGCTCCAGGTCGAGCTGAGTGTCGAGGTCGTTGGCGCTGGAGGCCTGCATCGCTTCCTTGATCAGCGCCAGGCCCTGGGTCGGCTGGATGGCGAAATGGGCGGCAAGCGCCTCGGCTTCCGCCATCAGCTTGTCGTCATCAACGACTTTCCAGATCAGGCCCCATTCCTCGGCCTTCTCCGCCGAAAGCGGCTCGGCCGTGAATGCGAGCGCCTTGGCGCGCGCCTCACCGATCAGGCGCGGCAGGAAGAAGGTGCCGCCGGAATCCGGCACGAGGCCGATCTTGGCGAAAGACTGGATGAAGCGGGCCGAGCGCGCCGCGAGCACGATGTCGCAGGCAAAGGCGATGTTGGCGCCCGCACCGGCAGCGACGCCATTGACGGCGCAGACGACCGGCTTGCGAAGCGCGCGCAGGCGGCGCACCAGCGGATTGTAGAAGGTCTCGATCGTGTAGCCGAGATCCGGCGGGCCGTCCTTGCCGACGCGATCGGAGAGGTCCTGGCCGGCGCAGAAGCCGCGGCCTTCGCCGGTCAGCAGCACGGCGCGACAGCTTTCGTCGGCGGCCTCCTCGAGGGCTGCGGCAAGCGCGCGGTGCATCTCCTCATTAAAGGAGTTCAACCGGTCCGGCCGGTTCAGCGTGATCCTGGTCCAGCCATCGCGCCGGTCCACCTTGATCGTCGATGTCACTTTCCGCCTCCCATGGCTGGGTCAAATAAGTTTCACTTGAATTGACCGATCGTTCGGTTAATAATTAGCCGAAATCGACCTCGTGTCAACTGTCAAGCACAGCCGGGCACAGCCAGGGCCGACCGTGGAGGATAGCATGACCGGACTGTTCGAGAAGCATCGCGACCTCTTGGCCGATGCAGGGAATGCCATTGATACGCGCGGCTTCTGGAGCGCGTTTTCGGAAGTCCCGCGCACCTATGGCGAAGCGCTGCCGTCCGAGGGCAAGGCCGCCTTCGAGGCGCTGCTCGACCAGCCCTTCGCGCTCGACCAGGGGACCGATGACGGCCATGTCGGCGGCGAGGTCTCGCCCTTTGGTCGCACGCTCGGCATCACCTATCCGCGCACCGGCATCGACCGGCTGATCGCGCGCGCTTCCGCAGCTTCCGCGGGCTGGGCGCAGGCGAGCGTCGAGGCACGCTGCGGCGTGGCGCTTGAGATCATCACCCGGCTGAATCAGGCCTCCTTCCTGATGGCGCACGCGGTCGAGCAGACGACCGGCCAGGCCTTCGCCATGGCCTTCCAAGCCGGCGGCCCGCACGCGCAGGACCGCGCTCTCGAAGCCGTCGCCTACGCCTATCGCGAGATGACGCGCATCCCGCACGGCGGCGTCGCCTGGGAGAAGCCGGCCGGCCGCAACGTCATTCGGTTGACGAAGGAATTCCACATCGTGCCGCGCGGCATCGGCCTCGTCATTGCCTGCGCGACCTTCCCGACCTGGAACGGCTATCCGGCGCTCTTCGCCGACCTCGTCACCGGCAACCCGGTGATCGTCAAGCCGCATCCGGCGGTGATCCTGCCGCTGGCGATCACCGTGAAGATCGCCCGCGAGGTGCTGTCCGAGGCCGGCTTTGACGCAGATGTCATTCAGCTCGCGGTCGACACACCCGAGGCACCTGTCGCGCCGACGCTGGCCATTCACCCGGCGGTTGCCCTAGTCGACTTCACGGGTTCCTCCGAGTTCGGCGGCTGGCTGCGCGAGCATGTTCGCGGCAAGCCGGTCTTCACCGAGGAAACCGGCATCAACACGATTGTCATCGACAGCACGAACGATTTTTCGGCCATGTGCCAGAACATCGCCTTTTCGCTGTCGCTCTACAGCGGCCAGATGTGCACGACCCCGCAGGACATTTTCGTACCGCGCGGCGGCATCGATACGAATGAAGAGCACAAGAGCTTTGACGAGGTCGCTGGCGCCATCGCTGCGGCCGTCGATGGGCTGCTTGCCGACCCTCAGCGTGCGGCAGCGGTCTGCGGCGCGATCCAGAACCCGGCGACGCTCGAGCGTGTCGGCAAAGCGGCCGTCCTCGGTCGCGTCATTCGCGCCAGCGCTTCCGTCGACGGGCTCGAGAATGCGCGCACCGCGACCCCGCTGATCCTTGCGGTCGACGCGGCGGCCGAGACAGCCTACCTCAAGGAACAGTTCGGCCCGATCAGCTTCGTGGTATCCTGCGAAAATGCCACGGACGCGATCGATCGCGCCACGCGCGCGGCCAGAGCGAAGGGCGGCATCACCGCCGCACTCTACAGCCGCGACAGCGACCTGATCGACAAGACCGTCGGGCTCTATGCGCAGGCCGGCGTTCCGCTTTCGGTCAACCTGACCGGCGGCATCTATGTCAACCAGAGTGCCGCCTTCAGCGATTTCCACGTCACCGGCGCCAACCCCGCCGGCAATGCCTGCCTGACCGACACGGCCTTTGTTGCCCAGCGCTTCCGCGTTGTCTGCGTCCGCCGTCCGGCAGCGGCCTGAACTGCATTCCAAGGAGGATTTCATGTCGGAAGCCTATATCTGCGACTTCACCCGCACGCCGATCGGCCGCTATGGCGGCGCGCTCAAGGACGTCCGCGCCGACGACCTCGCCGCCCATCCGCTGCGCGTGCTGAAGGAGCGCAATCCGGGGATCGACTGGGAGGCGGTCGACGACGTGATCCTCGGCTGCGCCAACCAGGCGGGCGAGGACAATCGCGACGTGGCGCGCATGGCGGTGCTGCTCGCCGGCCTGCCGGTGAGCGTGCCGGGCACGACGATCAATCGCCTCTGCGGCTCGGGCCTCGATGCCGTCGGCATGGCGGCACGCGCGGTCAAGACCGGCGACGCCGACCTGGTGATCGCCGGCGGCGTCGAAAACATGACGCGCGCGCCCTTCGTCATGGGCAAGGCGACTGACGCCTTCTCGCGCCAGGCGGAAATCTTTGACACCACCATCGGCTGGCGCTTCGTCAACCCGGTGCTGAAGGCGCAGTACGGCGTCGATTCGATGCCGGAGACGGCGGAGAACGTCGCCGCCGACTTCAACATCTCGCGCGAGGACCAGGACCTCTTTGCCTATCGCTCGCAGCAGCGCACCAAGGCGGCGCAGGATGCCGGCTTCTTCGCCCGCGAGATTTCGCCGCTCGACATCGTCGGTAAGAAGGGCGCTGTGACCACCGTCAGCGTGGACGAACATCCGCGTGCGGAGACGACGCTGGAGCAGCTCGCCAAGCTGAAGGCGCCGTTCCGGAAGGAGGGCGGCTCGGTGACCGCCGGCAACGCGTCGGGCGTCAATGACGGCGCCGGCGCGCTGATCATCGCCTCCGAGGCCGCCGTCAAGCGCTATGGCCTGACGCCGCGCGCGCGCGTCGTTTCGGTCGTCTGCGCCGGCGTCGCTCCGCGCATCATGGGCATCGGCCCGGCCCCGGCGACGAAGAAGCTTCTGGAAAAGACCGGGCTGTCGCTCGCCGACATCGACCTGATCGAGCTGAACGAGGCCTTCGCCTCGCAGGGGCTCGCGGTCTTGCGCCAGCTCGGCCTGGCCGACGACGCCGAGCACGTCAACCCGCATGGCGGCGCGATCTCGCTCGGCCATCCGCTCGGGATGTCGGGGGCACGCCTTGCCATGACCGCCGTCAGCGCCCTGGAAGTGCGCGGCGGCAAGCGGGCGATCGCCACCATGTGCATCGGCGTCGGCCAGGGGATCGCCGGATTGATCGAAAGGGTGTGAGATGACCAGCCCTGCCCATCCCGTTTCCATTACCCGCCACGGCGGCATCGCCGTCATCACCATCGACTATGCGCCCGTCAATGCGCTTTCCAAGGCGGTGCGCGAGGGCCTTGCCTTTGCCGCTTCGGAGGTCGCCTCGGACGACAGCGTCACCGCCGCCGTCATCTACGGCGGTCCGGGCCGCTTCATCGCCGGCGCCGACCTGAAGGAAATGTCGCTGCCGCCGGACGAACCGTTCCTGCCCGACGTGGTGGCGGCGATCGATGCGCTGGAGAAGCCGGTTGTCGCCGCCATCGACGGCGCCGCCCTTGGTGGCGGGCTCGAGATCGCGCTTGCCTGCGACTACCGCATCGCCGGCCCGAAGGCGATGGTCGGACTGACGGAGACACGGCTCGGCATCATTCCCGGCGCCGGCGGCACCCAGCGGCTGCCGCGTCTGACCGGCATGGCCGCAGCGATCACCCTGATCGCCGAAGGCAAGATATTGAAGGCGGTGGAGGCCCAGAAGCAGGGCATCGTCGACCGCGTCATCGAGGGCGATCTGCTGGCTGCGGCGATCGCGGCGGCGGAGACGATGGAGAAGCGCCGCGTGCGCGAACTGCCGGTCCCCGAAGGCGACGAGGCCGAAGAAGAAAAAGCAGCCGCGGCCGCCATCGCCCGCGCCAAGGGCGTGCCGGCGGTGACAGAAGTCATTCCGATCATCCGCACGGCGCGCAACCCGGCCTTCTCCGACGGGCTCGCCACCGAGCGCGCCGCGTTCCTGCAACTGCGCGAGAGTGCGGAAGCCAAGTCGCTGCGCCACCTGTTCCTCTCCGAGCGCGAGGTCTGGAAGGTGCCGGGGCTGCCGAGTGCGCGGCCGGTCGCCAAGGTCGCCGTTATCGGCGCCGGCACCATGGGGGCCGGCATTGCCGTGGCGCTCGCGGATGCCGGACTGACGGTCACCGTCCTCGAACGCGACGAGGCGGCCGCCTCGGCGGGACAGGAGCGCGTGAAGGGACTCTACGGCCGGCAAGTCAAGAGCGGCCGCATCAGCGCCGAGACGATGGCCGAGCGGCTCGGGCGTCTTTCCGTCGTGGCCGACTGGAACGTGCTGTCCGAGCAGGATCTCGTCATCGAGGCGGCCTTCGAGGACATGGCCGTGAAGGCCGACATCTTCAAGCGGCTGGATGACCTTTGCAGACCCGGTTCGATCCTTGCGTCCAACACCTCCTATCTCGACCTCGATGCGATCGCAGCCATGACGAAGCGGCCGGAAGACGTGGTCGGCCTGCACTTCTTCTCGCCGGCCAACGTCATGAAGCTGCTGGAGGTCGTGCGCGGCGAAAAGACCAGCGCCGAGGCGCTTTCGACCGCGCTCTCGCTCGCGAAGAAGATCGGCAAGGTCCCGGTCGTCGCCGGCAATTGCGACGGCTTCATCGGCAACCGCATCTACGCGGTCTATCGCCGCCATGCCGAATACGTGATCGAAGACGGCGCGACGCCGGAGCAGGTGGATGCGGCACTCGAGGCCTACGGCTTCGCCATGGGCATCTTTTCCGTCTCCGACATGTCCGGCCTCGACATCGCCTATGCGATGCGCAAGCGCCGCGCCGCCAGCCGCGATTCCGGCGAGCGCTATGTGACGATCGCCGATACCCTGGTGGAAGCCGGCCGCCTCGGCCGCAAGACCGGCGCCGGCTGGTATGCCTATGACGCGGCCGGCAAGAAATCGGTCGATCCGGTGACCACGCAGACGATCGAGGCCGCCCGCGCAGCGAAGGACATTTCGCCCCGCGCCTTCACGCCGGAAGAGATCCAGCGCCGCCTTGTCGCCGTCATGGCGAACGAGGGCGCGAAAGTGCTCGCCGAGGGGATCGCGCTGCGCGCCTCCGACATCGATCTCGCCTTCGTCAACGGCTACGGCTTCCCGCGTCTCAAGGGCGGGCCGATGTGGGCCGCAGACCAGATCGGGCTTACGCGCGTCCTCGAAGAAGTCGAGGCGGCACACAAGGCCGGCGGCACCGGTTCCGAACCGGCCCCGCTTCTCACCGAACTTGCCCGCTCGGGCAGCACCTTTGCCGCGTGGCGCCGCTAAGCGCAGCGCAAACAAGGAGATCATGACATGTCGACCATCCTGAAAAGCTATGTCGAGGACCGCTGGTTCATGCCGGAAAGCAGCTTTGCCGACATTCCGAGCGCGATCGACGGCCGCGTCGTCGCACGCGCCTCGACCAAGGGCCTCGATTTCGTCGCAGCCCTTCGCCATGCGCGCGAGGTCGGCGGACCGGCGTTGCGTGCGCTCACCTTCCACGAACGTGCGGGGATGCTGAAAGCGATTGCGGTCTACCTCAACGAACGCAAGGAAGAGCTTTATCAGTTGGCCTTCGACACCGGCGCCACCCGCCGCGACAACTGGATCGACATCGACGGCGGCATCGGCACGCTGTTCGCCTATGCCTCGCGCGGCAAGAAGGAGCTACCGAGCGAGCGCTTCGTCATCGAGGGCGAGACCGAACCGCTTTCCAAGGGCGGCACCTTCGTCGCCCGGCACATACTGACGCCGCTGACCGGCGTCGCCGTCCACATCAACGCCTTCAACTTTCCCTGCTGGGGTATGCTGGAGAAGTTGGCGCCGACGATCCTCGCCGGCGTTCCTGTCATCACCAAGCCGGCGACGGCAACCGCCTACGTGGCCGAAGCCTGCGTGCGGATGATCGTCGAAAGCGGCATCCTGCCGAAGGGAGCGCTGCAGTTCATCGCCGGCTCCACCGGCGACCTGCTCGACCACCTGACCGGCCAGGATATTGTCTCCTTCACCGGCTCGGCCGACACGTCGGAAAAGCTGCGCAACCAGCCCGCGATCTCGCGCAATGCCGTGCGCTTCATCGCCGAGCGCGATTCGCTGAACGCCGCCGTGCTGGGTCCGGATGCGGTACAGGGAACGCCGGAGTTCGACATCTTCGTCAAGGAAGTGGCGCGCGAGATGACGGTCAAGGCCGGGCAGAAGTGCACGGCGATCCGCCGCGTGGTCGTGCCGCGGGCGCAGGAAACCGCCGTGACCGAAGCGCTGAAAGCGACCCTCGGCAAGGCCGTTCCCGGCGACCCGCGCCTGGATGAAACCCGCATGGGCGCGCTTGCCTCCCGCGCGCAGCGGGCTTCCGTCATCGAGGCGATCGAAGAGTTGCGGACCGAAGCGGAGATCGCCGTCGGCCATGCCGACATCGCGGAAGGCGAGGGCGCATTCTTCGCGCCGGTGCTGCTGCGCTGCGACGAGCCGTTGAAGGCGGCAAAGGTGCACTCGGTGGAAGCCTTCGGCCCGGTCGCCACACTGATGCCCTACGACACGCTGGACGAGGCGGTCGAACTGGTGAAGAAGGGCGAGGGTAGCCTTGTCGCCTCCGTCTACACCTATGACGCCGACGTCGCCGACGCGCTGATCTTCGGCATCGCGCCCTATCATGGTCGCGTGCTGCTGCTCGACCGCGACTGCGCCAAGGAATCGACCGGCCACGGCTCGCCGCTACCGGGGCTCGTGCATGGCGGTCCCGGCCGGGCCGGCGGCGGCGAGGAGATGGGCGGCCTGCGTGGCGTGTTCCATTACATGCAGCGCACGGCGCTGCAGGGTTCCCCCGAGCGCATCGCGTCGATCACCCGCCGCTGGACCAAGGGCGCGGCCACCCCGGTCACGGCCGAGCATCCCTTCAAGCGCAACTATGAAGGGCTCAAGGTCGGCGAGACGGTCGAGACCGAAGCGCGCACGGTCAGCCTGGAAGACATCGAGCATTTTGCGCATTTCACCGGCGACGAGTTCTACGCCCACATGGACGAGGAGGCCGCGAGCGCCAATCCGTTCTTCCCGGGCCGGGTGGCGCATGGCTACCTGATCCTGTCCTTTGCCGCCGGCCTGTTCGTCGATCCGGCGCCGGGCCCGCTGCTCGCCAACTACGGCCTAGACAACCTGCGCTTCCTGAAGCCTGTTTCGCCGGGGGATTCGATCCGCGTACGGCTGACCGTTAAGGACAAGAAGGCGGCGCGCAGCCCGGAATACGGCGAGGTGCGTTGGGACGTCGAGGTGTTCAACCACAACGACGAGACGGTCGCCCGCTACGACCTTCTGACGATGAGCGCGCGCAACGTCGCGTAACAGTCCCGATATCCAGCGCCGCACCTGGCGTGCGGCGCTATGAAAGCGAAGCGCTTGCGTTCGAGGAGGGACGCAAGCCATGCTTCGCTCATTTGCCTGGCGATGCCTTCCCGGCGTCGCCCATCACATGCCGGAATTCGTATCACGATCGTCCTGGAGGAAAGGCGATGGAGCATGCGGAGGCAAGCGGACGCATCGACCGGCGAGTCCTCGCCGGCGTCGGTGCGCAACTGCGCGACAGGGGCGTCGATCCCGAACCGATCGGCCTGCGCATCGGCTGCCCGGTCACAAGCGGCGAACATTCCGATTCCACCATCGGCCTCGGCCAATTCGTCGGATTTCTCGAGGAAGCCGGCCGGATGCTTCGTGATGCGGCCGGTATCTGGCAGTGCGGCCGCGCCTTCGTGCCGTCCGGATTGCCGGAACTCTTCCCCCATTTCGAACGCGGGAGCCGTCTCGGCACCGTGCTTTCGGCCCTTGTCGCAACGATGAACGAGGTCCAGTCCGGCAGCCTTATCCGCCTCTCCGTCAAAGACTCGCTCGCCCTCATCGAATACCGGATCCTTGATCCGGCGATCTGGCCTCGCGCCTTCGATGTCGAGTTCACCTTCGGCTTCTTCGACGGCGTCATCCGCCACTATTTCAAGCCGGACTTCCGTCCCGAAAGCCTCGTTTTCGAGCACGAGGCCGGCCAGCGGCGAAACGCCTTCGACAGCGCCTTCGGGCTTACTTGCGTCTACGGCTATGCTTGCAATCTTTTCGCCTTTCCCGCCGCAATGCTGTCGCTGCCGGTGCTGATGGAGTGGCCGGCCGGTGCACATGTCGCCGATGCCCCGGGGCGCTCTGAACGCAGCGAACGGCTGGCCGACCGGTTGCGGCTTGCGCTGCTGTCCTGCATCGGCGAGGGCGAGATGGATCAGGCGACGATCGCCACGATGATCGGCCTTTCGGCCCGCACCCTGCGCCGGCGGCTGCTGGAGGAGGGTCTATCGTTCCGCGATGAGATCGACCGCCTGCGCATGAAATACGCCCGCGAGATGATCCTGCAGACGAACCTGCCCTTCATGGAACTCGCAAGCCGGCTCGGCTACCGCCAGCAATCGGACTTCACTCGCGCGTTCCGCAGGGCAGAGGGCGTGCCACCGAGCATGTTGAGACGGCGGCGGTCTGATGACGATCCGAAATGAGAAAAGGGCCGGCGCGATGCACCGGCCCTTTGTTTCCGCCCAAAGCACGTCTCCCGAAAATGGGAACCGGTTTCGGAATAAAGACATGCGCAAGAACAAGGACCTAAAGCGTGGCAAGCGAATCGAAAAGATCGCGACGCGCTTTACGACGGATTGCGGATGGTGATCGCCGGATTGTGATCGAAGAAGTTGTACGGCATCAGCGTGATGCCCTTCCACATCGTCGACATCACCGGCCAGTCCTCCATGTGCGGCACGTGGTGGAAGCCCATCGTGTACCAGGTGACGATGTCGGTGTCGTGGATGCTGCGGCCCTTCTTCACCCATTCCGGCAGGCTGTCCTTGCCGTCGCCCTGGAAGGCGTATTCGCCGCCGGCGTAGCGCTCCTTCGGGTCGTAGGGGGTGTTCCAGAAAGTGTACTCGATATAGGCGTTGCGGCGGGCCGGCGGGTCGTTGACGACGTCGAGCGGCGAATAGGCGACGCTGTTTTCCGGCAGGATCATGTACCCGGGATGATGGCCGAGCTTGGTTTCCTTGCCCATGTTCATGATGTGATACATGGCCGGCGTCGCCGGGTTGACCTTGTAGCGGCCCTCGAGTTCCGTCATCGGCATCTCGTCCTTCGTCTCCCAGAAGGTGCGGCGCGGGGTGCCTTCCGGCGCGGTCGCGGGCACGAGACCGGTGCGCGCGAACATGTTGTTCTGCCCGTCGATGTCGAAGTCGAAGCGGAAGTTGAAAAAGTGGTCGTGGTTCGGCGCGACGAGGTTCGGCGCGATCAGTGTGCCGTACTTCGTATCTTCCGCCGCTGTTGTGTCCTGCATCGACGTCGAGGCCACGCCCTTGACGGCATCGAGGCCAGTCGCGCCGACCATGACGCGCATCATGCCGTTCTGCTGGAAGACATAGTCGATCAGGTAGTCGTAGTTGCCGACTTCCGAAGCCGAGCGGACGACGAGTTCGGTCGCCGGTCGGCCTTCCGCCGGCAGCGGCTTGTCCGGTGTCTGGGCGAATATCTCGTAGTGGCGCCAGGCCGGATCGCCGATGTTGCGCTCGAAGATGCAGATGGCGTTCGGGATCTCGACCGGAGAGCCATCGTCGGCGTGAACGACGGCCGGCAGAAACTTCGCATAGGCCGGGCAGTCGACGCCGGCGGTCAGCGGGCTCAGGAAGATGCCGAAGCCGTATTCGCCGCTGTCCATGTAGGTGCGCCAGTACCATCCCTCGCTCGGATCCATGTAGGGAACGAAGACTTCGGAGAGATTGGCCTGATAGAGCACCGAGCGCGGCCCCTTGCCGTCATTGGCGGAGATCTCGGAGAGCACGACGCCTGGCCGCTTGTCGACGCGCCAGCGGAAGCTCCACATGTCCCAGTTGACCAGGCTGCCATTGACCGTGAAGTTGGCCCCATCCGGCTGTGACAGCGTCGCCGCCTTGATCGGTTCGGCGAGCTTCATGTCCTTGCGCGCACCGATATCCTCCTGCACGTATCCCCATCCGTCCTCCGGCACCGGCACGACGCCGGTGTCCACCACCTTGACCACCTTCTGACTGGTCAGATCGACAGTGGCGAACAGGCCCTCGATCGGCTTCGCATAGAAGTTGCTCTGGGTCGGATTGACGTAGCAGGGCACCTTCATCAGGCGCTTTCCGGCCTCGTCGGGCGTTCCGAACGCACCGGCGGTCAGCGGCAGGCAGAAGACTTCGTCCGGTTTCAGGTTGCGCTTGGCCAGGGCCGCGACGAAATCGGGGTTCTGAACGGCCAGGTTCATCGCGCCGAGGAATTCCTCGAGCAGCAGCATCGGCTGGCCGGTGACCGGCTCCCACGACAGCACCTTCTTGGTCGTGATATCGACTTCGCCCTTGAAGACGCCCTTGGAGGTCTTGGCGTTGACGACGGCGCGGCGGTCTTCGGGATCGCCGTCCTTCCATTTCAGCACGGCCTCCTTGACCGGCTCCCGCAACTCGATCAACGGATAGCGGCTGTCTGCGTCCGTCTTGCCGTCATCCTTGAGGATCTGGACGACGGCGGCGATTTCGGCCGTGGAGAGGCCGTCGAGCGGGTGAGACAGGGCAGCGCTGCCGCCCGCAACGGTGATGACGGTGGCGGCCAGCAGCCGGCCAGCCGTACGCTTCAAAAGAGTTGGCATGGTGATTTCCCTCTGGACTTGTTGCTACGCGCCCGGGGCACCAGCCCGCTCGCGCCGCAAGTCTAGCGGGGCAAATTTCTTGCGGTTTGGCATTTTCGGCCAAGTTGGACAAATCGAGCGCCGGGGTTTCGGGCTTGGGAAGCCTCCCGAGCCGGAATGTCACGCGGGCCAGTTTTCCAGAACCTCGACGAAGCGGGTCAGCCACAGGTTCGTCTGGTGGCCGTCAACGGCGCGGTGATCGATCGTCAGGGAAACGTAGGCCATCGGGCGAATCTGGATCGTATCGACACCGCCGACTTCGCGCACGACCACCCGCTTTTCCAGTTTGCCGATCCCCAGGATCGCCGTCTGCGGCTGGTTGATGATGATCGGGGAGGCGAAAAGCGAACCGGAGACGCCGTGATTGGAGATGGTGAACGTGCCGCTGCGCATGTCCTCGGGCTTGAGCGTCCCGGCGCGGGCACGCGCGGTGAGATCTTGCAACGCGGTCGCGATCCCGGTCAGCGACAGGTGCTGCACCCGGCGGATCACCGGCACCACCAGGCCCTTGTCGCCCAAGGCGGTTCCGACGCCAATATTGACGTCGTCGAAAATCTCCAGGTGATCGTCATGCCAGCGGCTGTTGATCTCCGGCACGGCCCGCATGGCGGCAGCGGCAGCGGCGACCATATAGGCGGTATAGGAAAGATTGGTACCTCGCGCGGCCAGCGCGGCCTTGTTGGCTTCGCGATGCTTCAGGATGGCGGAGAAGTCCGCCTCGAACACCGCAGTGACGTGCGGGGCGACAGTCACCGAGTTGAGCATATTGCTGGCGATCGCAAGCCGCATCGGCGAGTGCGGCACGCTTCGGCTGCCGCGTTCGGCAGGTTTGTCGCGCCCGGAATGGGCCTCGGCCGGTGGTGGTACGGGACGGGATTGCGAGGTTGGCTCGATTGAGGGGGATGCATCTGAGCGCGCGGCAAAGGCCGCCTCGATGTCGATGCGCGTTACGCGCCCGTTCTTGCCGGTGCCGGCGACTGTTCCCGGATCAATGCCGTACTGCAGGGCGGCGTGGCGCACCGCGGGCGAGTAGCGCATGAGATCGGGCGCCACCGCCTTGGCTGTTTCATGTGAAACAAGGACAGCCGCAACGGCCGGCGCGCTGTGGCGCGCGCCTTCGGCACGGATGCGCCCGAGCACCGAACCCGGCCCGGCATCGTCCCCGCTTTGCAGCAGGATTTCCGCAAGGATGCCGGCGACCGGGGAAGGGACCTCCTGCGTGACCTTGTCGGTTTCCAGTTCCACCAACGGATCGTCAATATTGACCGTCTCGCCCGGCCGCTTGAGCCAGGCGCGCACGACCGCCTTGGTCCCTTCCTGCTCGAGCGGAGCCAGAACGTCCATCAGCGCGGTCATGCTCAGAACTCCACCAGGGACTGGATCTTTTCGTGGATGCGTTCGACGGAAGGCACGGCCCAGTCGAGCAGCACCGGATTGTGCGGGCTCGGAATGTCCGGCATCGTCAGGCGGGTGACGGGCGCGTCTAGGTCCATGAAGGCCTCGTCGGCGACGACAGCAGAAATTTCCGCGCCGAAGCCGGCCGTGCCGAGATCCTCGTGCACGATCAGGCAGCGCCGGGTGCGCCGCACCGACGACAACACCGCCTCCCGATCCCAGGGCATCAAGGTGCGCAGGTCAATCACATCGGCAGAAATGCCTTCTGCGGCCTCCTCGCAGCGCGGCACCATCGCCCCCCAGGTGACGATGGTGATGACGTCGCCCTGTCTGGTGAAGCGGGCCTTGCCAAACGGCAGGGCGAAATCGTCGCCCGGATAGGGCCGGCGTGCCCAGGCATGGTCGAGCATCGCGCGATGCTCGAAGAAGATCACCGGGTCGTTGCCGCGCAGCGCCGTGCGCAGCAGGCCGACGGCATCCTCGGCATTGGAAGGCACGGCGACCTGCCAGCCCGGCTGATGGACGAAGGCGACCTCGTTCGTCTGGCTATGCCAGGGATCGCCGCATTTGAAGAAGCCGCCCGGCATACGCAGCACGATCGGGGCGGCGAAGCGGTTGTTGGTCCGCCAGCGGATCGTACCGCAATCGTTGATCTGTTCGGTAGCCGGCTCAGCATACTTGCGGAACTGGATCTCCGGGACCGGCACGAGGCCCGCAAGCGCCATGCCGACGGCACGGCCGACAATGCCCTCCTCCGACAATGAGGTGTCGAACACCCGCTCCTTTCCGAATTTCTCCTGCAGGCCGAGTGTCACCGCGTGGACACCGCCCTTCGGCCCAATATCCTCGCCGAAAAGGACGACGCGCTCATTGATGGAGAGCTCGCGGTCGAGCGTGCGCCGGATCGCTGTCACCATGTTGATGCGCTTGCCGTCGCCGGCCGGTTGATCGCTCGTCGGCGGCGCAAGGTAGCCAAGACTGTGCTGGCCGCCCATCTGCTGCATCTCGCCCTCGAAGAAGACGTGGCTGGTAACGGTCTGCGGATCGGCGACTGGCCGAGCCTCGGCGGCCTCGCGGGCGGCCTCGACGGCAGACGACGCCTGGGCAACGGAGGCCTGCCACTCCTCCGCGCTCATCACGGCGGGAACGAGATAGTCCTTCAGCCGCGGCAGCGGATCGCGGGCCCATTCGGCCCGCACGACATTCTCACTCTTGTAGGTCTGCGTATCCTGGAAACTATGGCCTTCGAGGCGGGGCACGGTGAGCCGCAGAAGCGCCGGCGCGCGGTTTTCACGGACGAAGTCCACGGCCTCCGTCGTCAGCCGCGCGGCCTCGGCGGGGTCGCAGCCGTCGCCGTCGAACACGGCAAGGTTCCGCCAGCCGGAGAGGTTGGCGGCGATGTTGCCGCCCGGCGTCTGCAGGGTGGAGGGAACCGAAATGCCATAGCCATTGTCCTCGACGTAGAACAGCATCGGCAGGGTTTGCGTGGTGGCAATCGTCAGCGCCGACCAGAAGCCGTTCGAGGCGACCGAACCGTCGCCGCCGAGCACGACAGCGATGGCACGGTCGTAGTCCGACTGCTTGAGCACCGTGCGGCAATATTCGATCGCCTGGGCCCAGCCGGCCGTCGGCGTGTATTGCGAGCCGACGCCGCCGCACATGGGCAGCGCCGAGGCGCCGCTGCGGTTCGGGTAGTTGAACACGACGCCGATGTCGCGGCCATCCGAATAGCCGCCGGCCCGGCCCATGGCCGAGGCGAGGGCATCCGCCGGATCAACGCCGAGCGCCAGGAGGAGAGGGCGGGAGCGATAGTAGCCGCATGCACCGTCATGCCGCTCCGTCAGTCGGCAGCCGAGCAGGATCTGCGCCATGTCGTGGCCACGGGCGGAGAACTGGTAGAGCACCTTCTTCTCCGGCACCAGCCGCGTCTCTTCCATCTCGTCGAGTGCCCGGGACAACTGGAGGAGATAGGCAATGCGCTTCCAGTCGATCGTCTCGTCCGGCGCATTGCGAACGATCCGTCTTAGCGCTGCCTGTGCCATCTCGGCGTCCTCCTCCGCGATACAATCCCATGAGAAATGATAATACGGCTTGACCGTGAGTTCCTTTCAGAGTTCTGCTGGAATGATGCATCCTTGAAACATACGTTTCACATGAGGGAAGAAAACGAATGAACCATATCGAGCTTGATGCCATCGACCGGCAGATCCTCCGCGTGCTCCAGCACCAGGCCGATATCAGCCACGCCGCCCTGGCCGAGAAGGTCGGCGCCTCGAGCGCGTCGTGCTGGCGCCGGATCAAGGCACTGGAGGCTGCCGGCGTGCTCGGAAAGACCGTTCGCCTGGTGGAGCCGGAGGCGATCGGCCGGGGGTTGAACGTCTTCTGTCAGGTGCGGATGAAGAGCCACGATCCCGTTGCCCGGCGGGATTTCGAGCGGTTCGTCGAAAGCCACGACGAGGTGCTCGAATGCTATTCGATGTCGGGCGAATGGGACTATCTGCTGCGCGTGGTGGCGGCGGATGTGCGCGACTACGAACGGCTTTTGATGCATGGCATTCTCACCCATGAGGCCGTTGCGAATTCATCCTCGCATTTTGCTCTCAAGAGCGTGAAGTACACGACGGCACTGCCGGTTTAACGTCCCCAAATTGCCGACGCTGGCGGCGCCGGATCTTTCCAGGTCCCGCGCTTTTCCTCGAATATCGTCAGCCACTCCCGCATCCGGGAGCACGCGCGGCTTTGTGATCGCGCCAGTTCAAATTGCCGTTGACTCTTGTCCGGCGTTCTGGAATCCATAAGAACATAACAGGAACAAACAAAGGAACGAACGTCATGGCAACGCCTGCCTTGGCGCAGAGGCGGCTTTTTGCCCTGCGTGAGACCATCGCCCGCATCGAGAATGCCGATGGTCCTGGTCTGGCCGGACGCAAGCGCCGCTGGCAGTGGGATATGCAGGGGTCGCCGGGCGATGTGTCGCCTTTTTCCGAATCCGGCGAAACAGGCGACCTCGAAGCTGTTTTCAATGGCGATCTACCGGCTTGCGGTCTCGTCGAGATCCGCAACGCGCAGACCCGCGATATGGGGGCTGCAACCGGTTTCTCCCTGGCCTTGGCCGCGCTTCGGCAGGACCGGACCGAGAAGGGCCAAGGCGCAACACTCTGGATCTGTCAGGCGCTGGCATCCTCCGAAGCCGGCATACCCTACGGCCCGGGCCTGAAAAAGCACGGCCTCGATCCGACCCGTATGCTTCTTGCCAGACCACGGACGATCGCGGATGCGCTCTTGATGGCGGAGACGGCACTCGGCGTGCCGGCCTTTTCCACCGTCATCCTGGAGATCCGCGGCAATCCCGCCGGATTCGGCCTGACCGAAAGCCGCCGGCTGCAACTGCGGGCCAGGGCGAACGGCACCCTGCTCCTGCTTCTGCGCCAGGCCGGCGAGGAGGAGGCGAGCAGCGCGCTCTACCGGCTGCGCATCGATCCGGCCCCGGCTTGCGAACGCCCATTGCCGGACGGAACCACGCTGGCCGGCAGCATCGCCAATCCCGTCTTCCTGGTCACGCCGGAGAAGAACAAGACCGCCGACCCCGTCGGCATCCTCCTGGAGTGGAACTCCCATGACCGCCGCTTTTCCCGCCTCGACCCCCGCCCTGCCGTTCCTCAAGAAGAGCAGCGACCAGCGGATCCTCTGTCTGTGGTTTCCCTATCTGCCCGCCGATCGGGTGGCGCGGCAGCGTTGGGGGAGGTCGTGGCTTTCAAGGGGGCGTCCTGAGCATCCGCCGGTCGCCTTCGCCGGCCGCAGCGACAGTGCCATGCGGATCGCCTTCCTCGACCGGGAAGCCGAACGGATCGGCCTTCGCAAGGGGCAGGGCGTCACAGAAGCGCGCGCGATCTGCCCGGCGCTGGACATTCTTCCTGCCGATCCGGCCGCGGACAGGGCCCTGCTCGAGGCCCTGGCCGACTGGTGCGACCGTTACACGCCGCTCATCGCGCTGGAGGGCGCCGACGGCCTCTATCTCGACATCACCGGCTGCACCCATCTCCATGGCGGCGAGCGGACGCTGCTCGATGACGTGCTGTCGCGCCTCTTTTCGCTCGGCATCGAGGCGCGCGGGGCGATCGCGGCCTCACCCGGCCTTTCCTGGGCGGCCGCCCATTTCGGCGACGGCGGCGTGATCGATGCCGATGCGGCGCAGGCTGTGCTCGCTCGCCTGCCGGTCGCGGCCCTGCGCCTGCCTGAGGACGTGCTCGGGCCGCTCGGCCGGGTCGGGCTGAAGTCGATAGGCGATCTCCTGCCCCTGCCGCGCGCACCCCTCGCCCGCCGCTTCGGCCCCCTGCCGCTCCTCAGGCTCGACCAGGCGCTGGGGCTGGAGGACGAGTCGATTTCACCGCGCTTGGCCGTGCCGATGCTGTCGGCGGAGCGGCGGCTGTTCGACCCCATCCAGTCCGAGGAGGACATTCTTGCACTTGCCACCCATCTTGCCGGCACCTTGAAAGAAGGACTTGAACGGCGCGGCGAGGGCGGGCGCCTGTTCGCGCTGCAGCTCTTTCGGGTGGACGACCGCGTTTTCCGCATCCAGGCCGCCACCTCGGCGCCACTCAGAGACCCCGAGCGGATCGCCCTGCTCTTCCGCGAACGGCTGTCGGCCGTGCATGATGACCTCGATGCCGGTTACGGTTTCGAGATTGTCCGGCTTTGCGTGCTCACAAGCGAGGCCTTCGCGGCGATGCAGCAGGATTTTGCCGCCGGCACCGGCGAAAGCCGGTCGCTTTCGGGCTTTGCCGACCGGATCGTGGCCCGCTTTGGGCCGGAAAGCCTGCTCGCCGTCACCCTGCCGGAAAGCCACGTGCCGGAGCGCGCCGCACACCTTGCGCCCGTCGCCGAGCACTGGGACCACGAGCGGGCCGTCGGCCGGAACGGAAAGCCGCCACTCGCGACGGCCATCCTCGGCGATCGTCCTTTGCGGCTGTTCACCCCGCCCGAGCCGGTCGAGACCCTGGCGGGCGTGCCGGAGGATGCGCCGAAGACCTTCCGCTGGCGCAGGAGCTTTCATCAGATCACCCGCACGGAGGGACCGGAGAGGATTGCCGGCGAATGGTGGATCGACGGCGAGGACCAGCCGGCCCGGGACTACTTCAAAGTCGAGGACGAGGCCGGCCGCCGCTACTGGCTCTTTCGCGAGGGAGCGTATGGAGCGCAGCCACAACTGCCGCGCTGGTTCATCCACGGGGTCTTCGCATGAGCGACGCTCTCGCCTTCTACGAATTCGGCGCGCGCAGCAATTTTTCCTTCCTGGAAGGGGCGGCGCCTGCCGAGGCCATGGTGGAAACCGCCAGCCGGATCGGCCTTTCCGGACTCGGCATCGCCGACCGCAACACGGTTGCCGGTGTGGTGCGGGCACATTCCAAGGCACGGGTCGAAGACCTGCCCTTCCAGCCCGGTGCCCGCCTTGTCTTTGCCGACGAGACGCCCGACGTCCTCGCCTATCCGCAAAACCGGTCGGGCTGGGCCCGTCTCTGCCGTCTATTGAGCCTTGGAAACCTGCGTGCCAGCAAGGGCGAGTGCCTCCTTTACCTGCCAGACCTTCTGGAATGGCAGGCGGACCTCCAGTTCATCGTTATGCCGGCCGCCGGCCGACCCGAGCCGGAGCGTCTTCGGCCCCTGCTGGCGCGCTTGCGGGAGCGTGTCGACGACAGGCTCTATCTGGCGCTGGTACCGCGCCGTGACGGTTTCGACCGGCATGACCTAGCCGTGCTGGCACAGCTCGCCCGCGAAAACCGCATCCGGCCGATTGCTACCAACGATGTGCTTTACGATGCCGCGCAGCGCCGCCCACTCGCCGACGTGGTCGCCGCCATCCGCCGCAAGACGCCGATTGCGGAGCTGGGTTTTCACCGGCAGGCCAATGCAGAGCGATACCTGAAGGGTTTCGCCGAGATGGCGCGGCTGTTGCGCGACCATCCGGAGGCGATCGCCAATACGGCGCGCTTCTTCCACGGCCTCGCCTTCAACCTGGAGGAACTGAGCCACCAGTATCCAGATGAATCCGAGGAGGGCATGACCCCGGCCGAGACACTCAGGCGGCTCGTGCGCAAAGGCGGGGCCGAACGCTACCCCGATGGCATTCCGGCCAAGGTCGAGGAGAGGTTGTCTTACGAACTCGGGCTGATCAAACGGAAGAAATACGAGCCTTACTTTCTGACCGTGCACAAGTTGGTGACCTTTGCCAGAAGCGAAGGAATTCTCTGCCAGGGACGTGGTTCGGCTGCCAATTCCTCGGTCTGCTACTGCCTGGGCATCACGGAGGTCGATCCGAACAGGTTCATGCTGCTCTTTGACCGCTTCATCTCCGAGGACCGCGACGAGCCCCCGGATATCGACGTCGACTTCGAGCACGAACGGCGCGAGGAGGTCATCCAGTACATCTACAAGACCTACGGCAAGGAACATGCAGGGCTGGCGGCGGCGGTCATCAGCTACCGCGGTCGCTCGGCCGGCCGCGAGGTCGCCAAGGCCTTCGGCCTGTCGGAGGATGTCCAGTCGGCCGTGTCGGGCTCGATCTGGGGCTGGGGGCGCTCGTCCTTCTCCGAGGAACAGGTGAAGGCGGCCGGCCTCGACATGGGCGACCCGACGACGATGAAGGTGCTGTCCTATGCCGGGCAACTGATGGATTTTCCCCGGCATCTTTCGCAGCATGTCGGCGGCTTCCTCATCACTCGCGACCGGCTCGACGAGGTCGTGCCGATCATGCCGACGGCCATGCCCGGCCGCTACATGGTGGAATGGGACAAGGACGACCTCGACACGCTGAAGCTCCTGAAGGTCGACGTGCTGGCGCTCGGCATGCTGACCTGCATCGCCAAGGCGTTTTCGCTGCTGGAAACCCATTACGGCGAAAGCAAAACGCTGGCAAAAATCTACCCTGATCAAAAGGACGAGGTCTACGACATGATCTGCCGCGCCGACACGCTCGGCGTTTTCCAGATCGAAAGCCGGGCGCAGATGAGCATGCTGCCGCGCCTGAAGCCCCGCAAATTCTACGATCTCGTCATCGAGGTGGCGATCGTCCGCCCCGGGCCGATCCAGGGCGACATGGTTCATCCCTATCTGAAGCGGCGCGAGGCGGTCAGAGCCGGCAGGAAGATCTGCTATCCGAGCAAGGAACTGGAGCATGTGCTGGAGCGCACGCTCGGCGTGCCGCTGTTCCAGGAACAGGCGATGCAGATCGCCATCACCGCGGCCGGCTTTTCGCCCGCCGAGGCCGACCGCCTGCGCCGCGCCATGGCGACCTTCAAGCGTACCGGCACGATCGGCACCTTTCGCGACAAGATGATCGAGGGCATGGTCGGCAAGGGTTATGAGCGGGCATTCGCGGAGCGCTGCTTCCGCCAGATCGAGGGGTTCGGCGAGTACGGCTTTCCGGAGAGCCACGCCGCCTCCTTTGCACTCCTTGTTTATGCGTCTTCCTGGCTCAAGGCCTATTATCCGGATGTCTTCTGCGCGGCGATCCTGAACTCCCAGCCCATGGGCTTCTACGCACCGGCGCAGTTGGTGCGCGATGCGCGCGAACATGGCGTCGACGTGCGTCCCGTCGACGTGAACCGTTCCACATGGGATTGCCTTTTGGAGGGCGAGGGCCTGTTCGACCCTGCCGCAATCGCCCCACGCCACCGCCAGATGTCCGGGATGATCCGCTCGAAAAAGGCCGTGCGGCTGGGTTTCCGGCTGGTCAAGGGCCTGAGGGAGACGGACATGGCCAGTCTTGCCGCCTGTCGCGGCAGCGGTTATCGCTCGGTGCGCGACCTCTGGCTTCGCTCCGGTCTGTCGCGCAGCGTCCTGGAACGTCTTGCCGACGCCGATGCCTTCAGGTCGATGGGCCTCGATCGGCGGCAGGCGCTCTGGGCCGTCAAGGCCCTCGACGACGGAGGCGCGGCGGAAGCGCTGCCGCTTTTCGACCGGAGCGAAACGGACGAATTGCGGCCCGAACCGCATGTCCGGCTGCCGATAATGTCGGACGGCGAGCAGGTCATCAACGACTACCGCTACCTGACGCTTTCGCTCAAGGCCCATCCGGTCTCCTTTATGCGCACCGATTTCTCCCGCCAGGGAATTACGCGGAACAACGCGCTTGAGACGGCGGCAAAAGGCAACACCGTCACGGTGGCCGGGCTGGTGCTGGTGCGGCAACAGCCGGGTTCGGCCAAGGGCGTCGTCTTCATGACGATCGAAGACGAAACGGGAATCGCCAACATCATCGTCTGGCGCAAGATGATGGAAAGATACCGCGGCGTGGTGATGGGAGCGCGACTCGTCAAGGTGCGCGGCCGGCTGCAGCGGGAAAGCGGCGTCATCCACGTCGTTGCCGACCATTTGGAGGACATGAGTGGAATGCTCGGTCTTCTGAAAGACGAGTTGCACAGCTTTGGCGCAATGAGCCGCGCGGACGAGATCATTCATCCGGTGGACGAGGATGCGCGCGCGAAGCGGGCATTGCGGCAATTGCGCCTGGCGGGAAAAGATCTGACCCGGGAGAGGGAGGCAAAGTCCGTCCTGCGGCAGACCGCAGATGTCATGCCCAAAGGTCGCAACTTCCACTGAACGTGCTGGACCACCTATCGAGGCAAACGCCCAGCCCCGGTACCGGCGGTGCAGCCACAACAAAAAGTGATCGGCCGCACAGACCTGGTATTTGTGCGGCCTGGGCCAGATGTGTTTCTTCCCAATCGCTTGAAAACACGATCAGTTTTCTCAAGTTTAGAATGATTACAAACAGATACGCCAGCAATGCTGCCTTGTTATATCTTGACAGCAACGGTCCCCTTTTGCTTAATCGCCGGAATTCAAGGCATTGCGCATGGGGCAGGCAGGACAGATGCTGGTTTGCAGCTGCAACTTCATCAGCGATAAAGAGATCGTCGACGTCATCAACGAACTCCTCGACCAGGATTGCTGGCAGCTGATCGTGCCCGCAAAAGTCTATCACGCGATGGGAAAGCGCGGCCGCTGCTGCGGCTGCTTCCCCAATGTCGTCGACATCATCGTGCGCACCACCGAACAGTATCATGCCGAGCGGCCCTCGACGGACGCAGAGATATTTGATTTCATGATCCGCCTCAAACAGTTCCATGAAGACAACAGGAGAGCGGACCTTGAAAGGCGACAAAAAAGTCATCGAGCAGCTTAACGAAGCGCTTTTTCTCGAACTCGGCGCCGTCAACCAGTACTGGCTCCACTACCGACTCCTCGAGGACTGGGGATACACGCTCCTCGCCAAGAAGGAGCGGGAGGAATCGATCGAGGAAATGCACCACGCCGACAAGCTGGTGGCCCGCATCATCTTCCTCGAGGGCCATCCCAACCTGCAGACCCTCGCCCCCTTGCGCATCGGCCAGAACGTTCAGGAAGTCCTGGAAGCCGACCTCGCCGGCGAGTATGACGCGCGCACGGCCTACAAGAAGTCGCGCGATATCTGCCACGACGCCGGCGACTACGTCAGCATGAAGCTCTTCGAAGAACTTCTCAGCGACGAAGAAGGCCACATCGACTTCCTAGAGACTCAGCTTGGCCTGCTGAAGCAGCTTGGCATCGAAAAATACGGCCAGCTCAACGCCGCCCCGGCCAACGAAGCGGAATAGCCGCAATCACCTTGGAGACGCAGGCCGCTTGGACCTGCGTTTCCAGCCGCGATCGCCAAGGCAACGAACCATCAATCAATCCGGGCTTTTCCGCACGGTCGCGCCGCGGTAATTCGCAGCCGCTTCAGTATTGCCGCATCACGGCAAGCGCGACACATGACGCTGCCTGGCCGGCAGTAGACTGCTGTTCCTCCGAGAGCGTGCGTGACAGTGGATCGGGCGCATGTCATAGGAGTGCCCGCAAACCGACCGGGCAAGTCCTCATGATACGCATCGACAGCATCAGCAAATCCAATAGCCATCGCATCCTCTACATCGAAGCTTCCGCCGCCTTGAACCGTGGCGAGAAGATTGGGCTCGTCGGGCCGAACGGCGCGGGCAAGACGACACTTTTCCGCATGATCACCGGCGAGGAGCAGCCGGATGAGGGGCAGGTCTCGGTCGATAAGGGCATCACCGTTGGCTATTTCGACCAGGATGTCGGCGAAATGGCCGGACATTCGGCCGTCGCCGAGGTGATGGAAGGCGCCGGTCCGGTGAGCGCCGTGGCCGCGGAACTGCGCGAGCTCGAGGCGGCCATGTCGGATCCGGAGCGAATGGACGACATGGATGCCATCATCGAACGCTATGGCGAGGTGCAGGCGCGCTACGAAGAACTCGATGGCTATGCGCTGGAGGGACGGGCGCGCGAAGTCCTGGCAGGGCTCGGCTTCGCCCAGGAGATGATGGACGGCGACGTCGCCAAGCTGTCCGGCGGCTGGAAGATGCGCGTGGCGCTCGCCCGTATCCTGTTGATGCGGCCGGACGTCATGCTGCTCGACGAGCCGAGCAACCACCTCGATCTCGAAAGCCTGATCTGGCTGGAATCCTTTCTGAAGGGCTATGACGGCGCACTTCTGATGACGTCGCATGACCGCGAGTTCATGGACCGGATCGTCACCAAGATCATAGAAATTGATGCCGGCGCACTGACGACCTATTCCGGCGACTACGGCTTCTATGAAACGCAACGGGCGCTGAACGAGAAGCAGCAGCAGGCCCAGTTCGAGCGTCAGCAGGCGATGCTGGCCAAGGAAATCAAGTTCATCGAGCGCTTCAAGGCCCGGGCGTCCCACGCTTCACAGGTCCAGAGCCGGGTGAAGAAGCTGGACAAGATCGACCGTGTCGAGCCACCGCGCCGCCGCCAGACGGTCGCCTTCGAGTTCCTGCCGGCGCCGCGCTCCGGCGAGGACGTCATCAGCCTGAAGAATGTTCACAAGGCCTACGGCAGCCGCACGATCTATACCGGCCTCGATTTCATGGTCCGCCGTCGCGAACGCTGGTGCATCATGGGTATCAATGGCGCCGGAAAGTCGACACTGCTCAAGCTGGTAACGGGTACGGCCGCACCGGACAGCGGCAGTGTGTCGCTCGGCGCAAGCGTCAAGCTCGGCTATTTCGCCCAGCATTCGATGGACCTGCTCGACGGCGACAGCACGATCCTGCAATGGCTGGAGGAGCGCTTTCCCAAGGCTGGGCAGGCGCCACTTCGCGCGCTCGCCGGCTGTTTCGGCTTTTCCGGCGATGACATCGAGAAGCGCTGCCGGGTCCTTTCCGGCGGTGAGAAGGCCCGATTGGTGATGGCGGCGATGCTGTTCGACCCGCCGAATCTCCTCGTTCTCGACGAACCGACGAACCACCTCGACCTCGACACGAAGGAAATGCTGATCAAAGCGCTCTCGGCCTATGAGGGCACGATGCTATTCGTCTCGCACGACCGCCATTTCCTGGCGGCCCTGTCGAACCGGGTGCTGGAACTGACGCCGGACGGAATCGAGCAATATGGCGGCGGCTATACCGAATACGTGGAGCGCACCGGCCAGGAAGCGCCGGGCCTGCGCGGGTAACGCCCGCCCCGGATCCGAGACGACGCGCTAATCGCCAGCAGGCCGACAGAATCAGGCAGGCGGCTCCGGCCTCGTTCGAGACCGGAACCTAAGCCTGCCCGCGCCTCAGTGACGGAAGTGGCGCATGCCGGTGAAGACCATCGCCACACCGGCTTCGTCGGCTGCGGCAATCACCTCGGCATCGCGCATCGAACCGCCCGGCTGGATCACGGCGGTGGCACCGGCCGCAATCGCCGACAATAGTCCATCCGCAAACGGCAGGAACGCCTCGGAGGCGACCGCCGAGCCGCGTGTCAGCGGCTGGGCCAAGCCCATCGCCTTTGCGGCCTCCTCCGCCTTGAGTGCGGCGATGCGGGCCGAATCGACGCGGCTCATCTGGCCGGCGCCGATGCCCGCGGTCTGCCCGTCCTTGGCGTAGACGACTGCGTTCGACTTGACGTGCTTGGCGATCTTGAAGGCGAATTTCATGTCCTCGAGCTCCTGGGCCGTCGGTGCGCGCTTCGTGACGACCTTCAGCTCCAGATCCTCCACCATGCCGTTGTCGCGGCTCTGCACCAGCAGGCCGCCCGACACGGTCTTTGCCGAAACGCCGTGGGTGCGGGGATCCGGCAGGCCACCGGTCACAAGCAGCCGCAGGTTCGGCTTGCCGGCAATGACCGCGCGCGCGGCATCATCGGCATCCGGGGCGATGATGACCTCGGTGAAGAGCTTGACGATCTCCTCGGCTGTCTTGCCATCCAGGGTCTGGTTCAGGGCGATGATGCCGCCGAAGGCGGAAACGGGATCGCAGGCCAGCGCCCGCTCGTAGGCTTCCTTCAGGGTCAGCGCCGTCGCGACACCGCAAGGATTGGCGTGCTTGATGATGGCGCAGGCCGGACCGTTCTCCGGCAGGAACTCGGCAACCAACTCGAAGGCCGCATCCGTATCGTTGATGTTGTTATAGGATAGCTGCTTGCCCTGCAGAAGCGTGGCCGTTGCCACACCGGGGCGGGTGTCGCCGGTGACGTAGAACGCCGCCTTCTGGTGCGGATTTTCACCGTAGCGCATCTCTTCCTTCAGCACGCCGCCAATCGTGCGGTAGGCCGGCGTGGCGATATCGAGGGCTTCGGCGAACCAGTTGGAAATGGCCGTGTCATAGGCCGCGGTGCGCGCGAACGCTTTCGCCGCCTGGCGCTGGCGGAAGGCGTAGGAGGTCGCACCCGTCGCCAGCTCCTCGATCAGGGCCGGATAGTCGGCGGGATCGGTGACGATCGTCACGTAGGCGTGGTTCTTGGCCGATGCGCGAATCATCGCTGGGCCGCCAATGTCGATGTTTTCCACCGTTGTCGGGTAGTCCCCGCCCTTGGCGCGAACCTCCTCGAATGGATAGAGGTTGATGACGGCGAGGTCGATCGCCTCGATCCCATGCGCCTTCATCGCCTCCACATGATCCGCGTCGTCCTGGATCGCCAACAGGCCGCCATGGACATTCGGGTGAAGCGTCTTGACGCGGCCGTCCATGATCTCCGGAAAGCCCGTGACCTGCGAGACGTCGGTGACCGGGAGGCCGGCATCACTCAACGCCTTGTGCGTGCCGCCGGTGGAAAGAAGCCGGACGCCCTTACTGGCAAGCGCGCTTGCAAGTTCAACGATGCCGGTCTTGTCGGAAACGGACAGAAGCGCGGTCCTGACCTGAACGCGATCGGGGGCGGGAATTTTCTTGGAAGCGACGGCCATGGGGTATCTCCGGGAGTAGGGGCCGGCGTCCAAGCATGTCGCCGGCGGCGTGCATGCGCCCCGTTAACATAGGCGCGCAGGCGAGGAAACCGCCAATTTCGAGCCGTCAGCGCCGTTCGCGCCGCATGAGCCACTGCAGCTCTGGAACACCCGCGAGCGGCATGGTCAGCGTCAGCTGACGCGCGGCGCGAACGCCGGTCGGATCGGCAAAGAAGACATCCTCTTCCTCGACGACAACGACATCGAGGCAGGAGAAGACCCAACTCTCGCCATCATGGGCGACAAGCCTGACTTCATGGTCGCTTAAAGGAACGATACGGATCGCCGGATGAATATGAAAACGAACCACCGCAATGTTCTTGCCGCCCTCCGGCACGGCCCCGTTGGGCTTCACGAACCGCTCCCGCCCGCGAATTTCGGTGCCAGCAGCGTTCAAGTAGATGTCGCGTTCGTATAGCAGGCCGAAATTGTCGAGATAACCGTCGTGGCTGGCCTTCAGGCCTTCTGCGCCGTCGGTTCCGTCATAGCGCGCAACCCGGATATTCGTTGCGCCCGCGAAAACGACCGGGCCGAGATAGCGGGAGGCGGAAATGCGCGCCGACGAGGTGTCGTTCAATGTCGCCACGGAATGGGCAGCCGTGGCGCGCGACAACTGTCGGATCGCGTCGCCGGCGAAGCGCGGCAGGCCCGAATTGACCAGGTACCGGTGCCGTCCCGACGACATCTCCAGGGAGAGGCAACCGGCTGTCGCAGATGTTGAAAGGGGGACGGAGAGCGGCTTGCCCGTGTCGATGATGATCGCGGTGTCACCGGCCGAGATCCGTTCGTAGCCCGTCTGCGGCAGGCCGCGAAAGGGTGCGCCAGCGGTCTCGTCGTACCGCAGAACCGACAACAGTTCGTTTGCGAGTGTATAGGTGGCACCGTTGAACAATGCGAGCTCGCCGCCCTGATGCCGGAAAAAGCGCAGCGCGGGATAGATGCGGTCAATGCAGGGAATGAGCCGCTGCGGGACGTCGTGGCCGAGATTGACGTAGGTCTGCCGAAGCGGCAGCAGGTCGAACAGCAGGTCCAGGCCGACGCGCGGATTGCGTGAGACGTGGCCGCCGTCGGCCAGGATCTGCCGGTCCAGCTCCCGGTCCAGATGCCGGGCGGCGCGACGGATCGTCGAACCCGAGTTCGGCATGGCGATCGACGCCATTGCCAGGGCGGTGCGCACGCGCAGCCGGGTCTCCCCCTCGCGCGTGGCGTCGGCAATGTGCCTGAGGTAGCGAACCTGGAAGGCGAGGTTCTTCAAAAAGCGGCGGTAGAAGGAATAGTCGGCATCGCGCAGTACAACAGGAGAATGGGACAGCCAGGAGATAATGCGTTCGGCAATGACCTCAGGTCGCCAGGCGATACCATCGATGACACGACCATGGGTCTCGATCCAGTCGCCGATCACAGATCGCACGACGGGCGGGGCCGTCTCCTTGTCGGCGATGCGCATGTGCCGAAGCCAGCCGAAGGAATGCAGCCGGCAGGCGAATTCCTCGGAGGGGAGTTCCAGCGCGAAGGGAGACTCGCCGTCACACTCGAGCATTCGCCCTGCCAGTGGAAACCGCCCGGCAATGATTTCCTCAGCGGTGAACGAATCGGCCGGCCGCAGATCCGTCGGTGCGACGAGAAGCCTGTCTGGCGTGCGGCCGGCAAAGCGCAGCGCCGACACGCGCCCGACGGCCAACCGCCGCGAAAAACGCCGCCACGTCTCATGCCCATACAGGTAGACAAGCCGCTGCTGGTCTGAAAGCCGCATCGTTAACAAACTCTTTCCCGCATTCCATTGGTAGGCACAGGATGTCGTTGCGTCAATTCGCCGTGCCGTACGCGGCTGTTGATGGCTGGACGGCGGTGGCGGCTTCATGCGCTGCCGGGGTGCGCATTTTTCTCATTACTGCCGCTGGAGCAGCACGGCATAGAAGCCATCCAGTCCGCCGGCTGTGGCCGCATCTCCCGGCAACATTGCCGGCGTGGCGCGAAACTCGCCAAGCGGCGATATCGCCTCCTCCAAACCCGGCCAACGGGCGGGATCGATGGCAACCCGCGACCAGCCGGACGCGTCGGTCAAGACGCGCGCGGTAACGTCTTCGCCCTCCCGCGGATCAAGGGAACAGTTGGAGAAGACGAGATGGCCGCCGGGCCTCACCAGTGTCAGCGCATGCCGGAGAAGCTTCTCCTGCAGCTGCGCAAGTTTTGTGATGTCCTGCGGACCCTTCGTCCAGAGCACGTCGGGATGGCGGCGGATGGTCCCGGTCGACGAGCAGGGGGCGTCGAGAAGAACGGCATCGAAGAGATCGTCGGGACGGAAATCGAGAAGGTTCGTCTCGACGGTTGTGGCCGACAAGCCGAGCCGATCGAGATTGGCCTCGAGCCGCTTCAGTCGGTTTGCATTCTGGTCGAGGGCCGTGACCTTCGCACCCGCGTTTGCAAGTTGCGCGGTCTTGCCGCCAGGGGCGGCGCACAGGTCAGCCACCCGCTGCCCTGCGAGGGAGGGGAACAGCCGCGCCGGGATCGCCGCGGCGGCGTCTTGTACCCACCATTCGCCCTCAGCAAAGCCATCAAGGTCGGGGATCCGGCCGGCAAATGCCGCCAGGCGCACCGAGCCGGTCGGCAAGACCTTGCCGCCGAGCCGCGTTGCCCACGCCTGGGGCTCGGTCTTGACCGTTAGGTCGATCGCCGCCGGCGCAAGCAGCGACTCGGCGATTTTGCGGGCATGATCTTCACCGTAGACTGCTACCAGCCGGTCGAAGAACCAGCCCGGAACGACCGGAACGGTGTGCGTTGCGGTCAGATGCGGTCCCTTCTCACGCGCAAGACGCCGGAGCACGGCATTCACGAGATTGGCGAATCGGCGGCTGCGCGGGTCGGATTGCGCCTGCTCCACCGCCAAGTCCACGGCGGAGTGGTCCGGAACGTCAAGGTAGAGTATCTGCGCAGATGCAACTGTAAGTACGTGGTAGAGCGCACGCGCACCCTCTGGCAGCGGCGTTTCCACCAGCGAATCGATGATCACCTGGATCCGCGGAAGGTGGCGGAGGGCGGTGTTGAGCATCGCGCGCACCAGCGCCCGGTCGGCTTCGTTCAGCGCTCGGTAGCCGGGATTGCCATTGTCCGCGTCAAGCATTCCATCCAGCGACGTCTGCCGATCGATGACCGCGGCGAGCAACTTCGTGGCGACCTGACGGGATTTTAAGCCGGGCTTTTCGGGCTGTCCGTCCGGTCGGCTATCGCGAGTTCGGGCCGGCGCGCGTTTTTGTTTCGGTTGCGATTCGTTTCTCGTCAAGACCAAGGACCTTTGGGTGGCTCTGAACCACCGCGTCCCCAGCCGGTCGTCGGAACGGAACGCGATTTCCGCCCGGCCTTAGCAGCCCCCGGCTGTCCCGTCGAGGTCTGGCGCATCTGGGCCGCCATTTGATCGAGCGCGGCGATCCGATTGCCGGTGTCGGGATGGGTCGAGAACAGGTTGTCCATCCGGGCACCAGACAGCGGATTGATGATGAACATATGGGCCGTAGCTGGATTGTGCTCGGCCTCGTCGTTGGGAATTCGGCCGGCTGCCATGGCGATCTTCTGAAGGGCGGTCGCAAGCCATAACGGATTGCCGCAAATCTCGGCGCCGCGCCGATCGGCGGAATATTCTCGGGTGCGGCTGATTGCCATTTGCACCAGCATCGCGGCGAAGGGAGCGACAATCATGGCAATCAGGATCCCGATGAACCCGAGCGGGTTGTTGTTGTTTTCCCGGTTTCCGCCGAAGAACATGGCGAAATTGGCGAGCATCGAGATTGCGCCGGCGATCGTCGCCGTGATCGTCATCGTCAGGGTGTCGCGGTTCTGGACGTGGGCGAGCTCGTGCGCCATGACACCGGCCACCTCTTCGTATGAGAGCGCCTGCAGGAGACCCGTCGAGGCGGCCACCGCCGCGTTCTCCGGGTTTCGACCAGTCGCAAAAGCGTTCGGCTGGTCGCTGTTGATCACGTAGACACGCGGCATCGGCAGCCCGGCGCGGGCCGCGAGATCGCGGACGATGCCGTAGTATTCCGGTGCGCTGCGCTCGTCGACTTCCTTGGCGCCGTACATCGACAGCACCATCTTGTCGGCATTCCAATAGGAAAAGAGGTTGGTGGCTGCGGCGATTGCGAGCGCGATCATCATGCCGCTCGTGCCGCCGATCAGAAAGCCGACACCCATGAACAGCGCGGTCATAAAGGCCAACAGCATTGCCGTGCGGACAAGATTCATGGTTGCCTCCAGGCAGAAGCGCGGCTGCGGCGATGTTTCACGTGAATCAAGGCTTTGCCGCGATTGGTATCGTGCCTATATGATGGGGAAGCTAGGGCCGATCTTCAATATCTCGCGACGAGGATGCAATGCAGGGCGACAATGACAATTCCGGCGGCGACGGTCGCGTCCTTCCCCCCGCAGCGGTCCGCGCGCTGAAGGAGGCCGAAGCGCGCCGTACCGCCGAGAAGCCGGTTCCGCTTCCCCCGGAAATCGGCGGACGCGGCGGGCTGGATCCGTCCCGTTTCGGCGACTGGGAGATTAACGGCCGCGCGATCGATTTTTGATAGGCGTTATTTCCTATTGCGTGCGGCGCAATTGCGGAATATCTTCCTATTATGTCAATCCACCGCCGCCTTTCCGCGTTGTTCCTGACATTGACCAGTCTGTTCCTGGCCAATGCTACCGCTCATGGTGCCGACGGTATCACCACTAATGTGATCGCGGGTCCGGTCGCCGCGCAAGTCATACGCGTGGTAGACGGTGACACCATCCTTGTCTCGGCTCGCCCATGGCCGCAACAGCACGTTGATGTCTTCGTGCGCCTGCGGGGCATAGATACGCCGGAGATGAAGTCTCGCTGCGCAGGCGACCGCGCTGCTGCCAAAACGGCAAGGGATCTATTGTCCAGCCTTGTCCTGGGTGGCGACAGCCTGTTCCTGACAGATGTCTCCGCCGACAAGTATTTCGGCCGGGTCGTTGCCGATGTCCATCTCGTTGATGGCCGGAATCCGGCTCACGACCTGGTGGCTGCGGGTCTTGCGACACCCTATGACGGTAGAACAAAGCGGCCCTGTGCCGACAGTGAGTGAAGCGCGGGCATGTTCGGCTACACCTCGGTTTTTTCGGACCGGGAACGGCGTTCGTCCACCGCTCGTTGATTTGTTCCCCGCCGGTGACAGCGGGGAACGGTCTGCGCCCGTCTTGGCTGCTCAGCCAGCGGCCCGGTTCTGGCGATTGGCGATGAGATCATCGACGACGGCCGGATCAGCCAGCGTCGAGGTGTCACCCAGCGCGCCGAAATCGTCTTCGGCGATCTTGCGGAGAATCCGGCGCATGATCTTGCCGGAGCGGGTCTTTGGGAGGCCCGGGGCGAACTGGATCTTGTCCGGCGTGGCAATCGGCCCGATTTCCTTTCGGACGTGCTTGATTAGGTCCTGGCGAAGCGCATCCGTACCTTCCTCGCCCGCCATCAGCGAGACGTAGCAGTAGATACCCTGACCCTTCAGGCCATGCGGATAGCCGACAACGGCGGCCTCGGACACCAGATGGTGCGAAACGAGCGCCGATTCGACCTCCGCCGTACCAAGACGGTGGCCGGAAACGTTCAGCACGTCATCGACGCGGCCGGTGATCCAATAGTAGCCGTCCTCGTCGCGCCGGCAACCGTCACCGGTGAAATACTTGCCCTTGTAGGTCGAGAAGTAGGTCTGGATGAAGCGCGGATGGTCGCCGTAGACCGTCCGCATCTGGCCCGGCCAGCTATCGGCGATGCAGAGATTGCCGTCGCTCGCGCCCTCCAGGACATTGCCCTCGTTGTCGACGAGCTGCGGTTTGATGCCGAAGAACGGCCGCGTCGCCGAACCCGCCTTCAAGTCGGTCGCCCCCGGCAGGGGACTGATCAGGATGCCGCCGGTCTCCGTCTGCCACCAGGTGTCCACGATCGGGCACCGGGCGTCACCGACCGTGTTGTAATACCACTCCCAGGCTTCGGGGTTGATCGGCTCGCCAACCGAACCAAGCAGGCGCAGCGATGAACGTGAGGAGCGCTTGACGAAGGCGTCACCGGCACCCATCAGCGCGCGGATCGCCGTCGGCGCGGTGTAGAATATGTTGACCTTGTGCTTGTCGACCACTTCCCAGAAGCGGCCGGCGTCCGGGAAGTTCGGCACGCCTTCGAACATGAGCGTCGTCGCCCGGTTCGCGAGCGGGCCGTAGACGATGTAGGAATGTCCCGTCACCCAGCCGACGTCGGCGGTGCACCAGTAGATATCGCCGTCGTGGTAGTCGAAGACGTATTTGTGGGTCATCGACGCATAGACAAGATAGCCGGCCGTCGTGTGGAGCACGCCCTTCGGCTTACCTGTCGAGCCGGAGGTGTAGAGGATGAACAGCGGGTCTTCCGCCTTCATCTTCGCCGGCGGGCACTCCCGCGGCACGCTTGCCACCTCCTCGTGGTACCAGAGGTCGCGGCCCGGCGCCCACCCGGTCTTTCCGCCGGTGCGGCGGACGACCAGCACCTTGTTGACGATCACGAATTGCTTGGCGGCGATGTCGATCGCCGTGTCGGTGTTTTCCTTCAGCGGGATCGGTTTTCCGCCGCGCACGCCCTCATCGCAGGTGATGATGAACGTCGACTCGCAGTCGACGATGCGCCCGGCGAGCGCATCCGGCGAAAAGCCGCCGAACACCACCGAATGGATCGCGCCGATCCGCGCGCAGGCGAGCATTGCGTAAGCCGCCTCGGGGATCATCGGCATGTAGATCGTGACGCGGTCGCCCTTCTTGACGCCGTGCTTCTTCATCACGTTCGCCAGCCGGCACACATGCTCGTGCAGTTCGTTGTAGGTGATTTTCTTGTCGATGTAGGGATTGTCGCCTTCCCAGATGATCGCCACCTGGTCGCCATGCGCCTTCAGATGGCGGTCAATACAGTTGTAAGAGACGTTGGTGATGCCGTCCTCGAACCACTTGATCGGAACCTTGCCGCCGAAGGATGTGTTCTTGACCTTTGTGTAGGGCTTGAACCAGTCGATCCGCATCCCGTGCTTGTCCCAGAAACGCTCTGGATTTTCGACGCTCTCGCGATACCATTTCTGATAGGTGTCGTTGTCGATCAGCGCACGGCTTTTCGCGGATTTCAGGACCGGATAGGTCTTAGCAGACATAAACTCCTCCTCATGCGGTGTTCGGGCCTCCAGCCCGATCGGTCAGCGCCATTCATAACAGCTCAAGCCCTTACGGCAATTAGACAAAGGTCATTTGTTACTTGTAGAATTGCATTTCTGCGATGGTGGCGGTATAGAGATGCCCAATTCCCGGAAATCAGTGGTTAGACCCCACGGCCCGCGACACCGGCGCGGACGAACAAAGGATTGTATCCATGGCTCAACAACTGCTCATGCCAAAGGCGACCGCCGTCTGGCTGGTCGACAACACGGCGCTGTCGTTCGACCAGATCGCCCAGTTCTGCAAGCTGCACCCGCTCGAGGTCAAGGCGATCGCGGACGGCGAATCGGCCCAGGGCATCAAAGGTCTCGACCCCATCGCCACCGGCCAGCTATCCCGCGACGAGATCGCCCGCGCCGAAGCCAATCCGAATCACAAGCTCAAGCTTTCCGAGCCGAAAGTGCGCGTGCCGGAATCGAAGCGCAAGGGACCGCGCTACACCCCGGTCTCGAAGCGCCAGGACCGGCCAAACGCCATCCTCTGGCTCGTCCGCAACCATCCGGAACTGAAGGACGCCCAGATCTCGCGTCTCGTCGGCACGACCAAGTCGACGATCGAGCAGATCCGCGAGCGCACGCACTGGAATTCCGCCAACCTGACGCCGATGGACCCGGTCACGCTCGGCCTGTGCTCGCAGATCGACCTTGATCTCGAGGTCGAGCGCGCCTCCAAGGGCCGGCCGCTGCCGACGGCTGCGGAACTCGGCGCAACGCTCGAATCTGCGCAGGAAACTGAAAAGCTGCCCTTCGGCGGCCATGAGCGCGAGGAAGAGAAGGAAATCGACGCCGACGCCGTCTTTGCCAAGCTGAAGTCGCTGAAGTCGTCGCATCCCGAGGATGAAGACGACGATCTCTGAGCGATCGGCAAGTCGAAAAAAAAATGGCCCGGCCGCAAGGACCGGGCATTTTTTATGGTGCTTTACGTGAATGCACTTCAGACGCCGATTCCGTGCGTCGCCAGCGCCTCGCGTATCTCATCGAGAATGGCCGGATCGTCGATCGTTGCCGGCATTCTCCACTCCTGCCGATCGGCGATCTTCTGCATCGTTCCCCGCAGGATCTTGCCGGAGCGCGTCTTCGGCAGACGCTTGACACAGACGACGGTCTTGAGCGCTGCAACCGGCCCGATGCGGTCGCGCACTAGCGCCACCACCTCGCCCTCGATAACTGATGATTCACGTGAAACACCGCGGTTGAGAACGAGGAAGCCGGCGGGGATCTGCCCCTTCAACGCATCGGCGATGCCGATGACGGCGCATTCGGCAACATCCGGATGGCTGGCGCAGACCTCTTCCATCGCACCGGTGGAGAGGCGATGCCCCGCCACGTTGATGATGTCGTCGGTGCGCGCCATGATGAACACGTAGCCGTCTTCATCGAGGTAGCCTGCGTCGGCGGTCTTGTAGTAACCGGGGAATTCAGCCAGGCAGACGGCGCGAAAGCGTTCGTCGGCGCTCCAGAAAGACGGCAGGCAGCCCGGGGGCAGGGGAAGCTTCACGACAATGTTGCCGAGCGTCCCCGGCTCGACCGGGTGACCGGCATCATCGAGCACATCGATCGTGTAACCGGGCAGGGGCACCGTGGGCGAACCGTGCTTCACCGGCAGAAGCCCCAGACCGAGCGGATTGCCAGCCATCGGCCAACCCGTTTCCGTCTGCCACCAGTGATCGATGACCGGCACCTGCAGGACCTTTTCCGCCCACTGCAGCGTGTTCGGATCGGCCCGCTCTCCGGCGAGGAAGAGCGCCCGCAGTGAACGCAGGTCGTATTTTGGGATCAGTGACCCGGACGGGTCTTCCCTGCGGATGGCGCGGAACGCGGTCGGCGCGGTAAACAGGACACTGACCTGATGCTCCTGGATCACCCGCCAGTAGGCGCCGGCATCCGGCGTGCCGACCGGTTTGCCTTCGTAGAGGACAGTCGTGCTCCCGTTCAGAAGGGGCCCATAGACGATGTAGGAATGGCCGACCACCCAGCCGATGTCCGAGGCAGTCCAGAACACCTCGCCGGGTCGAATCCCGTAGAAGTGCTTCATGCTCCAGGCCAGCGCCACCATGTGCCCGCCATTATCGCGCAGCACACCCTTCGGCTGGCCGGTCGTCCCGGACGTGTAGAGGACATAGAGCGGGTCGGTCGCGCGCAGCGAAACGCAAGGCACGGTTCGCCCGCCTTGCTTTGCCCGAGCGACGGCTACGGTGAAATCGACGTCGCGACCCTCGATCAATGAAGCCTCGAGTTCGGGACGCTGCAGCACGAGACAGCGCTCCGGCTTGTGGCCGGCCATCTCAAGCGCGGCGTCGAGCAAGGGCTTGTAGGCAACCACGCGGCCCGGCTCGATACCGCAGCTCGCCGTAATGACGATCTTCGCCTTGCAGTCATCGATGCGGGTCGCCAGCTCGTTCGCCGCAAACCCGCCGAAAACGATGGAATGGACTGCGCCGATGCGCGCGCAGGCGAGCATACTGAAGACCGCCTCCGGAACCATCGGCATGTAGATGATGACCCGATCGCCGCGCTCGACGCCCAGATCGGTCAGCACCGCCGCAATCGCCTGAACCTCAACGAGCATCTCGGCATAGGTGTATCGGCGCTTCTGGCCGGTCACCGGGCTGTCATAGATCAGCGCCGCCTGGTCGGCCCGACCAGACGCGACATGGCGATCGACGCAATTGTAGCAGGTGTTGGCTTCGCCGTCGGGAAACCAGTGTCCATAGACGCCCCGCTCGCCGTCGAACGCGATGGACGGCGCCTTGAACCAGTCAATCGCGCTGGCGGCTTCCGCCCAGAACGCGGACGGGTCCGCCTGCCATTGCGCATAGGTGGCTGCGTATGTGCTCGCCATGATGATGATGCTCCTCCGGTATTCGTCTGGCCGTCGAGACGGCTTCTCCGAAGGAAAGAATAGGCAACTCCCTTCACGCAGGGAAGCCAGACCATTGGGCTAGATGCATCCGGATTTCCCGGTCGCATTTGCCGATCATCACGATCGGACGGTCGAACCGCTCAAAATCGTGTTACCGCGAGCCGAAAATGGCCGACCCGACGCGGACGCTCGTCGCACCGAAGGCCACGGCCGTTTCGTAGTCCCCCGACATTCCCATCGACAGCCGCTCGACACCTGCCTCTTTCGCCAGTTTGGCCAGAAGCGCAAAATGCGGGCCCGGATTCTCGTCAAAAGGCGGAATGCACATCAGACCCTCGATATCGAGACCCAACGACCGGCAGAATACGACGAACGACGTCACATCCTCCGGCGCAATCCCGGCCTTCTGCGCCTCGAGGCCGGTATTGACCTGAACGTAGAGCCGCAGGCGCCGGCCCTGCCGTTGCATCTCCGCAGCAATTGCCTTGGCGATCTTCTCGCGATCGACGGTCTCGATCACATCGAACAGGGCGACCGCTTCCGCCGCCTTGTTCGACTGGAGCGGGCCGATCAGGCGAAGCTCCAGATCGGCCGTCTCGCCGCGGAGCCCGGGCCACTTGCCCTGCGCCTCCTGGACACGGTTTTCGCCGAACACCCGTTGGCCCGCGGCAATCGCCGGACGGATCGCCTCCGCATCGAAAGTCTTCGACACGGCAACAAGGGTCACCGCGTCCGGGGCACGGCCGGCCGCCAGGGAAGCCTTGCGGATTCGACCGCGAACCTCGTTGAGACGCTCTTCCAGTTCCATGCCCAGCCTCCGATGTCTGATCGTCTGCCCGGACCTAGCGAAATCGGTACGGCTTGCCAAGGGCGGGCCCTGGAGCGAAGCGCGTTTGAGGCGCGAGGGGCGGTCAAAAACTTGACGCTATCGCGGTTTCATGGTGAAGGTCTCGCCACCAATTCTCATGGGCTATGCCCACAGCTTTTCGGACAAATCGACGACATGGCAACCGAACGTTACAACCCTCGCGATGCCGAGCCCCGCTGGCAGGCAAAATGGAATGAAGAGAACGTCTTTCTGACCAAGAATGACGATCCGCGGGAAAAGTATTATGTCCTCGAGATGTTCCCGTATCCGTCCGGGCGCATTCACATGGGCCATGTGCGCAACTACGCCATGGGCGACGTCGTCGCCCGCTACAAGCGCGCCCGCGGCTTCAACGTGCTGCATCCGATGGGCTGGGACGCCTTCGGCATGCCCGCGGAAAACGCCGCCATGGAACGTGGCGTCCATCCGGCATCCTGGACCTACCAGAACATCGCCTCGATGAAAGCCCAGCTCAAGGCCATGGGCCTGTCGCTGGACTGGTCGCGCGAATTCGCGACCTGCGACGTCGAATATTACCAGCACCAGCAGCGGCTGTTCCTCGACTTCCTCGAGAAGGGTCTGGTCTATCGCAAGCAGTCGAAAGTGAATTGGGATCCGGTCGACAACACCGTGCTGGCCAACGAGCAGGTCATCGACGGCCGCGGCTGGCGTTCCGGCGCTCTGGTGGAGCAGCGCGAGCTGACGCAATGGTTCTTCCGCATCACCGACTTCTCGGACGACCTGCTGCAGGCACTCGATACGCTCGACCAGTGGCCGGAAAAGGTCCGCCTGATGCAGAAGAACTGGATCGGCCGATCGGACGGGATGATGATCCGCTGGGAGATCGCGGACCAGGCCGGCCTGACCGATGCCAGCGACGTGACGGTCTATACGACCCGTCCCGACACCCTGTTCGGTGCCTCGTTTCTGGCCATTTCGGCTGACCATCCGCTCGCAAGGGACGCCGCGAGTCATAACGCCGCGATCGAAGCCTTTTGCGAGGAATGCCGCCGTGCAGGAACGTCGCTTGCGGCGCTCGAGACGGCCGAGAAGAAGGGAATGGACACCGGCATCCGTGTCCGCCATCCGTTCGACCCGAATTGGGAACTGCCCGTCTACGTCGCCAACTTCGTGTTGATGGACTATGGCACGGGCGCCATTTTCGGCTGCCCTTCCGGCGACCAGCGCGACCTCGACTTCGCCCGCAAGTACAACCTCTCGGTCGTACCGGTCGTCATGCCGGACGGCGCCGACGCGGCCACGTTTGCCATCGCAGACGAGGCCTATGTCGGCGGCGGCGTGATGATCAATTCGCGCTTCCTGGATGGGCTTTCGACAGAGGCCGCCTTCGAGGAGGTCGCGAAAAGGCTGACGGAGACGACTGTCGGCAACGCACCGCAGGGCGAGCGCAAGGTCAATTTCCGTCTGCGCGACTGGGGGATCTCTCGCCAGCGCTACTGGGGCTGCCCGATTCCGATCATTCATTGCGAGGCCTGCGGCGTCGTACCGGTGCCGGCCAAGGACCTGCCGGTGAAGCTGCCGGACGACGTTTCATTCGACAGCCCCGGCAACCCGCTCGACCGTCACCCGACCTGGCGGCATGTCGGCTGCCCGCAGTGCGGCAAGGACGCTCGGCGCGAGACCGACACCATGGACACGTTCGTGGATTCGTCCTGGTATTTCGCCCGCTTCACAGCTCCCTGGGAGAGCCGGCCGACGGATCCTGCGGCAGCCGACGCCTGGTTGCCGGTCGATCAGTATATCGGCGGCATCGAGCACGCGATCCTGCATCTGCTCTACTCCCGCTTCTTCACCCGCGCGATGCAGGTGGCCGGCCATCTTGACCTGAAGGAACCCTTCAAGGGCCTCTTCACCCAGGGCATGGTGGTGCACGAGACCTACAAGCGCGGCCGCGATTGGGTGACGCCGGCCGAGATCCGCATCGAGGAAGTCGACGGCAAGCGTCACGCGATCCACCTCGAATCCGGCGAAGAAATTACCATCGGCTCGATTGAGAAGATGTCGAAGTCGAAGAAGAACGTCGTCGACCCGGACGACATCATCGCCTCCTACGGCGCGGACACGGCGCGCTTCTTCGTGCTGTCCGATTCGCCCCCGGATCGAGACGTGATCTGGTCGGAGTCCGGTGTCGAGGGCGCGCATCGCTTCGTGCAGCGCGTCTGGCGTCTGATCTCCGAAGCTTCTGGCATGTTGAAAGCTTCTCCGTCCCGGCCAGGTGACGACGGCGACGCTTTGGCTGTGTCGCGCGCCGCCCACCGGACGCTGAAGGCGGTCCAGGCCGACTACGACAAGCTGGCCTTCAACAAGGCCGTTGCGCGGATCTATGAGTTCATGAACGTACTGGCGTCACCGTTGACCCTGGTTGCCGAGGGCAGGGCGACTGCCGACATGATCGCCGCGGTGCGCAACGCCACCGAGATCATGATCGCCATGATCGCCCCGATTATGCCGCACCTGGCGGAGGAATGCTGGGCTGTGATCGGCGGGCAGGACCTTATCGCCCAGACCACGTGGCCGGCTTACAACGAGGCGTTGGTGGCCGAGAATGAAATCACCCTTCCGGTCCAGATCAACGGCAAGAAGCGCGCCGATTTGACAATCGCCCGCGACGCAGATCAGATGGCGGTCGAGGCGGCCGTTCTGGCCCTGGAGCAGGTTCAATCCGTTCTAGCCGGACAGAAGCCGAAGAAGATCATCGTCATCCCACAGAGGATCGTGAATGTTGTTGTCTGACGGCAGGAGCTTGAAGTTCGCAATTTCCGCGATTGGCCTTTTGGCCCTTACCGTCACCGCCGGTTGCCAGGTCCGGCCACTCCATTCGACCGGATCGGCCGGCGCTGGAGCAGCCGCGTCCGTCTCCGTGTCGGAGGCCGATGATCGCGTCGAACAGCGGGTCCGCAACGAACTGATCTTTCTGCTCGGCGGCGGCGCCGGCGAGCCAACCGCGGCCGCCTATCATCTGGAGTTGAGCGTCGCCTCGCGCGCAGTCGATGTGCTGGTTTCGTCGTCTGACGACGTTGCCCGCGCGGGCCGAATCGTCATGACGGCCGACTACAACCTGACGCGATCCGATTCCGGCGAAACGATTCGTTCCGGCAGGCGGCAAGTCGTGGCGCTCGTCGATTTCCCTGTCCAGGAGTTCGCCAAGCTGCGGGCAATTCGCGATGCCGAGAACAGGGCCGCTCGCGAGCTCGCTGAGCTGTTACGCGCAGATATTGCAACGGGCCTCGCAAAACGTTAGCCGGCTATGACAGAGATCAAGTCGCATGAGTTCGACGCGTTTCTAAAACGAGCACCCCGATCGGGCGGCATTTATTTGGTATACGGGCCCGATCGCGGTCTCGTGTCCGAGCGCGCGAGCCTGCTGGCGCGCTCGACGGGCGTTCCCCTCGATGACGCCTTCTCTACGCTGCGAATCACCGCGGCAGACCTCATCGGCCAACCGGGCAGATTGCTGGACGAGATGCACGCGATCGGTCTGTTCGGTGGCGATCGCCTTGTCTGGATCAAGGATGCCGCCAATGAGCGCCCGCTGCTCGAGGCTCTCGACCTGCTCAGCAAAGAGCCGCCCGTCGGCAGCACGCTGATTGTCGAGGCTGGCGACCTGAAGAAAGGGGCGGCGCTACGCAAAGCCGTCGAGGCATCGCGGAGCGCGGTCGCCATTCCCTGCTATTCCGACGACACGCGCGCCTTGAACGGACTGATCGATAATGAATTGGAAGCAGCTGGATTGCGGATCGCGCCCGCCGCCCGACAGCGACTGGTGGAATGCATCGGCGGCGATCGCATCGCCTCACGCAACGAGATCCGCAAGCTAGCGCTGTACTGTCAGGGACAGGGGCTCGTCGAGGAAGAGGATGTCATTGCGGCGATCGGCGACGCCAGCGCAATTTCCGTCGATGACGCAGTCGATGCAATTCTGAAAGGCGATCAGTCGGCGTATCTCACTGCCATGCAGAAGATCATGTCTTCGAAAACCCCGGTGTTTCTCGTACTGCAAGCCTGCCTGAAGCAGTTCCAATTGCTTGAACTGATGCGGGCGGAGATGGACGAGAAACGCCTCGACGCTTCGCAGGCGGTGGCGACGATGGGCCGTCATCTCCATTTCCGGCGCAAGCCGGTGATCGAGCAAGCGTTGAGGCGGTGGCGAAGCGACGCGCTCCGGCGCGAGACGTCGAGGCTTCAGGCCACTATTCTGCAAAGCCGGCAACGATCTGCGTTGGAAGGAACCATTGCGCTGCAGACGCTGCTGTCGACCGCGCTCCAGTCGGCCCGCGGGTAAGGAAACGAGCGGTTAGCGGCGCTCCAGCAGCCGGCAGATTTCTTCCAACTGCTCGAGCGTCTTGTAGCCGATGCGCAGATATCCGCCGCCGGCCTTGTGGCTGACCGTTACCTCAAGCCCCAGGCTGTCCGATAGCGTGCGCTCGAGCGCAAGCGTATCGGCGTCCTTTTCTTCCTTGTGCGCTGGCTTGCGGTTCTGGTGGTCCGGGTCGGCCTGCGCCTTGATATCGTTCTGCGCCAGCCGCTCGGCATCGCGGACGGACATTCCCTTCGCGACAATCGTTTTGGCCAGACTGACCGGATCCGACGTCGGCACCAGCGCGCGGGCATGACCGGCCGAAAGCGCGCCGGAGGCGAGCATGTCCCGTACCGGTTCCGGCAGCTTCAACAGCCGCAGGCTATTGGCCACGTGACTGCGGCTCTTGCCGATGATCTCGCCCAGGTCGTTCTGCGTATAGCCGTGCTCGGCGATCAGTTGATCGTAGCCCAGCGCTTCTTCCAACGGATTGAGATCGGAACGCTGGACGTTCTCGACGATCGCAATCTCCAATGCCGTGCGATCATCCACATCGCGGACAATCACCGGAATTTCCACGAAACCTGCGAGTTGGGCCGCCCGCCAGCGGCGTTCACCGGCGATGATCTCGAACCGTTCCGCTGCAATCGTCCGCACGACGACCGGCTGGACGATGCCGTGCTGGCGGATCGACGCCGCCAGGTCCTGCAACTCCGCCTCATCGAAGTAGCGGCGCGGGTTGCGCGGGTTTCGCCCGACGAATTCGATCGGCACCATACGGTCGGGATTGATCGGCGCCGGTTCAGCCGCACCGATTGCCACCGGCTGGTCCATTTCGCCGATCAGTGCGGCCAGACCGCGTCCGAGCCGCCGCTTCGCGTTATCGTCACTCATGATTGCCACTCTCAATAAGACTATGCCGCTTTACGCTGCCGTTCGCGCTGGATGACTTCGGAGGCCAGTTGCAGATAGGCCTGGCTGCCGGCGCATTTCAGATCGTAAAGAATAGCCGGCTTACCATAGGAGGGCGCTTCTGATACGCGAACATTCCGTGGGATCAGTGTGTGATAAACCTTTTCGCCCAGATGGGTGCGCACGTCGTTGACAACCTGCAAGGCAAGGTTGTTACGCGAGTCATACATCGTCAGCACGATTCCCTGGATGTCCAACGACGGGTTCACCGTGCGCCGAATCTGGTCGACCGTCTCCAGGAGCTGGCTGAGACCCTCCAGGGCAAAAAACTCGCACTGCAATGGCACCAGCACCGAATGCGCAGCCGTCATCGCATTCATCGTCAACAGGTTGAACGAGGGCGGACAATCGACGAGGATATAGGAATACGCAGACGCATCTTCGGAAAACAATGCGCGCCGCAGGCGAAAGACCCGATCGCTCTCTCCGGCGATCTCCATCTCGATTCCCAGAAGATCCATCGTCGAGGGCAGAATGGACAAATTGGGCACGGCGGTCTGCTGGGCGATCTCGCCGATGCTGTGCGTGCCGATCAGCAAGTCGTAGGACGAAAGCTTCCGGTCGCGGCGGTCGATGCCGAGCCCGGTGCTGGCGTTACCCTGCGGATCGAGATCGACGATCAGCACGCGCTCGCCAATGGCGGCAAGCGCCGTTGCCAGGTTGATCGCGGTGGTGGTCTTGCCGACCCCACCCTTTTGGTTCGCAATGGTTATGATCCGGTTGGGTAGGCTTGCCATTTGACTCCGCCGTCACTGAATGATCCGCGAAAGGTTCGTTATCTCCAGCACGACAGAATCGCGCTCAACGACACTTTGGTGTTTTACCAGATCAAAACGCCAGCGACCAACTGCTTTATCCACTTCGGTCTGGTAATCCCGGCCTTTATGGAAGTAGGCCCGGCAGTTTGGATTGGGCGTCATCCAGGGTGCGCTGAATTCAAGCAAGAGCGACAGGTCGGCTAGGGCCCGCGCCGAGATCGCGTCGCATCGCGGAATTGTGGTCGGCGCCGCCTCGATCCGAATGGGATGGACGCTGGCCAAGGCGCCGGTCTCGGCAATCGCGGTTCGCAAGAACGCCGCTTTTTTGTTGTTGCTTTCAACCAGATGCACCCAACCGCCGCCGACTTCGTGCAGGAGGATCGCGGTGATGATGCCGGGAAAACCGCCGCCGCTGCCGAGATCGACCCAGGTTCGCGGGCCGGGATCCAGTTGATAAATCTGGGCGCTGTCGCGGATGTGCCGCTCGCCGAACTCAGCCAGCGTCGAGGGCGCGACCAGATTAATGGTACGTGCCCACTTCTTGAACAGCGCAGCAAAGCGAATCAATCGTTCTTTCGTTTCACGTGAAACAGGCAAACCCGCAAGGGGAAGATCCGTATCCGTCATGCCCCGGCGCTCCGCACATCATTTCCGGTTGCCAGCTCCTCGCGCCGCAACGCCGTCAACAGCAGCGAGATAGCCGCAGGTGTCATCCCGTCGATTCGTGACGCCTGCGCCACATTGGCCGGACGGTGCTGCGCGAGCTTGCCGCGTAACTCGTTCGACAGACCCGGCAGACCGCTGAAGTTGAAGTCCGATGGAATAGTGCGCTGCTCCTCGCGCCGCACATCGGCGATGTCGGCCGCCTGCCGATCCATGTAGACCGCATAGCCGGCCTCGATCTCCAACGTCTCGCGCAGGCGGGCGGGTATTTGCGCCAATGCCGGCCAGACCGTCTCGAGCGAACCGATCGAATGCTCCGGGTAGGACAGTAACTCGTAGGCACTTCGTCTCTGACCATCCTGGTTCAGCCGCAGACCATGCTGCACCGCCTGGCTCGGGGTGATGGTCAGCGATTGCGTCATGCTCCGGAACCGGTCGAGGTCCGCTTGCCACGTCTGATACCGGTCCCGGCGGGCCGCCCCAACGATCCCCAGTTCAATCCCTAGCGGTGTCAATCGCAAATCCGCATTGTCCGCCCGCAGCGACAGGCGGTACTCTGCGCGCGAGGTGAACATCCGGTAGGGCTCCGCGACGCCGCGCGAAGTCAGGTCGTCGATCATCACGCCGATATAACTCTCCGTGCGGCTGAAATGGTGCGGCGGCAGCCCGCCAACGCGCCGGGCCGCATTCAGGCCGGCCACCAACCCCTGGGCGGCGGCCTCCTCGTAGCCGGTCGTGCCGTTGATCTGCCCCGCCAGAAACAGGCCCGGCTGTTTCTTCACTTCCAACCCATGCGTCAACTCGCGCGGATCGACGTGGTCGTACTCGATCGCATAGCCCGGCTGCAGGATCTCCGCGCGCTCCAGACCCGGGATCGTGCGAATGAACGCCGCCTGGACGTCCGCGGGGAGGGAGGTCGAGATGCCGTTCGGGTAGACGGTGTCGTCCTCGAGCCCCTCCGGCTCGAGAAAAATCTGGTGGCCGTCGCGCTCGCCGAAGCGGACGATCTTGTCCTCGATCGACGGACAATAGCGTGGCCCGACGCCCTGTATCTGTCCGGAATACATGGCGGATTGGCCGATGTTCTCCTCGATGATCCGGTGGGTCTCACCCGTCGTGCGCGTGACACCGCACTCGATCTGGGGATTCACGATCCGATCAGTCATGAATGAGAACGGAACCGGATCCGCGTCGGCCGCCTGCCGACCCACATCATCCCAGGCGATCGTCTTGCCGGACAGGCGTGCCGGCGTTCCGGTCTTCAGCCGTCCGAGGTTGACGCCGAGCCGGGCGAGCGTGTCCGACAGTCCGACGGACGGCTTCTCGCCGACTCGGCCGGCGGGTACCGTCTCGTGACCGATATGAATCATGCCGCGCAAGAACGTTCCGGTCGTCAGCACGACGGCTCGGCAGGCGATTGTCCGTCCGTCCGCGGTGTGGACGGCGGTGATCTCGTCGCGTTCGAGCTCGATATCGAAGGCATCGCCCTCGATGATGTCGAGGTTCGCGACAGCGGCAATCTCTTCCAGCATTGCGGCGCGGTAGAGCCGGCGGTCAGCCTGTGTCCGCGGCCCCCGCACCGCAGGGCCCTTGCGCCGGTTCAACAGGCGAAACTGAATTCCCGCGCGGTCAGCAACCCATCCCATCAGCCCGTCCAGCGCGTCCACCTCGCGGACGAGGTGCCCCTTGCCGAGCCCGCCAATGGCGGGGTTGCACGACATGACACCGATGGTCTGTCGCGAGTGGGTCAGCAGCGCGGTGCGCGCCCCGGCGCGGGCGGACGCGGATGCGGCTTCACATCCGGCATGCCCCCCGCCAATAACCACAACGTCGTACTTCATAGTTCTTCCCACCTGGCGCTCGCCATTACTGGAATCGTTTCACGTGAAACACCGCCCCGGACTCGTTTGCGTTGCATCGGTTGTTTCACGTGAATCACTTCCCGATGCAGAATTCCGAAAAAATGACGTCAAGCAGGTTCTCGACATCGACGCGGCCGGTGATGCGGCCGATGGCGTTCGCAGCCATGCGCAGGCTCTCCGCCTGCAACTCCAGGCTTTGCGCATCAAAGGCCAGTGCGTCCTCGATCGCATGGAGCGCGGTGCGTAACGCATCATTGTGTCGCTCACGCGACGGGATCGCGAAGGCGGCAGCGTCCGTCACATGCGGCAAATGCTGCCGGATGGTATCGAGCAGGGCCTCCATGCCGTCGCCGGTACGGGTCGAGATCGGAATGATACTGCCAGGACGAGCGGTGTTGCCCGTTCTGTCGTCCAGATCCGATTTGGGCGCAATGTAGATCGTCGGCGCGCCGCCATGCTGGGCAGCAGCCGTTGAGATGGTGGCAACGCTCTCGCTCTTATCCACCAGCCGCAGGATGAGGTCCGCACTGGCGACAGCGGATCGTGCGCGTCGGATGCCCTCCATCTCGACGACCTCGACCGTGTCGCGAATCCCGGCCGTGTCGAGCACTCGTACGGCAAATCCGTCCAGATCGAGGTCGACCGCGATGACATCACGCGTGGTGCCGGGAATATCGGTGACAATAGCGATATCCCGGCCGGCTAAATAATTGATAAGGCTGGATTTTCCAACGTTTGGCGGACCTGTGATGACGACCGTCAGGCCATCGCGAATGATTTCCCCGGCCCGCGCGCCCTTCAGGTGCTGGGCGATCTCGGCGCAGATTGCGCGCAGGTCCTCGCGGATCGTCTGTCCGACCGCGCCGGGCACATCCTCCTCGTCGGCGAAGTCCAGTTCCGCTTCGATCATCGCCCTGGCATGCGTCAGCCGGCGCGTCCAATCATCATAGAGCTTGGATACACCGCCGGCGGCGTGCTCAAGCGCCAGGCGGCGCTGCATCTCGGTCTGTGCGGAAACAATGTCGGCAAGCCCCTCGATTTCTACGAGGTCGAGCTTGCCGTTGTGAAAGGCCCGCCGGCTGAACTCACCGGCCTCGGCCGGGCGCAGCCCCGGGATTGCAGCGAGCGCATCGAGCGCCGCGCGTACGGTGGCGCGGCCGCCATGGATATGCAGTTCGGCTGAATCCTCACCGGTGAACGAGGCCGGGTTGGGAAAGAACAGCACCAACCCCTGATCCAGGATATCGCCGTTTCGGTTGCGAATCGAACACAACGAGGCGTGACGCGGGGCCGGGATCTTTCCGATCATCGCCGTAAGTGCATTTGAACAGCCCGGACCGCTGATGCGTATGACCGCAACGCCGGACGGAAGTCCACCGCTCGAAAGCGCAAAAATGGTATCACTGACAACCATTGTCATCACAACTGCGGGGGTTTAGCCGGGCGCGTCGGCAAAAGCCGACCATCTCGCCGATTTCGCACGTTCGATACACCATGGAAATAGCGGCGTCCAGCATTGCCCGCCCATGGACATCGAAACGAAAAACGGCGAGCCGCCGCTAAGCGCCCCGCCGTGTTGATGAATCCGGATAAGAATCCGGCTTAGGTATTCATCGAATCGAAGAAGTCGCCGTTGTTCTTCGTCTGCTTCAGCTTGTCGATCAGGAATTCGATCGCATCCGTGGTGCCCATCGGGGCGAGGATGCGGCGAAGCACGAAGATCTTCTGCAGATCCTGGCGTGGAACGAGCAGATCCTCCTTGCGCGTGCCGGATTTGAGAATGTCCATTGCCGGGAAGATGCGCTTGTCAGCGACCTTCCGGTCAAGAACGATTTCCGAGTTGCCCGTACCCTTGAACTCTTCAAAGATCACTTCGTCCATGCGGCTACCGGTATCGATCAGGGCGGTGGCGATGATCGTCAGCGATCCACCTTCCTCGATATTGCGTGCCGCACCGAAGAACCGCTTCGGACGCTGCAATGCATTGGCATCGACGCCGCCGGTCAGAACCTTGCCGGAAGACGGCACAACGGTGTTGTAGGCGCGCCCCAGGCGGGTGATTGAATCGAGCAGGATGACCACATCGCGGCCGTGCTCCACCAGCCGCTTGGCTTTTTCGATCACCATCTCGGCGACCTGCACGTGGCGCGTGGCTGGCTCGTCGAATGTCGAGGAAACGACTTCACCCTTGACCGAACGTTGCATGTCGGTGACTTCTTCCGGCCGCTCGTCGATCAGCAGAACGATCAGGTAGCACTCCGGATGGTTGGCGGTGATCGAATGCGCGATGTTCTGCAGCAACACGGTCTTACCCGTGCGCGGCGGCGCAACGATCAGCCCGCGCTGGCCCTTACCGAGCGGCGCCACCAGATCGATCACCCGCGGAGACAGATCCTTCGAGGTCGGAACTTCAAGTTCCATCTTGAAGCGCTCGTTCGGATAGAGCGGCGTCAGGTTATCGAAATGGACCTTGTGGCGGATCTTTTCCGGATCGTCGAAGTTGATCGTGTTGACCTTCAGCAGCGCGAAGTAGCGCTCGCCTTCCTTCGGTCCGCGGATCGGTCCCTCGACAGTATCGCCCGTCTTCAGCGAGAAACGCCGGATCTGCGACGGGGAAATATAGATATCATCAGGGCCGGGCAGGTAGTTCGCGTTGGCCGAACGCAGGAAGCCGAAACCGTCCTGAAGCACTTCGACGACGCCTTCGCCGATGATCTCGGTGTCCTGCGTCGCGAGCATCTTCAAGATCGCAAACATCAGCTCCTGCTTGCGCATCGTGCTGGCATTCTCGACCTCGAGCGACTCGGCAAAGGCCAAAAGATCGGTCGGCGTTTTGTTTTTCAGTTCTTGTAGCTTCATTTCAGCCATGAAGGGGACCATGCGTGATTTCGAGGAGAAAAGCTGGCGTGCGGGTCAAGACCGAACTGCGGGGGGAATGCAGCTCACGAAGCGGGATACACATGCCACGAAAGATGAGATGGGGCGGAAAATAGCGGTTCACGTGCAACCCTGCAAGTGCCTCGGACGATTTCCAGGCAGGAATCGACGCGAAGCCGCCGAAAGCCTCAGAACGGCTTCACCACGACGAGGATTACGATCACCACCATCAGCAGCGCCGGCATCTCGTTCAGGAAGCGCCATTGGCGTGCACTGAAACGGTTGTCGTCCCGCGCAAAGGCGGAAACGGACCGGCCGTAGAACAGGTGCACCCCGGTCAGAAGCAGCACAAAAGCAAGCTTGGCATGCAGCCAGCCGCCTTGAAAACCATAGACGAACCAGGCGAGATAGAGGCCGAGAACCCAGCTCAGCATCATCGCCGGGTTCATGATGACGCGATACAGCCGCCTTTCCATCGTCTTGAATGTCTCAGACAGCTCCGAGCCCGTCGCAGCGTCCGTGTGATAGATGAAAAGGCGCGGCAGATAGAGCAGGCCGGCCATCCAGGAAATCACCGCGACGACGTGAAGCGCCTTGACCCAGAGGGCCAGATCCGACGGCGGGTAGGCGGTCAAAGCGGCGGCAGCGCCGGCGAAAAGCAGCAGGACAACCGCCGCACGCCGCGCAGCGCGGCGCCCGACCGATCCTCCCGTCTGCCGCTCACTCATCGCGAGAAGCCCCTGACACGCTCAACCAGCGCGGCCACGTTCGCAGGGTCCGCCTGCGGCGTGATCCCGTGACCGAGGTTGAAGATCAACGGACCATTGCCCAGAGCCTGCAGGATTGCATCGATACCGTCGCGCAGTGCTTCCCCGCCGGCAACGACGCGCTGCGGATCGAGATTGCCCTGAATAGGCCCTTCCTTCTGCAGGTCAGCGGCGAAAGACAGCGGAACAGTCCAGTCAAGCCCGATGGCGTCCGCACCCGTGCCCTGCCGGTAATCCTTCAGCAACATTCCCGCCCCCTTGGCAAACGCGATGATCTTTGCTTGCGGGCGGCGCGCCTTCACGAGATCGATGATGCGCCTGACAGGTTTCACCGCATAAGCGGCGAACTCGTTCTCGCCCAGAACGCCGGCCCACGAATCGAAGATCTGAACCGCGTCGGCGCCGGCATCGATCTGGGCGACGAGATACTCGGCCGATTTCTCCGCCAGGATATCCAGTAGCGTCGCGAAGGCCTTCGGTTCCTTGTAAGCGAACAGCCGCGTCGGCGCCTGGTCGGGCGTTCCATGGCCGGCGATCATGTAGGTGGCAACCGTCCAGGGCGCACCGCAGAACCCGAGCAAAGTCGTTTCGTCCGGCAATGCCGTGCGCAGACGCCGGACCGTCTCCATGACAGGCTCGAGGTGGTCAAGGACTGGCATAGCCGCCAGTGCTGGAATTTCCGCGCTGCCAAGCGGCTGCATCCGCGGCCCATGGCCTTCGTCGAATCGAACCTGCCGCTTCAGGGCATCCGGTATCACCAGAATGTCGGAGAAGAGGATCGCCGCGTCGAAGCCGTAACGCCGGATCGGTTGCAGCGTCACCTCAACCGCGTGATCCGGCGAGTAGCACAGATCGAGAAAGGAACCAGCCTTCGCGCGCGTCTCGCGATATTCCGGCAGGTACCGGCCGGCTTGTCGCATCAACCAGACCGGAGGTGGGGTAACGGTCTTTCCGTTCAGGACTTCGACGATCTTTCGCGTTCCGCTCGCCAACTTTGCGGTTCTCCTTCTAACAAAGAAATTCATATTGAAGAGGTTTCTATTTCTTAGAGTCGGTGAGTATCAAGGATTAAATTCCCTCCACAGAAAGCCAGCGGAAGCCGGGAGAGGCAAAAGTGCCTGAAAAAATGCCGACCGAAAGCGGCGGCCTTGTGGGTAACGTTAAAATGCTATCGCCTTCAATAGGTTACATGGGGCGCGCAATATCGCTGCCTGTGGACAGAGATGGAAATCGCGTGACACAATGTCGCCCGGTTTCGTTTGTCCACAAGCCGCCGGAAATGGCGTCCACGAAATCGCGAATTGTGGAAAAAGTGACGGTTTTCCCAGAGGCTTGGCCGCACCGCGCCGCGCCGTCGTTTTTATCCCGCCTTATCAACAGCGTCCGGAGGATCATGTGGAGAACCCCAAAAACTACTTTCACCTGCATCTGATCTCCGATTCGACCGGCGAGACGCTGATCGCCGCCGGGCGCGCTGCGGCTGCGCAGTTCCAGGCATCGCAGGCGCTGGAACACGTCTATCCGCTCGTCCGCAATCGCAAGCAGCTTGCGCCTGTTCTCGACGCGATCGATGGCGCGCCCGGGATCGTGCTCTATACGATCGTCGATCGGGAACTTTCGGCCGTCATCGACCAACGCTGCCGGGAGATGGGCTTGCCCTGCGTCTCGGTGCTCGAACCAATTCTCGACATTTTCCAATCCTATCTCGGAGCGACATCGCGCCGACGTGTCGGCGCCCAGCACGTGATGGACGCCGAATACTTCGCGCGGATCGAAGCGCTCAACTTCACGATGGATCACGACGACGGGCAGTTGCCCGCCGACCTGGAAGAGGCGGATGTGATCCTCGTTGGCATCAGCCGGACCTCCAAGACGCCGACGAGCATCTATCTCGCCAACCGCGGCATCAAGACGGCCAATATCCCGATCGTGCTTGGTGTTCCTCTGCCGGAGCGGCTGTCGCATGCAGCGCGTCCATTGATTGTCGGGCTCATTGCAACGAGCGATCGGATCGCGCAGATCCGTCAGAACCGGGTCCTTGGATCGGCGAAGGACTTCCATGGCGAGGACTACACGGACAGGGCCCAGATCGCCGAGGAACTGAAATATGCGCGCTCGCTCTGCGCACGCCACAACTGGCCGGTGATCGACGTCACCCGCCGCTCGATCGAGGAGACCGCCGCGGCCATTGTTGCCCTGCGGCCCAAGCTTCGCTAAGCGAAGGCACTATAGTTCCCGTGAGCGCCATGACCCAGACCCTGATACTCGCTTCCCAAAGTCCCTTTCGCCGCATGTTGATGGAGAGTGCCGGTCTCTCCTTCCAGGCGATTGCCGCCGACATCGACGAGCGGGCGATCGAGGCCGAGCTCGCGCACCTGGCGCCGTCACCGTCGGAGGTGGCGCTCCATTTGGCCGAGGCCAAGGCGAGCGACGTTGCGCGGCGGCATCCCGGACATCTCGTCATCGGATCCGATCAGACCTTGTCCCTGGACGACCGGGTGTTTCACAAGCCGCGCGACCTGAAGGATGCGAAGGAACACCTGCGCGCATTGTCCGGCCGCACGCACGCGCTCAACAGCGCAATCGCCCTGTCGCTCAGCGGTAAGACGGAGTGGCGGCATGTCTCGACAGCGTGGCTGACGATGCGTTCGCTGTCCGATGGCTTCATCGAGCGTCATCTTGCTCGGGTCGGCGACAAGGCGCTTTCCAGCGTCGGCGCCTACCAGCTGGAAGGCGAGGGGATCCAGCTCTTTGAAAAGATAGAGGGCGACTACTTCACGATCATCGGCTTGCCGATGCTTCCGCTGCTCGCCCAGCTGAGGAAAATGGGTGCGATCGATGCGTGATTCACGTGAAACATTTATTAACCATGCCTTTGTCGTCGGGCATCCGATCAAGCACTCCCGATCGCCGCTCATCCACGGCTATTGGCTCGAGGCACTAGGCATTCCAGGCAGCTACACCCGCCAGGACGTGGCGCCGGAAGCCTTTGCCGCTTTCATCGCCGAGCTGAAGGGCGCGGACCGCCGGTTTGTCGGCGGCAACGTGACGATACCGCACAAGGAAGCCGCGTTCCGTCTGGCCGACCGGCCTGACGCGCTGAGCGAAGAACTGGGGGCAGCCAATACGCTCTGGGTGGAAGACGGCCTGGTCCACGCGACCAATACCGACGGCCGCGGGTTTGTTGCCAATCTCGACGAGCGGGCGCCCGGTTGGGACCGCACGGGACGCGCTGTCGTGTTTGGAGCCGGCGGCGCCAGCCGAGCCGTGTTGCAGGCGTTGCGCGATCGGGGCATCGCCGAGATCCATGTCGTCAACCGCACGCTCGCCCGTGCCCGGGAACTCGCAGACCGCTTTGGCGAGAAGATCCATGCCCATCCGGTCGAGGCACTGGGGGAAGTGATGGACGCGGCCGGCTTGTTCGTCAACACGACCTCGCTCGGAATGGATGGCGAGCCGGCACCGGAACTGGATTTCGCCGCGCTTGCTCCCGAAGCGATTGTCACCGACATCGTCTACGTGCCGCTGAAGACGCCGTTCCTGCTTCAGGCCGAACGCCAGGGCCTTGCGACGGTCGACGGGCTGGGGATGCTGCTGCACCAGGCCGTCCCCGGTTTCGAGAAATGGTTCGGCCAAAGGCCCGCCGTCGATGCCACCCTCCGTCAGCGCATCATCGACGACATGGAGCACCACGCATGATCGTGCTTGGCCTCACCGGATCGATCGGCACCGGCAAGTCGACGACGGCGGAGATGTTCCGTTCCCTCGGTGTGCCGGTGCATGACGCGGATGCGACCGTGCATGCACTCTATCGCAACGAAGCGGTCGGCCCGGTCGGTGCGGCGTTTCCCGACGTGATTGAAGACGGCGCCGTCGACCGCAAGGCGCTCGCGGCGCATTTGGCGGCTCGGCCCGAGGACTTCAAGCGGCTGGAGGCCATCATCCATCCGCTGGTGCGCGAGAAGGAGAACGCCTTCCTGGAAGCGCAACGCGCAGCAGGCGCACCGCTCGTCGTTCTGGATATCCCGCTTCTGTTCGAGACCGGCGGAGACCGTCGCGTCGACAAGACCGTCGTGGTCACCTGCGGACCAGAGACGCAGCGCCGGCGGGTGCTGGCACGTCCGGGCATGACGGAAGAGAAATTCGCCATGCTGCTGGCGCGTCAAGTTCCCGACGCAGAGAAGCGGGCGCGGGCGGATCTTGTGGTCAACACCGACAACGGTCTTGAAGACGCGCGCGAACAGGTGGAACTGACTGTCGAGAGTTTGACAAAGGGAAATGGCGCCGATGCGTGAGATCATCTTCGACACGGAAACGACCGGCCTCGACAACCGCCTCGATCGTGTCATTGAAATCGGCGGCATTGAACTCGACAATCATTTTCCGACCGGGCGCACCTTTCATGTCTACATCAACCCGGGCGATCGCAAGGTGCATCCGGACGCACTCGCGGTGCACGGCATCTCCGACGAGTATCTGAAGGACAAGCCGCCTTTCGCCGATATCGTCGGGGAGTTGCAGACCTTCTTCGGCGATGCCCGCTGGGTGGCGCACAATGCCACCTTCGACATGGGCTTCATCAATGCCGAGTACGAGCGGCTCGGCATTCCGCCGGTACCAGGTGAGCGGGTAACCGACACGCTGGCGCTTGCGCGCCGCAAGCATCCGATGGGCCCGAACTCGCTCGACGCACTCTGCCGGCGCTACGGCATCGACAACTCGCACCGCACCAAGCACGGCGCACTGCTCGACTCCGAACTCCTGGCAGAAGTCTATATCGAGATGATCGGCGGGCGCCAGGCGGCACTCGGGCTGGGTGTTGCCGAGCGGCGCGAGACGTTTGACGCAGCGGACGGCGATGAGATTGTGCTGCCCATCCCCGAGCGCCCGCGGCCACTGCCGGAACGGATCAGCCCGGCCGAAATTGTAGCCCATGCCGCCATGGTCGAGAAGATGGGCGGCAAGGCGATCTGGCTGAAGTACGACCGGCAGGGCTAAGGTCCCAAAACGCAAAACGCCCGGCCGGAGCCGGGCGTTCCACCTTGATCATCGATGAGACGATCAGTTGGTCGTGCTCGCCACCTTCGCCTTCAGCTGTTCCTCGGCCATGCGCTGCTGGAACATCTGGGCAAAATCGATCGGGTCGATCATCAGCGGCGGGAAGCCGCCGTTGCGGGTTGCGTCGGCAATGATCTGGCGGGCGAACGGGAAGAGCAGGCGCGGGCACTCGATGAAGAGGACCGGCAGCATGTGCTCCTGCGGGAAGCCGGCAATGCGGAAGACGCCGCCATAGGCCAGCTCGGCATTGAACAGCACTTTCGTGTCGTCCTTCGCTTCGGCGTTCAGCGTCAGGATCACATCGAACTCGGTTTCCGACAGCGGATTGGCGTTCACGTTGACGTTGATGTTGATCGACGGAGCCTTGTCGCGCGCCTGCAGCGAACGCGGTGCACCCGGGTTTTCAAAGGAAAGGTCCTTCACATACTGCGCCAGGATGTTGATGGATGGGCTCGCCGCGCTGGTGGCGGATGCGTCGTTGTCGGTTGCCATGGGTCTTTCCTCGGACGAAAAATGGTGGGCAGCGATCTAGCACTTCGCCCAAGGGCTTACAACCCTGCGAGACTCGGCGACCGAATTGGCTTAAGGCCGGTCCTCCCGGGTGAAATCGCCGTCATCGAGATCGATTGTGCGTGGCGGAGACGGTCTGGTGGCGTGTGGATCGGCTGCGGCGGTGAAGTCGACCACGACGAAACGACTGGCCAGGCGGCTCGCCACGCGCTGCCGGATGGCCGGTACCAGCAACAACAGCGCAATTAAATTCGTCACGAAGCCGGGCACGATCAGAAGCAGGCCGGAAAGAAGGACGATGGCGGTATCGAAAAAGCGCTCGGCCGGCAGATCCTGCGGCAGACGTCTCTGGCGCAGCTTCGTCAGAGCCTGAAAACCCTGGCGCCGCAGGATGGCCAGGCCGATCACTGCGGACGCAATGACCAGCAGCAAGGTCGGCCCAAGACCGATACGCCGTCCGACCACGATGAACCCGGCGATTTCCAGGAGCGGAAGAGACAGGAGAAAAAGAGCGATGAGTGACCGTGCCATGAGGATGCCCGATGTTTGGGGTAGTCCGTTTTCTTGTTTCGACGACAGATGGTCAACCCTGCGCCTGGCACAATCGAGTGAACGGTCTCGTCGACATTTGAAGATTGGGCGTTTGCGGACTATATGGAAGAAGTCAAAAAAGGTGAACGGTGGTTTCGGATCATATGGGCTCATTCGACTTTGTAACGATTTTCTTTCTCGTGGCGGCGGTCGTCATTTTCCTGCAGCTGCGCAATGTTCTTGGTCGGCGCACGGGAAACGAGAAACCACCCTTCGATCCCTACTCGCGGCGCGAGTCGGCCGAATCGGTGCCGACACCTGACCGCGGCAAGGTCGTCACCCTGCCACGCCGGGATGGCTCGGAAGGCGAGGACGGGCCTTACGCGCAGGTCGACGCCTTCACGCCGGCTGGACCGCTCAACCAATCGCTTCGCCGCGTGGTCGACGGCGACCCGTCCTTTAGCCCGAACGAATTCGTCAACGGCGCAAAACTGGCCTATGAAATGATCGTTGTTGCCTTCGCCGACGGCGATCGCAAGACCCTGAAAAATCTCCTCTCCCGCGAGGTCTACGAGGGCTTCGACGCCGCCATCTCGGAGCGCGAGAGCAAGGGCGAGGTGGTGAAATCGAATTTCGTCGGCATTGAAAAGGCCGACATCGTTTCTGCCGAGGTCAAGGACCAGGAAGTCAACATCACGATCAGGATCATCAGCCAGCTGATTTCCGCGACCTACGACAAGGATGGCAACCTGATCGACGGTGATGCGGAAGCGGTTGCCGAGGTGAACGACATCTGGACTTTCGCCCGAGATGTCCGTTCGCGCGATCCGAACTGGAAGCTGATCGCCACCGAATCGGAAGGCTGATCGGCAAGATGCTATTCCGTCTGAAACCGGTTGCTTTCCCCGATCTGCCCGGATGGACGGAGGACGATCCGACAAACCTCTTCGACATGATGGCGCGCTGTCGCCACCAGATCGTGACAGCGAAGCCCTATCGCACGGGCTCGCTTGGCGTCAGCGCCGGCGAACTGCTGCCAGCCCTGACCGCGGCAAGCGAGTACGCGTCGGCGAGCCCCGCACAGGCGCGGCAATTCTTCGAGAGCTGGTTCAAACCGCTCCTGATCGAGAGGAAGGACGGTGAAAGCGGGCTCGTTACCGCCTATTACGAGCCGGAGGTCGAGGTGCGGGCCGAGCCGGACGCGGAATTCCGCTTCCCGTTCTATCGCCGGCCAGACGACATTGTCGACATCGACGACGCCAATCGCCCGGCGGGTTTTGATCCTTACTTTGCCTTTGGCCGCCTTCGCGACGGCCGGATCGAGGAATACCCCGATCGGGCGGCGATCGACCAGGGACTGCTTCGCGGCCGCGGTTTGGAAATCGCCTTTTGCCGCTCCAAGGTGGATGTCTTCTTCATCCACATCCAGGGCGCGGCGCGCCTGCATTATCCCGACGGAACCGTCCGGCGCATTACCTATGCCGCCAAGACCGGCCATCGCTTCTCGCCGATCGGCAAGCTCTTGATCGAGCGCGGCGAGATCGATGCGGCGACGGTGTCCATGGCCTCGATCCGCGATTGGCTTGCCCGCCATCCCGTGCAGGTGGACGCGGTGCTCTGGCACAATCGATCCTATATTTTCTTCCGGGACGCGCCCGTCGACGATTCAGCGCTGGGTCCGGTTGCAGCCGCAAAGGTTCCCATCGTTGCCGGACGATCGCTTGCGGTGGACCGCCAGATTCATACGTTCGGCACGCCGTTCTTCATCCGCAGCGAGGGCCTGACCCATCTCGATGGCGGCGAACCCTTTGCCCGGACCATGCTGGCGCTGGACACGGGTTCAGCCATCGTCGGGCCGAACCGCGGTGATATCTTTACCGGTTCCGGTTATGCCGCCGGCGACCTCGCTGGGCACGTCCGCAACGCTGCCGATTTTTTCGTCTTCATACCGAAAACGGCCGCGCAGAGATATGAGCATGGCGAAGGATAAGCCCCTCAGCGGCGAAGACCGCATTCTTTGGGGCAAGGTTGCGCGGAGTGCCCGCGCCCTGCCGGGCCGGCTGCAGGAGCTGGAAGCACTGGAAGCATTCCTCGCGCCGAAGGAAGAGGCGCATTTGGTGACCGCCGTAACGCCCGAAGCGCAGCGCAACGGGGCGAAGGACAGCGGAATCCGGATAACGACCGCCCCGAACGAGCGCCGCCTTCATCCGCTGGAACGTCCCGTCAAGCGCAAGATTGCCAAGGGGCATCTGGCACTCGAGGCACGGCTGGACCTGCATGGAATGATCCAGAGCGAGGCGCACGGCCTCCTCTTGAGTTTCTTGATCAAGGCGCACGCCCGGGGGATGCGCCACGTGCTGGTGATCACGGGCAAGGGAACATCCCTCGGCAGCGACGGTGCGCTGAAGCGCGCGGTACCGCTCTGGTTCTCGTTGCCGGAGTTCCGTCCGCTGATTTCCTCCTACGAGCCAGCGGCGCGCAATCACGGCGGCGACGGTGCGCTCTATGTGCGGCTTGCCCGCCACAAGGCCGACCGGTCATGACGACCCCGTTCGGCGTCGCAGTTAGACACCTGCGGGAACAAAAGCGCGTCTCGCAAAAGGAGATGGCGGCGGCCCTGAACGTTTCGCCGGCTTATCTTTCGGCACTGGAGCACGGCCGGCGCGGTATGCCGAGCTTCGACTTTCTCCAGCGCGTCGCAGGCTACTTCAACGTCATCTGGGACGAGGCCGAGGAGCTGTTCCGGCTGGCGCGCATCTCCGACCCGAAAATCACCGTTGACACGGCCGGATTGCCTCCGGAGTACACCGCCCTTGCCAATCGTCTCGCGGCGGAAATTCGCGATCTGCCGCCAGAAACCATCAGGCGCCTCGCCGGCATTCTCGAAAAGGCCTGCAATAGCCGGGCAAAATGATGTGTTCCCCTGATTTCTGCCGCTATTGGCGGCCACAAGATTTGGAAAGCTGGGCCAAAATCCCTATATTCGACGGGCTGGATGCGTGGTGATTCGCCGCGTCCGTGCTCCTCGTGGAACCCTGGAAAGACACCCCGCATGACCGATACGCATGAGACCGAAAACAGCGGCCCGGCCGAGTATGGCGCCGATTCCATCAAGGTGCTCAAGGGCCTCGATGCCGTGCGCAAGCGGCCGGGCATGTATATCGGTGACACGGACGACGGTTCGGGGCTTCACCATATGGTCTACGAGGTGGTGGACAACGCGATCGACGAGGCGTTGGCCGGGCACGCCGATATCGTCACGGTGACACTAAACGCCGACGGATCTGTGACCGTTACCGACAATGGACGCGGGATTCCGACCGACATCCACAAGGAAGAAGGTGTCTCCGCCGCTGAAGTCATCATGACCCAGTTGCACGCGGGCGGGAAGTTCGACCAGAACTCCTACAAGGTCTCCGGCGGCCTGCACGGCGTTGGTGTTTCGGTCGTGAACGCGCTTTCGGTTTCGCTGAGGCTCAAGATCCGCCGCGGCGGCCACATCCACGAGATGAGTTTCACCCACGGCGTCGCCGACGGGCCGCTGACGGTGACCGGCGACTGCGGCGATGAGACGGGCACCGCGGTGACCTTCCTGCCGAGCCCGGAGACGTTTTCAAACATCGAGTTCAACTATCAGACGCTCGAGCACCGGCTGCGCGAACTCGCCTTCCTGAACTCCGGCGTGCGAATTCTCCTCACCGACCGGCGCCACTCCGACGTCAAGCAGGACGAACTGATGTATGACGGTGGCCTCGAGGCCTTCGTCCATTTCCTGGACCGCGCCAAGAAGCCGCTGGTGCCCAAGCCCATCGCCATCCGAGGCGAGCGCGATGGCATCACGGTCGAGGTGGCGATGTGGTGGAACGACAGTTACCACGAAAACGTGCTCTGCTTCACCAACAACATCCCCCAGCGCGACGGCGGCACGCACCTTGCCGGCTTCCGCGGCGCGCTGACGCGCCAGGTCGTCTCCTATGGCGAGAGCTCGGGCATCCTCAGGAGGGAGAAGGTCTCCCTGACCGGCGACGACTGCCGCGAAGGCCTGACCGCGGTTCTCTCCGTCAAGGTCCCCGACCCGAAGTTCTCCTCGCAGACGAAGGACAAGCTCGTCTCGTCCGAGGTCCGGCCAGTCGTGGAGAGCCTTGTCAGCGAAGCATTGAGCAATTGGCTTGAGGAGCATCCTTCCGAGGCCAAGGTATTGGTCGGCAAAGTGGTCGAAGCCGCAGCCGCCCGCGAGGCCGCCCGCAAGGCGCGCGAGCTGACGCGCCGCAAGGGCGCGCTCGACATCTCCTCGCTGCCCGGCAAGCTTGCCGATTGTTCCGAACGTGACCCGGCAAAGTCCGAGGTCTTCCTGGTGGAGGGCGACTCGGCCGGCGGCTCGGCAAAGCAGGGCCGGTCGCGCGAGAACCAGGCGATCCTGCCGCTGCGCGGCAAGATCCTCAACGTCGAGCGTGCCCGCTTCGACAAGATGCTGTCGAGCCAGGAAATCGGCACCCTGATCACGGCGCTCGGCACCTCGATCGGCAAGGACGAGTTCAATCCGGATAAGCTGCGCTACCACAAGATCATCATCATGACCGACGCCGACGTCGACGGCGCGCATATCCGCACGCTGCTTCTGACCTTCTTCTTCCGCCAGATGCCGGAACTGATCGAGCGCGGTCACCTCTATATCGCCCAGCCACCGCTCTACAAGGTTTCGCGCGGAAAGTCGGGCCAGTACCTCAAGGACGAAAAGGCGCTTGACGACTACCTGATCTCGGCGGGCCTGGAAGATGCGGCGCTGGAGCTCGGCTCGGGCGAGGTGCGCGCCGGGCAGGACATGCGCGAGGTGATCCAGGACGCACTGCGGCTGCGTGCACTGCTAGATGGCCTGCATTCGCGCTACAATCGCTCAATCGTCGAGCAGGCGGCCATTTGCGGTGCGCTCAATCTGGAACTGAGCCACAACCGCGAAGGCTACGCCGAGATGGCCGAACAGGTTGCGCGCCGGCTGGACCTGATTGCCGAAGAAACCGAACGTGGCTGGAGCGGGTCGGTCGCCTCCGATGGCGGGTTGGCGTTCGAGCGCACCGTGCGCGGGGTGAGGGAATATGCCCATCTCGACATGGCCTTGGTCGGCTCGTCCGATGCGCGCCACCTTGACCAGTTGTCGCTGCGGCTGAAGGACATCTACGCGATTCCCCCGAAGCTGCGGCGGAAGGATTCGGAGATCGAGATCAGCGGACCACGCATGCTACTTGACACGATCTTCGCGGCCGGCCGCAAGGGCCTGACCCTGCAGCGCTACAAGGGCCTTGGCGAAATGAATGCCGAGCAGCTCTGGGAAACGACGCTTGATCCGAACGTTCGGACCCTGCTGCAGGTTCGCGTGTCCGATGCCACCGATGCGGACGGCCTGTTCTCGCGCCTGATGGGAGACGAGGTGGAACCGCGCCGCGAGTTCATTCAGGAGAATGCACTCAGCGTCGCCAATCTGGACATCTGATTGGCGGTATTGTCGGCATCGATTTGCTGGAACGGATAAGGAAGCCCCGCGTTGTCGCGGGGCTTTTCATTATTGTTTTAGCGAAATCAAAAGTCCCGCACCTCAGAAAATTGACACGGTTGGTGTTTTGGTTCGTGATCGAACGCGGTCGTCGCCAATGGCGCGGCTGACCCGTCCGCAAGAACACGCGAGCAGAGGAGACCGTCATGCTGGTGGATGGCAAATGGACGACTGACTGGCAGCCGGTACAGGCAAAGGACGAAAAGGGCGGGTTTGTTCGACAGATTTCCGGTTTTCGCAATTGGGTCACGCCCGATGGTGCGCCGGGACCGACGGGCGAGGGCTTTGCTGCCGAGGCCGGTCGCTATCACCTCTATGTCGCCTATATCTGTCCCTGGGCATCCAGGACGCTGATCGGCCGAAGCCTCAAGGGGCTGGAGGACGTGATCGGCCTCTCTGTGGTGGAGCCGGCCCTGACGAAGGAGGGCTGGCGCTTCGGCGGCTATCCGGGGTCGACTCACGACGAGGTGAACGGCGCCACCTACATGCATGAGATCTACACACGCGCCGATCCCCACTATACCGGCCGTGCGACGGTGCCGGTGCTCTGGGACAAAGAGCGCGGAACGATCGTCAACAACGAATCGGCCGACATCCTCCGCATGATGAATGACGGGTTCGGCGATCTCGCCACCGGGATGATCGACCTCTATCCGGAGCAGCATCGCGAGGCGATCGACGCGTTCAATGCCCGGATCTATCCCGGCTTGAACAACGGCGTTTATCGCGCCGGCTTCGCCACGACACAACTTGCCTATGAGGAGGCATTCCTTGACGTCTTTACGACACTCGACTGGGTCGTGGGCGAACTCGGTGATCGGTCCTTCCTCTTCGCCGACCACCCGACGGAGGCGGATATCCGGCTGTTCGTCACTCTGGTCCGTTTCGACGCCGCTTATCACGGCCTGTTCAAGTGCAACTTGCGAAGGCTTGCGGATTATCCGCGGCTGCGTGCCTTCGTCCGCCGCCTGCATGACTGGCCCGGCGTGGCAGAAACGGTCAATCTCGATCACATCAAACGCGGCTACTATTCGATCGCTTCGCTTAACCCGGCCGGAATCGTGCCGGTCGGGCCGGCGCAGGAGATGCTGTTCTGAGAAAGCGCTGACGGATCGGCATCCGAGCGCCTGCCGATAACCGTGCACGCCATTCCCGATCGCGGGCGAGCGGTTGTGTAGGTCGATAGGAAGAGAAAAGTCGCCAGGTCTTGCCGGATAGATGCCGACGCCAGCGCGTCTGCACGAGGCTTGATCGGTCAATCGAAAAGCATTTATGTCGAGTAGATTGAGCGAGGAGCGACAACGACATGGACGCAGGCGAATTCAGGCATTGGTCGGCCAAGGCGGCCGAATGGGGCGCGGATTATCGAGAGACCATCCGTGAACGTCCCGTACGGCCCGCCCTGGTACCAGGTGAAACCGGATCAAAAATTCCGGCGTCGCCGCCTGAAGCAGGCGAGCCGATGGAACAGATCTTCGCCGACTTCGAAAACAAGATCGTGCCCGGCATGACCCATTGGCAGCATCCGCGCTTCTTCGCTTACTTTCCGGCCAATGCAGCCCCCGTATCCGTGGTCGCCGAGTATCTTGTCAGCGCGATGGCGGCGCAGTGCATGCTCTGGCAGACCTCGCCGGCGGCAACCGAACTCGAGACGAAAGTGCTCGACTGGCTGCGGCAGGCTATCGGCTTGCCCGAAGGCTTTGCCGGCGTGATCCAGGATTCAGCCTCCTCGGCGACGCTCGCCGCCGTGCTGGTGATGCGCGAACGGGCGCTGCAGTGGAAAGGCAACAAGAGCGGCCTGTCGGGCGGCGACCGCGTGCGCGTCTATGCATCGGACCAGGTCCACACCTCCATCGACCGCGCAATCTGGGTTTCCGGCATCGGCGAGGAAAACCTCGTCCGAATTCCGGTGGCGGGACAGCTTCGCGGAATGGATATCGGCGCACTCGAGGATGCAATCAAGTTGGATCTGGAATCCGGCTACCGACCGGCCGGGATCGTCGCCTGCACGGGCGGCACCAGCACGGGCGCGTGCGATGACATTGGCGCCGTCGTCGAAGTGGCGAGGCGGTACGAGCTCTATGTCCATGTCGACGCCGCCTGGGCGGGAGCGGCGATGATCTGCGAGGAGTTCAGGTCGTTGTGGCGGGGCGTTGAAGGCGCCGATTCGGTCGTGTTCAATCCGCACAAATGGCTCGGCGCCCAGTTCGACTGCTCGGCGCATTTCCTGCGCAACCCGGACGATCTGGTCCGCACCCTGGCAATCCAGCCCGAATATCTGAAGACGCACGGCAAGGACGGCATCATTAACTACTCGGAGTGGTCGGTGCCGCTCGGTCGGCGTTTTCGCGCGCTGAAGCTCTGGTTCCTCATCCGCTATCACGGACTATCCGGATTGAAGAAGATGATCCGCAATCACGTCGCCTGGTCGCAGCAGCTGGCGCAGCGCCTGGCGGCGGAGCCGGATTTCGAGATCGTCACCGAGCCGGTGCTGTCGCTCTTCTCTTTCCGCCACCGGACCGATGGGGACGCGGATCAGCACAATCAGGCGCTCCTGGACGCGATCAACGATGACGGCCGCATCTACCTGACGCAGACGCGTGTCGGCGGGCGCCTCGTCATCCGTTTCCAGGCGGGACAGTTCGAGATGACCGAGGCGGACGCGGAAACCGCCTTCGACGTGATTGTCGAAACGGCGCGAAAGAGCCTATAACCGCGCCAAATGAAATGAATCGAGGAGACCCCCTGATGAGCTTGAAGGATCCCACACTGCTGCGCCAGGCAGCCCTGGTCGGCACACGCTGGATCGAGGCCGATCCGAAGTCGGCGATCGCCGTGAAGAACCCGGCAACCGGCGAGCTCGTGGGCTACGTGCCGAAGCTCGGTGCCGCCGAGACCAAGGAAGCGATCGCGACTGCGGAAAAGGCCCAGAAGGAATGGGCCGGCCGCACCGCCAAGGACCGCTCGACGATCCTTCGCAAATGGTTCGAGCTGATGATGGCAAACCAGGACGACCTCGGCCGGATCCTGACGATGGAGCAGGGCAAGCCGCTGGCGGAAGCCAAGGGTGAGATCGCCTATGGCGCCAGCTTCGTCGAGTGGTTCGCCGAAGAGGCGCGCCGGGTCTATGGCGACATCATGCCGGGCCACCAGAAGGACAAGCGCATCCTGGTGATGAAGCAGCCGATCGGTGTCGTCGCGGCAATCACGCCGTGGAATTTCCCGAACGCGATGATTACCCGCAAGGCCGGCCCGGCCTTCGCCGCCGGCTGCGCGATGGTGTTGAAGCCGGCGTCGCAGACCCCGTTCTCGGCAATTGCCATTGCGCTGCTTGCCGAGCGTGCCGGCCTGCCTGCCGGCCTGTTCAGCGTCATCACCGGCTCGGCGGCGGCGATCGGCGCGGAAATGACCGCGAATCCGACCGTGCGCAAGCTGACGTTCACCGGTTCGACCGAGATCGGCGCCGAACTCTACCGCCAAAGCGCGCCGACCATCAAGAAGCTCGGTCTCGAGCTTGGCGGCAACGCGCCCTTCATCGTCTTCGACGATGCCGATCTCGATGCGGCCGTCGAGGGCGCCCTGATCGCGAAATTCCGCAACAACGGCCAGACCTGCGTCTGTGCCAACCGCATCTATGCGCAGGACGGAGTCTACGAGGCGTTTGCCGAGAAGCTGGCGGCTGCCGTCGGCAAGCTCAAGACCGGCAACGGTTTCGACGAGGGCGTGATCCTCGGGCCGCTGATCGACCAGGCGGCGCTCGCCAAGGTCGAGGAGCATGTTTCCGACGCGGTTTCCAAGGGCGGTCGTGTCGTCCAGGGCGGCAAGCGCCATGCGCTCGGCGGCACCTTCTATGAAGCCACCGTCATTGCCGACGTCACGCCGGAAATGGCGGTCGCCCGCGAGGAGACTTTTGGCCCGGTGGCGCCACTCTTCCGGTTCAAGGACGAGGCGGACGTGATCGCGCAGGCGAACGACACCGAATTCGGACTGGCCTCGTACTTCTACGCCAAGGATCTCGCCCGGGTCTTCCGCGTCGCCGAGGCGCTGGAATACGGCATGGTTGGCGTCAACACCGGGCTGATCTCGACGGCCGAGGCGCCGTTCGGCGGCGTCAAGCTGTCGGGCCTGGGCCGGGAGGGCTCGAAGTACGGCATCGAGGAGTTCACTGAGATCAAGTATGTCTGCCTTGGTGGCATCGCCTGATCAACGTAATCCTTCACCGGCCGGGCCGAACCGGCCGGTGAACCGTCAATCGTCGCACCGAGGAATTGCGCCATGTCCGCCCCCAAGAACACCTTCAAGGCCGCCCTTCGGGAGGGCCGGTTTCAGCTCGGCCTGTGGGTCGCGCTCGGCAGTGCCTATGCGGCGGAGATCGCGTCCGGAAGCGGCTACGACTGGCTGCTTTTGGACGGCGAGCACGGACCGAACGACATGCCGCTGCTCGGTGCCCAGATCGGTGCCCTGCGCGGCACCGCCAGTCACCCGATCGTCCGCCCGCCCATGGGCGAGGCGTGGCTGTTGAAGCAACTGCTCGACCAGGGCGCGCAGAGCTTTTTGATCCCGATGGTGGAGACCGCCGAGCAGGCGGGCGCGCTAGTGCGCGCCGTGCGCTATCCGCCCGCCGGTATCCGCGGCGTCGGGGCCGGGCTCGGGCGCGCGAGCGATTTCAACCGCACCCCCGAATATCTGACAACGGCAAATGACGAGATTTGCCTGATCGTGCAGATCGAGAGCCGGGCCGGATTGGCCGCGCTCGACGAGATCGCCGCAATCGAGGGCGTCGACGGCATCTTCATCGGCCCTTCCGATCTCGCCGCCGACATGGGCTATCTCGGCCAACCGTCGGCTCCGCCGGTGACGGAGGCGATCCGCGATGCCTTCGCGCGCGTTCAAAAGCATGGCAAGGCGCGCGGCATTATGACCGTTCTGCTGGATCAGGCGCACGAATACCGGGCCATGGGCGCCGATTTCATGGCGATCGGCACCGACGTCAATTGCCTGGTAGGGGCGATCGACCGGTTGCGGCGCGACTTCCTCGGCCTGGCCGAGACGCAGCAAAAGGGCGGCGGCTACTGAAGCCGTAAAGAGACGACCGGACCTTCAACTGATCGATTGCAGCAGGGTTTCCCGCGCCGACTTCAAGTGCCGCCTGCAGGCTTCGTCGATCCGGGCGGGGTCACGCGACTGCAACGCCTGGATATAGGCAAGGTGTTCCTCCAGTGCGCGAGCATTGCGCTGGCGGGCATTCGTCTTGTTCCACTGGTAGTGGTAGTGGAAGACGATCGCGATGATGTCGTAGAAATCGACGATGAAGCGGTTCTTCGAGGCCTTGTGCACGAGCAGGTGAAACCTCTCGTCCAATGCGGAGAACTCGCGGTAGCGGTTTTCCACGTCGGAGAGGATTTCGCGGTGGAGGGCGGCGATCGCGTCCAGTTCCGCCCAGGCATGATGCTCTGCCGGCAGGTGTGCGAAGGCGGCTGCGGAGCGCAATTCGAACATCTCGCGCACCTCTGTCAGTTCCAGTGCGAACTCGGGTGTGAATCCCTTCAGCACCCAATGGCTGTTCGGCCGCTTCTCGATCAGGCCGAACCGGCTGAACCGGATCAGGAATTCGCGCACGCTCGTTGTGCCGGTGCCGATCTCGCGGGCAAGCTCCAGTTCGTTGATCTGCATGCCGGGCTCGGCGCCGCCGGCGAGAATCCGCCGCATGAAGCTGCGCTCGATGATCTCGGAAAGCGAGTCGGTCTCTTCCGCCGGGAAGTGGTCGGACCGAGAAGGTTTGCGGAGGACGACCTTGCGGCGCTTGGACCACTCGATCAGCCCGATCTCCTCCAGGCGCGCCAGGATCGCACGGACGGTGGTGCGACTGACGCCGAGCTGGCTGCCGAGTTCCGGTTCGGATGGCAGCCTGTCGGCCTTCTCGATGAGACCGAGGCAGCGATTGAATGCATCCTTGAACACGGTGTTCTGCTTGGCCATGAATCCCGCCCGGAGGAATGAGGTGCCGTCGCGCTCCCTTAAGCAGTAGTCGGCGCCTTATCCAGTCGGTTGATGCCGAAGCGCGCCGGTTCCTACTCCCTACTGCTGCTGAGCACATAGACCATTGACCTTGATCTGTCTATTGTAGTTAAAAGACAGAAGGGTTTAGCGCAAAGCACTGCGCGCAGGGTGGTCCAGCGTGCTGCGGGAGGCGCCATGCTGACAAGCGCCATTGGGACGACGGGTCTTTCCGTCACTGAATACAGCTTCGGCACGGCCGCGCTGGGCGGTCTCTACCGTGCCTGCCCGCGCGACGTGGCGATGGAAACGTTGCGGGCGGCCTGGGACGAGGGGATTCGGTATTTCGATACCGCGCCCTGGTACGGTTTCGGTCTCGCCGAACGCGAGCTTGGCGATTTCCTGCGAGACAAGCCGAAGCAGGAATGGGTCCTGTCTACCAAGGTCGGCCGTATCATGTTTCCAGTCGCCGACGACAAGATCCCGAACTACGGCTACATCGATCCGCTGCCGTTCGACGTGCGCTATGATTACAGCTACGACGGCATCATGCGATCACTGGAACTGAGCTATGCCCGGCTCGGCCTGAACCGGATCGACATCCTGTATGTCCATGACATCGGCGTTTACACGCACGGGGCAGAGAGCAATGCATACCATTTCAAGGCGCTGATGGATTCCGGGCTGAAGGCGCTTGAGGAACTCAAGACATCCGGCACGATCAAGGCCTACGGGCTGGGGGTGAACGAGGTCCCGATCTGTCTCGACGTGATGAAGCATGCGTCGATTGACTGCATTCTTCTGGCCGGCCGCTACACGCTGCTGGATCGGACGGCCGTCGATGATCTGTTGCCGCTCTGCCTGGAGCGCAATACCTCTGTCGTCGCGGGCGGCGTCTTCAATTCCGGCATTCTGGCAACCGGGGCTGCTGAGGGCGCGCATTTCGACTACATGCCGGCATCGAACGACGTACTTTCGAGGGTGCGCGCACTGGAGGAACTGGCCGGCGCGAATGGTGTTCCGCTTGCTGCTGCCGCAATGCAGTTTCCTCGTCGGCATCCGGCGGTTGCCTCCGTCCTGATCGGTACGGCCAAGCCGTCCAGCCTGCGCCGCAATGCCGAATTGCTGAGGACGCCCGTGCCGGATGCGTTCTATGCTGAGGCATCGGCCTATAGCCTGGTGGCTCCCCCGCTCGGAACCGAGGCCGTCCGTCAGTAGGAAGTTCACCAAGAGGAATCTGGCGCATGTTGAAAGGCATCCATCCCCTTCTCGGACCCGACCTGCTGCATGCGTTGCGGACGATGGGCCACGGCGACGACATCGTCATTGCGGACGCGAATTTTCCGGCGAGTTCCATGGGACCCCGGGTCATTCGCGCCGATGGCGTCGATGCGATCAGCATGACCGAGGCGGTGTTGACACACATGCCGCTCGACACCTTCGTACCCCAAGCGGCCTGGCGAATGCAGGTCGTCGGGGATCCGGCCGACGTGCCGCCGGTCTGCGCCGAGTTCCAGAAGGTCGTCAACCGGTTTGCCGGCGACTTCGCCGTCCATTCGGTGGAGCGCTTTGCGTTCTACGAGATGGCCAGGAAGGCGGCCTGTATCGTCGCCACCACCGAATTTCGGCTTTACGGCAATATCATTCTCAGGAAGGGCGTCGTGCTCCCGAACGAAGTCTTCAAGGCCTGACCGTAACCGGATAATGGAATGAATGTTCTGCGTTGACAACGAGGCGGAACCGATGTTTCACTTGGGCAGTTTCCGTCGATCGAAGGTCGGTCGGGTTGCGGAAAGTAGAAGGAACTGTGCCAAAGCGCCTGTGGCAGGGGGAGCCGAAAAACTGGGGCGGCCAATTGTTTGCCAAGCGATGTCGCTGCGGTCAGCGCACCTGAATAGATGTTTTTTATAGATAAAAACCATCCGCAGTGCGTTCAGCGGTTCGGTTTCTGGAGGAGAGAACGCACCCGAGAGAGGAGAACTTTCAAATGCGCATCGCCAAATCGCTTTTGTCCCGCCGCGCCTTTACCGCGCTTGCCGGTGCCGCCGTTCTCGCGACGATGTCGCCGGCCGCATCCCTTGCGCAGGACGTCACCATTCCGATCATCGTGAAAGACACGACCTCGTTCTACTGGCAGATCGTGCTCGCCGGCGCCCGCGCCGCAGGCAAGGATCTCGGCGTGAACGTGCCGGAACTGGGTGCGCAGTCGGAGGCCGACATCAATGGTCAAATCAGCATTCTCGAGAACGCGGTTGCCGGCAAGCCGGCGGCGGTGGTGATCGCACCGACCGAATTCAAGGCGCTCGGCAAGCCGATCGACGAAGCGGCAAAAGCCGTGCCGATCATCGGCATCGACTCGGCCGCGGATTCCAAGGCCTTCAAGTCGTTCCTGACGACCGACAACGTCCAGGGCGGGCGCATCGCCGCTGATGGTCTGGCCGCCGCCATCAAGGAAATGACCGGCAAGGAAGAGGGCGAAGTCGTGATCCTCACCAATCTCCCCGGCGTCGGCTCGCTTGAGCAGCGCCGCGAGGGCTTCCTGGACCAGGTCAAGACGAAGTATCCCGGCCTCAAGGTCATCGCCGACAAATACGGTGATGGTCAGGCAACGACCGGGCTCAACATGATGACCGACCTGATCACCGCCAATCCGAACCTCGTCGGTGCCTTTGCATCGAACCTGATCCTGGGGCAGGGCGTCGGTCAGGCGATCGCGGAAAACAACCTCGGCAGCAAGCTCAAGGTCATTGCCTTTGACAGCGATGACAAGACGGTCGGCTTCCTGAAGGACGGCTCGCTTGCCGGTCTCGTCGTGCAGGACCCCTACCGTATGGGCTATGACGGCATAAAGACGGCGCTCGCGGTCTCGAAGGGCGAGAGTGTGCCGGAAAATGTCGACACCGGCGCGAACCTGGTGACGAAGGTCAACATGAGCGACCCGAAAATCGACGCGCTGATCAACCCCAAGATCAAGTAGGCGCTTCGCAGCCGCGCCGACACTGGCGTGCCGGCGCGGCTGGCTTTGACATAGGCCCCTTGGACGTCCCCGACGTTTAGGGGCCACCGGACATGACGGGAGGAGACGTCCATGAGTCGGCTGGAAGAACTCGCGCATCGCCACGATGACGCGCTGTTGACCGAAGGAAGCCGTATTGCCGCGGGCACTCCGATCCTTGAATTGAAGGGTTTGCAGAAGAACTACGGCTACGTGCAGGCGCTGAAGCCGGCGACGATGACGTTTCTGGCCGGCGAAATCCACGCGATCGTCGGCGAGAACGGCGCGGGCAAATCCACCCTCATCAAGCTTTTGACCGGCGTCATCACGCGCACCGCCGGCGAAATCCTGTGGTGCGGTCACCCGGTTACGCTTGCCACGCCGAACGAAGCGATCGCCCGCGGCATCAATGCGGTGCATCAGGAAGTGGTCCTCTGCCCACACCTGACGGTGGCGGCAAATCTCTTCCTCGGCGACGAGGTAAACCGCAACGGCCTGATGCGGAAGAAACAGATGGAGAAGATGGCCCGGGCCGTTCTCGACGATCTGGGCTTCGGCCTGCCTGCGGATGTGCCCCTCGGTTCATTGACGATCGGCCAGCAGCAGCTCGTTGCCACCGCCCGGGCGGCGATGCGCGGCACGCAGTTTCTCATCTTTGACGAGCCGACCGCCTATCTGACGCGCCAGGAATCCGCGCAGCTCTTCAAGCTGATCCGGCGCCTGCAGAGCGAGGGCGTGACGATCGTCTACATCAGCCATCGCCTGGAGGAAGTGTTCGAATTAGCCGACCGGGTCTCGGTTCTGCGGGACGGCACGCATGTCGGCACGCGGAATATCGGCGACACCAACGAGAACGAGCTGATCGCGCTGATGATCAACCGCTCGATCGAGCAGATCTACCACAAGGAGGAGATCCCGCTCGGCGAAACGATTCTCGAGACGCGCGCTCTCTCCGGTCCGGGCTTCGAAGACATTTCGCTGTCGGTGCGGGCGGGCGAGATCGTCGGCCTCTATGGCCTGATCGGCGCCGGCCGCAGCGAGTTTGCGCTCGGCCTCTACGGGCGCCATCCGATCTCAGCAGGCGAGATTCGTTGGATGGGTAGCAAGGTCGAGATCAGGAACGAACGGACGGCGATGGAACTGGGCATTGCCCTTGCCCCGGAAAGTCGCCGCGACCAGGGGCTGTGCCTCAACCTGCCGATCGGCCTCAATATCAATCTTCCGGTGTTCAGGAAACTGAGCCACGGCCCGGTGATCGGCCGCGCCGAGGAAGCGGCAAATGCTGACAAGCAGATCCGTGACCTCAGCATCAAGACCCCGACCCGCCGCGCGCTCGCCTCGGCGATGTCGGGCGGTAACCAGCAGAAGATCGTCATCGGCAAGTGGCTGAGCTACGGTGCACGACTTTTCATCTTCGATGAGCCGACCGTCGGCGTGGACGTCGGCACGAAGGCGGAGATCTACCGGCTCTTCGCCAAGCTCCTGAAGGAGGGCGCAGGCATCATCCTGATCTCCTCCTATCTGCCGGAAGTCTACGAGCTGGCGGACCGACTGCACGTGTTCCGTGGCGGCAGGCTCGTCGGCAGCCACGATTTCCATGATGCGACCCACGAAGAAGTGCTCGGCGAAGCGATTGGCGTCTAGGCGGACGCGAGAGTGAAGAGGGAGAAGCAAGCATGACCATCACTTCAACGGACGCCGCAGCCGTCGCACCGCGGCGCGGGATGAACATCCTCTTCAGCCTGACGCTCATCGGCCTGCTTCTTCTTCTGTGGATCGCGCTCGGCATCGTCACCGCGAGTTTCTGGACGCCGCTGAACATCTCCAATCTGCTGCGGCAAGGGGCGATGACGGCCATCCTCGCGGTCGGCCAGACCTTCGTCATCATCACCGCCGGCATCGACCTGTCGGTCGGTGCGATCGTCGGCTTTTCCAGCGTCATCCTCGCCTGGCTTCTGCAGGCAGGCGTGCCGCTCTGGATCGCCATCGCAGCCACGCTTCTCCTGGGTGTCGCGATCGGCGTCTTTCACGGCTTCGGCATCGTGCGCATGGGGCTTCCTCCGTTCATCATTACCCTTGCGACACTGACGGCCTTGCGCGGCATCGGTCTGCTGATCACCAATGGCTCGACGATCTCGATCACCAACGAGGCGTTCACCAATTTCGCCCGATCCGATTTCCTCGGCATTCCGAGCCTTTTCTGGATGGTGATCCTGATCGCGGTGCCGGCCTACGTGTTCCTGCATCTGAGCCGCTGGGGCCGCTATCTCTTCGCCGTCGGCTCCAACAGCGAGGCTGCGCGCCTTTCCGGCGTCAACGTGAATCGCACGATCTACATGGCCTATATCCTGTCGGCGACCTGCGCGGCCTTCGTCGGTGTGTTGCTCGCCTCGCGCATCGGCATCGGCAACGCGACGCAGGCAGAGGGTTGGGAGTTGCAGGCGATCGCCTCGTCGGTCATCGGCGGAACCAGCCTTTTCGGGGCGGTCGGCTCGGTCCATGGCCCGCTGATCGGCGCCTTCATCCTGGCGACCATCAACAACGGCGCGAACCTGCTGAATGTCAATTCGTTCTGGCAGCGCATCATCACCGGCCTGCTGATCATCGTGATTGTCTATTTCGACCAGCTGCGCCGCCGCAGCAGCCGTTGACGAGGCCACTTCGACGCGGAAGCATGGTCTGATCAAGGCGGTAGCGAAGGTCTCCGGCTGGTTGCATGCCGTACCATCCATCCCTGAAGAACCCAGATGTCGAGGACAGCAACATGAGCGCAAACCTGACGGGCAAGACGGCGCTGGTCACGGCCGCGGGGCAGGGGATCGGCCGCGCGTCGGCGCTCGCCTACAAGCGTGCCGGCGCAAACGTGATCGCAACGGACATCAACAACGAAGCCCTGCAAACGCTGACCGTGGAGGGCATTTCCACGCGTCTTCTCGATGTCCGCGACGAGACGGCGGTAAGGGGTGCAATCGCAGAGATCGGCGCGGTCGACGTTCTCTTCAACTGTGCTGGTGTCGTCCATGGAGGAACCGTCCTCGATGTGAAGGACGAGGAACTGGAGTTTGCATGGGACATCAACGTCCGTTCCATGGTGCGCACCGTGCGGGCCGTGCTGCCGGGCATGCTGGCGCGGGGCGGCGGCGCCATCGTCAACATGTCTTCCGTTGCAAGCAGCGTGAAAGGCGTGCCGAACCGCTTTGCCTATTCCGTGACCAAGGCTGCGGTGATCGGCCTGACCAAGTCCATTGCCGCCGACTATGTCGGCCAGAATATCCGCTGTAACGCGATTTGCCCCGGAACGGTGGAAAGTCCGTCGCTGCAGGAGCGCATGCGGGCGGGCGGTGACTACGAGGCGGCGCGCGCCGCCTTTGTCGCGCGCCAGCCGATGGGGCGGATCGGAACGCCGGAGGAGATCGCCGATCTCGCCGTCTATCTCTCCGGCGCGACCTACACGACCGGCCAGGCCTATGTGATCGATGGCGGCTGGACGGGGTAGCGACCCGGCAACAGCTTATCGGGGGCAGTTTTTGCCCCCAATCGGCCAGAGCCCGTTCTGTTGCACCGCAGCGAAAACATGATAGTGTGTTAATAATTACGGATCAGCAGCATGCACCGAGCGCAGTGCGCGCCCGAACGGAACGGCGGCTTCCAAAAGTTCACGACGGGGTGATTGCTTAGAATGTACTACCAGCTCTATGAAATGAATCACGCCATGATGGCGCCCTGGCGCGCTGTGGCCGACCAGATGCGGCTTGCCTACAGCAACCCGCTCAATCCCCTCTCGCACACCTATTTCGGTCGGTCGATGGCGGCGGGGCTGGAGGTTTTGGAGCGGGCGACCCGGCGCTACGCCAAGCCGGCGTTCGGTCTCGACGAAACCGTGATCGATGGCAAGACTGTGTCTGTTCACGAGAAGATCGTCTGGCAACGTCCGTTCTGCAATCTCATCCATTTCGAGCGCTGCCTGCCGGCCGGGCACCGGCCCGATCCGAAGATCCTGATGGTGGCGCCGATGTCGGGCCACTACGCAACCCTCCTGCGCGGCACGGTCGAAACGCTGCTGCCCGATGCGGAAATCTACATCACGGACTGGGTCGACGCCCGGATGGTGCCGCTGTCTGATGGCGCCTTCGATCTCGACGATTTCATCGACTACATCGTCCAGATGCTGCACGCGCTGGGACCGGACACGCACGTAATCGCAGTCTGTCAGCCGTCCGTGCCGGTGCTCGCCGCCGTCGCGCGCATGGAAGAGGACGGCGATCCGCTCTCGCCGTCGTCCATGACGCTGATGGGCGGTCCAATCGATACGCGCGTCAACCCGACCGCGGTGAACCGTCTTGCCGAGGAACGTCCGATCGACTGGTTCCGGGACAATGTGATCATGCCGGTGCCGTGGCCTCAACCCGGTTTCATGCGCCTGGTCTATCCCGGCTTCCTGCAGCTTTCCGGCTTCATGTCGATGAACCTCGACCGACACCTGATTGCCCACAAGGAGTTCTTCGCGCATCTCGTCAAGAACGACGGTGACGCGGCGGAAAAACACCGCGACTTCTACGACGAGTACCTGGCAGTGATGGACATGACGGCCGAGTTCTATCTGCAGACAGTCGAGACGGTGTTCATGAAGCATGCCCTTCCGAAGGGGGAGATGATGCACCGCGGCCGGCGCGTCGACACGACGGCGATCCGCAACGTCGCACTCCTGACCGTGGAGGGCGAGAATGACGATATCTCCGGCGTCGGCCAAACCAAGGCCGCGCAGACGATCTGCACCAACATCCCGGAAAACATGCGCATGCACTACATGCAGCCGGATGTCGGTCACTATGGCGTGTTCAACGGCTCGCGCTTCCGTCGCGAGATCGCCCCGCGCATCCTCTCCTTCATCGCTACCAACGGCCGCGGAGAGAAAACCGTCCCGCGCGTTGTCAAAGGCGGCAAGTCCGCAAGCGGGAAATAGCTCCACATCGATTTTGCGTGGAGCTTTCAGGCGCTTGTCCGATTCCGCCGGACGGCGTCTTGAAGGGCGATCTTCACCTTACCACATCGAAATCACCGGGCGCCGTGGTGGCGGTCGGGCGAATGTGAGGAAGATTGCAAATGAACCAGTCTGCACTGCTGCGTCCCGACTGGACGCCTGCGACCATCGCGCTGATGGTGCTGGGCTTTATGGTCTTCTGGCCCCTGGGCCTGGCCATGCTCGCCTACATCATCTTCGGTGAGCGGCTGAAAAGCTTCAAGAAAGATGCCAACGAGAGAGCGGATGGCTTTTTCGCCTCCTGCCGCGGGCATCGCCGCGGGTTTCGCGGCCATGGCTTCGGATCTGGCAACGTCGCCTTTGACGAATGGCGCGATGCCGAACTGAAGCGCCTCGAAGAGGAGCGCCGCAAGCTCGACGAGATGCGCGAGGAATTCGACGCGTATATGCACGAACTGCGCAAGGCGAAGGACAAGGAGGAGTTCGACCGCTTCATGCGCGAGCGCCGCTCCGGCAATGGCGGCTCGGTGCCGGTCGCCCCGAACGCCTGACGGCGATGTGCTGGCCGACGTGATTGCCGGCGCCCTCGCGGCGCCGGTTTTGCGTGGTTCAATGGCAACGCGAATCGGCTAATAAGGACCTGATGTTTTCCTCTCTTCTGAAATCTCGCCGTGCCTCCGGGACGCCGCCTCCACCGGAGACCAGGCAGGTCGAGGTGAATGGCAGGAGCGTGCCGTTGACGATCCGCCGTAACGCCCAAGCGACACGGCTGACGCTGCGCATCGAGCCCGGCGGACGGGCACTGAGGATGACGGTGCCGACCGGCCTTCCCGAGCGTGAGATCCGGGATTTTCTCGATCGGCATCAGGCTTGGCTGATGACCAAGCTCGCACGGTTTTCTACGACCACGGCGCTGTCGGACGGCCATCACATCCTAATCCGCGGGGTTGCCCATCGCATCGAGGAAACCGGCAAGCTGCGCGGCCTGACAGAGGCCATGATGGTCGACGGTGAGCCGGTCCTGCGTGTCAGCGGCCTGAGCGAGCACGTGCCGCGGCGCATTTCCGACTTTCTCAAGAAGGAAGCACGGAAGGACCTGGAGGCGCGTGTCGCAATCCATGCACCGAACGTTGGCCGCAAGGTCCGTTCGCTGACGCTGCGGGACACGCGCAGCCGCTGGGGTTCCTGCTCTGCGGATGGCGCGCTCAGCTTTTCCTGGCGAATCGTCATGGCCCCTTCCTTCGTGATAGACTATCTCGCCGCTCACGAGGTTGCGCATTTGCGTGAGATGAACCACGGCCCCGCGTTCTGGAGACTGTGCGGAGAGCTGTGCCCGCGCGTCGACGAAGCCAAGCACTGGCTCAAGCGTAACGGTACGATGCTTCACGCTCTCGATTTCGACTGACCGCCTTGTCAGGGGCGAGGCGAATGTCCTCGACTCTTCGGCGATTTCATGCGAGGTCCATCCCCATGAACAGCAGTGCCAGGACAAACCTCGACATCAAGATTTGCGGGCTGAAAACCCGTGAGGCAGTGCAGCGTGCCGTCGATCTCGGTGCCAGCCACATCGGCTTCATCTTCTTCGCAAAAAGCCCGCGCAATATCGAGCCGGCGGACGCTGCCGAGCTGGCCGAACTGGCGCGTGGCCGCGCGAAGATCGTCGCCGTGACCGTAAACGCCGACAACGATGATCTGGACGAAATCGTTGCGCTTCTGCGGCCGGATATCCTGCAATTGCATGGCAGCGAAAGTCCGGAGCGCGTCCTGACGATCAAGGCCGTTTACGGGCTGCCGGTGATGAAGGCCTTTTCCGTGCGTGAGGCGGCGGATCTGGAAAAGATCGACGCCTACGTCGGCATCGCCGACCGGTTCCTGTTCGATGCAAAACCGCCGGCCGGTTCCGATCTACCCGGCGGCAATGGCGTATCCTTCGACTGGGCCCTGATGCATGCGCTTGACGACGGCCTCGATTACATGCTTTCCGGTGGATTGAATAAGGACAATGTCGGCGAAGCCATCGCGGTGACGCGCGCGCCGGGCATCGATATCTCGTCTGGGGTCGAAAGTGCCCCTGGCGTCAAGGACATCGGCAAGATGGAAGAGTTTTTTGCAGCGGTACGGCGGGCGACCGATCCGGCCGTGGCCGCAGGGAGCAGGATGTGAATCAGTCACCCAATCTGAATTCGTTTCGCGGTGGTCCCGATGAGGACGGGCGCTTTGGCATCTATGGCGGCCGCTTCGTCGCCGAAACGTTGATGCCGCTGATCCTCGACCTGCAGGAGAAATGGGACGAGGCGAAGACGGATCCGGAGTTCCAAAAGGAACTGGCCAATCTCGGTACCCATTACATCGGCCGGCCCTCGCCGCTGTACTTCGCCGAGCGCCTCACGGAGCATCTCGGTGGCGCGAAAATCTACTTCAAGCGCGAGGAACTGAACCACACCGGCTCGCACAAGATCAACAACTGCATCGGCCAGATCCTGCTGGCCAAGCGCATGGGCAAGACGCGGATCATCGCCGAGACCGGTGCTGGACAGCACGGCGTTGCCTCCGCGACGGTTGCCGCGCGCTTCGGTCTGCCTTGCGTCGTCTACATGGGCGCCACCGACGTCTCGCGCCAGGCGCCGAACGTCTTCCGCATGAAGCTGCTCGGCGCCGAGGTGAAGCCGGTCACCGCCGGCCACGGCACGCTGAAGGATGCAATGAACGAGGCCCTGCGCGACTGGGTCACGAATGTCGACGACACCTATTACCTGATTGGCACGGCCGCAGGCCCGCACCCCTATCCGGAAATGGTGCGCGACTTCCAGGCCGTGATCGGCCGCGAGGCGCGCGAACAGATCCTGGCGGCGGAAGGCCGGCTGCCCGACGTCGTCATCGCCGCCGTGGGCGGTGGATCGAACGCCATCGGCATCTTCCATCCCTTCCTCGACGACAAGGACGTCAAGATCGTCGGCGTCGAGGCCGGCGGCAAGGGGCTCGACGGCGAGGAGCACTGCGCCTCGATCACGGCGGGCTCGCCGGGCGTGCTGCACGGCAACCGCACCTATCTGCTGCAGGACGGCGACGGCCAGATCAAGGAAGGCCATTCGATATCGGCGGGTCTCGACTATCCGGGCATTGGCCCGGAGCACTCCTGGCTGAACGACGTCGGCCGCGCGGAATACGTGCCGATCATGGACCACGAGGCGCTCGAAGCTTTCCAGCTTCTGACCCGGGTCGAAGGCATCATTCCGGCGCTCGAGCCGAGCCATGCGTTGGCAGAGGTGATCAAGCGCGCACCGAAGATGGGCAAGGACGAAATCATCCTGATGAATCTCTCCGGCCGCGGCGACAAGGACATCTTCACCGTCGGCAAGATTCTCGGCATGGAGCTCTAAGATGACCGCGCGCATGGACAAACGCTTTGCCGATCTCGCAGCCGAGGGCCGCCCGGCGCTCGTGACCTATTTCATGGGCGGCGACCCGGATTACGCAAGCTCGCTTGCCATCATGAAGGCCTTGCCGAAGGCCGGTGCGGATGTGATCGAACTCGGCATGCCCTTTTCCGATCCGATGGCCGACGGCCCGGCGATCCAGCTGGCGGGCCAGCGCTCGCTGAAGGGCGGGCAGACACTGGCCAAGACCCTGCAGATGGCGCGCGACTTCCGCCTCGAGGACGCCGACACGCCGATCGTGCTGATGGGATACTACAATCCGATCTACATCTACGGCGTCGACCGTTTCCTGGAGGATGCGCTGGCAGCCGGTATCGACGGGCTGATCGTCGTCGACCTTCCGCCGGAGATGGACGACGAACTCTGCATTCCGGCGCTTGAGCGGGGAATCAACTTCATCCGGCTGGCAACGCCGACAACGGACGCGAAGCGCCTTCCGAAGGTGCTCGAGAACACGTCCGGGTTCGTCTACTACGTGTCGATGAACGGCATTACCGGATCGGCGCTGCCGGATCCGGCCTTGATCGGCGGCGCCGTCAGCAAGATCAAGAACCATACGAAACTGCCCGTCTGCGTCGGCTTCGGTGTCAAGACGGCGGAGCACGCGCGCGCCATCGGCGCCTCGGCGGACGGCGTCGTCGTCGGCAGCGCAATCGTCAACCAGATCGCGTCGAGCCTCACGGCCGAGGGCGCTGCCAGCGAAGCGACCGTCGCCGGTGTTGAGGCGCTGGTGCGCAGCCTCGCATCGGGCGTGCGCGGCGCCCGGCTTGCCGCAGCGGAATAAATCCCCACATAGGGGCGAAAAATTCAGGAGTAACTTCAGTGAACTGGATCACAAACTACGTTCGGCCGAAGATCAATTCGATGCTGGGCCGCAGGGAAGTTCCGGAGAACCTCTGGATCAAGTGCCCGGAAACGGGCGAGATGGTCTTTCATCGCGACCTCGAAGAGAACAAGTGGGTGATTCCGGCTTCCGGCTATCACATGAAGATGCCGGCCAAGGCTCGGCTGAAGGACCTGTTCGATGACGGCGCCTATGAGGCCCTCCCGCAGCCGAAGGTGGCGCAGGATCCGCTGAAATTTCGCGATTCCAAGAAGTATGTCGACCGCCTCAAGGACAGCCGCGCCAAGACCGAGCAGGAAGACACGATTCTGGCGGGCGTCGGACGTGTCCGCGGCCTGAAGCTCGTCGCTGTCGTGCATGAATTCAACTTCATGGGCGGCTCGCTCGGCATTGCTGCGGGCGAGGCGATCGTCAAGGCCTTTGAGCGGGCGATTTCGGAAAAGTGCCCGCTGGTGATGTTCCCGGCCTCCGGTGGCGCGCGCATGCAGGAGGGGATCCTGTCGCTGATGCAGCTGCCGCGCACGACGGTCGCGGTCGAGATGCTGAAGGAAGCGGGGCTGCCCTATATTGTTGTCCTGACCAACCCCACGACCGGCGGCGTCACGGCATCCTATGCCATGCTCGGCGACGTCCACATGGCCGAACCGGGTGCCGAGATCTGCTTTGCCGGCAAGCGGGTGATCGAACAGACGATCCGCGAACAGTTGCCGGAAGGCTTCCAGACGTCCGAGTACCTGCTGGAGCACGGTATGGTGGACATGGTGGTCAAGCGCCACGACATCCCCGATACGCTGGCGCGCATTCTGAAGATTCTGACGAAAAAACCGGTTGCAGAGGCCACCAAGTCGGCTGGCGTTGTCGCCATTGCCGCCAGCGCCTGATTGATCCGGGGCAGAGGCGCGACATGGAAACGGCCGACATGACCGAGGCGGGTCGGGAGATCGAGAAGCTCCTTGCCCTGCACCCCAAGGGTTTCGATTTGTCGCTGGATCGCATCACGCGCCTGCTTTCGGCGCTTGGCGATCCGCACAAGCACCTCCCGCCCGTGATCCATGTCGCCGGCACGAATGGCAAGGGATCGGTCACCGCCTTCAGTCGAGCCATTCTGGAAGCCGCCGGCCTTTCCGTCCACGTCCACACCTCTCCCCATCTCGTCAATTGGCACGAGCGCTACCGGCTTGGCCGGAAGGATGGCGGTGGCGCGTTCGTTTCCGACCCGGTCCTGGCCGACGCCGTGCGCCGTGTTGCCGAAGCCAATGGCGGCGAGAAGATCACGGTTTTCGAGATCCTGACCGCCGTCACATTCCTCCTTTTTTCCGAGCATCCGGCCGATGTTGCGATCATCGAGGTCGGGCTCGGTGGCCGCTTCGACGCCACCAATGTCATCGAGCAGCCGGCGGTATCGGTCATCATGCCGATCGCCCTGGATCACCAGGCCTATCTCGGTGATCGCGTCGAGCTGATCGCGGCCGAGAAGGCCGGGATCATGAAGAAGGGTGCGCCCGTCGTTATCGGGCAGCAGGCCGAGGATGCGGCTCGCGACGTGCTCGTCGCCACTGCCGAGCGTCTCTCCTGCCCGCATGCGGTCTACGGCCAGGATTTCCTCGCCTACGAGGAGTTTGGCCGCATGGTCTATCAGGACGAGTTCGGCCTTTTTGACCTCCCGCCGCCAAAGCTTCCCGGGCGGCATCAGTTTGCGAACGCCGCTGCGGCAATCCGTGCGGTCAAGGCAACCGGTCTGCCGGTGACCGAGCGAGCCATCGAACGGGGTCTCGTTTCGGTCGAGTGGCCGGGACGTTTGCAACGGCTTACCGTCGGTGCGTTGACGAAGGTCGCGCCGGCATCCTCGGAGATCTGGGTCGACGGCGGACACAATCCGGGCGCCGGCGTGGTAATCGCCGAGACGATGGCGACGTACGAGGAACGCGATCCGCGGCCACTTTTTCTCGTCATCGGCATGATCAACACCAAGGATCCGGTTGGCTTCTTCGAGGCATTCCGGGGGATTGCCGAGCGCGTCTTCACCGTGCCGATTCGCGGCTCGGACGCGGGCATTGATCCAGTCGCGCTGGCAAGCGATGCCATGGATGCTGGACTGCAGGCCGAGCCGGTCTCCTCCGTTGCCGAAGCACTGCATGCGATCGCCCGTATCGTCGAGGACGACGCGGTCGCGCCCCGCATCCTTATCGGCGGTTCGCTTTATCTCGCCGGCGACGTACTTGCCGACAATGGAACGCCGCCGACCTGAGGGTGGCCGCACCGGTCGAACAATGTCACCCAACAACAAAAAGGCCCGGAAAAACCGGGCCTTTCAATGCATCAGTGCGCAAGCGGATTATGCCGCTGCAGTCGAAATCCAGGACGACAGCGCCGTCTTTGGGGCCGCGCCGACCTTGATGTCCGCCACCTGGCCGCCCTTGAACATGGCAAGCGTCGGGATCGAGCGCACGCCGAACTGCGCAGCAAGTTCCGGGTTCTCATCGATGTTCAGCTTGGCAACCTTCACCTTGCCGGCGAGCTCGGCGGAGATCTCCTCCAGCGCGGGGGCGATCATCTTGCACGGGCCACACCATTCCGCCCAGAAATCTACGACCACCGGCTCGGCGGAATTGAGGACTTCGGCCTGGAAATTGGAATTGTCGACTTTCACGGTAGCCATGAGGGGCTGCTCCTTGGGGGATTGAGGTTGCACTTCATGTGATGAGGGGCCGGAGCCATTTCAATGCCGGTATCTCACTTTGTCGCAAGCTCGGCAAGACTTGCGGCCATGGCTTCGTCAGCAAGCCAGAAGACCTGCGGAGCTTCGGTATAGACCAGGCCGCAATGGATCGTCCGGCCGGGATAGAGCGGCGCCAGGACCGCACGATAGATCGCGAGCTGCGCGACATGCTCGAAGGGGAGCTCGGCTCTGGAGGTTGGCGGCTGCCGATTCGTTTTGAAGTCGACGATCTCGACCGCGTCCTGCGTGACGACCATCCGGTCGATGCGCCCGGACACCGCATAGTCCGTCCGTCCGAGTCTCAGCGTGCCCATGATGGAGACCTCGGCGCGTGCGAGCGGTGAAAAGATCGCAGCAAGAGATGGTTCCTGCATGATCGCAAAAGCGGCACTGACCAGATTGTCTCGGTCACGGCCGGGCCAATGCCGCGTGGCGCGGTCAAGGTACCGCCGCGCCGCCGCAGGGCGGTCGGCAACGGGCAATCCGGGCAGGATCTGCAAGAAGCGATGGAGAATCCGGCCGCGTTCGAGCGAGCGGCCGGACCCCGATCCCGTGCGCGGCGCAAAGAGCGCCGAGCCAACAATCAGATCGGATTGCGATGTGTCGATAACAGCGGCCGCGCCGGAGGGGCTCAAGGGGCGGGGCAGGTGGCATTGCGGCGGCAGGGGGCGGCTCAGCGCCGGTGGTAGCGGCGATGCACGCTCCGCCTCGGCCCGAATGACGGCTTCGGGTGAACCGCCTCGGGCATCGGGCTCCCGCCAGGCATGGCCAAGCCATTGGTCCGACGCGGTCGAAAATGTGATCTCGCTGCAGCGGGCGTCCTGCGAGAGTGCCAGTTGAACCATTCCATGCCAGGTGCCCTTGCTTTCCTTCTTGCCGCGGTAACCGCAGACGATCAGTCGGTCGGCGGCGCGGGTCATGGCGACATAGAGCAGGCGGCGATATTCCTCTTCCGCCTGCGTGCTGAGGCGCAGGGCATCGGTCTCCGTCAGGGCATTGCCGAGGGAGGTGGTTGGCAGCCAGGCAGGCAGGGCGCCGCCATCGCTGCCTGCTCCGGTCAGGAAGCGAAATTTCGGCATATGCGTGTGCGTGAACGGCGCGCCGCCGCCGTCCACGAGAAAAACGACAGGAGCCTCGAGCCCCTTGGCCGCGTGCACCGTCATGATGCGCACTTCGTCGCGACCCTTGTCCTGCTCCCGCTTGACGCTCGGCGCCTCCAACTCCAGAGTGGAGATGAACGCTTGCAGGCCAGGCAGCCCGTTCTCCTCCTGCTCCAGCGCGAAGGAGAGGAATTCGTCGATGATTTCGCCGGCTTCCTGCCCCAGGCGCGCAAGGAAGGCTGCACGGCCGCCGAGCGCGCCGATCACGCGGGCATAGAAATCATGAACGGGCAGCGCGCGGGCCAACTGTGCGAAGTGTTCCAGCCGGCTCACGATTGCTGAAACGACGTCGTCTCCTTCGGCCTGGGTTTGCAGGTGGTACCAGAGGCTTGTCCGTTCCAGCCGGCGCGCCGCAAGCTCGAACAGCGTTTCCTCGGAAAATCCGAACAGCGGGCTTTTCAAAAGCGCAGCCAGCGACAGGTCGTCCTCGGGCAGCAGCGCAAAGCGACCGAGCGCAAGCAGGTCCAGCACGGCGATGTGCCCGGTTAGTACCAGCCGGTCGGCGCCGGCGACGGGGATCTGATGCGTCTGCTTCAACGCGCGCGTCAGGGCGTTGACGAAGGCATCGCGCTTGCGAACGAGGACGATGATGTCGCCGGGCCGCATCGGCCGCGTGACGCCCTTTTCCGTTACTGTCTCCTGGCCGATCCAGCTGGCAATCGTATCGGCGATGCGCCGGGCAAGGATATTGACCGGGGCCCGTTCCGGCACCGCGTCGAAGGGGGCCGTCCAATCCTCCTCGTCGATCGTTTCGACCGGCGCGATCACTTCCCAGACGTCCACCGCGCCGGGTTCACGGCCCCGGTTCGAGGCGTGGACGATATCGGCGTTGTCGGGCGAGAGCCCGCGCGCATGATCGGGAATCGAGAAGACCTGGTCCACGGCGGAGAGCACGTCGCGAGTCGAGCGGAAGGACAGCAGCAGCCGGATTGTCTGGAAGGCGATCTCCGCGTCATTCGCCCGGCGCGCCGTTTCCCGACCTTCCTGCGCGAAGCGCTCCGGGCGTGCGCCCTGGAAGGAATAGATCGACTGCTTTTCATCGCCAACGGCAAAGACGGTGCGCACCGCGTTGCGCGCACTGGTGCCCGCGAAGAATTCACCGGTCAGCGCGCCGATGATCGCCCATTGCCGCGGGCTTGTGTCCTGGGCCTCGTCCACCAGCACGTGATCGATGCCCTGGTCGAGCTTGTAGTGAATCCAGGCGCCGACATCGCTGCGGGTCAGCAGCGCGGCGGCGCGGTCGATGAGGTCGTCAAAGTCGAGCAGGCTACGGCCGCGCTTGAGGTCCTCATAGTCTCCGATCAGCCGCTCGGCGATGACAAGCGCAGCACAGGTGGCCTCGAACATGTCAAACCGCCGCAAGCGGTCCTGGCAGGCGATCACGTCGCTCTGAAAGTCGGCAAAGAACGGCTCGAAATCGGCAGACGCATCCTTGATCTTCTTCGATAGAAGGGCGCGGTCGAGGCTGGCGGGCGTCCCGCTGGCGGTGAAGAAGATTTCGCATAGGGTCGTTCGCCGCTGCTCCGGATCGCGCAGTTCGGGCACAGTTGCAAGGACCGCGACATTGCCCTTGACGGTGTCGCTGCCGATAGAGAGCGCCGTCTCGATGTACCGCCGGAACAGGCTTGCGTCGAAGTTGCGGGGCGGCCAGAAGGCTTCGGTGAGGCTTGCCGCGTCTTCCCCCGGCCCAAAGCCGAGCTGCTCGCGCAGGAAAGCCTGCGTGCCGCCATGGTCCGTGGCCGTCTCGATGAAGTCGCGAATGGCGCCCCGGTTGGCGATGATATCGGCGATCAGCCGTTCGAGCCCGGTGTCGTCGGCAATGTCGAGGACCGTCGCGAACGCTTCGGCAAGTGCGGGGTCGTCCTCCGTCGAGGTGGCGGTCAGGAGCGATCTGCGGGCATCAGCGAGGAGAACCGCCGCGGCCCGGTCGTCGAGCACGGAGAAATGGCCGGCGACGTTGGCTTCGAGCGGAAACTGATGCAGCAGCGCCTCGCAGAAGGCGTGAATGGTCTGGATCTTCAGGCCACCCGGCGTCTCCAGCGCGCGGGCGAAAAGACGGCGCGCTTCCGCGAGCTTCAGCTCGTCCGGGCGCACGCCTTCGATCTCCTCGACGCGGGCGGCCAGCGCCTCGTCGGGCAGCACCGCCCATTCGGCGAGGCGGTCGAAGACGCGGTTCGACATTTCCGATGCTGCCGCCTTGGTGTAGGTGAGGCAGAGGATGGCCGAGGGTCGGCAGCCGGCGAGCAGCAGCCGGATCACCCGTTGCGTCAGCACGTGCGTCTTGCCAGAGCCGGCATTGGCCGAAACCCAGGCCGAACCGGAGGGATCGGAGGCGGCGGCCTGCTTGCGGCCGGTCCAGCTCAGCCAGGCGCCGGGATCGTCGGCATGCGGCCGGTCGTCCTTAAGCATCGTCCTCTCCTTCGCTGCCTTCGGCCGTCGACCATTCCGCCACCCGCGCCAGGTGATCGTATTCGCCGCCAAAGTTGCGCTCTGCTTCCGGAATGACCCGCGAGGCGAAGCCGTAGCGCCCGGCAAGCAGCTGCGTCAGCAGCTTTTCGAGCTCGCTGAGGGCCTCGTCGGCGAGATCCGCGGCCGATTTTGGTTGGCGGTCCTTCGTCGGCTTCGCGTGCTCGTTGTTGACGTTTTCGGCGTCGAAGCGGTCGCCGGGCTTCAGCCGGACATAGGTGAGGTCGGCCGGCGCTATTTGCTTGAGGTCGCGGAACCCGCCTCGCTTGAGGGCGGCGGCTTCGAGCGCAAGCTGCGGATCGAGCAGCGCGCGGGCGATCCTCAGCGATGGCGAGCTGCCGGTCTTGTAGTCGATCAGGTCGGCGCGGCCATCGGCGTGCAGATCGATGCGGTCGGCGACGCCGGTCAGCCGCAAGCCGGGAATGCCGAGTTCGAGCGAGGCGGGCACTTCCGTCAGGCTCTTGACGACCGAGGCGCGTCGCCTGGTGTCCCAGTCGAGAAAGGCGCGCGCGACCGCCTGGAAGCGCGGACGCCAGACGGCGTCAATGTGCAAGGGCAGAGCGATGCGGTCGAACTCTTCCGCGGTAATGCGGCCCATCAGCTGGGTATCGGCGCCGTCGCTCGACCGCTCGCGCACGTAGCGATCGACGATCCGGTGGTAGAGTGTTCCGCGCTCGGCAGCACCCGGATCGACGTTGAACGGCGCGACCGGGTGAAGGCGCAGGATCCGGCGCGCATAGATCGCATAGGGATCGCGGCGCAGCCGCCCGACCTCGCTGAAAGAATAGCTGCGCGGCTGGAACTCGGCCGGGGGACGAGGCTCGGGCCGCGCCGCCGGCTTTTGCGGCGGGCGTTCGTCAAGGAGGTTCGACCAATGCAGGAAGTCCCTGCCTCGCCTGCGGAGATCGTTGCCAAGTGCCTCGCCTCCGACGGCAAGCAGCCGCTGTAGCCAGCGCGAGGCGACGGTGGGGGACGTGCCGCTGCGCATCGCGCGGGTCAACACCAGGTTCCTTGCGGCGCAGGCCATCTGGAAATCGTGCGCGAGCTGGCCGATGCGCCGCTCCGGCGGCTCCAGCCCGATATTGGCCTTCATGACGCGCGACAGGAAGGCGTCGTTGGTCGTCTGTCCCGGCCAGGTTCCCTCGTTCAGGCCGCCGATGACGATCGTATCGACGCTTTGCAGGCGCGATTCGAGCGCCCCGAAGATGAACACCCGCGGATGGCGCATGGAGCGCGGTTTGACGGTTTCGCTGGCGCCGAGCGCTTCGAGCGCATCGCACCATTGCGGCCCGTCCGCCTCGAGCTGGCCCACTGCTTCCATGACGCCCTTGAGGAGCGATGCGAGGCCGTCGCCGGCCTCCCCGGACCAGAGGCCGGCGAGGCTGCCATGCTCGTCGACAGCAACGGCCTCCAATGCCCGCCCGGTGCGCTCGGCCCAATCGGACAGCGGCAGCGCCGAGGTGTAGCGCCGTCCGCTGCGGCCGTGGCGCACCAACACGCCAGCCAGCGGCTCGACGGCGGCGGCAATCCGCCTTGCCAGGTCGCGGGCCATGGGCGCGGCATCGTCGCTGATCGCTTCGCGCCAGGCGGGCGGCTTCCTGTCGGCGGAGTGGCGTGAAAGGGCTTCGTCCAACAGGGGTTCGAGCGCGGAAACGTCGACCTCGGTCGTTCCGCCGCGAAGCGCGTAGAGCTCCAATGCGGTCGCTGCCTGGCTCATCGTCTCGAGGGGCAGGCCGAAGCGCGCCAGCGGATGTTTCAGCAGAGCCACAAGGGCGACGGGATCGCCGGGACGAAGCGTGGCTTCCAGCAGAAGCCGCACGAGGCCGCCCTGTGGCGTCGACAGTAGCGGCGTGCCGGCGGAATCGTCGGCCTCGATGCCGAAGCGGGCGAGTTCGATGGCGACGCGCCGCGCCAGCTTGCGGTCGGGCGTGATCAGCGCGGCCTGGCTTTCTTCGCCGGCTTCGAGCGCAAGACGAAGGGCGATGGCGATCGCGGTCGCCTCCGCGCGTTCATTGGGCGCCTCCACCAGCGAGACGCCGGCAAAGGCATCGCGCAGCGCGCCTTCGTCCACGCTTCGCCGTTGCTCTTCCCAGCCGGCGGTGGCGTGGACGGGCAGGAGGGCCCGCGATAGCACCTCGGCCCGCCATTCAAGATCGGGCAGCGGTTGTCCAAGCGGGGCGACCATCGTGCGGTCGAGGCCGAGGCGCTCGAGCAGGCGGCTCAGGCCGTATTGCGGGTGGCTGCGGTTTGACGCCTCTTGGGAGGGGTTGCCCGATGGATCGTGCGCGACCAGCTGCCATTCGTCGTTCGACATCGAAAAATCGAGCCCGGGCAACACGACAGCACCGTTCGGCATTGCCACGACGGCCTCGATCAACCGGGCGGTAGCGGGAATCGAACCCGTGGAGCCGGCGATGATCACCGGACCCGCGGGTGGTGCGGTCCGATAGCGTTCAGTTTCCGCTTCAAGCGTGGCGTTTCGGCGAATCGAGGGCGACGAGCGGTTCAGCTCCTGCAGCCGTTGCGGCCAGAACACGCTGGCGATCCGCAGGAAGGCCAGGGTCAGTTGCCACCATTGCGCATGGTCATTGGCGTCGATCGTCTCGAGCGCCTGCCAATCGCGTTCCTCCGTCTCCATCGCATCGATGAGATCGGCAAGCTCGCGGGCGAGCCAGATCGCGTCGGCCGGGCTCGCAGGGGCAACGAGCGGGCTTTCGGCATGGACGGCGGTGATGGCGGCCGGCAGGCTGTTGCGCCAGGCGAGAACGAGCCGGGCGAGTTCGAGAAGGCGTGCGGGGCCGGACAGCGGCTCGGCCATGTCGAGCGCGGCCGGAGCGATCTCGTCGAAGAAACCGCTGTCGTCGTCGGTTTCGCCGAGCGGGCGAATGACAGGCAGGATCGCCGAGCGGCCGCCGAGCAGGTCGACAAATTCGGAGCGCAGCGTTCGCGCCGATCGGCGTGTCGGCACATAGACCGTCAGGTCGGCGAGCGAAAGCGGATCTTCCGGATCGTAGCGGAAGCCCGGAGTGATCGCGCCTTCGCAGATCTTTTGCGCGAGCGTCCGCAGAAACGGCAGGCCGGGATGGATCGAATAGACGTTGCCCGCCTGCTGAATCGGCCTGCTCATGCCGCACCGGCCTTCCTGCCGACAGCTGCCTCGGCCTCGGCAATCGCTTCCGGGGTGCCGACGGTAATCCAGTGCCCGTCCAGCATAAGGCCGTGGAGACGGCCGGCAGCGATGGCGCGATCGAAGTAGATGTTGAGATTGAAAGGCCCGTCCGGTGCGTCGGCGAGACGCGCGGGCAGCATCGCGATCGCCCCGGCATAGACCACCGGTTCGCCATGGTCCGCGCTGAAACGTGTCAGCCGGCCTTCTGCATCCATCGAGAAGTCGTTCCTGCCGTTGTGCCCGGTGGTGTTTTCGAGGCGCACGCAGAGTAACGCCATATCCATCCGGGCCGGATCGAAGATGGCAGCGAGGCGGCGCAGGTTCGTCTCCTCGCCCTGGCGCTCGCCGACCCAGAACAGGTCCGCATTGAGGACGAAGACGGGCTCAGGTCCGAGCAGTTGCAGACCCTTGGCGAGGCCGCCGCCGGAATCCATCAGCGCATTCGTCTCGTCGGAGATCAGGATGTCGGGGCGCTGGCGGCGGGACAGGTGATCGATCATCTGGTCGGCAAAGTGATGCACGTTGACGACGGCGCGACGCACGCCGGCCGCAGCGAGCGCGTCCAGTCCATAGTCGATCATCGGCTTTCCCGCGATCGGTACCAGCGGCTTCGGCATCGTATCGGTGACCGGGCGCAAGCGCGTGCCGAGGCCTGCGGCGAGCAGCATGGCATTTTCGATCTTCATCGCCGGCATCCGTCCTTATGATTCGTCGGACAGGATTCCAGCCTTTCTGCACCAGTCGCGCAAGGGGGAGAGGCATGGATGACCGAGCGCAACACGCAGGTTTTCCAGGGTTCGTGGCATATGTCTCATATAGGCCGGCTTGCTGTCGCGCTGCATGAGCCGGACCCAGATGCCGACGAGCTTGCAGTTGCGTTGCGCGGCCATGATGTGCCAGGCCTTGAGAAAGGCGTCGCGATCGAAGTTTTCCGACCGCGCCCTGAGGTCCAGATACCGCTCCAGCATCTGTTGCGCAAGCTCGACGGGGACATCGACGCGCGCGTCCTGTACCAGCGAGGCGACGTCATAGGCTGCGGGCCCGATCATCGCATCCTGGAAGTCGATGATGCCGACGCGGTCGACACCCTGCGCCTGCGGCCGCCAGATGATGTTGGGCGAATGGAAGTCGCGCAACAGCAGGTTCTTTTCAGCCGATGCCAACCGGCTGGCCAGGCTGGTCCAGATTGCCCTGTATTCCGCCCGCAGGGTATCGCTGGCGGGGCTTCCGGTCCGCCAGGGCAGGTACCAGTCGGTCAGAAGGCTGACCTCGATCTGGATCGCGTCGTGGTCGAAGTCGGGGATGCGGAAGTTCGCTCCATCGCCGATCGGGATCGTTTTGCTAACCGGCTGCGAATGCAGTTCGGCGAGCACTGCCACGCTTTCCAGATAGCGCTCGGCGATCGGCCGGCCTTCAGGATCGAGGACGCCCTCGCTCCCGAGGTCCTCGAGCAGGAGAATGCCGCGGTCCAGGTCGTGGTGGAAGACCGCAGGCGCGGCAAAGCCACGGCTGCCGAGATAGGCTGCGATCGCCACGAAGGGGCGCACGTCTTCGGCGATGTGGGCGATCTGCTGATAGTATTTGCCGTTCTCGAGGATCGGGCCCGGCGGGTGGCGCGGCGAATCCATCAGGACAAAGCGCTGGCCACCCACGTAGACGTGCTCGTAGGCCCGGACGGATGCATCGCCCGTCAGGTGCCGCCGGCGTGCGTCCGGGTAACCGGCGCCAGCGAGGAAGGCGCGGATGTCGAGCGTTCGCCTGACGCGCGCGGCGATGGCGTCCGGGGCCTCGATCTCGACGCGCCGGCCGGTTCCTTCGTGCAGGAACCGCAGGGCGAGCCGCTCGGCCGGCAGGGCGTCTTCCGCGCGCTCCGGCCATTCCACGAGACAGATGCCATCCTCCAGCGCCTCCTCCAGCCCGAGCTCGTCCAGTTCCGCTGTCTCGGCGATGCGGTAGAGGTCGAAATGCGCGATCGGAAGACGGAGCGTATAGCTCTGCACCAACGTAAACGTCGGGCTCGGCACTTCCAGGAACTCGTCGTCGGCAACGGCGCGGATCAGCGCGCGGGCAAAGGTCGACTTACCGGCGCCGAGATCGCCGGAAAGAGCAACCAGATCGCCCGGGCGCAGCGCACGGGCGATGTCCTCGCCGAAGCGGATGGTTTCCGCTTCGTCCGAAAGATGGATCGTGCCGACGAGCATGGTCCTATTCCGCTGCCACGATCGTCGGCAGTTGGGCGGCCGGGATGCGGCAGGTGACGCGGGTGCCTTCTCCCTCGCGGCTATCGATCGTCACGGTGCCGTGGTGCAGGCTGACGAAGCTCTCGACGATGGAGAGGCCGAGACCGGCGCCACCGCGGCGGCCATGACTTTCGAACCGGCTGAACACGGTGCGCAGCACGTCCTGCGGAATACCGGGACCATTGTCGGAGACGGTGAAGGCCAGATCCTCGCCCTCACGCCAGCATTTCAGTTCAATTTTCGTCCCGTCCGCGGCAAAGTTCGCAGCGTTCGCCAGGAGCTTGATGAGGATCTGCTTCAATCGCTGGTGATCGGCCACGATCGTGCCCAGCGCGTCCGATGCGACGACATCCAGCGTCACGTGGCTTTCCTGCAGTCGGTCGGCAAACACCGCCGCGACCTCGTCGAGCAGGCCCGCCAGGCTGATCTCGGAAAGGTCGAGTTGCATGATCCCGGCGTCGACCGTCGCCAGATCGAGGATGTCGTTGACGATCGTCAGCAGAACTGCGGACGAGGTGGCGATGTGATCGACATATTCGGCCTGGCGCTCGCTCAGCGTCCCCATCGACGGCGTTTTGAGCAGGTCGGCGAACCCGATAATGTTCGTCAGCGGCGAGCGCAGCTCGTAGGAGACGTGTTGGACAAAATCGTTCTTCAAGGCGTCCGCCTTGCGCAGTGCCTCGTTCTTCTCCGTCAGGGCGCGCTCCACGCGCACGCTGTCGGTGATGTTGACGAACGTCAGCATCGTCTGGGCGTTGGAGAGCGGAGTGACGGCAAAGTCCAGCACCAGACCGGTGGAGAGCTCGAGCACGCCGCGGTCCGAGGGGCGCTCGTCGTCGAAGCTGGTGATGAGCTGACCGAACCGCTTCCAGCCGTCGGCGCCGTCATAGGACGGTGCGCATGCCAGTTCGATGTCGCGAATATGCGTTCCCGGTTGTGCCTGTTGCTCGGTGATACCCCAGATCGCCCGGAAGGCGGGGTTGGAAAGGCGAAGACGCCCGTCCGGCCCGAAAACCGCCACGCCCTCGGAGAGATGATCGATCGTCTCGTCCTGGACCTGCACAAGCGTGTTGTAGCGCGTTTCGAGATCGACCTTCTCCGTCAGGTTCTCGAAAACCCAGGTTGCCCCACCTTGCGGGCGGGCGGTCGCGAAGACCCGCAGTGTCTGGCCGTTCGGCAGGTGCCAGAGGTCGGTCTGCGTGTCGATGGCCCGATAGACGGACAGGGCGTTTTCCTTCCACTGCCGCCAGTTCAGTTGCTCGGGCAGCTTTGCTGCGGCGCGAAGGCGATCCAGCATCTCACCGTGGTCGGGATGGCTCTCGAGAAAAGCCATATCGAGGTCCCAGAGCCGCTGGAACGCCTGGTTGTAAAACTGCAGCCGCTGGGCGCCGTCGAAAATCGCCACGGGCGTTGCCAGATGGTCGAGCGTCTCGGCATGGCTCTGCAGCGTACGTTTCAGCTCTTCGCGTACGGCCTCGGTCTCCGACACGTCGAGCGCGATGCCCGCCGAGCCAGCGGGGCAAAGGGCATCCACGACGTCGAAGAATCCGCGCGTGCCGCGAACGACGGTGGAAACTCTATCGCGAAAGGGTGTGTCGACGGTGCTGCTTGCTCGGATTTTTTCCCGGGCGACGGCCGGCAGAAGTTCGCGGCCTTCGCGTACGGCCTCCTCGGCATCGCGGGCCTCCACCGCCTCGCCATAGGCCGCGTTCGCCCAGACGAGTGTTCCTTCCTTCGAGCGCTGCCAGACCGGCAGATCGAGCGAGTCCAGCAGGTTCTGGAAGACGGTCAGGGATTGCTCCAGCCGGTCGCGTTCGAGCTCCAACTCGGCGGCCTCGCGGCGCAGATTGTTGAGCGCGACGAAGCGCACAAAGGCCTGACCGCCGGAAACGCGGCCCTGGACCTCGATAATCTCGTCCCGGCTGGTCTCGACGATCAGGTCGAAGCTCTGTGCATGCGACCGCAGCGCTTCGATTGCCCGCTCCGCCTCCGCTGCCGAACCTGGCTTGAGCCAGCGCCCCAATGCAAGAAACTCGCCGTCGGCGGTGGGGGCCCCGGTTTCTGGCGGCAGCTGGCCGAGCAGTTCCGGCTTCTGCGAAAAACCGTCCCAAATGATGATGCGGCGATTCTTGTCGCTGATCAGCGCCTGCAATCGAGCGTTACGGTGCTTGGTGTCGGACACCGTCGAACGAAGCGCCCGGTTCTCGTCTTCCAGCCTGCTACGCTGGCGGATCATCCAAATGGCGGAAAACAGCGCCGCCGACACGACGCCCAGCAGCACGGAAAAGGTCACCACCTCGGAGGAGCCAAGGAGGCGGGCACTGGCTTCGTTGGCTGCCAATGCGCCGGTCGGACCGCTTGCGGTCGCAAGTGCCGATCCAGCCAAGAGATGCCGCAGCCGGCGGGCATGACGTGGCGCGCTCGAAAGCGAGCCGATGCATGCCGCCGCAAATTGTCTGGCGCGATCCATGGCCGCTTGCTCAGTCGTCCGGCAACCGCCCCGTTTCAAATCCCACCTCATCCCCGGTATGTCTCCGTCCATTTGCCGCCTGATCGACAAGACATCCCAGACCCGACGCCCACGCACGACCTCACCCGTTGAAAGGCGGAGGTTTGTAGCGGAGACGCGATTCTGGAGCGACCCTTGTACGTCCCTGATGGACGTGCGGCGCTCCAGCTCCGCATCTCGGCGTCGAATCAACGACATAACCATACTTCCTTAGCGAATCTGCGGGAAGCGGCGCGGGGCAAAAAAAGAAACCGCCGCCCTGTCAAGGCGGCGGCTAACTACATGTTGTGGATAAGTCGGGTAAGGATCAGTACCGGTAGTGTTCGGCCTTGAAGGGACCCTGCGGGGCGACGCCGATATAGGAGGCCTGTTCCTCGGAGAGGTCGGTCAGCCTTGCGCCGAGCTTGGCGAGATGCAGGCGGGCGACCTTCTCGTCGAGGTGCTTCGGCAGGATGTAGACCTCGTTCTGGTACTTGCCGGTGTTGGCGTAGAGTTCGATCTGGGCGAGCACCTGGTTCGAGAACGAGGCAGACATGACGAACGACGGATGACCGGTGGCATTGCCGAGGTTCAGGAGACGGCCTTCGGACAGCAGGATCATGCGGTTGCCCTTCGGGAACTCGATCATGTCGACCTGCGGCTTGATGTTCGTCCACTTCAGATTGCGCAAACCGGCGACCTGGATCTCGTTGTCGAAGTGGCCGATGTTGCCGACGATCGCCATGTCCTTCATCTCGCGCATGTGATCGACGCGGATGACATCCTTGTTGCCGGTGGTGGTGATGAAGATGTCGGCCGTGGCAACGACGTCCTCGAGTTGGACGACCTCGAAGCCGTCCATGGCCGCCTGCAGGGCGCAGATCGGGTCGATCTCGGTGACCTTGACGCGGGCGCCAGCGCCGCGCAGCGAAGCCGCCGAGCCCTTGCCGACGTCGCCGTAGCCGCAGACCACGGCGACCTTGCCAGCCATCATCACGTCGGTGCCGCGGCGGATGCCGTCGACCAGCGATTCCTTGCAGCCGTACTTGTTGTCGAACTTCGACTTGGTGACCGAGTCGTTGACGTTGATCGCCGGGAAGGGCAGCAGGCCCTTCTGCTGGAGCTGATAAAGACGGTTGACGCCGGTCGTGGTTTCCTCGGTGACGCCCTTGATCGCATCACGCTGCTTGGTGAACCAGCCAGGGGAGGGCTTCAGCCGCTTCTTGATCTGGGCGAAAAGGATTTCTTCCTCTTCCGATCCCGGATTGGAAAGCACGTCCTCGCCGGCCTCGGCGCGAGCGCCAAGCAGGATGTACATGGTGGCGTCGCCGCCGTCGTCAAGGATCATGTTGGAGAGGCCGCCATCGGCCCACTGGAAGATCTGGTCCGTGTAGTTCCAGTATTCCTCCAGCGTCTCGCCCTTGACCGCAAACACCGGTATGCCGGCCGCCGCGATCGCCGCGGCAGCGTGATCCTGGGTGGAGAAGATGTTGCACGAGGCCCAGCGGACTTCGGCGCCAAGCGCAACCAAGGTCTCGATCAGCACGGCCGTCTGGATGGTCATGTGCAGCGAACCGGTGATGCGCGCGCCCGTCAGCGGCTTGGCGGTGCCGAACTCTTCCCGGCAGGCCATCAGGCCCGGCATTTCCGTCTCCGCGATCGCGATTTCCTTGCGGCCGAAGTCGGCGAGGCCGATGTCGGCAACGTGATAGTCCTTGGTGTTGCTCATGCGTTTCTCCAGACTGAATTGGTCGTGTCTCGGCGCCGCGTTCGCGCCGATCGTAGCGGCAGCCGGCATCACTCGATGCGGCCGCACCTCTCGGTGGGCGCATGCTTATCAGGAAATATCAGGGCGGGCAACCAAGACATAAAGAAGTCTTTATGTCTTTATGTTCGTCGGTATCAGATTTCCTCGCCGAAGCGATTTGCGACGAGCGCCTCCAGGGCGGCGAGAACTTCCGACGCTTGAACTCCGATTGCGGTGACATGCACCGAGCAGCCGGGGCTGGCCGCCAACATCATCAGCCCCATGATCGACGTTCCGCCCACGGTCATGCCGTCCTTGGACACGGTCACCTCCGCATCGAAGCCGTCGACGGTTTGCACGAACTTGGCCGAGGCGCGCGCGTGCAGACCACGCTTGTTAACGATCAGGAGGTCTTTGGAGTGGGACATGGTCGAGCCGTGCATGGGTTGAGCGCATCCATCTACTTGCCGCTGAGAACACGGCTGGCGACGTTGATATATTTGCGGCCCGCTTCCGATGCCTCGACAAGCGAGCGCTCCATGTCGTCGTCATTGCGCACGCCCGCCAGCTTAATCAGCATCGGCAGGTTGACGCCGGCGATGACCTCGATGGTGCCGCTGCTCATGACCGAAATGGCGAGGTTTGAGGGGGTGCCGCCGAACATGTCGGTCAGAATGATGACGCCGTGGCCGCGATCGGCGCGCCGGGCCGCCTCCACCACGTCCTGCCGTCGCTGATCCATATCGTCCTCAGGGCCGATGCAAACGGTTTCGATCGCCTCTTGCGGCCCCACGACGTGCTCAAGTGCGTGACGGAACTCTTCCGCCAGCTTGCCGTGGGTGACAAGCACCAGTCCGATCATATGCACCGCTCCAATTGCCCAAATAAGCCGGCATCCGGCCATATCGCACTGCAAAATGGACGTCCACCGTTGGGGAGGCCATCTTGTCGATGAAAAGGCCGAGTGCAAGCTAAAAATGCCCGATAGCGGCCATTCGCCCCGGTATCCGGGTTAGTTCCGGCCCAGAAACGGCAGGATGAGCGTCAATCGATCGAAAAAATCAAAGCCGTCGCCAACCGGCAGGCGCGTGACCGGTAGCCGGTGGTCCGGCAGGATTTCGCAAACCTCCGTCTCCGGCGCGATCCGCTCGGCGAAGGGGGAACGGACGGGTTGGATGATCCGCGTCAGGATGGCGCAGGGCACGGTCTCCACCGTAACGATGCCGGCGCCGCGCACCTCGGCGAGGCCCGCGATCGTTGCCGGCGCGCGCGCAACGATGGCGCCGCCGGCTGCGCTGGCCAGGACCTGGTCGTCGGCGACGAGCGCCGAAAAGAGTCCCCGTTCGCGTGCACGGCCGACGCAATGAAGCGCGGCCGCACTCTTGCCGGAGCCGGAAGGCCCCATGAAAATCAGCCCGGTGGTGCCGATGACGATCGCGGTGCCATGCACGTTGACGCCGTGGCTCATTTGGGGCGTCCCGCCGGCAGCGAGAGGATGAACCGCGCGCCCTTGATCTCGCCGGTGTCACGATCGATGATGTTCTCGGCCTTCAACGTGCCGCCATGCGCCTCGGCGATCTGCCGCGAGATCGACAGGCCGAGGCCGGAATTCTGGCCGAATCCCTCGCTCGCCGGGCGATCGGTGTAGAAGCGCTCGAAGATGCGGTCGATGTCTTCGACCTGGATGCCGGGGCCGTTGTCCTCGACCTTGACGATCCGTCGACCATTGCGGCTGTTCGACAGCCGCACGACGATCCGGCCGCCCTGCTCCGGCACAAAGGACCGGGCGTTCTCGATCAGGTTCGTGATGATCTGGCCGATGCGAAGCTCGTAGCCGCTGATGCTGAAGCGCGCCTTCGGATTGTCGCTGCGGTCAACGACAAAATCCAGGATGACCGGCTTCTTGTTGCTGCGGACCTGACGCGAGATGTCGACCAGGTCGCCGAGGACTTTCTCCAGGTCCACCGTCTTGGCATCGCTCCTGGCCAACTCGGCATCGAGGCGCGAGGCATCCGAAATGTCGCTTATGAGCCGGTCGAGGCGGCGCACGTCATGCTGGATGACATCCATCAGGCGCTTCTTCGAGTCGTCCGTGCGCGCCAGCGGCAGCGTTTCGACGGCACTGCGCAACGACGTCAGCGGGTTCTTCAGTTCGTGGCTGACGTCGGCAGCGAAGCTTTCGATCGCGTCGATGCGGTCGTAGAGCGCCGTCGTCATTTCGCGCAAGGCGATCGAAAGGTTGCCGATCTCGTCCTGACGGGCGGAGAAGTCGGGTATCTCTTCGCGCTCTTTCGCCCCGCCGCGCCGCACCCGGATTGCCGCAGCCGACAGGCGGCGCAGCGGATTGGCGATCGTGCTCGACAGGAGCAATGACAAAAAGACGTTGCCGAGCGCGGCTACGCCGAAGACGCGCATGATGGCGAGCCGTTCGGCATGGACGATCTTGTCGATGTCGCCGGCTTGTGTGGAAAGCAGCAGAACTCCGAGCACGGCCCGGAAGCGCTGCACCGGAACCGCCACCGAAACGATGAGCTCACCCTTGTCGGTGACGCGCACGACGGCACCGCGCACGCCCGTCAGAGCGTTCATCACCTCCGGATAGATGGAACCGTCGCCGCCCGGCGCTTCCTTATACTGCGGCAGGTTGCTCGGCTGCAGCATGCGGTTGAGCCAGACGAGGAACCGATCCAGCGCCGACAGTTCCTCGACCTCAACGGGCGGAAGGTCGAAGCGCAGAACCTGGCCCTGCGTGTAGAGGTGCTTGGAGTCGAGCAGCATGTTGGCGTCGGTGTCATAGATGCGCGCACGCACCCGGGTCGGCGAAATCAGGCGCCTGAGCACCGGAGCGACGCGCTCCGGGTTGATCGGGAATTCGAGATCGTCGTCGTTTGGCAGCGGCGTGATGCTCTGGCCGGCCTGCAGTTCCAGCAGTTTCTCTGGATCGATGGTGATGGAGTTGGTGTCGACGGAAGCCGAGGCCGAAATCGCGCCGGCGATGATCTCGCCTTGGGTCAGCAGGCTTTCGACGCGGGCGTCGATCAGGCCCTCGCGGAACTGGTTGAGATAGAGGATGCCGGCGACCAGTACGACCAGCGCCACCAGATTGAAGAACAGGATGCGGCGCGTCAGGCTGGAGAAGACGGCGTTGCCGAAGATGCGCCGGATCAGCTTGAAGGGATAGGTCCAGTACCAACGTGCAGTTCGGCCGGCCGGGCGTCCTTCCTGATCGTCCAGTTCCCTGTCCAGTGCGTTCTGTGGCAAAGCGGTCAAATGTCTCGAACGGCTCGCTCGCCGCCTCCGTTCTGGCCGAAATGCCACCGTCGTCCCTTATGATGCAAGTAAAATCGCATCAATTCGCTGGCGGAGAGGCGTTCCGGTCGTCCGAGACCGTGATTCAGGCCGATTCGCGGAACCGGTAGCCGACGCCGTAAAGTGTTTCGATCATGTCGAAATCGGCATCCACCATCTTGAACTTCTTGCGCAGCCGCTTGATGTGGCTGTCGATCGTGCGGTCGTCCACGTAGACCTGCTCGTCATAGGCCGCATCCATCAGGGAATCGCGGCTCTTGACCACGCCAGGACGTTGCGCCAGCGCGTGCAGGATCAGGAACTCGGTCACGGTCAGGGTAACGGGCTCGCCCTTCCAGGTGCAGGTGTGCCGCTCCTGGTCCATCGCAAGCTGGCCGCGCTCGAGGGAGCGCGCCTGGACGTCGCCCGTCTTCACGGTCGTGGCCGCTCCAGCGGCTGCCGCCTCGCGGCTGGAGGCGCGGCGGAGGACCGCCTTGACGCGCTCGACGAGCAGGCGCTGCGAGAACGGCTTGGTGATGAAATCGTCCGCACCCATCTTCAGGCCGAAAAGCTCGTCGATCTCCTCGTCCTTGGAGGTCAGGAAGATCACCGGAAGATCCGATTTCTGCCGCAGTCGGCGCAGAAGCTCCATGCCGTCCATGCGCGGCATCTTGATGTCGAAGATCGCAAGCTGCGGCGGCCGGGCGAGAAGGCCGTCGAGGGCGGACGCGCCGTCCGTATAGGTCTCGACACGGTAGCCTTCGGCCTCGAGCGCGATCGACACCGACGTCAGAATGTTCCTGTCGTCGTCCACCAGTGCGATCGTCTGCATCCTGCTTGTCTCCATGCTCATGTGCGCCTCGCTGTGTTCCTTGGACGTGGTTACCGCCGGCCGATTGGTGCGCTTTCTTTGAGTATAAAGGTGGAACAAATTGTGGCAAAGCCAAAGGTGCGGCCTTCAGCGCGCTATTCGCCATCGCCCAAATTGGCCGATTAAATCGATTTTCAAACCGATTTAAAAAGATGCACAAAATGTTAAATCGATTAATATACTGATATCATTGACATATTTTGAGTGTCCCCTTGTCATTTATCTGCGCAGAGATTAGTTTCCAAAGAAATTCACTCTCTCCCTACAGCGCGAAGGAAAACTGGGCCATGACGGAACTGGGCATTCGCAACCCATCACACGGCCTCGAAGCGATTGGCTTCAAGGACACTGGAACGGTCCGCTATAACCTGACGGAAACCGATCTCTATGACGAGGCACTCGGTCGCGGAGAAGCCGTCAAGACGGCGCACGGCGCGCTGCGTGCGCTGACCGGCCAGCATACCGGCCGCTCGCCGAAGGATAAGTTCGTCGTCCGTGACGACAATACCACCGATCAGATCTGGTGGGACAACAACAAGGAACTGTCGCCGGCGCATTTCGAGGCGCTGCGCCAGGACATGCTGGCGCATGCAGCCGGCAAGGATCTCTTCGTCCAGGACCTGATCGGCGGAGCGGATGCGGAAAACGCGCTTCCGACCCGCGTGGTGACGGAGCTCGCCTGGCACTCGCTGTTTATTCGCAACCTCCTGATCCGTCCGGCGCGTGAAAAGCTCGAAGGCTTCCTGCCGAAGCTGACGATCATCGACCTTCCGACCTTCAAGGCCGACCCGATCCGGCACGGCGCTCGCACCGAGACGATGATCGCCTGCGACCTGACCAACGGTCTCATCCTGATCGCCGGCACCTACTATGCCGGTGAAATGAAGAAATCCGTCTTCACCGCGCTGAACTACATCCTGCCGGCCAAGAACGTCATGCCGATGCACTGCTCGGCCAATGTCGGCCCGGATGGGGACGCTGCGGTTTTCTTCGGCCTGTCGGGCACCGGCAAGACGACGCTTTCGGCCGATCCGAAGCGCACGCTGATCGGTGACGACGAGCACGGCTGGGGCGAAAACGGCATCTTCAACTTCGAAGGCGGCTGCTACGCCAAGACGATCCGCCTGTCTGCCGAGGCCGAGCCGGAGATCTATGCCACGACCCAGCGTTTCGGCACGGTCCTTGAGAACGTCGTCCTCGATGCCAACGGCGTGCCGGACTTCAACGACGGTTCGCTGACGGAAAACACCCGCTGCGCCTACCCGCTGCACTTCATCCCGAATGCAAGCGAAACGGGCGTTGCCGGGCATCCGAAGACGATCATCATGCTGACGGCCGATGCCTTCGGCGTCATGCCGCCGATCGCCCGTCTGACCCCCGACCAGGCGATGTACCACTTCCTTTCCGGCTATACCGCCAAGGTCGCCGGCACCGAGCGTGGCGTCACCGAACCGGAAGCGACCTTCTCCACCTGCTTCGGCGCGCCCTTCATGCCACGCCATCCGGCGGAGTACGGCAACCTGCTGAAGAAACTGATCGCCGAGCACGGCGCCACCTGCTGGCTGGTCAACACCGGCTGGACCGGCGGTGCCTACGGCGAGGGCAAGCGCATGCCGATCAAGGCGACGCGCGCGCTGCTGACGGCCGCGCTCGACGGTTCGCTGAACGGCGCACTGTTCCGTCGCGACGACAACTTCGGCTTCGACGTCCCGGTCTCGGTGCCCGGCGTCGACACCAAGATCCTCGACCCGCGCTCGACCTGGGCCGACGGTGCCGCCTACGACAAGCAGGCGCGCAAGCTGGTGGACATGTTCATCGCCAACTTTGGAAAGTTCGAGAGCCATGTCGACGGAGGTGTCCGCGACGCGGCGCCGGGGTTTCGTGCCGCAGCCGAATAGTCGCCCCGAAAGTACAGTGTGATTCACGTGAAACCCGGCTCCGGCCGGGTTTTTCGTGTCCTGGCCGCAGCAATGGTAGCGCGTGGGTCCGAAAACGGATTTCGTCCGGGCGTCTCCTGGGCTATGCAGGGCACTCATCGTTCAGGAATAGCATCATGGCCAGCGATCCGCTCCCCATCAGAGGCTCCATCGTCATTGCCGGCTGGGAATTGACCGAGCAGTTCGTCCTGGCCGGTGGTCCCGGCGGTCAGAACGTCAACAAGGTCTCGACGGCAGTACAGCTTTTCTTCGATTTGAGGAACTCGCCCTCCTTGAACGATCGCATCAAGGCCAATGCAACGAAGATCGCGGGCCGCCGCCTGTCCAAGGACGGGGTGTTGATGATCGAGGCCAATCGATTCCGCAGCCAGGAGCGCAATCGCGAGGACGCCCGCGAGCGACTGAAGGAGCTGCTGCTTGAAGCCGCTGAACCGCCGCCGCCGCCGCGCAAGAAGACGCGGCCGTCGAAAGGGGCGGTCGAACGGCGCTTGAAGGCGAAGGCCGGCCGCTCCGACGTGAAGCGGATGCGAGGCAAGCCGACGGCGGAATGATGACCCACCTGTCGAATGGTCGTGTCGGTGCCTGCCGGGCTTTCGGTGAGGCCGGCGGAAACCATGAAGAAGCGAGGCGTTGCAATGGCCGGCCATGATCTACCGGAAGGGTTCAGGTATCTGCCGGGCTATCTCGATCGGCCGGTGCAGGAGGCGCTGGTCGAGGAAATCCGCGCGGTCGTTGCCGCAGCGCCGCTCTATGTCCCGCAGATGCCGAAGACCGGCAAGCCGATGTCGGTCCGCATGACCAATTGCGGGTCGCTCGGCTGGGTGACCGACCGCGAGGGCGGATACCGCTATCAGGAGATGCACCCGGTCACGGGCCAGCCGTGGCCGCTGATCCCGGCGGGATTACTGCGAATTTGGGAAGAGGTTTCCGGCTATCCGGCGCCGCCGCAGGCCTGCCTCGTCAATTTCTATGACGGAGAGGCGCGAATGGGGCTGCACCAGGACCGCGACGAGAGGACATTCGCGGCGCCGGTCGTCTCGGTCTCCCTCGGCGACCAATGTCTCTTCCGGATTGGTGGAACGGCGCGCAGCGCTCCGACACGCTCCTTCCGGCTCTCCAGCGGCGATCTCGTCGTGCTCGCCGGAGAAAGCCGGCTAAGCTTTCACGGCGTCGACCGGGTCTTCCCCGGAACATCGACATTGCTGAGGAATGGCGGCCGGATCAATCTGACCCTGCGCCGCGTCGACCCCTAGAGCATGTCTCCCGAAAGTGGAAACCGGTTTCGGGACAAAGACATGCGAAGGAACAAGAACTTAAAGCGTGGCATAGCGAATCTGAAAGATCGCGACGCGCTTTTAAGCCGTGACGCCAGCACGGGCTTAGATCTTTCTGAGCGCGACCGTCTCGACCAGGTGGTTCTCGCCCTTCTGAAGGATGAGATCCGCCCGGGGGCGGGTCGGCAGAATGTTCTGGCGCAGGTTCTTCAGGTTGATGTTTCTCCAGAGCCCCTCGGCGATCGAGAGCGCGTCCTCCTCGCTGACCGCGGCGTAGCGGTTGAAGTAGGACTCGGGACTCTTGAAGGCGGTTTCCCGCAGCCGCATGAAGCGTTCGACGTACCATTTGTGAATCAGGTCTTCGTCGGCATCGATGTAGATCGAGAAGTCGAAGAAGTCCGACACCATCGGCACGATCTTGCCATCGGCGGGCAGGCTGCGCGACTGCAGCACGTTGATCCCCTCGAAGATCAGGATGTCCGGCCGGTCGATGACCTGGGAAACGTCGGGCTGGACGTCATAGGTGAGGTGCGAATAGGTCGGCGCCCTGACGTTGGCTTGTCCAGCCTTGATGGCGGAGAGGAACCGCAGCAGCGCGCCAGTGTCGTAGCTCTCCGGAAAACCCTTGCGCTCCATCAGCTTCTCGCGCGTCAGCACTGCGTTCGGATAGAGGAAGCCGTCCGTGGTGACGAGATCGACCTTCGGGCTCGATGGCCAGCGCGACAGCAGTTCGGCGAGAATGCGGGCCGTGGTCGACTTGCCGACGGCGACCGATCCCGCAATCCCGATGACGAACGGCGTCTTCGCCTCGTCTGAAAGGCTGAGGAAGTGCTTGCGCTGCTCGAACAGCAGTTGCGAGGATTCGACGTGTGCCGAGAGAAGCCGCGAGACCGACAGGTAGATGCGCCGCACCTCGTCGAGATCGACGGGGTCGTTCAGGGAGCGCAGCCGCCTGACCTCGTCGGCGGTCAGCGTCAGCGGCGTGTCCGCCCGGAACTGCGCCCATTCCTCGGTGGAGAAGAAGCGATAGGGGGAGTAGCGGGTATGCCCGTAATTGTCGGGGATGTCCGCCTGGATCTGGTCGCGAAGGGACGATGCCGTCATTGCGTTCGGCCCGCCTTCTCAGCGATGCCGGACTGTCCGGTCCGCCGCCCCAGTTCGTCCATGACGTCGACGAGCGCGACGCCGCCGATCCGGAGCACGACCATCAGGTGATAGAGGAGATCGGCGCTCTCGCTTATGAGTGCGGGCCGATCTCCCTCGATTGCGGCGATCACGGTTTCGACCGCCTCCTCGCCGAGCTTCTTGGCCGCTTTCGGTTGGCCGGCCGCGATCAGCTTGGCGGTCCAGGATTGGTCTGGTGAGGCTCCGGAGCGTTCAGCAACGATCCGCTCCAAGTCGGCAAGGGTGAAATCACTCATCGAGGGGGCCTGCCTTTCCGCTCAGTCGAGCCGCATGGCGATGCCATGATCGGCCATGTAGCGCTTGGCCTCGCCGACCGTGTAGGTGCCAAAGTGGAAGATCGACGCGGCCAGCACGGCGGTCGCATGGCCGTCGCGGATGCCCTCGACGAGGTGATCCAGAGTGCCGACCCCACCGGAGGCGATCACGGGTACCGACACCCGATCGGCGATCGTGCGCGTCAGCGCGATGTCGTAGCCGCTTTTCTGGCCGTCGCGGTCCATCGAGGTGAGCAGCAGTTCGCCTGCGCCCCGTTCCACCATCTTTTCGGCGAAGGTAACCGCGTCGATGCCGGTTGCCTGCCGCCCGCCGTGCGTGAAGATCTCCCAGCGGTCTTCCTCGCCGTCCTTCGAGACCTTCTTGGAATCGATCGACACGACGATGCACTGGTTGCCGAACTTGTCGGCGGCCTCGGCGACGAAATCCGGGTTTTTCACCGCAGCCGAGTTGATGGAAACCTTGTCGGCGCCGGCAAGCAAAAGCTTGCGGATGTCTGACAGGCTGCGCACGCCGCCGCCGACCGTCAGCGGCATGAAGCAGTGGTCGGCCGTGCGGGCAACGACGTCGAAGATCGTGTCGCGATTGTCGGAGGAGGCGGTGATGTCGAGAAAGCAGAGCTCGTCGGCGCCCGCTGCGTCATAGGCCTTGGCCGATTCCACCGGATCGCCGGCGTCGACCAGATTGACGAAGCTGACGCCCTTGACGACGCGGCCGTCCTTCACGTCCAAGCAGGGGATGACACGGGCCTTGAGGGTCAAAGGACGGCCTCCTTCTTTCGTATTTGCGCGTCCTCGCCGCCAAGCGGCTGCGGGCGGCGCGGCATGTCCTTCACGTCCAGGCAGGGGATTACGCGGGGCTTGAGGGTCATGCGGTCTGTCCTTTCGCGGCGCGGATCAGCGCAAGCGCCTCCTTCGGATCGATCCGTCCATCATAGAGCGCACGGCCGGAGATCGCACCTTCAAGTTTTGCGGCATCCGGCTCCAGCATTCGGCGGATATCGTCGATCGAGGCCAGTCCGCCGGAAGCAATGACGGGGATGGAGACGGCATCGGCAAGCTCCAGCGTCGAGGCCCAGTTGATGCCGGTCAGAATGCCGTCGCGGTCGATGTCGGTGTAGATGATGGCGGCGACGCCGGCGCCCTCGAACTTTTTCGCAAGCTCGATCACGCCGAGCTCGGAGGCTTCCGCCCATCCTTCGACAGCGACCTTGCCGCCCTTGGCGTCGATGCCGACGGCGACCTTGCCCGGGAATTTTTTGCAGGCCTCGATGACGAGCGCCGGGTCGCGAACGGCGACGGTGCCGAGGATGACGCGGGCGAGCCCGCGCGACAGCCAGCTCTCGATGTGATCAAGCGTGCGGATGCCGCCGCCGAGCTGCACCGGATTTTTCGTTGCCTTCAGGATCGCATCCACGGCTGCTCCGTTGACGCTCTCGCCGGCAAACGCACCGTTAAGGTCGACCACGTGCAGCCATTCGAAACCCTGCTCCTCGAAGGCGATTGCCTGGGCGGCCGGGTCGGGATTGTAGACCGTGGCCTGGTCCATGTCGCCGAGCTTCAGGCGGACGCACTGGCCGTCCTTGAGGTCGATGGCGGGAAAGAGGATCATTCTTGTCGTCCGTTCAGTGGCGTGGAAATCAGGGCTTCCAGCGCAGGAAATTGGTGATCAGGGCAAGGCCGAGCGTCTGGCTCTTCTCCGGATGGAACTGCGCACCCGCCTTGTTGTCGCGAGCGACGAAGGCCGTCAGCGGTCCGCCGTAGTTCGTCGTCGCGATCACGTCGTCGGGGTTTTCGGCGGCGAGGTGATAGGAATGGACGAAATAGGCGTGCAAGCCGCCTTCGCCCGTGCGGATGCCGGCAAAGAGCGGGTGTTCGCGCTGCAGTTCCAGCGTGTTCCAGCCGATCTGCGGAACCTTCAGGTCCGGATCATCCGGCTCGATGAGGACGACGTCGCCGCGGATCCAGCCAAGCCCCTGCGTCACGGTCTTTTCGAGGCCGCGCGAGGACATCAGCTGCATGCCGACGCAGATACCGAGGAACGGCCGGCCGCCCAGTTCGACGCTCTCGCGCAGCGCCTCGACCATGCCGGGTACGGAGTCGAGGCCACGCCGGCAGTCGGCATAGGCGCCGACGCCAGGCAAAATTACTCTGTCAGCGGAGACGACCCGTTCGGGCCGGTCGGTAAGCTCGATCTCGGCGTCGATGCCGGCCTCGCGCGCGGCGCGTTCGAAGGCCTTGGTGGCAGAACGGAGATTGCCCGAACCGTAGTCGATGATTGCCACGCGCATGCTCATTCTCCGTCATAGCCGAGGAGGCCGAGCGCGGGAGGACGGGCGGCCTTGGTGGATGTATCAGAAGCGGGCAACGAAGCGGTCGCGGCGGTTGAGGGGGGCCGCTGCGGCGCATGCTCGCTGTAGTAGATGTGTTCCGCCGTTTCCAGATCGTGGGCCACCACGACCGAACGCAATGTCCAGTCGCGTGCTTCGCGGGCCTTTGCCAGGGCCAGCGGACCTTCGAGCGCTGTCAGTAGCGAGACGGCGATGGCCAGCGTCCAGCCGGCCACGCCAAGTTCGGGCGACGCGATAAGGATCATCGCCGCAAACTGTAGCACCAGCGCGATCGCGCCCCAGAACCACAGCCGATGGACAAGCAGCCACAGCGCCGGAAAGAAGAACGCGGTCCAGCGGAAGCCGTCGCGGATGAAGGTGGCATTTTCAGCCGCAGCCGGTTCGCCGGGCGGGGTCAGGATCAGGAATGACGCGGTCAACTCGGTTGTCCTGCCGGTCTGCCGGTCAGGCCAGCGACCCCTTTGTCGAGGGGATGCGGCCTTGCTGGCGGGGATCGATTTCGGTTGCCGTGCGAAGCACCCGGGCGACGGATTTGAAGCAGGTCTCGGCGATGTGATGGTTGTTGGCGCCGTAGATGTTCTGGATATGCAGCGTAATCCCGGCGTTCTGCGCCAGCGCCTGGAAGAACTCGCGCACTAGTTCCGTGTCGAAGGTGCCGATTTTCGGGGCCGAGAAGGCGACGTTCCAGACGAGGAACGGCCGGCCGGATACGTCCACCGCCGCACGCGTCATCGTCTCGTCCATGGCTAGGTCGAGCGAGGCGTAGCGGGTGATTCCGCGCCGGTCGCCAAGCGCCTTGGCGATGGCCTGGCCGATCGCAATTCCCGTGTCTTCCACCGTGTGGTGGTCGTCGATATGGAGATCACCCTTGGTCTCGATCTCCATGTCGATGAGCGAATGCCGCGCGAGCTGGTCCAGCATATGGTCGAAGAAGCCCACGCCCGTCGAGATCTTCGACGCCCCGGTGCCGTCGATATTGACGGTTACGGAAACGGCCGTTTCGTTCGTCTTGCGGGAAATGCTGGCTTTGCGGCTCATTGGACTTGCGCACCCTGAGTGGTCGAAGAAGTCTTCGCCGTCCCCATAACAGGGCGAGGCGCAAAAGACCAGTATTCCCGACAGCCCCGATCGCCCGCCGATTGCATTTGCCGTTTCGCCCCCTACATAGGACACGAGGAAGGCCGGCCCATCATGGGCGGCACGAACCCGGCTTCGGCGGGTTCGAGAGTTTCGGGTGTATCCATGAGTGAACACGATCCCTATGGAACCATGCATGCCACAACCATCATCACCGTCCGCAAGGACGGCAAGGTGGTGATGGCCGGCGACGGCCAGGTGAGCCTTGGCCAGACGGTGATGAAGGGCAACGCGCGCAAAGTGCGCCGGCTGGGCAAGGGCGACGTGATCGCCGGTTTCGCCGGCGCCACGGCTGACGCCTTCACGCTGCTCGAGCGGCTCGAGGAGAAGCTGGAGCAATATCCCGACCAGTTGATGCGGGCGGCCGTCGAGCTTGCCAAGGACTGGCGCACCAACAAGTACCTGCGCAACCTGGAGGCGATGATGCTTGTCGCGGACAAGACGATCACGCTGGCGATCACCGGCAATGGTGACGTACTGGAGCCCGAGCATGGCACGCTGGCGATCGGCTCCGGCGGAAACTATGCCTATGCCGCGGCGCGTGCGCTGATGGACACGGACAAGTCGGCGGAAGAAATCGCCCGCCGCGCCATGCAGATTGCCGGCGACATCTGCGTCTACACGAACCACAATATCGTGGTCGAGACGCTGGATGCCGAACGCTGACTTGCTTGGCTTTCGGCCATTGACGGAGGCGGATCTTCCCCTCCTGCGGCACTGGCTCGCCGAGCCGCATGTGCGGCGCTGGTGGGGCGAGCCGGAGGCTGAAGCCGCCGAGATTCGTGGCCATTTTGATGATCCGCTCGTGAAGCCCTATCTGGTTCTGCTCGATGATGAGCCGATAGGCTACATGCAGAGCTACGTGGTCGACGGGCCTGGGCATCCTTACGGAGATCAGCCGGCCGGCACCGTCGGTATCGATCAGTTCATCGGCGTGCCGACGCTCATCGGCCAGGGCATCGGCCCAAGAATGATAGAAGCCTTCATTGCAGGGCTTTTCAAGCAGGGGGTGCAGCGGGTGATCATTGACCCGCACCCCGACAACAGACCGGCGATCCGGGCCTATGAGAAGGCGGGGTTCCGTGTTTTTGATCAACGACAGACAGAGGACGGTCCGGCGCTGATGATGGCCCGGGACCGTGCCCAAGAGCGAGAGCGAGATGAGTAACTTTTCCCCCCGCGAAATCGTCTCCGAACTGGACCGCTACATCATCGGCCAGAAGGACGCCAAGCGCGCCGTGGCGATCGCGCTACGCAACCGCTGGCGGCGCCATCAGCTCGACGCCGACCTGCGCGATGAGGTCATGCCGAAAAACATTCTGATGATCGGTCCGACGGGTGTCGGCAAGACGGAGATCTCGCGGCGCCTTGCCAAGCTCGCGGGCGCCCCCTTCGTCAAGGTCGAGGCGACCAAGTTCACCGAGGTCGGCTATGTGGGCCGCGACGTCGAGCAGATCGTGCGTGACCTCGTCGAGGTCGGCATCGGCCTGGTGCGCGAGAAGAAGCGGGCCGAGGTGGTCGCCAAGGCGCACATGAACGCCGAGGAACGGGTGCTCGATGCGCTGGTCGGCGCGACGGCATCGCCCGCTACGCGCGATTCGTTCCGCAAGAAGCTGCGCAACAACGAGCTGGACGACAAGGAGCTTGAGATCGACGTCGCCGACACCGGCTCGGGCATGCCCGGTTTCGAGATCCCGGGCATGCCCGGCGCCAATGTCGGTGTCCTGAATCTGTCGGAAATGTTCGGCAAGGCACTCGGCGGTCGCACCAAGAAGGTGAAGACGACCGTCAAGGACTCCTACAAGCTTTTGATCGCTGATGAATCGGACAAGCTGATCGACAACGAGCAGATCCAGCGCGAGGCCGTGCAGTCGGTCGAGAACGACGGCATCGTCTTCCTTGACGAGATCGACAAGATCGCTGCGCGGGAGGGCGGCATCGGCGCCGGCGTCTCGCGCGAGGGTGTGCAGCGCGACCTGCTGCCGCTCGTCGAGGGCACGACGGTTGCGACCAAGTACGGGCCGGTGAAGACCGACCACATCCTCTTCATCGCCTCCGGAGCGTTCCACGTTTCCAAGCCGTCCGACCTCCTTCCGGAACTGCAGGGCCGCCTGCCGATCCGCGTCGAGCTGCGGGCGCTGACGAAGGAAGACTTCCGCCGCATCCTGACGGAAACCGAGGCAAGCCTGATCCGCCAGTACAAGGCGCTGATGGAGACGGAGCAGGTGACGCTCGACTTTACCGAGGATGCGATCGATGCGCTCGCCGATGTCGCCGTGCAACTGAACTCCAACGTCGAGAACATCGGCGCGCGCCGACTGCAGACGGTGATGGAGCGGGTGCTTGACGAAATCTCGTTCGAGGCTCCGGACAAGGCGGGCAACAGCATCGTGATCGACGCCGAATACGTGCGCAAGCACGTCGGCACGCTGGCCTCCAATACGGACCTGTCGCGCTACATCCTGTAAGTGATCGAAGCGGGTACCCGCGCCCATAACGCGAATTTTATCGCTGCAGCCTCGACACGCGCCGCGCTTCACCTTAGAAACGCGGCGCGTTTTTTATAGGAATCCGGCATCTTTCCGACATGATTTCACGGCATGGGAGCCGCGGGATTTGAGCTGGCGGCCACCAATCCGACATCGGAGACATCTGAGCGTGCGACATCTGCTGACTATGTTCGTCATGGCCACCGTCATGCTGGCCAGCGAGGCAAACATCGCCCGCGCGATGGAGATCGTTCCGCCGGGCAATCGCCATGCGGAGCAGCCTGCCATTCCCGGTGCCTCGGTTCGACGGACCAAGGCGGGCAAGACGAGCTTCGACGCCAAGTACGAGAAGGTGCGCGACCTGCTGGCGACCGACCGGGAGTTGACCGGCAAGATCAAGTCGGTCGCCGCGCAGTATGGCATCGCGCCGATTCATATGGTCGGTGCCATCGTCGGCGAGCACACCTACAACGTCGATGCCTATGACCGGCTGCAGAGCTATTACATCAAGGCCGCCTCCTATGCCGGCGACAGTTTCCGCTTTGCCCATAATGGCCAACGGGTCGATGAATTCGTGAGCCGGCCGGAATTTTCCGTCTGCGAAGGCAAGAAGGGGTCATATGCACTCTGGTCCTGCCGGGAATCGGTCTGGAACCGGGAATTCAAGGGCAGGGCCGTGGGTGGCGTCTCCTATCCGAACAACCGTTTCAGCGCCGTCTTCTTCCAGCCGTTCTATGCCGGACAGACCTTCGGCCTCGGCCAGATCAATCCGCTGACGGCGCTGATGCTGACCGATGCGGTCGCCCGTGTCTCGGGTTACGACCGGTTGGACGAGAAGGATGCGGCGGGCGTTTATCAGGCGATCATGGATCCGGACATCTCGCTGGCGTACATGGCCGCGTCGCTGCGTCATTCGATCGACGCCTACAAGCAGATCGCCGGTGTTGATATCTCCGGCAATCCGGGCATTACGGCAACCCTCTACAACGTCGGCAATTCCGATGCACGGGCCGCCGATTTTGTCCGTCGCCGTGCGGAAGGTGCAGTCTGGCCGGAGGAAAACTATTACGGCTGGCTCGTGAACGACAAGCTGGCGGAACTGCAGGGCCTGCTCTAAACTTCGTCGCCTGTCGCTGAATGCGGTGGTGCAGCCATTCCGCCGCGTACGCGCGAATCCGCGAGGTGATTTCCATGGACATGCGTCCGGAACCCTTCGAGCCGCCGGCACCCCAGCCACGCACGGTACCGCCGTCGTGGCTCGAGATCATCCGCACGATCTTGCGAAATCCGCTCGAACTGTGGGGTGTGCCGTCCTACACGCTGCCCTGGATCGAAACGCGATTTTTCCGCGAGCACACCCTGATCGTCAACGATCCCGGCCTGATCAAGCATGTGCTCGTCGACAACGCCCAGAATTACCGAATGGCCGACGTGCGCCAACTCGTGTTGCGGCCGATCCTGCGCGACGGCCTGCTGACGGCGGAAGGCGCGGTCTGGAAGCGTTCGCGCAAGGCGGTTGCGCCGAGCTTTACGCCCCGCCACGCGAAGGGCTTCGCTACCCAGATGCTGCATCAGTCCGAACGGTATGCGACGAAGTATGACCGCGGCGGTCGCAACGGCGCCGACTTCGACATTGCCGTCGACATGACGGAACTCACCTTCGCCATTCTTGCCGATACGCTCTTTTCCGGCGAAATCGCATCCTCCTCCGGTACGTTTGCCGACGACGTGAATGCGCTTCTGCACCGCATGGGCCGTGTGGACCCGATGGACCTGCTGAAGGCGCCGTCCTGGGTGCCGCGACTGACTCGGATCGGAGGCCAGAAGGTGCTCGACAAGTTCCGGGCCATCGTGCGGCGGACGATGGACCAGCGGCTGCAGCGCATCCGGGCCGAACCCGAGGCCACGCCCAGGGACTTTCTGACGCTCCTTCTGGAGCAGGCCGGCCCGGATGGCCTGACCGAGGCTGAGATCGAAGACAACATCCTCACCTTCATCGGCGCCGGTCACGAGACGACGGCGCGAGCACTGGCGTGGACGCTCTATTGCGTGGCCAACTCGCCGCATGTCAGGGATGCAATGGAAGAAGAAATCGATCGCGTCCTCGCCTCTTGCGCCGAAGCGGTCGATTGGCTCGATCTCATGCCGTGGACGCGTGCCGCCTTCGAGGAGGGGATGCGGCTTTATCCGCCCGCACCTTCGATCAATCGCGCAGCGATCGCCGCCGATCGATGGACCAGCCCGACTGGGGAAGTTGTCGACATCCCCCCGGGTATTACCGTCCTCATCATGCCTTGGACGCTGCACAGGCACGAACTCTACTGGGAAAAGCCGCGCGCGTTCATGCCGGAGCGCTTCCTTCCCGCAAACCGCAACCGCATCGACCGATTCCAATACCTGCCGTTCGGAGCCGGTCCGCGGGTCTGCATCGGTGCGACCTTCGCCCTGCAAGAGGCGGTGATCGCGCTTGCCATCCTAATGCATCGGTATCGTTTCGATGCCGCCGGCGATGCGCCGCCCTGGCCGGTGCAACGGCTGACGACCCAGCCGGCGAACGGACTGCCGATGCGGGTGAACGCGCGCCCGTCCGCCGCCTCGCCCGCCTGATGCCCTCCGCACCGGTCGCCGCCGCTTGCCCCGATCATGTCGCGCGTGGAGCGGTGGCAATCCCGAACAAGATGCAATATCACCGCCGATGACCCGTCTCGGTTTCCTCGAGACGCCGCATTTTCCGGAAAGACGTGACGTGAAAGACCATTTGCTACTCGGCATCGACACCGGCGGAACCTATACGGATGCCGTTCTCTTCAGCGAGATTGAGGGGGTTGTCGCCAAGGCCAAGGCATTGACCACCCGCCACGACCTGGCCGTGGGCATTTCCGGTGCGGTTGGAGCGGTGCTGGACAAAGCGCGGGTTCCGGTTTCGGCGATCAGCCTCGTCTCGCTGTCGACGACGCTCGCCACGAATGCGCTCGTCGAGGGCCAGGGCGGCCGGGCGGGGCTCGTCATGATCGGCTTTTCGCCCGATGACCTGAAGCGAGACGGGCTGGCCGAAGCGCTCGGCAACGATCCGGTGATCTTCCTGCCCGGTGGCCACAACGTCCACGGCAACGAGAATCCGCTCGACATGACGGCGCTGGATGCGGCGCTGCCGGAACTTGCGACGTCCGTGTCCTCCTTCGCGGTCGCCGGATACTTCGCCGTGCGCAATCCGGCGCACGAGCAGCGCGTGCGCGACCGGATCCGGGAAATCTCGCATCTTCCCGTCACCTGCAGCCACGAGCTTTCCTCCAAGCTAGGCGGGCCGCGCCGGGCGCTGACGACGCTCCTCAATGCCCGGCTCGTGTCGATGATCGATCGGCTGATCGGCGCCTGCGAGGGCTATCTGGAACAGCGCGGCATCCACGTGCCGATGATGGTGGTGCGCGGCGATGGTGCTCTGATCTCCGCTGCCGAGGCGCGGCTTCGGCCGATCGAGACGATTCTGTCGGGCCCGGCGGCGAGCCTTGTCGGGGCGCGGCATCTGACCGGGTTGGACGACGCCGTCGTTTCCGATATCGGCGGCACGACTACCGACGTGGCGGTCCTTGATCAGGGGCGTCCGCAACTGGATGCGGAAGGGGCGGTCGTCGGCGGCTACCGGACGATGGTCGAAGCGGTGGCCATGCGCACCTACGGGCTCGGGGGTGATTCGGAGGTTCGCATCAACGATCGCGGTCTCGTCGCCCGCATTGATCTCGGTCCCCGTCGCTTCCTGCCGCTGAGCCTCGCGGCCAAGATTCATGGCGACGCCGTGCATGCCGTGCTGGAGCGGCAATTGCGGGCGCAACACATGGGACGGCACGATGGCCGCTTCGCCGTGCGCACCGGCGTCCCGGACCATTTCGCCAGTGGCCTGCAGCCGCAGGAACAGGCGCTCTATGAGCGCATCGGTGCCGTGCCGGTGGCGCTGGATGCCTTGCTGGCGAACACGCTGCAGAAGGCGACGCTCGATCGCCTTGTCGGGCGCGGGCTTGTGCACATCTGTGCCATCACCTCCTCCGACGCAATGCATGTCCTCGGCCGGCAGGACCAGTGGGATTGCAAGGCAGCGCGGCTCGGCCTCGAGCTGGCGGCGCGCGCCAAGGATGGTTCGGGCCGCGCGATTGCCGGCTCGGCGGAGGAACTGGCAGGCAAGATCGTTTATCGGCTGACGCGCCAGTCTTCCGATGTCATCATGGCGGCCTGCCTTGCCGAGGACGGCGCCGGTACGATCGATCCGGCGGAATCGCTGCCGGTCGACCGGGCGTTGCAGCGGACCGATGGGATCGTCCAGTTTCGCATTCATCTCGATCGGCCACTGATTGGTCTCGGCGCGTCCGCGCCGGTCTATTATCCGGCGATCGCCGACATGCTGGGCGCGGAGTCGGCGATACCGTCCGATGCCGACGTTGCCAACGCCATTGGCGCCGTGGTCGGCCAGGTGCGCGCCAGTGTCACCGCTTTTGTCACCGCTCCCGAGGAGGGCGTGTTCATTGTCGGCGGGGCCGGCGAGAGCGTGCGGCTGACGGACGAGGAGGCGGCCTTCTCGCTCGCCCGCGAACGAGCGATCAGCAATGCGCTCCATTCCGCACGCCTGAACGGGGCCGACGAACCCGCCGTCACGATCTCCGAGGCGATCGATGCGCCCGAGATCGAGGGACGCCGCAAGCTCGTCGAAGCGCGCTTCACCGCCACGGCCAGCGGTCGGCCGCGAATTGCGTCAGCTCAATAGCGGTCGATTTGTTCCAAGAAAGAACAAATTCTTTGAACTGTCGCTGAATTGACTATGAATGACAGGTCTGGAAAGTGGCAGCATTCACGGGCCCAGAAGGGTTCCGCAATCCGGAGTGCACGAGATGGGTTACACCGCGAAAAACGGACTTTCGTTCGATCAGGAACTGCTGGATTTCCTCGTCAAGGAGGCCCTTCCGGGAACCGGCGTCGATGCAGACCGCTACTTCTCGGAGTTCGCTGCGATCGTCGAGGCGCTGGCGCCGGAGAACCGGGCGCTGCTTGAAAAGCGTGACCGGCTGCAGGAGCAGCTTGACGCCTGGTACGAGGCGAATGGCGCGCCGACCGACCTGGGTGTTTACGAAGCCTATCTGAGGCAAATCGGCTACATCCTGCCGGAAGGCTCCGATTTCGTGGTGACGACGGCCAACGTCGATCCCGAGATTTCGACGGTGGCGGGACCGCAGCTCGTCGTTCCCGTCATGAACGCCCGCTACGCGCTCAACGCCGCCAATGCGCGGTGGGGCTCGCTCTACGACGCGCTCTACGGCACGGACGCGATTCCGGAAACGGACGGTGCGGAAAAGGGCAAGGTCTACAATCCGAAGCGCGGCGAAAAAGTCATCGGCTGGGTGCGTGCATTGCTCGATGAAAGCGCCCCGCTTGCCGGCGCCGGCTGGAGCGACGCGCGCTCCTTTGCAATCAGCGACGGCGCGCTGAAAGTCAGCCTGTCCGACGGTGAAGCGGTGGGACTGCAGTCGCCGGAAAAGTTTGCTGGCTATGCGGGAGAAGCCTCGGCGCCGCGCACGATTTTGTTGCGCAACAATGGCCTCCACGCTGAAATTATCATCGATGCGTCCACTGAAATCGGCCGCGGCGACCTGGCGCATATTTCGGACGTCCGCATCGAAGCGGCGCTGACGACGATCATGGATGCCGAAGACTCGGTCGCGGCCGTCGATGCGGCCGACAAGGTCGTCGTCTATCGCAACTGGCTTGGCCTGATGAAGGGCGACCTGGAGGAAGAGGTCGCCAAGGGCGGCAAGACGTTCACACGCAAGCTGAACCCGGATCCGGCCTATACGGCACCGAACGGTTCGGCCCTGACGCTGCCCGGCCGCTCGTTGATGCTGGTACGCAACGTCGGCCATCTGATGACCAACCCGGCGATCCTCGACAAGGATGGACGAGAGGTGCCGGAAGGCATCATGGACGCGATGGTCACAGCGCTGATCGCGCTGCACGACGTCGGTGCGAACGGCCGGCGGATGAATTCACGCGCCGGCTCGATCTATGTCGTGAAGCCGAAGATGCACGGTCCGGAGGAGGTTGCTTTCGCCAGCAAGATTTTTGCGCGCGTCGAAGCAGCACTCGGGCTGGCACCGAACACGATCAAGATGGGCATCATGGACGAGGAGCGACGCACGACCGTCAACCTCAAGGAATCGATCCGTGCCGCGAAGGGGCGGGTCTTCTTCATCAACACCGGCTTCCTCGACCGGACCGGCGACGAGATCCACACCTCGATGGAAGCCGGCCCGATGATCCGCAAGGGCGACATGAAGCAGGCCGCCTGGATCTCCGCCTATGAGAACTGGAACGTCGACATCGGCCTCGAATGCGGCCTGTCCGGCCATGCGCAGATCGGCAAGGGCATGTGGGCAATGCCCGACCTGATGGCGGCAATGCTGGAGCAGAAGATCGCCCACCCGAAGGCGGGCGCCAACACCGCCTGGGTGCCGTCGCCGACGGCGGCGACCCTGCATGCCACGCACTACCACAAGATCAATGTCGCTTCGATCCAGGCGGGGCTGAAGAGCCGCCTGCGGGCGAAGCTCTCCGACATCCTGTCGGTGCCGGTAGCCACCCGACCGAACTGGACGCCGGAGGAGATCCAGCGCGAACTCGACAACAACGCACAAGGCATTCTCGGCTATGTCGTGCGCTGGGTCGATCAGGGCGTCGGCTGCTCGAAGGTGCCGGACATCAACAATGTCGGTCTGATGGAAGACCGCGCGACGCTGCGCATCTCGGCCCAGCACATGGCCAACTGGCTGCACCACGGTGTCGTGACCGAGGCGCAGATCGTCGATACCATGAAGCGCATGGCTGCCGTCGTCGACGAGCAGAATGCCGGCGATCCGCTCTACACGCCGATGGCCACGGACCTCGATGGCTCGGTCGCCTTCCAGGCAGCCTGTGAACTGGTGCTGAAGGGGCGTGAGCAGCCGAACGGCTATACCGAGCCGGTGCTGCACCGCCGTCGCCGCGAGCTGAAGGCCGCGCGCGCGGTCTGATTCTGCGCGTGCTGCAGCTTCGGCAGCCGTGATGACAAAACGAAAAAGCCGCCGGTCGATCCCGGCGGCTTTTCCACTGGAGACTGTTACCAGTCGTTACTGCTGCACGACCACGCGCGAGCCCTTGCCCGGACGGACACGGCTATAGAGGTCGATGATGTCCTGGTTGATCATGCGGATGCAGCCCGAGGACGCCGCGGTGCCGATCGAGGCCCATTCCGGTGTGCCATGCACGCGGAACAGCGTGTCCTGGCCCTTGTCGTTAAAGAGATAGAGCGCGCGTGCGCCGAGCGGATTCGTCAGGCCCGGCTTCATGCCTTCCTTGACGTACTTCGCCACATCCGGCTTGCGCTGCGCCATTTCCTCCGGCGGATGCCACATCGGCCATTCCTGCTTCCATGCGATGTAGGCCTCGCCTTCCCAGGCAAAGCCCTGCTTGCCGACGCCGATGCCGTAACGAACGGCCTTGCCGCCCGGCAGCACGAAATAAAGGAAGCGGGTCGGTGTGTTGACGACGATCGTACCCGGCTTCTCGCTGGTCTTGTAGTCGACGATCTGGCGATGGAACTTCGAATCAACGCGCTGGATCGGAATTGCCGGCAGTGCGTAGCCGTGATCCTCGACCGGACCGTAACCGGAGGTGAAGATCTGGTTCGTTGCGACCTTCTCGCCCATGATCGGAGCGGAGGAGGGGACGGACGAGCATGCGGCAAGCGTCGTGGACGCTGCAAGGCCACATAGAAGCAGGGCAGTGCGGAGGCGCATCGAATTCTCTTCAACTAGGGGATGAAACGTTCCAGGATATCCGGACGTTTGTCGAGACGGTTTTATTTGCGAATCCGCGGATTTTGCAAGCGCGCAGCCCGGCGCTCGCGGTTGTGCAACAGCAAAAAACGGGGGGATTGCTTTTTTGCAACAATCCCGAAACGGCAGCCGGTTGAGGCGCGATCCGATACCATCTGCTATGGTGTTGAAATTGCATTTCGCTGAAGGCTCACCATGACGATCGTATCGCTGCACAATGACAACCCGCTTGCCGACGGCCGGCAGTCCGAACGGGCGATGATGGTCCGGCGCGGGGTCCAACGCCTCTTTGCCGAGCTGAACTATGCGGTGCTGGCGGAGATGACGCTTGCCAGCGGACGGCGCGCCGATCTCATCAGCCTGTCACCGAAGAACGAGATCTGGATCGTCGAGATCAAGACGTCGATCGAGGATTATCGCGTCGACCGGAAATGGCCGGACTATCGCGCCCATTGCGACCGGCTCTTCTTTGCCACCCATCGGGGCGTGCCGCTGGACATTTTTCCGGAGGATTGCGGATTGATCGTCTCGGACGGGTATGGGGCACACGTGATCCGTGACGCGCCGGAGCACAGACTTGCGGCGCCGACCCGCAAGTCGGTCACATTCGCCTTTGCACGGATCGCTGCAGGCCGGCTGCTACAGGCCGAACTTCTGACGGATCGAAACGATCAAGGCGCCGAGATGGCCGCGATCGTTTCCGGCGATCTCGACTGAGCGATTCGCGTCTACTTGGGTGCGCGCTTGGCGAGAATGCGCTGCAGCGTGCGCCGGTGCATGTTGAGTCGGCGCGCCGTTTCGGAAACGTTGCGATCACACATCTCGTAGACGCGCTGGATATGTTCCCAACGGACTCGGTCGGCAGACATCGGGTTTTCCGGCAGTTCCGCCTTTTCACCCGGCTTCTGGGTCAGAGCCGAAAAGATGTCGTCTGCGTCGGCCGGTTTTGCCAGATAGTCGACCGCGCCAAGCTTCACTGCATTCACCGCGGTTGCAATATTGCCGTAGCCGGTCAGCATGATGATGCGCGTGTCGTCACGGCGCTGGCGGATCGCGGCGATCACGTCGAGGCCGCTGCCGTCGCCGAGCCGCAGATCGACGACAGCGTACTTCGGGGGCGCGCCCTTGGCCTTTGCAATGCCCTCGGCGACGGATTCGGCGACGTCGACGGAGAAGCCGCGGGCCTCCATGGCGCGTGCCAGCCGCCTAAGGAAGGGGGCATCGTCGTCAACGATCAGGAGCGACCGGTCGGGGCCGATATATTCGGCGTCGCTTGCGTCCGGTCCGAGTGCAGGCGTATCGATCTTCTCTGTCATTTTCGCAATTCCGCGCTGATTTTTCCTTGTTTTCCGTCCATTTTCTTATGAACGGTTCAGGACGAGGGGTAAAGTCATTTTGCCAGCTTCACGTCCATGCGCGCTCGTGGCCATTCGACCTCCACCCGCGCCCCCGGCGCCCCGCCCCGCCGGTTGCCGAAGGCCAACCGTGCGCCCGAACGCTCAAGCAGCGTCTTGGCGATGAACAGGCCGAGACCGAGACCGCCGGCGCGCTCGTCGCGGTTCCGCTTCGTCACATAGGGTTCGCCGATCCGGAGCAGGATATCAGGCGCGTAGCCCTCGCCGTCGTCCTCGATCACCAGTTTCACCCGGTCGGCTGTATGGCTGACCGTGACGGTGACCTCCTCCCGTGCGTGGTCGACCGCGTTCTCCAGCAGGTTGCCGAGCCCGTAGAGAATGCCGGCATTGCGATGGCCGATCGGTTCACCGGCGCGTTCGCTTTCCTCGATGAGCGTCAGCTTGATCCCGAATTCGCGATGTGGTGCCATGACCTCTTCCAGCAGGGAGGAAAGCGGCAGCAGCCGCATGTGCTCCTCGTCCTCGGCCGAAAGCGTCGTCAACCGCCGCAGGATATCGCGGCATCGCTCACTCTGGCTGCGCAGCAGCTGTACATCCTCGCCGAAGCGGGGATCCCCGCCAAGCTCGCGCTGCATCTCCTTGGCGACGACGCTGATGGTGGCGAGCGGCGTTCCGAGCTCGTGTGCGGCAGCGGCGGCAAGTCCGTCCAGTTGCGACAGGTGTTTCTCGCGCTGCAACACGAGCTCGGTGGCAGCGAGTGCATCGGAAAGCTCCGACGCCTCCAGCGAGACGCGATAGGAGTAGAAGGCGGCAAAGGCCGTGGTGGAGACGATTGCGATCCAGAACCCGGCCGTCAGGATCGGCGGCACGACGAGAAGGGTTCCCGGGAACCAGGGCAGGGGAAACGGCGTGAAGGCGAGTGCCGTGATGCCGGCGACAGCCAGGACCGCGAGGACCAGGCTGTAGCGGATCGGCTGGGCCGAAGACGAGATGATCACCGGTACGCAGATCAGGGGCGCAAACGGGTTGACCAGCCCACCGGTCATGAAGAGCAGTGCCATCAGTTGCCCAAGGTCGAAGGCGAGCAACGTGAGCGCCGCCGCCGGCGTTAGCCGGTGCGCCGGCGAATAGCGCACGGCGAGATAGAAGTTGACGGTCGCAAGCAACGCGATCAGCACCGAACACCACACAAGCGGAAGCGGGAAACCGAGCCAGAAGGTCACCACGATGACGGTGATCGACTGCCCGGCGACCGCGAGCCATCGCAGACGGATCAGGGTTTCCAGTCGCAGGCGTTGGCTCGGGCTGATATCGGCAATATCGGGTTGGGTCATGGCCTCGTGGTCTCGTTGCTGCTGCGGTGTCACGCCGGACGCTGTTCTACGGTCATGTACCACGCGGCTTCGCCCGTGTCGTCGGGGCGGCGTCGGCCGGGCTCTCCGGCCAGGGATGGCGCGGATAGCGCCCCCGCATGTCCGTACGCACGTCCTTCCAGGAGCCTGCCCAGAACCCGGCGAGATCGCGTGTGGTCTGGATCGGCCGATGTGCTGGCGAAAGCAGTTCGAGAAGCAGCGGCAACCGCCCGCCTGCGACCGTGGGATGCTGCCTCAGCCCGAACAGTTCCTGCACGCGGATCGCCAGTGTCGGCTCGGCGCCGTCGTAGCGGATCGGATGCCGTTGGCCGGTCGGCGCCTCGAAGTGGGTCGGCACCAGGCGGTCGAGATCGCGTTGCACCTCATAGGGCACCAGCGCCATCAGCCCGTCCGACAGGCTGGCGGGGGTGACGTCGTCCAGGCCGCGCGTCTGCTCCTGGAACGGAGTGAACCACTCGTCGAGCCGGGCGAGCAGCGCATCGTCGCCGGTGTCCGGCCAGGGGTCGCCCACGCTCCGGTGCAGGAAACCGATCCGCTCGCGCAACTGGCCGCCGGATTTGGAGAAGGGCAGCACCTGCAGGCCGAGTTGGCGCACGCCGTCGGCCAGCGCCTGGGCCGCCTTGGCGCCGGTCGGCCGCGGCAGCGGCGTCTCGTCGAAGACGAGCGCGCCCAGACGTGTCACCCTGCGTGCCCGCACCTGCCGGCTCGCCGAGTCGAACACGCATTGCTCCTCGCGGACGATGTCGCGGCCCATGTCCGCCTCGACGTCCGCGCGGCTGACTTGTGCCGCCGCCAGGATGCGTTGCCGCCCTGCCTGGCCGGTCAGGTCGGCGATCACCAGCATCGGACTGCCGGCAAGGGCTTCGGTTTCCGGAAGCTCCGCACCGCGACCGTTCGCCATGACGAAGCGCCCGCGACCGCCCCGTTGCAGGGCAATCCGGTCCGGGAAGGCATGCATCAGCAACGCACCGGGTTGCGCCGGGGACTCCGGCGCGGCCGGCCCGGCAGCCGCAGCGATGCGTGCGGCAAGCTTGCGCGATGCCTCGGCCCGCTCGCCGCGCTCGGCCTTGAATCGCCGCAAGCGCTCCTCGAGGTCGATCAATGTTCCACCTAGGCCTTGTTCGGTCAGCAGCACCGCAAGCTGTGCCGCATCCCTGCCGTGCCCTGCGCCTGCCGCTTCGATCACCATGACCGCCAGCCGCGGCGGCAATGCCAGCGCGCGCATCCGCCGGCCGACCGCCGTCAAGCCGCCGCTGCCGTCGATTGCTCCCAGCAGTCGCAGCAGCGCGCGGGCCTCCTCGACGCTGCCGGCCGGCGGCTGGTCGATGAAGCGGAGCGCCGACGGGTCGGTCACGCCCCATTGCGCCAGGTCGAGCACGAAGGCGGACAGGTCGCTCGCCAGGATCTGCGGCGGCGTGAAGGCGGGCAGCGCCGCGGTCTGGCCGGCGTGCCAGAGCCGGACGGCGATGCCGGGCTCCGTCCGGCCAGCGCGCCCGGCCCGCTGGTCGGCGGAGGCGCGCGAGACTCGCACCGTCTCCAGCCGCGTGATTCCCGTCGAGGCCTCGAACACCGGCAGGCGCTGCAGGCCGCTGTCGATGACGATGCGCACGCCGTCGATGGTGATCGATGTTTCGGCAATCGAGGTCGCCAGCACGATCTTGCGCTTGCCGTGTGGCGGCGGCCGGATCGCCGCGTCCTGTTCGCGCTGGGTGAGATTGCCGTAGAGCGGCACGAGCATCGTGTCGTCACCAAAGCGCGCTTCCAGCCGCTCCATGGTCCGGCGGATCTCCGTCTGTCCGGGCAAAAAGGCCAGGATCGAACCGGATTCGGCCATATGCGCGTCGCGGATCGCCCGCGCCACGCTGTCTTCGATCCGCTCGCCGGTTGACCGGTCCGCGTAGCGAACATCGATCGGATAGCTGCGTCCCGCGCTTTCGATCACGGCCGCATCATCCATGAGCCGCGACACCCGTGCGACGTCGAGCGTCGCCGACATCACGACAATCCGCAGATCCTCGCGCAGCGCCGACTGGGCGTCGAGGGCCAGGGCAAGGCCGAGATCGGCGTCGAGCGACCGCTCGTGGAACTCGTCGAACAGCACGGCTGCGACGCCGGACAGTTCGGGATCGTCGATGATCATGCGGGCGAACACGCCCTCGGTGACGACCTCGATGCGGGTTCTCGACGAGATGCGGCTCTCCAGCCGCATCCGGTAGCCGACTGTCTCCCCGACCTTCTCTCCCAGAAGTTCGGCCATGCGGCCTGCCGCGGCGCGTGCCGCAAGCCGGCGCGGCTCGAGCAGGATGATGCGGCCGTCGCCGCGCCAGGGCTGTTTCAGCAGGTGAAGGGGGACGAGCGTCGTCTTGCCGGCGCCCGGGGGGGCTGCCAGTACGGCGCACCGCCCCCGAGAGAGCGCTTCGGCCAGGTCCGGCAGAACGGTGCTGACGGGGAGTTTGGAAAGTTCCGCGTCCAGACGTGCGAACGTGGTCTCAACTGATGCATCCTGCGGCACGATGGTCCTCAACTTCGATGTCTGCGACGGATGGGGCTTCCTTAACAGACATAGGCACCGGAGCGTCAGATGTTTCGGTTGAAAGGGGGCGCATTCCCGGATCGCTGTTCCTGTCCCATATCGCTTGCGCGCGCCGTAAGCACTCTCGGACGAGCGGGCGGGGAACGAACTCGCAGCCCAGGCAGGGCACCAATGCCCGCTAAAGATGAAGTTTTTGCGATTGTCCGAGCGATTGCCCGATCTGGTTGCACGGGCGGGGTGAGGCGGATGGCTGAGATGGAAATACATCCATATATTCAATGCTTTACGATATTTCGCGTTTTTTCCGAAAAAGGCTGTTGACTTGGTTTGGGGTTGGGCCTAGAAACCGCCTCACCAACGAGGGCGGCGGCGCTGCTAGCGACTGACGAACTCGCTCTGAAGTTTCCG